>NZ_JBHFPF020000005.1:0-233280 GCF_043355895.2 Roseovarius maritimus
AGCGGCGGGCCAGCTCAGAACCAGAGGGGGTCAGTATTGGACGCCGATAAGGGGTCAATTTTGAATGCTGATTGACAATGTCGATGATGGCATGAGTGTTTCGTTCAGAAAAAACGGCCCAAAGCCGACCGCGGCTGACCCTCGACATGCTGGGGCGCAGCTTTTACACTGCGGCTATTCACGACGACGACAAAAATGCAGTTGACCCATCATGGCCACCGCTGGGAAGGTGATGAAGAGGGGAGCAACACAAGTGAGGGATTCAATCGCACCTTTTTCGAAAGGCTGAGCTTAGCTGTCGCTCCAATATTTAACTGCTGCTGTACGAAATTTGTTGTAGTCAGCCATGTTCCAGCACACTTTTGCACTATCCCGGATTAAGTAGTGGTAATTGTTCGCGCAACTCAACTTCGTGGGATCGCAACTATCAAGCCAATTTATGCAATTGATGAAGGTCTGCTGGTAGGTCGATACGAAATTTTCATTCGGTATGCTCCACAACATGCCCTCTATGAAATATGACGGGGCAACGCCGTCGTCCAGATATCCGCTTGCGACCATTGCCTTCCTTATATTCTTAAAGACTCTGACGTTTGACTTGAATCGGGTGGATGTATTTTGGTTCTTTGACTTACAATTCGCGAGGTGCTGTTTGGGGTAGTTTACAATCTGTTGGTTGTCAGAGTTCCAAAAGCAAACACCCTCCCAGAAATTTTCCCCGTAGGTGGAGGGATATGACAGGTAGGTTTTATGTCTAGTGCAAACCAAGACATCCGCATCACGCCGAGAGTTGTTGCCAGGGATAAAGATAGCTTTGTTCCCAGCCTTCACCCCAGTCCCGTACTTTTTTTTCAGCCATGCCAAGACTTCTTCTTTAAACAAGTGGTGGCTATAGTCAGTATGGCCCGTGTTTTGCTTGAATCTGGTGGTGTCGTCCTCATCTAATCTGCTGATATCATAGTAGTTTATTGAATCTAAGCGCATCACGATATCAACGTCACTATCTGTGCGGATATTTGTACTGTTCCCATATGAACCTTGAAGGAAGGTGTCAAAGCCGCGGATGCTATAGGGCGCAGACGTATCCTCCAGCACGGCCTTAATCGCGGCATAAGTATTTTTCGACTGTTCTTGCGCACCTGGATGGGACCAAGTTTCAAGTTGGTTTTCTGAAATCGCCATATTACCCCTCTGTCATCAAAAGTGCTTGAATGTCTGCTTCGCGGGTGGCGTAAGACTCAGCACCCCGCTGCCGTAATATGTTTAGCTTTGCTAAGTTGTGTTCAAATAGATCAGTGGCCATCTCAGGTCTTTCGAACGTGTCATTCACCCGAATGGTCGGCACCGCCTTAAAGAGGATTTGCCTTAGCTGCTCCATGGAAGCAACGTTTATCCCCATCGTTTTCTCCAGGATAGGCAGGGTAGGTAGGACTCGGCGGTAGGTCCTCTTTCCTATACCTTCTTTGGGTGTAGGGTAGTTGCCGCATCCTACGCTCAGCACACGGCAATCACTTGGTTCGTACTTCAATGCGGCTACCGCATCGGCGATGCCGTATAGGGTCGGATTATTGGCGCAGTAGCCTCCATCGACTAGCTCTATCTCATCACCCATAGCTGTAGTAACAGTTTTGCGGTTGAAGAAGGGATAGGCAGAACAAGAAGCCTGTACCGCCTCAGATATCGTGCAACCAAAGCCAGGTTTGAATGTGCCAATTCGACCGTGGGCTTGCGCTACACTGCCCTTGAATATCATGGGTGTTTCCAATTCCCATTTCGTTGTCACTACACCGAGGCCGGTTCTCACGTCCTCAAACGTAGCTCCCTCAAACACTTCTTCTGCCAGTTTGGAAAGCGCCTCCGACTTTGCGTATGCTGACTTTTGCCTCATCACATTTGGGACATTCTCACAATAGAGTTGGTGAATAGCTTCAACTTCATGGCCTAGGGCGAGAAGGGCTGCGATGATTGAGCCGGTGCTGGTACCGAATATCAGGTCAAAGTGTTTGTACAGCGGCCCACCAAGCAAACCTTCAACTTCACGCAAGACGCCTAGAGTATAGAAACCCTTGGCCCCACCGCCGTCTAGGCTAAGAATCCGGCAAGTAGCGGGTGTTTCGACGTCCGTTTTCTTCGCTTCTGACATTCTGCCCCCTATTCACTGCTGCTAAATGTAGCTATGCGCCGACGCACCACAAGATGTTGTTTTGATATCCTTCAAATTTATCAATTTGCTACCAAGGCTTTTCGATGTTTGGGCGACAACGAGGCCGGATTTGGCAGCTAGCAGTCAAATACTTTAGTATTGGTTGGATGCAGATAGCACTCGGTATCTTGAGCGCAGCTGGCAGTATTTTATAAGAGCGCAGCGAAAGTCCGGAATCCGCCCTTGGTAAACCTCAGCTTAGGGTTCTAGATGCTAGATGTCGCCTGGCTCATCGGATCTCTGGCCGACCAAAGGGCTCGCCTAGTCTCTTTGTTGAGTCTGACCGACCTACTTCGCTACTGCTCCTGAACATCAAGTCGCTTAACGTCATCAGCAAATCATGTGGAGGGCAATCACTGGTGAGAACGCCAAGCAACGGATGGGACCCTTTTTGAGTGTGGCCAATGTGTGTGGTTATCGTGTGTGGTTGAAAATTCTACGCCACACGTAAGATCCTGAATTGAATAAATAAAAGTGAAATCAGGTGGCGTGGCGGAGGAGGTGGGATACTATGACAACTCATCATCGCCCTAGCTAGTATCAGGTAGAACATGATTGCCATGCTAGATGCGAGATTAAAGGTAACACAAACGGTTGCTCACCAAATTCAGGCGTCTTGTTAAATACATGTAAATCAGATAGATAGAACGTCTCAACATTGCAACCATCACCGTGTGGGGGCACCATCACATTCGGCGGGTTTGGTCTATAGATCTCGGATCAAAGAAGTTGTGCTTGCTTTGATGAGAAGCAGAATTCAGCGCGTCCGTCTGTGCCCGGCTTGGCCAACATCCACTTTTGCAGAGCTCTGACCTGCGGAAAATCGCCTCGCTTTGCCCGTTGCAACATCACCAAAAGCTGTTGAACCCGCACATCTTCGCTGCCTATCTTGGCTTGCGTGCCGCCGCGCGCTGACAATAGAGAGGACTCCATGACATCGGACCGACCACATCCCTTCACCGGGCCGGATCTGTGCGCGCGTGAGGCACATGAGATTGTCGCGCTCCTGCGCAAAGGCGAGATCGCACCCGCCGATCTGATCGAGGCGTCCTGCGGTCGCACCGAAGTTGTCGAGCCTGCCATCAACGCCATGCCCACCACCTGCTGGGACCGCGCCGAGGCGGCGATTGCCGCACTGGCGACGGGAGAGAGGGATGCGCCCGGCTGGCTTGCGGGGCTGCCCGTCGGCGTCAAGGATCTGACCGCGGTCGCGGGCGTGCGCACGACCTTTGGCACCAGGGGGCTGGCCGACCATGTCCCCGAGGCCAGTGACCCGCTGGTGGAACGGCTTGAGGCGCGCGGTGCGCTGGTGGTGGGCAAGACCAACACGCCCGAACTGGGTGCCGGGGCAAATACATTCAACGAGGTCTTTGGCCCGACGAGGAATCCCTGGGACACCATGATGAACGCGGGCGGCTCCTCGGGCGGGGCCGCGGCGGGGCTGGCGGCGGGCGAGGTCTGGCTCAGCCACGGCACGGACCATGGCGGATCGCTGCGGGTACCGGCGGCCTATTGCGGCATCGTCGGACTGCGGCCCAGCCCCGGGCGGGCCGGTGGCGGCTCTCAGACCGCCGGCTTTCTGATCGAAAGCGCACAGGGGCCGATGGCCCGCTCGGTCATGGATTGCGCGCTCTTTCTGGACGCGATGGCCGGGTACGAGCCGCGCTTTCCAATCTCATACCCCGCGCCGGACACGCCGTTTCAAACGGCTGTGCAGCGGGCCGAAGGCAAGCTGCGCATCGGCTTCGCCCCCGATCTGGGCGGGATCTGCCCGGTCGATCCCGAGATGGCGGACCACCTGAGCGCGGCGATGCAGCGGCTGGAGCGCAGCGGCGCGCGCGTCGAGGAAGCCTGCCCCGATGTCAGCGGCCTCGAACGGTGCTATCACACCCTGCGCGGCATCAGCTGGGTGACTGTCGCGCGCACGATGAGCACCGATGTGCGAGAGCATCTGAAACCGGCGCTGATCGACAACATCCGGTTCGGCGAAAGCCTGACAATTCAGGATGTCGCCGAGGCACAAATCGCCCGCACAGTGATTTACAATGCCATGCTTGCCTATTTCGAGCGCTTCGACGTGCTGGCCCTGCCGGTGGTCGGATGCATGCCCCACCCGCAATCCGAGGAATGGGTGCGCGAGATCGGCGGCCAGACCCTGACCGGCTATATGGATTGGCTGCGCTTCAATTTTCTGGCTACCACGGCAGGCCTGCCCGCCATGTCGGTGCCGGCGGGCCTTGGCCCGCGGAACATGCCCGTCGGCCTGCAACTGGTCGGGAAGCCGCGCGGCGAGGCCGGGCTGCTGGCAGCGGCGCGCTTCGTCGAGATGGCGATGGACGGCCCGCTGGGCCCGATTGATCCAGTGACGCGCTAAAGCAGGATCGCGGCCAGCGCGGCCACGATCAGACCGCCCACCAGCACGATCAGCGCGATGGTGCCGCCAAGACGGCGCTGCGGCTGGACTGTGCCGCAGGATCTGCAATGAACAGTATTGCGGCTGACCTCGGCGCCGCAGATCAGGCAGCGCGGCATCAGGCGATATGATCGCGGCCCAGCCGCTCGAACACGTCGATGCAGGGGTCCAGCAGATCAACCTCGCAATACTCATCGGTCTGATGCGCCATAGACATGGCGCCCGGCCCCATGATCAGGGTCGGGGGATTGCCCATTGCCGGCTTCAGAACCGAGGCATCGGTGAAATAGGTCGCCGTCGCCACCTCGCGCTCGGTTCCGAGGATTTCTTCGGTCACGGCAAAGACGCTCTCCAGCCACGGGTCTTCGAAATCGGTATAGACATTGTCCATGTCGGTCATCGGCTCCGTGCGCACCGCGTCGCCCAGAAGGCGCTGAAGATCGGCGCGGATCTCGGCATTGGTCTGTCCCACGACCGAGCGGATATCGACACCGACGCGCGCCAGGTCCGGAACGGAATTGACGTTCAGCCCCGCACTCATGTTGCCGACGTTCAGCGTCGGGCCGCCCATCACCTGATGCGGCTTGATTCCGAAATCATGGCCGCGCAGACGCTCGATGCTCTCAACAGCAGCAAAGATGGCGTTGCGGCCCTTGTCGGGCATGGAACCGTGGGCGGTGACACCCTCATGCACGAGGTTCATCCAGAGCGCGCCCTTGTGCCCACAAAGCGCGCGGTTGTCCGTTGGCTCGGCGATGACCAGCGCGGCCGCCTTGTCCAGCAGACCGCTCTCGGCCAGCCCCAGCGCCCCTTCGCAGCCGGTTTCCTCACCGGAGGTGATGATCAGCTGAATTTCCGCATGGCGCGGCTGGATCTCGGCCAGCCGCAGCGCGGCGACAATGAAGGCGGCGACGCCGGATTTCATGTCGGAGGTGCCGCGCCCGTAAAGCTTGCCATCCTTTTCCTCGCCCGCGAAGGGATCGACGCTCCATTTCGCCTGGCCCAGCGGGACGGTGTCGACATGGCCCGAAAAGACCAGCGGTGCGCCGCGCGCTGCCTCGGTCGCAGGCAGCCGCGCGATCAGGTTCGGCCGGTTCGGGCGCCAGTCATGCCAAGTCAGCTCGAACCCCGCAGGCTCCAGCAGGCCGGCGATGTATTTGAAGCAGTCTACCTCGTCACCCGGCGGGTTGATCGTATCGAAGGCAATCAGGCGCTTGGTCAGCTCGAGGCCGGTGATGGTGTCGCTCATGGGGCGGCTCCTTGGCTACGTGTCCTGAAGGTGGCAGGCGGCCATATGACCGGGGGCGACCTCTTTCAGCTTAGGCTCGTCGTGAAAGCATCGCTCGAAGGCGAAAGGACAGCGGGTGTTGAAACTACATCCTTTAGGCGGGTTCAGGGGGCTGGGCACGTCCCCTTTCAGCACGGTCCGCGCCTTCCGCTTGCGCGGGTCCGGCACGGGCACGGATTCGAGCAGCGCTTGCGTATAGGGGTGCTGCGGATTGCGGAACAGGCTGCGCTTGTCGGTGATTTCCACCATCTTGCCCAGATACATCACGCCGATGCGGTGGCTGATATGCTGCACAATGGCCAGATCATGCGCGATGAACAGATAGCTGAGCCCCATCTCCTGCTGCAGGTCCATCATCAGGTTGATGACCTGCGCCTGCACCGACACGTCGAGCGCCGAAACAGGCTCGTCCGCGATGATGATCTCAGGGCCCAGCGCCAGCGCGCGGGCGATGCCGAGGCGCTGGCGCTGGCCGCCCGAGAACTCATAGGGGAAGCGGTGCATCGCGTCGGGGCGCAGGCCGACACGTGCAAAAAGATCGGCCACCTTCTCCAGCCGCGCGCGGCGCGAGCCGGTGTCGAAATTGCCCAGAGGCTCGGCCACGATATCCTGCGCGCGCATCCGCGAATTGAGCGAGGCGTAGGGATCCTGAAAGATCACCTGCATCTCGCGGCGATGCTTCAGCATCTGTTTGCGGCTGAGGTGGGTGATATCCTCACCCTTGAGCAGCACCTGCCCCTCGGTTGCGTCCTCCAGCCTCAGGATCGTCTTGCCCACCGTCGATTTGCCGCAGCCAGACTCGCCCACGATGCCCAGCGTCTCGCCCGCCTTGACGCTAAACGATATGCCGTCGACCGCATAGACACGCGCCTGCTCACGGTTCAGAAGCCCTCCCGTGATCGGGAAATGCTTGGCGAGGTTCCTGACCTCGAGAAGAGGGGTTTCGGTGTTCATGCGGTCCAGTCCGGTAGATTGGCGCTTTCCCAGCAGGCGGCCAGATGATCGGGTTTCTTCAGCTCCAGCGGCGGGTATTCGGCGCGGCAATGATCCTGCGCGAAGGGGCAGCGCGCGGCGAAGGTGCAGCCCTTGGGCAGATCGGTCAGCGCGGGCACGATGCCGGGGATTTCCGACAGCCGCGCGCCTTTTTCCGGGGCCTCATCGCCCGTGATGCGGGGAACCGAGCGCATGAGGCCGCGCGTGTAGGGATGCTGCGGGCGCTCGAAGATCTCGACCACATCGGCCTCTTCGACCTTGCGGCCCGCATACATGACCAGCACGCGGTCGCACATTTCGGCGACGACGCCCAGATCGTGGGTGATGAGGATGATCGCGGTCTTCATCTTGTCGCGGATCTCTTCCATCAGGGCCAGGATCTGCGCCTGTATGGTCACGTCGAGCGCCGTCGTCGGCTCGTCCGCGATCAGCACCGACGGGTTGCACGACAGTGCCATCGCGATCATCACGCGCTGACGCATCCCGCCCGAGAGCTGGTGAGGATACTCGCCCAAACGGCGACGCGGCTCGGGGATGTGCACCAGCTCCATCATCTCCTGCGCGTGGTTCAGCGCCGCCTTGGACCCCAGCCCCTGGTGGAGCATGATCGCCTCGGTCAGCTGGTCGCCGATGGAAAGCACCGGGTTCAGGGATGACATGGGATCCTGAAAGATCATCGAGATATCGTTGCCGCGGATCTTGCGCATATCGGCCTCGCTGGCTTTCAGCAGATCGCGGCCCTTATAGCGGATCTCGCCCGACGCGTAGCGCGCGGGCGGGCTGGGCACCAACTGCATGACCGAAAGCGAGGTGATCGACTTGCCACAGCCAGACTCCCCGACGATGCCGAGGATCTCACCGGGACGCACGGCAAGGCTGAGGCCGTCCACCGCCTTGACCACGCCATCGCGCGTGTCGAAATAGGTGCGCAGATCGTCCAGCTCCAGCACCGGATCGGCGTTGCGGTCGAACTGGCGGGGGGCGTAGATCGTGTCGGTTTCGGCCATGCCTCAGACGCTCCTTTGCATACGCGGGTCCAGCGAGTCGCGCAGACCGTCGCCGAAGGTGTTGATGGCGAAAACCGTGATCGCGAGGAACGCGCCCGGATAGAGAATGATGCCCGGCGACTGGAAGAAGAACATCCGCCCCTCGGCCATGATGTTGCCCCAGCTGGGGATCTCGGGCGGTGTGCCCGCGCCGACAAAGCTGAGATACGCCTCGAAAATCACCGCCTGCGCGCAGATATAGGTCGCCTGCACGATCAGCGGCGGGATGGTGTTGGGCAGGATATGCCGGATCAGGATGCGCGGCGTCGAGGTACCCGCGGCGATGGCCGCCTGCACATAAAGCTGGTCGCGCAGCATCAAGACAACGGACCGCACAAGGCGCACCACGCGCGGAATTTCAGGGATTGTCAGGGCCAGGATGACGTTCGGCACGCTCGAGCCCCAGAGCGCCACCAGCGCGATGGCCAAGAGGATCGACGGGATCGACATCAACGCGTCCATCACCCGCATGAGCACCGCATCGACCTTGCGCATGAAGCCCGATACGAGGCCGATGGCCAGACCGATGCCTGTCGATAGCGCCGCCACCGAAAGCCCCACCACCAGCGACACCTGCCCGCCATGCAACACCCGGCTAAAGAGGTCACGTCCATACATGTCCGTGCCGAAGAACGCCTCGCCCGAGGGCGATTGCAGGCGGTCGCGCGGCGATTGCTCCATCGGGCTGGGCAGGCCGAGAAATGGCGCGAGGAACGACATCAGCGCCATGACGACCAGCACGGTGAGGCCGAAGAGCATGGTCGGATTGCGGCGAAGACTCTCGGCCACGACGCCGACGCGGTGCCGCAGACGCGCGCTCAGCGGCGGATCCTTGATGGTGTCAGTCATGCAGATGGCTCCCTCGGGCAGTCATGCCGCGTCAGTAGCGAATGCGCGGATCGAACAGCACGTAGCTGAGATCGACCAGCAGGTTCAGAAGGACATAGGTGAACGAAAAGACGAGGATCACACCCTGGATCACCGGATAGTCGGTGCGCAGAACAGCATCGACCGTCAGGCGCCCCAGGCCGGGAATGGCAAAGACCGTCTCGGTCACCACCACGCCGCCGATCAGCAGCGCGACGCCAAGGCCGATCGTCGTGCTGATCGGCACCATCGCGTTTTTCAGCGCATGTTTCACCAGCACCTTGCGCGTCGCCAGCCCTTTGGCATAGGCGGTCCGCACATAGTCCTCGTTCAGCACCTCGAGCATCGTGGCGCGGGTCATGCGCGCGATGAGCGCCATATAGACGGCCCCGAGCGCGAGGGCGGGCAGCGTGATATGTGACAGAAACCCGGTGAAGCTGTCGAAGATGCTGGTATAGCCTTGCACCGGGAACCAGCCCAGCTTGCGCGAGCCGCCGAGGATCAGCAGGTAGCCGATCACGAAGACCGGCACCGAAAAGCCGAAGACGGCAAGCGTCATCACCGCCCGGTCGATCCAGGTGCCCACCTTCCATGCAGCGATCACGCCCAGCGGGATGGCCAACGTAATGGCGATCAGCATGGTTGAGAGCGTCAGCATCAAGGTCGGCTCGACCCGCTGGCCGATCAGCGTGGTGACCGGCAGGCCGGAATAGATGGACTTGCCCATGTCCCCCTGCAGAAGGTTGCCGGCCCAGCCGATGAATTGCTGATAGAGCGGCTCGTTCAGGCCAAGCTGGCGGCGAATCTCGTCCACCTGTTCAGGCGTGGCGAAATCACCCGCAATGATCAGCGCCGGGTCGCTCGGGCTCAGATGCAGCAGCATGAACACGAACACGGCGACCAGCGCCATGATCGGGATCGTGGCCAGCAAACGGCGGATGATATAGGCAATCATGGGGTGCGCTCCGTCCCTGTGAAAAATGGCGGCACGTCGGCATGATGCCACGCGCCGCCGAAGTCAGGGAGAGTTTATTCGACGGAGATGTTCCAGAAGAACGGCACCGGCGCTTCCAGCACGCCGCTCACGTTGTCGCGGTACGCAGTCGGCTGATAGTATTGACCTGTCGGGATATAGGGTACGAAGTCATAGAGTTCGGCCTGCAGTTCTTCGACGATGGCCTTTTGCTTCTCGATATCCGTCTCGGCGGCAAAGGCATTGCGCAGATCCTCGATCTTCTGGTTTTCGGGCCAGCCGAACCAGGCCGTGTCGCCGGAGGCCGCAACCGAGATATTGGTGATCGGGTTCAGCTGGTCGGCCGCCAGCCACCATGTCGGGAAGATGTTCCAGCCACCGTTTTCCGGTGATTCCCGCACCGCGCGCCGCGAGGTCATTGTCGCCCAGTCCAGCGCCGCCAACTCGACATTCATGCCGATATCGCGCAGCGCCTGCGCTGTCACCAACGCCTGACCATGTGCCACCGGCACATCGGTCGGATCCAGGATCACGACCGGCGTGCCGTCATACCCGGCCTCTTCCAGCAGTGCCTTGGCCTTCTCAATATCCTTCTCGCGCAGCGGCTCGCTGCCCACATCGGTCTCGTAGGGGCCGCCGCACATGAAATAGGCGCCGCAGAACTCTTCGAAATACTGGGGATCGCCCATGATCGCATACATGTAATCGGCCTGCTGGACCGACCACATCGCCGCCTGGCGCACCAGCTTGTTGTCGAAGGGCGGGTATTTGAAGTTGAAGCGGACGACGCCTTGGGTACCCAAGGGGTCGACCGTCTCGACCTTGATCCCAGGATCCGACTGGATCATCGGCAAGAGGTCCACGGCGGGCTGCTCATAATAGTCTACCTCACCCGCCATCAGCGCCTGACTGGCGGTTGCGGCATCGGGAATGTAGCGCCATTCGATACGGTCGACATTGGCGACCTTGCCGCCGGCGGCATAGCTCGCCGGCTCATCCCGCGGGACATACTCGGCGAATTTCTCGTAGACCACCTGGTTTCCCGGCTGCCACTCGTCGGCGACGAACTTGAACGGACCCGAGCCGATGATCTCTTCGATCTGCGCGTTCGGGTCGGTCTCGGCCAGACGCTTGGGCATGATGAAGGGCACGTTCGACGAAATCTTGCCGAGCGACGCCAACACGAGGCCGTAGGGCTCGGTCAGGGTCAGGGTAAAGGTCTTGTCGTCGACCGCCTCGATGCTCTCGGTGACGCGCATCAGCTTCTGGCCCATGCCGTCGCGCTGACCCCAGCGCTTGATTGACGCCACCGCGTCCTCGGCGGTAACGGGCGCGCCATCGTGGAACTGCAGCCCGTCGCGCAAGGTGATCGTGTAGGTCAGACCGTCCTCGCTGACCTCGTGGCCCTCGGCCATTTGCGGCTGGACCTCAAGGTTCTCGTCCATCGCAAACAGCGTGTCGAAGACGAGGTAGCCATGGTTTCGCGTGATATAGGCCGTCGTCCAGATGGGATCGATATTTCGCAGATCGGCGTGCGGAACGACCTTGAGCACGGATTGGGCCAGCGCCGGGGCCGCTACGCCCAGACCGGCAGCGGCGATCGTGCCAGCCAGCGCAAGCTTGCGCATCGGTGCGGACAGATAGTTGAAAGCTGAGTGTTTCGTCATTGTTTGTCTCCCTGTTTTCCCGAACGGGTGCGCACGCGAAAGCCCCACGGCGCCCTGTCCGGTTTTTCTGTTCGCGCCCCTCCTCAAGAGCGCATCCTCCTGCCGTCAGCCTATGCGTATTCCGCGCGTTCATGCAAGTATCTTGCATATGTCATCGCACAGCGATTTGATATTGGAGGTGAAACGCTGGCATAGCCTCTTGTAAAAGCGAACGCGAAGGCCCTGCGCGAAGGAGATCAGATGATCGGTCCACGGATCAAGTCGGCAAGACGGTTGAAGAACATGACCCTGAAAGAGCTGGCGGAAAGCAGCGGCACGTCCGAGGGACACATGTCCAAGGTCGAGAACGGCAAGGTTGAGGCATCACTGGCGCTGTTGCACCGGGTCACGCAGACACTGGGATTGAACCTCGACGTTTTTTTCGACGAACAGGATGCGCCCGAAAGATCCGTATCGCGCGCGGGCGCCCGCCCGATGCTGGAAATCGACATGGTGCGGCAGGGAACAGGCCTCAGCCTTGAGCGGGTCATTCCCTGCACGCCCGATCACATGCTGCAATGCAATATCCATATCGTCGAGCCGGGCGGATCGAGCGATGGACAGATCGACCATGTCGGCGAAGAGATGGGCTTTGTTCTCGAGGGTCAGATCGAGCTTTTGCTGGATGAGGAGGTGTTTCTCTTGGGCGTGGGCGACGCGTTTCATTTCAAATCACATCGCAAGCACGGGTATCGCAATCCCGGTAAGGCGCGCGCGCGCATATTGTGGGCAAACACGCCGCCGACCTTCTGAGAGCGGGACCCCGCAATGCTGGGCTTGTACGCGGTGGCGGCGCCGCTAGACCGGCTCGTCCGAGACCAGGCGCATGCCCAGATGCGCAGGCGGTGCACCGACGGCGCATCCGCCTCGTGCCGGGTCGCGGATAAGGAAGGACATTGCCGATACATGCTCGCCGCCGACGAAATAGGCGGGGCAGCGCTCGGCATCGATGCCCGCTTCCGCACCGGCATAACATTCCTGCGTCCATTCCCAGACGCTGCCATCCAGGTCCGCGATACCCTCGGGCGAGGTGGCAAAGCTGCCTTGCGGGCGCAGCGCACGGGGCGCCAGGCCTTCGGTCAAGTACGATGAGGCCCACTGCAGCGACGGATCGGTGAAAATCGGGTCGGCGCCATGGGGCAGGACGGGACGGGCCATATGCTCCCACTCGGAAGCGGTGGGCAGGCGAAACTCATGACCGGTGGCATCGTTGATCCAGCGCAGATATTCGGCAGCATCCATATAGCTGAGGCCGGTGGCAGGGGTTGTCGCCGGGTCCAGATCGGCGCGGCCACGCAGGGCCAGGCTGCAAGCCCCGGCATCATGGCATCTCTGCCATTCCGACAGCGTCACCTCGTAGCGCTGTACATAGAGCGGGGCGCCATCCGGCAAGGTGACCGGCGCGGCGGCCATCTCGGGCAAGGACGCCAGCATAGGGGTGGGACCGCGCAAGAACTGCGCGGTCCCGAAGGCTATCACCGCCGCCACGGCGCCCACGGCCAAAAGCAGGATCGGCTTGCTGCTTAGCGGGAGGGTCGTCATGGCGACGGTCATGTCGGCTTCTCCGAGCTCAGGTTGCGAAGACGCGAGGTGCGGCGACCTGCTCCATCAGGTCGTTGTTCCACTCACCCTCGACAACGAAATGCGCGGTAGCGCCCAGCAGGGCCGCCTCGATCAGGTTGTGGTTGACATAGGCGTAAACGCCGGGCTGCTCGAAGGTATACATCGACGCCATCGCGGTGCCGCCGCGGACGAACCATGTCTCGACACCGGTCAGCGGCTCGTTGGTGAAAGACGTCTCCCAGACGTAGTCGCCGTGCCCGCCGATCAGGTGAGGCCGCGAGTCGCGGTTGGCCTGATTGTGAACCATCAGCACCGTCTCGCCCACATTGAACTTGAGCGCGCCGGTTCCTGTCAGCGCCCCGACCGAGCCGTTGAAGACGCTGTGCGTCGGCGTCAGTGTGCGCATCGCATCGAGGCTGTCGGCATAGTCATCGCCGGCCGTTTCGTAGAATTTGAAGTCGCCGTTTTCATCCTTGGGCAAATAGTAATCCTGCTCCCCGATATAGGCGATTTTGTCGTACTTCAGGGGATTACCATTCCTGTCCTTGAGGCCGTCGCGCGGCAGCACCATGACAGCGCCGTTCATCCCGTGGGTGACGTGGTAGGGGATCATCGCCCCGCCCGGTGCGCAGTGATAGGTAAAGCAGCCGGCCTTGGTCGCCTTCCAGCGCAGCACGCATTCCTCGCCCGGATAGACATGGGTCAGGCCACCGCCGCCCAGCGCGCCGGTCGCGGCGTGGAAGTCGATATTATGCTCCATCATGCTGTCTTCGGGGTTGCGCAGCGTCAGCTCGATCATGTCGCCCTCATGGCAGATGATCAGCGGGCCGGGAACCGAGCCGTTATAGGTGAGTGCCCAGACCGAGGCGCCAGTATCCTCGTCGACCACCATCAGACGTTCGGTCGTGTCCATCGTGATCTCGATGATCTTCGGGCCACCTGTCGCGACCTGCTCGTGCTCGGGGGCAAAGGGGGGTGCGACCAACTCTTGGCGCACACGGGTATAACCGGTGAGATCGGCGGGCTTGGCGGTGCTGGCGGCCTTCTGCTCGGCCGCAGCCTTGTAGATTTTGGCCGAGCTGGCATCGGCCTTCTGCATGGACTGGCGGCGCGGCGCGGACATCGCGCTGGCGCCTGTCATCGCGGCGGCGCCGGCCAGAACGGTGCCGCGCAGAACATTGCGGCGGCTGGTCATTTTCAGGCCGGGGTTGATGAATTTGGTCATTGATCCCTCCATCGGGTCAGTCTTCTTGTCTGTTTTGAATTGGCTGCCGGGCCACCATGGCCCGGCTGGCTTTGGGTCACAGATTGCCCAACTGCGCTTCAAACCGCTTCTTGGCCTTGCGTGGCACGCGCCCTTCCAGGAATTCGGCCGGTGCGTCCACATCGCCCACGGCAATGGTCATCACCATGCCCATGGAGTAGTGCGGCTTACACATGATGCCGTAGACACCCTCGCTATCGAGCGTCACTTCGATCTCCTGGTTGATCTTGCCGGCAAAGCCTTCGGCACCCTCCGGAATCATGTCGTCGATCGTTTCGGCGTTGTGGCTCTTGTCGGTGGGCACAAATCGGATGGTGTCGCCGGGGGCGGCCTGTACGAAGGCAGGCTCAAACACCATGCGGTCGCCGTCTGAACCCTTGTTCAGCATCTGAACTTCGAACGTTTCGGCAAAGGCGGCGCCGCTCATCAGAGCTGCGAAGGCGAGGCCGGTTGCTAGGGTACGGATCATCTTTTTCTTCCTTCTATCAATGATCGGTTGGCGTCGTTCTAGCTCCGGCCCACGCGCGTAGTTTGCGCTGGCACAACATTTTGCGCGATCGCGGTTTTTCTGTGATCTGGTATGCAGCGCCGCACTGTGGCACAGAGGGCAAATGACTTCCGATATGTCACCCAAAACAATGCCCAGGCTGGACGAAAGTCTGCTGACGCACCTGCCGCCCTTCTCGCGGCTGGAGCGGCGGCAGATCCGTACCATCCTGGATCAGGCCACCTCGCGGCGCGTGGAGAGCGGAACGTATATCTTTGAAGAGGGCGCCGAGGCCGACCGATTCTATATGCTGCTGGACGGCTATGTGCGCGTGGTGCGCATTACCCCTGGCGGCGAGCAGGTGACGGCGCTGCACATCCCCGCGGGCCAGCTGCTGGGCATCGCCAAGGCGATCGGGCGCACCACCTATCCCGCCACGGCGATGGCGGCGACCGAGTCGATCGTGCTTAGTTGGCCCACGCGCCTGTGGGAGACGTTCGTGGCGGACTATGACGGCTTTGCCACCGAAACCTACAAGACGCTCGGGCACCGGGTCGGCGAGATGAACACACGCATCGTCGAGTTGGCGACGCAGCAGGTGGAACAGCGTGTCGCCAATGCGCTGCTGCGGCTGATCAACCAGACCGGCCGCAAGGTCGAGGGCGGGATCGAGATCGACTTTCCCATCACGCGGCAGGATCTGTCGGAATTGACGGCGACCACACTGCACACGGTCAGCCGCGTTCTGAGCGGATGGGAACGGCGCGGTCTGGTCGAGAGTCGGCGCAAGCGGATCAAGGTGCTGGACGCACATGCGCTGGTCGTGCTGGCTGAAGGGCACTAGCCCGCCGCGCCGCCTATCCTACCGCGCTTTGCAGCTCGGTCAGAAACTCGGCCTCATCCAGCCCGTATTCCGCGCAGGCATCCTGCAATGTGTGAAACGGGCTGATCATGCAGCCTACGCACAGCATCCGGTGGCGAATGAAGACCGGGATCGTCTGGGGCCATGCCTCCATCAGATCGCGCAGGCACAAATCTGGATCGTCAAGTCTGGGTCCGCGCATCGTCTGTTCCTCCTCGCGATCTAACTACATTCGGAAACTCCGCCAAACGTTGTGCCAGCACAAACTCCGGCAGGATCAGCCGGGCTAGCTAGGGCCATCCAATTACAACGGAGGCCGCAGCATGGCGGAAATTCTGACCAAATCGCGGGCCCGCAACATTTTCTACGGAGGATCCATCTTCTTCGTCGTGGTGTTCATCGGGCTTAGCGTTCACAGCCACAAATACGTGGTCGAGAAATCAACCGCCGGCATGGAGCTGAGCGATGCAGTGGTTCTGGGCAAGCATGTCTGGGAACGCCATTCCTGCATCAACTGCCACAGCCTGCACGGCGAGGGTGCGTATTTCGCACCCGAGGTCGGCAACGTGATGACCCGCTGGGGCGTCCAGGACGATGCAGAGGGCGCGTATGAAATCCTGGATGGATGGATGAACGCCCAGCCCAGCGGCATCGAGGGACGCCGCCAGATGCCCCATTTCGAGATCACCGAAGAGGAAATGCGCGGCCTGGCCGAATTCCTTCGCTGGGCCGATCAGACAGACACGCAGGGCTGGCCGCCCAATGATGCCGGCTAAGGAGACGGACACATGAAATATCAATCGCAAAAGGTCGCGCTGGCCTATTTCGTCTGCGCAATGGCCCTCTTTGGCATCCAGGTCATCGGCGGGCTGCTGGCGGGCTGGATCTATGTCTCGCCCAACTTCCTGTCCGAGATCCTGCCCTTCAACATCATCCGCATGATCCACACCAACGCGCTGATCGTCTGGCTGCTGCT
Source organism: Roseovarius maritimus (assembly GCF_043355895.2). Lineage (NCBI taxonomy): Bacteria > Pseudomonadati > Pseudomonadota > Alphaproteobacteria > Rhodobacterales > Roseobacteraceae > Roseovarius > Roseovarius maritimus. The sequence continues at coordinate 16,642 of NZ_JBHFPF020000005.1, forward strand.
GGGGTTCTTCGGGGCCGCCTACTTTCTGATCCCGGAAGAGAGCGAGCGCGAGATCTACTCGGTCAAACTCGCCTATCTGCAGCTGATCATCCTGATGGTCGGCACCCTGGGCGCCGTCGGCAGCTATCTTGTCGGCATCCATGGCGGGCGCGAATTCCTCGAGCAGCCGCTCTGGGTCAAGTTCGGCATTCTCGTCGCCGCGCTGATTTTCCTCTTCAACATCTCGATGACCGTTTTGGCGGGCAAGAAGACGGCGATCACCAACGTGCTGCTGATGGGACTCTGGCTCCTCTCGCTGCTGTGGGTCTTTGCCTTCATCAACCCCGACAACCTTTCGCTCGACAAGATGTACTGGTGGTTCGTCGTCCATCTCTGGGTCGAAGCGACCTGGGAGCTGGTGATGGCCTCGATCCTCGCCTTCCTGCTGCTCAAGCTGACGGGCGTCGACCGGGAGGTGGTGGAAAAATGGCTCTATGTCATCGTCGCCACCGCACTCTTCTCGGGCATCCTCGGCACCGGACATCACTTCTACTGGATCGGCCTGCCGGGCTACTGGCAGTGGATCGGCTCGATCTTCTCGACCTTCGAGGTGATCCCGTTCTTCCTGATGATGTCCTTTGCCTTTGTCATGGTCTGGAAGGGCCGCAAGAACCACCCGAACAAGGCCGCGCTTCTGTGGTCGCTCGGCTCATCCACCGTCGCCTTCTTCGGCGCGGGCGTCTGGGGCTTTCTGCACACGCTGCATGGCGTCAACTTCTACTCGCACGGCACGCAGATCACTGCGGCGCACGGGCACCTGTCCTTCTATGGCGCCTATGTGGCGCTGAACCTCGCGGTCTTCACCTATGCGATGCCGATGCTGCTGGGCCGCCAGCCCTATAACCAGGTGCTGAACATGGCCTCCTTCTGGCTGATGACAGGCGGCATGGCCTTCATGACCTTCGTGCTGACCTTCGCAGGCACCATCCAGACGCATATGCAGCGCGTTGTGGGCGACTACTACATGGATGTGCAGGACGGCCTGTCGCTCTTCTACATGATGCGCTTCGGCGCGGGGGCGGCTGTGGTGATCGGGGCGCTGCTCTTCATCTACTCGATCCTCGTCGTGCGCAAACGCGAGATCATCGCCCCCGGCCCTGCCAATCCTGTTCCAGGAGAATAAGCCATGAACATCGCAACCACTCCCAAACTGCCTTTCTATCAGCCCGCCGCCAGAGAGTGCGAGCTGTTCGAGACGGCCTATGAAAACGGTTTGCCCCTTCTTCTGAAGGGGCCGACCGGCTGCGGCAAGACCCGCTTTGTCGAGCATATGGCAGCGCGGCTGGGCAAACCCCTCTACACCGTCGCCTGCCATGACGATCTGTCGGCGGCGGATCTGATCGGGCGCTACCTGCTCAAGGGCGGCGAGACGGTCTGGGTCGATGGCCCGCTGACCCGCGCGGTGCGCGAGGGCGGCATCTGCTATCTTGACGAAGTGGTCGAGGCGCGCAAGGATGTGACCGTCGTGCTGCATCCGCTGACCGACACGCGGCGCACGCTGATGATCGACCGCACCGGCGAAGAGCTGGTCGCGCCTGCAGGTTTCATGCTGGTAGCCAGCTACAACCCCGGCTACCAGAACGTGCTGAAACGGCTTAAGCCCTCGACGCGCCAGCGGTTCCTGTCGATCAGCTTCGACTTTCCCGGCGAGGAGGCGGAGATCGCCGTCGTCGCGCGCGAAAGCCGGCTGGAGCCGGGGCGTGTTGCGCCGCTGGTGCGGCTGGCGGGGCATATCCGCACCCTGTCGGGCATGGATCTGGAGGAAGGCGTCTCGACCCGCCTGCTGATCTACGCCGCGACGCTGATGGCGGGTGGCATGGGCGTGGCGCAGGCGCTGGAGGCCGCGGTGATCGAGCCGCTGAGCGACGAGCCGGACGTGCAGCAGGCGCTGCGCGATCTGGTCGCGACGATTTACGGATAAGCGCCATGCATCTTCTCGACCTCATGGAACCCGAAGAGACCGTTGGCAACCTCTGGCATGACATGGCCAGCGGGATCGGCGCCGGCGTCACCTTTACCGAGGCGGGCGTAACGCTGGCCTCGGTGCGGCCCAGTCTTGCGGTGCTTTTCCGCGCGCTGGGCGGGGCCGCAGGGGTCGAACTGGCCGAGGCGCCCGCGACGCTGGCGCGCCACCGCCGCCCCCTCCGGCGCAAGCTGGGAGCGGAGCGGGACCGCGAATGGGTAGCCCGTTTTGACGGTGAGCGGCTGACATTGCCGCCCGTGATCGAGGCCTTTCCGCAGGCGCGGCTGAACCGCACCGCCTATTTCTGGCTGACGGCGCTGGCCGCTGTCAGCGATATCACCGTGCTGGATCTGGATGGCGACGGACCTGCCTTTGATGGTGCCCAGATCCGCGCCAATGCCGCCGCCGCCGACCGCGCCTATGCGCTCTGCCCCGGCCTGCGCACCGCCTATTCCGAGGCCGCGCAGCTTTGCGCACAGGCGCGCCCCGCCGTCATTTTGCCCCCGCAGGAGGCAATACTGGAAACCGCGATCCGCGATCAGCTGGGCGGCCGCTCCTGCGCCCCGACCACCCACGAGGCCCCGCGCGGCTACATGCCGCCCGCGCCCGTGCCCATCTGGCTGCATTTCGCGGCCCCCGGCACCGGCGGCGCCGCCACCCACGATCAGGCCGAGCCTGCCGCCCCACCCCCTGCCGCCGCGCAGACCAGCCGCAAGATGGGCCTGCGCAAGGATCAGGAACAGCAGAACCGCAAGGACAGCTTCATCATCCATCGGTTCGAATCGATCCTGTCCTGGGTCGAATCGATGAACATCAATCGGAGCATTGATGATGACGATGACGAAAACGCGCAGAAGGCGGCGGATGATCAGGACGAGATCGTCCTGTCGAAACAGGACCGCAAATCCGCCACGCGGCTGCGCCTGCATCTGGACCTGTCCCCCGCCGATGCTGATCACGAGGCGCTGGCCGGCGCGCATACCTACCCCGAGTGGAACCACCGTGCTCGCAGCTACATGGAGGGCCACTGTCGTGTGCTCGATGCCCCCGTGGCGCGCGACGAAGGCCACCCCTATCGGCCGGATGCGCGCCGCATCCGCGAGGTGCGCCGCCAGTTCGACGCCCTGCGCCCGCGCCGCATCCTGCAGCCCCGCCAGATCGACGGTGCCGAGCTGGACCTCGACGCGCTCCTGACCACCCGCGCCGATCTGGCGGCGACGGGACATGGCAGCGACCGCATCTGGCAATCCGCCCGCCAGATCGAGCGGGACCTCTCCGTCGCCTTCCTGATCGACACCTCCCGCTCGACCGAGGCCGCCATCGGCGACACGTCGGTGATCGAAGTCGCTCGCGAGGCGATGTCTGCCCTCGCCGCCGGCATCGACGCAGCGGGTGATCGGCTGGGTATCTGGGGGTTCTCCTCGCTGCGGCGCGACCGCGTGTTCCTCAGCCGGTGCAAGGATTTCGATGCGCCCATGAGCGACGAGATCACCGCCAATATCGGCGCGCTGAAACCCGGCCACTACACGCGCCTCGGCGCGGCCATCCGCCACGTCTCGGCCCAGCTGGCCGAAGAGCCCAGCGCGCGAAAGCTGCTGATCGTGCTGACCGACGGCAAGCCGAACGATCTGGACCATTACGAGGGCCAATACGGCATCGAAGACAGTCACATGGCGGTGCGCGAGGCACACCGCGCCGGCCTGACCCTGCACGGCGTCATCATCGACGAGGACGGGCAGGACTGGTTCGCGCGCATTTTCGGGCGCGGCGGTTTTTCCCTGCTACCCAGTCCCGCACGGTTGACCCGCGCCCTGCCCGACATTTATCGCCAACTCACACAGGAGACATGACATGACCCGAATCTTGATCGCCTTTTTCGCAATGCTGCCCGCGCCGCTTCTGGCCAGCAGCTTTGACCGGCCGATCCCGCAGGCCCAGTCGGCCACCGCCGAGCTGTGGTTCGCGGTGGCCTCCCTTGCCCTGATCGCCGCGCTGGCGCTGGTTGCGCGGCTGGTCGCCCGGCGATGAGCGGCGGCGGCTGGTCCGCGCGGCGCATCGCCATCGCCCTCTTTCCGCTGGCGGCGGGGGCGATGGCGACCAATGTCTTTTTCGCGTCCCTGATCGGCAGCTGGGTAGGATTGCCCGTGCTGTCGGCGGGCTGGTCCATCGCTCTTGGCGCGCTGATCGGCGTGCCCGCCACATGGGCCTTCGCCCGGCATATCCGCACTCTCATGGACAAGGCCGACCCATGAAAATCGACTTTTCCACCGACACCCCCACCATCGATGCCGCCGATCTGGCCCGCGCGCTGGAGATGACACCCGATGAGGTGGCGGAGCTGATGCGCGCGGGTGCCATCGTGACCCAGTTCGAGACCGGCGTAGGTGAGGATGCCGGCCTTTTCCGGCTGAGGTTTCGCCATGGCGGCCTCAGCGTGCGGTTTACCTGCAATGCCAAGGGCGACGTGCTCAAGACGACGCGCGTCCGCGTAAAGGAGCGGCAATGACATCTTCGGAACAAATGCGCCGCTGGACCGGCCCGGCTCTTTTCACCTACGGCTTTCGCCCCTTCTTCCTATTTGGCGCGCTCTGGGCGGCGCTGGCGATGTGCCTATGGATCCCGATGCTGTCCGGCCTTCTGGAGCTGCCGACGCGGCTGGATGCCGTGTCCTGGCACGCGCATGAGTTTCTCTTTGGCTATCTGGGCGCCATCATCGCCGGCTTTCTTCTGACGGCCGTGCCGAACTGGACAGGCCGCCTGCCCGTCGTCGGCTGGCAACTGGCCGCGCTCTTCGGCCTCTGGGTGGCGGGCCGCGTGGCTGTCAGCGCCTCGGCCCTGATGCCTGCGGGGCTTCCGGCGGCCATCGATCTGGCCTTCCCCCTCGTCCTTGGCGCGGTCATCCTGCGCGAGATCATCGCGGGCAAGAACTGGCGCAACCTGATCGTGCTCGGGCTGCTGGCCGTCTTTACGCTTGCCAATCTCGTTTTCCATATCGAGGCAGCGCAGGGCGCCTATGCCGCGCAAGGGGCCGGGCTGCGACTGGGACTGGCGACGGCGGTGATGATGATCGCCGTGATCGGCGGGCGCATCGTGCCCTCCTTCACGCGCAATTGGCTGGTCAAACAGGGCATCGAGGCGCGGCCTGCCGCACCGATGCAGAGGCTGGACAAGCTGGTCCTTGTCGCCAGCGTTGCCGCGCTGCTCACCTGGGTGCTGGTGCCCGAACGAATGGAGGCGGGGCTGGCGCTGATCCTGACCGGCGCGCTTCATGCCGTACGGCTGGCACGCTGGCAGGGCCACCGCACCCTGCGCGAGCCGCTGCTCTGGGTGCTGCACGCCACCTACGCGCTAATTCCGCTAGGCGCCGTGATGCTGGGTCTCGGCATCGTGGCAAACGTGGCCTGGACCGCCGCCGCCCAGCATATCTGGATGGCCGGTGCGATCGGGGGCATGACGCTGGCCGTGATGACACGTGCGACGCTGGGCCATACCGGTCAGCAACTGGTCGCGGGCAAGGGGACCGTGATGATCTACCTCGCCCTGCTGTCATCGGTCGCGGCGCGGCTGGCGGTGGGTGCACTGCCGGATGTGCGGGGGCTCACCACGCTCTCGGGCGCCTTGTGGCTGGCCGCCTTCGGCGGCTTTGCCGTGGTCTATGGCCCCTGCCTGCTGAGCTATAGAAAAGAGAGCTAAGCCATGAGTTGGACCGCCTTCGCCGCCATATTCGCCGCGTTCTTCCTGACCCATTCGATCCCGGTGCGCCCGGCGGTCAAGGCCGGGATCACCCGGCAGATCGGTGCGCGCGGCTTCGGGCTGGCCTATTCGGCCCTGTCCACGGGTATGCTGGTGCTGCTGATCTGGGCGGCGGGACAGGCGCCCTATGTCCAGCTCTGGCCGCAAGCCGAGTGGCAGCGCCACGTGGTGCATCTGGGAATGCTGGCGGTTTGCCTGATCCTCGCACTGTCGCTGGGACGGCCCAATCCGTTTTCCTTTGGCGGAGCGCACAATGACAGCTTTGATCCCGCGCATCCCGGCATCATGCGCTGGATGCGCCACCCGGTCCTGGTGGCGCTGGCGCTGTGGGCAGGGCTGCACCTTCTGCCCAATGGTGATCTGGCGCATGTCATACTCTTTGGCGTGCTGGGCAGTTTCGCCCTGGCCGGCCGCGCATTGATCGACATGCGCAAGCGGCGGATACTAGGCGCCGAGCGCTGGCAGGCCCTGCAACACCGGGTCATGGCGGCGCCGCGCGTCCAGCCACCGCATTCCTGGCCCCGCCTCGCCCTGCGCATTGCCGCCGGGGTAACTGCCTTTGCGGCACTGATCGCAGCGCATCCCGTGGTGATCGGCGTGCCCGCCCTCTGAGCATCCTGGTGCCGCGCCCCAGATCTGCGGCATCGCGAACCCTTTGCCGATGATCGGCCCGGTTGGGCGCTCGGTCGGAGAGCTGCCCCAGGGTTCAAGCGTCACCTCGTAGAACTGCTGCGCATTCGGGTCCGGCAGATCATCAAGGCAGAGCTTTGCTGCGCCGCCTTGCGCCAGACCTGCACCATCGCATCCTGAAGCGCCTCTTCCGCCAGATCCGGATTCGTGCATGATGCGGCGCGCCACCCACATTAGCTGCGCGTCCTCGCTGCCCAGTATCGCGTCCACGCCGGATTGGCGGCCCGCCGCAAATGCAGGCGCATCCGGGCGCGTGGTTCGGCGGATGCGGTGCCTAGCCTGTGTCAAGTGATGCATCAATCCTGTCCCTTTCAAAGGGAAAGACACGCCCCGCCGTACAGTGGAGGCAAAAACTTCCGTTTTTCCTGCATCCGTTTTCCCGCCCCCCGGTGTCCTCAAGGGCATGGACGGCGATGAGCGCCGTGCAATGGCAGGCCCCGACAAAGGATTTCATCATGCTTCGTATCGAAACTTTTTCGACCGCAGCCCTTGCCCTGACCGTATCCGCCGCCTCGGCCAGAGGCAGGGGCGACCGAGGCGAATTACGCCTTCGACATCCAGACCGCTGCCGATATGAAAAACACTGGTTGGCTGGTGAATGGCAGCACGCTCTAGACCGTAGATCTGGAAAGTGGCGCCGCCATCGAGGTTGGGATGATCGGGGGCGCGGGCGGCACGATACACGACATTACGATCCTGCCCGCGATGTAATCTCAATCAGAGGCGCCGCGCCGTTTCGCGGTTGAACTGCCTGCACGCGCGCGGTCTGATACAGGTCCATGACACATTCGTATAACGAGCTCGAAATCCCATGATGCGTGACCTCTTGAACATCATCGGGCGGATGCTGATTGCGTTTCTCTTTCTTGCGGGCGCAGTCCAGAAGGTCTCAGACCCTGCTCAAGTGCAGAACATGATCGTCTCGATCGGCCTCCCCGCTGCGCTGGCCTGGCTGATTGCGCTCTTCAATCTTATCGCTGCGATATTCCTTGTGACCGGGCCGCGCATCCGCCTTTGGGCGGTCACTCTGGCTGGCTATTGCCTTTTCACCAGCTGGTTCCATTGGCAGCTTCGCGCCGACCCTTGGCAGGTTACGATCATGATCAAGAACTGGTCGATCGCCGGAGGGCTTCTGATCCTCGCGGCACAGGGACCGGGGCGGTTTCGCGCCTTTCGTTAGGCGTGGAAAACCTCACTTGAAACGACGAGATCAGCATTTGCATTAAGGATCGCTTCTGTCATGTCAGATGCGGTCCATTTCCACTGCCGAAAGGCCACCTGCATGCCATCCGGTCCCTATCTGCGATACGCCATCTACTGGACGCCGGCCCCCGGCCCGCTTGCCAGTTTTGGTGCCCATTGGCTGGGCTGGGATCCCGCCTGCGGGTCCGAACGCTCGCACCCGCCCGCCGAGGATCTGCCCGTCGCTCAGATCACGGCCCGGCCCCGGAAGTACGGGCTTCACGCAACGATCAAGGCGCCTTTCCGGTTGGTTGAGGATCAGACATTCGAAGGGCTGCGCGGCGCACTGGACAGCTTTGCAGGCCAATGCGCGCCGATCCAGCTTGAGTCGCTGGGCCTTGCACGGCTGGGCAGGTTCCTTTGCCTGCGGCCCGAGGGCGATACCACCGCGCTGACCGCGCTGGCCGCAGGAACGGTGCGCCAGCTGGACGCCTTTCGCGCCCCTCTGACCGAGGCTGAGATCGCGCGGCGCAGGCATGGGCGCCTGTCGCCAGAAGCGGACGCGCTCTTGCTGCGCTGGGGCTACCCGCATGTGATGGAGCAATTCAGGTTTCACGTCACGCTTACCGGGCCGCTGGATGACGATATGGCCGCCCGCACCCGGCGCGTGCTGACGCCGCTGCTCGACCCCTTGCTGCCCCGGCCCTTCGCGATAGACGCGCTGACATTGATGGGCGAGGATGCGGATGGCCGGTTTCACGCGCTTCACCGCGCGCCCCTCACAAATAGCACGGGATAAAACGCTCAGGACTCCTCGCCGCGCAACATCAGCGCTGCACGGATGCGGTATGCCCGGCGCAGCGCGGTGGCGCCCGCGCCCAGCAGGACCAGCCAGAGCGCGATGGTCAGGGTGGTTCCCGGCGGCACCAGTGTCGTCTCGAAAATCGCCAGTAGCGCGGCCCCGGTGATCAGCGCCATGCGGTGCGGTTTGGCCATCGGGCCGCAGAAATCGGGCGCGAGGCCAATTGAGGCGCCCAGCTCGCGCGTGTAGGCCGTCAGCACCGCCATGCAGGCGGCGCCCAGCCCCAGAACCGGCTGCCCCATGCCCAGGCCCACGCCAAAAAGGATCAGGATGTCCGAGACGCGATCCGGAAACTCGTTCCAGAGCGGTCCGTCCGGCGCGGCCTTGCCCGCCTCGACCGCGACCATTCCGTCGAAGAGGTTGCAGAGCAGCCGGATCTGACAGCCAAGCGCCCCGATGATCAGCAAGATCACCGCGCGCGCCCCCACCGGCACAGCCGCCAGCGCCCAGAAGGCCAGCGCCGCCACCGCCGCGGCGACCATGCTGGCCTGCGATATGCCATTGGGCGTCGCGCCCCGCGCCGCCAGCATCCGGGTGATGCGCGCGGCCCATTTCGTGTCGCGGCTGCTGAGGGGGCGGCGGTTGCCGAGGTCAGGCATGGGGTGTCCTCTCAGAAGCGCGCTGGCGCAGGATGTTATAGGCAAAGATGTAGCTGAACGATACGGCCAAGGGCACGGCGATCGTCGTCCATATCTCGGGCGTGCCGGCCAGCCCATGCGCGGTGATCAGGATCAGCGCCGAGCAGATCACGGCGATCAGCGGCGGCGCGACATAGGCCAACGGCCCACGCATACGGGGTCGCATCCAGTCGACCGACTGTTTCAGCCCCAGCGTCAGTGCGCCCGAAATGGCCCCCTGCACCAGCCCAGCCAGCAGGGCAGGCCCCGCCCCATGCGCCGCATTGGCCCAGACCGCCCAGCCGCCCATCGCGGCAAAGCCGATGGCAACATGCACCGGCGTGCTGGCGGCAAGGCGGCGCAGGCTCAATGCAGGTCCCACCAGAAACGCACGATGTGGAAAAAGATCGGCGCAGAGAAGATCACCGAATCCAGCCGGTCGATGAACCCGCCATGTCCTGCAATCAGGTGGCCCCAATCCTTGACGCCCCGGTCCCGCTTGATCGCCGACATGACCAGCCCGCCGAAGAAACCCATGAGCGTGATGACCAGCGAAATGGCAAAGGCCTGCAGCGGTGTGAAGGGCGTGATCCAGAACAGCGCGGCGCCCAGCAGACTGGCGCTCAGAACACCGCCCACCAGCCCCTCCAAAGTCTTGGAGGGCGAAAGGCGCGGCGCGATCTTGCGCCGGCCCAAGAGCTTGCCCCAGACATATTGCATCACATCGCTGAACTGCACGACGACGATCAGAAAGAAGATCAGGAAGAGGCCGCGGCCCTCATGGCCGGGGATCTGGAGGCTGAGCAGAGCAGGCACATGGCTGACGCAGAAGACAGCGATCATCAGCGCCCATTGCGCCTCGGACACACGGATCAGGAAATTGTCCGTCTGACCGCGCAGCGCCGACAGGATCGGCATGAAGAGGAACGCATAGACGGGGATGAAGATCGAGTAGAACCCGTACCACGCCATGCCAACCGACAGGTATTGCAACGGCAGCACGACAAAGACGGCGGCGGCAAGCGCCCAGTGATCCGCCGCCCTGGTGTTGGTCAACGTCAGGAACTCGCGCAGCGCCGCGAAGGAGCAGAGCGCAAAGAGGACGACGACCCCCGTCCGCCCGAGGGTAAAAGCCAGCGCGATGACCCCCGCCATCACCCACCACGTATTGATCCGTGCATTGAGGTTCTGAACCGTCAGATCGTCCGGCCCCACCTTGCGCTTCACCAACTGGCCGGCGATGCTGGCCGTAATCAGGACGGCCAGCACGCAGATCAGCAGGATCAGGAAATGGGTATCCATGTCAGGTCTCCTCTTGCGGAGATAGGGCCAGCAGCGCCTCACGCGCGCGGTCCAGAAACGCGCCCTTCTCCTCGACCTCCTCCAGCCGCAATGGCGCGCCGAAGGTGACGGTGCAGATCAGCGGAATTGGCACCAGCGCACCCTTGGGCATCACGCGGTTCAGGTTGGCGATCCAAACCGGGACCATGTCGACCTCGGGGTTGGCCGCAGCCAGATGGTATAGCCCCGATTTGAACGGCAATAGCGGATCTTCGCTCGTGTTGCGTGTGCCCTCGGGGAAGAGGATCAGACTATCGCCCGCGTTCAGCGCATCGCTCATCTGCGCCACCGGATCGCCCCGCCGTGTCTCGGGGTTACGGTCGATCAGCACGGCGCGGAACACCTCGCGCCCGATGAAGGCGCGCAGGCGAGAGGCCAGCCAGTAATCCGATCCGGCAACGGGCCGGGCGCGGGCGCGCAAGGTGCGCGGCAGCACCGTCCAGATCAGGACGAAATCGCCGTGGCTGGCGTGGTTGGCGTAATAGATCCGCTGCACCGGCGCGGGATCGCTGCCGGTCCAGATGCCCCGCACGGCGGTGATGGCGCGGGCAAAGCCGACGATGACCGCCGCGCAAATCCGGGCAAGGATGGGCATCACGTCAGCCTTTACTGGCGCCGTCAGCGCGGCCGGCGCTCACGCGGTACCTTCCAGCGCGCGCTCATATTCCTGGCCCGGAATCGCATCCAGCAGGGACTGCGTATACTCAGTGTCAGGATTATGCAGAACCTTGCCCGCTGGCCCCGCCTCGACGATGCGGCCCTTCTGCATGACGATGATCCGATCGCAGATCCGCGCCGCGACGCGCAGATCATGCGTGATGAACAGCATCGACAGATCCAGCCGCGTCTTGAGGTCGGCCAGAAGGTCCAGCACCTGCGCCTGGATCGACACGTCGAGCGCCGACACGGCCTCGTCCGCGATGATGATCTTGGGGTCCAGCGCCAGCGCCCGTGCGATGCCGATGCGCTGCCGCTGGCCACCTGAGAACTCGTGCGGGAAGCGATTCATCGCGGAGGCATCGAGGCCCACGACCTCCAAAAGCTCTCGCGCGCGGTTCATAGCCTCGGATTTGGCGGTGCCATAGGCAATCAGGCCCTCGGTCAGGATGCGGCTGACGCGGGCGCGGGGATTGAGCGACGAAAATGGATCCTGAAAGATCATCTGCAGCTTGCGCCGCTGATCGCGCAGCTCGCTGCCCGACATATGGGCGATATCGCCGCCATCCACCATCACGCGGCCGCTATCGGGATCGAGAAGGCGCACAAGGCAACGCCCGACAGTGGACTTGCCCGAGCCAGACTCGCCCACAATGCCGATCGTCTCGCCCGCGTACAGCTGAAAACTGACATCCTGCACCGCCTTGACCACGCGCCGCTTGCCAAAAAGCGTGCCCGAGCCGGTGGAAAACGTCTTGTTCAGCCCCTCGACGGTCAGGATCGGATCGCGCGTCTGTTCCTCGGCCTCGGCCCGCTGGGTGAGGCGCGGGATCGCGTCGATCAGGGCGCGCGTATAGGGATGCTGCGGCCTCAGCAGGACCTCATCAGCAGTACCCGCCTCGACGATCTTGCCGGTCTGCATGACGATCACGCGGTCGGCGATATCGGCCACCACGCCAAAGTCATGTGTGATGAAGATTACTGCCATGCCGCGCGATTTGCGCAGATCCTCGATCAGCTGCAGGATCTGCGCCTGCGTGGTGACGTCCAGCGCCGTCGTCGGCTCGTCCGCGATCAGGATATCGGGCTCCAGAGCCAAGGCCATCGCGATCATCACGCGCTGGCGCTGTCCGCCCGACAGCTGGAATGGATAGGCGCGGATGGCGGCCTCGGGGTCAGGGATGCCGACCTCGCCCAGCAGTTCCAGCGCGCGTGCCTTGCGCTCGGGGCCGGTCAGCGCGCCGTGCGCCTCAAACACCTCGGCAATCTGCGCGCCGACGCGCATCAGCGGGTTGAGCGCGCTCAACGGCTCCTGAAAGATCATCGAGATACGGCCGCCGCGCAGCTTCAGCATCTCTTTCTCCGAAAGGCCCAGGATCTCCCGCCCGTCGAAGGTGATCGTGCCGCCCGCAGGCTCGACCCCTTGGGGCAAAAGACCCATGACTGCATTGGCGGACATGGACTTGCCCGAGCCGGACTCGCCCACGATGCAGAGGATCTCGCCGGGGGCGAGGTCGAAATTGATGTCCTGCGCCGCATACATCCGGTCGGCCCCAACGGGCAGCGCGATGGCAAGGTCTCGGATCTGCAAAAGGCTCATTCGGATTTCCTCGTCAGGCGCGGGTTGAGCGCGTCGTTCAGCCCTTCACCGATCAGGTTCAGCGCCAGCACGGTCAGAAGGATCGCCATGCCCGGCAGGAAGGACAGCCACCAGGCGGTGCGGATGACGGTGCGCGCGGCCCCGATCATATAGCCCCAAGACATGATGTTGGGATCGCCGAGGCCAAGGAAGGACAGCGAGCTTTCCAGCAGGATCGCCTGCGCCACCATCAGCGAGGCCAGCACGATGATGGGCGGCAGCGCGTTGGGCAGCACATGGCGCAGGATGATCTGCGTATTGCCAAGACCCGAGAGCGTCGCCGCCTCGACGAATTCGCGTGTGCGGAGGCTCAGGACTTCGCCGCGCACAAGGCGCGCAACGGGGGGCCAGGAAACGATCGCGATGGCGATGATCACGAAGGTCAGGCTGGGCTGAAAGATCGCCAGCAGAACGATGGCCAGCGCAAAGCTGGGGATCGTCTGGAAGAACTCGGTAAAGCGCATCAGCGCGTCATCCGTGCGCCCAGCAAAATACCCGGCCAGCGCGCCTACCGGCACGCCGATTGCCAGCGCCACGATGGTCGAAACGAGACCAACGATCAGACTGACGTAAGCACCATGAAAGAGTCCTGATAGCACGTCGCGTCCTAACGCATCGGTCCCCAGAAGGAGGCCATCTTGCGTAAAGGGCGGCAGGAACGGCCGTTGCACCATCTTCCACGGGCTTTGCGGAAAAAGGACGGGAGCAAGGATGGCTGCAATGATGACAAGGGCCAGGATGACCAGGCCGACCACAGCGCCGCGGTTATAGCAAAAGCGTTTCCAGAAATCCCTCATGACGTCAGCCTTATCCGCGGGTCGACGATGACATAGACGATGTCGGTGATCAGGTTGAACAGCAGCACCATCGCGGCCGAGATGTAGAAGACGCCGAGGATCACGTTGTAATCTCGCTGGTTGATCGCCTCGAACATCAGCCGCCCGATGCCGGGCCAGGCGAAGACCGTCTCGGTCAGGATCGCACCGCCGAAGATCTGCCCCGCCTGCAGGCCCGCCAGCGTGATGACGGGCAAAAGCGCGTTGCGCAGGATATGGCGGCGCTGGATCACGCTGCGCTTGAGGCCCTTCGCGCGCGCGGTTTTCACGAAATCGAGGCGGCTGACCTCAAGCATCGAAGCCCGCGTCATGCGCATGTAGATTGCCATGAAGAAAAGGCCGAGCGTCGAGGCGGGCAGCACCAGATGCTTGGCCACGTCCAGCACATGCGCCAAGCCGGTATAGCCTGCGCCGATGGTCGAGTAGCCGAATCCCGGCAGCCAGCCCAGCCAGACAGAAAAGACAAGGGCAGCCATCAGCGCCACCCAGAAGAGGGGCGTCGCGTAGAAGAGCAGCGCAAGGGTCGAGATCACCGTGTCGCCCCAGCTGCCCTGGCGGGCCGAGGCCGCGACACCGGCGATCACGCCGAGGACCAGCGACAGCACGAAGGCCACGCCGGTCAGCAAAAGGGTCGCCGGCAAGCGGTCAACGATTAGTTCGGCCACCGGCATCTGCTGGCGAAAGGAATATCCAAGGTCCAGCTGGACAGCACCCTTGAGGTAGATCCACAGTTGAACATAAAGCGGCTGATCAAGGCCGAAGCGCGCGCGCAGCTGCGCAAGGTATTCGGCATCCCCGGCCCCGGCCTCACCTGCCATCACGGCGGCGGGATCGCCCGGCGCGGCGTGGATCAGGAAGAAATTGAAGATCAGGATGGCCAGCAGGATAAACACCGCCTTGACCAGCCTGCCCAGGATGAAACGTGTCACGTGCGGCTCAGCCTTGTTTCCATGTCAGTAATGGGTCCGGGCCACGCGAGCGGCCCGGACCGGAGGCATCTGCCCTTATTCCTTGGCAATCCACGCGCGGCGAAAGCCGTCATTCACGCCGAACGCGGTGTTGACCGGGTTCTTGACGTTGCAGCGATAGATTGTCGGAAAGCCGAGCTCCAGCAGCCACAGATTCGGCACCTCCGAGACGATCTGGTCCTGTATGGTCTTGTAGGCGGCCTTGCGGTCCTCAGGGTTCGCCATCAGCGCGGCCTCGTCCCAGAGCTTGTCCATCTCGGCATTCTGGTAATTGGCGACGTTGTTCCACGGGCTGCCCGGCTCGGCATTGTCGCCCATGTAGCTGCGCGACACACCCAGCGCCGGATCGCCGTATTGATAGACGTAGGTGAACGCCAGATCGAAATCGCGGTCCGATGTCTTCTGGTTCCAGCCCGCCACATCCGACGGCACCAGCTCGACGTTCATGCCGATCTCGGTCAGGTTCTGCTTGACCGCTTCGGCCCACCGCTGCCACGTCTCGCCGTAAGGTAGACCCAGAAGGCGGATCGTCTCGCCATCATAGCTGGATTCCTCCAGCAGCTGTTTGGCCTTCTCGGGGTCGTAGCCGATATCAGGCGTGTCGGGAGCATAGAATTTGGTCGCGGATGAAACCGGGCCGGTCGCGACCTTACCCAGTCCATTCCACAGCGCGTCGCGCGCGAACTGGCGATCCAGCGCATGCATCATCGCCTGGCGCACCTTCACATCGTCGAGCGGCTTGTTGTTCAGGTTGACCCAGATCCACGAATGGGGCGCAAAATACTCGAAGCCCTTTTCGGTGATGCAGGTGTTTTCCATCTCGCGCACACGCTGCACGTCGAAATTCTCGATCGAGCCACCGGGCAGCACATCGACCTTGCCCGTCTCGTAAGCCACGGCGCGCGATGCGGCGTCGGGGATCACATGGTAATAGATCTCGTCGAGATGCGGCAGACCTTCCATGTAATAATCTTCGTTCTTGACGAAGTGGATGTAGCTGCCCTTTTGCCATTCATCGAACTTGAACGGACCGGTGCCGATGGGGGTGTTGTTCGCCTCGTTGTTGGCGAAATCGGTGCCTTCATAGATATGCTTGGGAATCATCGGCGCCGTGCCGGCCTCGAAGATGCCGATGAAGGGGCCGAAGGGCTGCTTGAGGTTGAAGACGACGGTATAATCGTCGGGGGTTTCGATGCTCTCGACATGTTCCATGTAGACGCCCATGCGCGAATGCATCTGGCGCAGGAACACGTCCATCGAGAATTTCACATCCTCGGATGTGAACGGCTCGCCGTCATGGAAAACGACGCCCTCGCGCAGCTTGAATGTATAGGTCTTGCCGTCGTCGGAAATCTCCCAGGATTCAGCCAGCTGCGGATGCGGTTGGAGATCGAAATCATACCACATCAGGCTTTCATAGATGTCGCCGGCGACCATCTGGGTAGGGCCGTTCTGCACGATGCCCAGCATCAGGCTGGGTGGCTCTGGCTGGATTACCACGTTCAGCGTGCCGCCATCCTGCGGCTCGCCATCCTGCGCGGCCAGCGGGCCTGCGAATGAACTGGTCAGCGCCAGCGCCACTGCCGCAGCAGCAAGTTTGAAAGGTCGTAACATTATGTTCCCCGTTGGTTGTTATCGTTTCTATGGCATCAGATTAACCAAATGAGCAGGTATTTCCACCCGTCATCTGGAAGGCTCCGATCCTGGCCCGAACTCTTCGCCGAAAGAGGCGATGTAACGTGTGATGCCCTCGCGCCCCTCGGCGATATCGGCGCGGATCTCTGCCCGCGCTGCATCCGAATCACCCGCCTCGAAGGCCGCGATGACGCCGTGGTGACGCTGCACCATGTCCTGCTTGGCTCCATCGTAATAGCCGGAAATGAGCGGCCCCATGCGCAGCCATAGCCGCGTCAGGATATCCAGCAGCATGGGCATACGCGCCACCTCGGCCAGCGCGAAATGAAACTGCTGATTCAGCTCGGCGGCGCGGGTCCAGCGGGCGGCAGCGATGGCCTCCTCGTTGCGGGCAATGATACGGCGCAGACTGGTGATATCCTGAGGGGTGGCAACGCGCGCGGCCTCGGCGGCGGCCATGCCCTCCAACTCGGCGCGTAGGGCCGCAATCTCCTGATACTGGGCCATCGTAGGCACCGGCACGCGCACATCCCGCAGCGAACGCTGCTCCAGCGCGTTGTCTTGCAAAAGACGCTGCACTGCGTCGCGCACAGGGGTCGAGCTGGTTCCCAGCGTCTCGGCCAGACCGCGAATCGTGACCTTCTGATTCGGTCGCAACTTGCCCCGGACAAGGTCCTGACTGACCCTGTCATAGATGGCACTGCCAAGCGATTCCTTGCTGAGTTCTTTCATCCGCATCCCTGATTTTGATGCATCATGCATCAATCACATTGATCCGGCAAACGAAACTTGCAATGCTGCGCCGCGTATTGACGATGCGGCGCGCCCGGCCCACTACTGTCGGCAAAGCCGGCGCAGCCAGCCTGCGCGACCAACATGAGGACATCCCGATGAAAGCCTTCTTCGACGAGCGCCAGCTGCGCCACGCGCCCACCACCTACTTTCGCCGGGGCGCCGCGATGCCGCATCAGGAGCAGCCCCAGCGCGCCGAGATCCTGCGCGACATGCTGATCGGCGAAGGCTTTGAGATCACCAAACCCGGCGATCACGGGCTGGACCCGGTCAAGGCGGTGCACAATCCCGGCTATGTCGACTTCCTGCCCACCGCTTACAAGCGTTTCGTCGAAAGCGCCGGGCCGGACGCGCTGGCCATCCCCACGATGCATCCGGGCGTACGCCGCGGCAAGGAGCCGAACGATATCCACGGCCAGCTGGGCTGGTGGATGACAGACACCTCGACCCCGCTGACCGAGGGTACATGGGAGGCCGTCTACTGGTCCGCCCAGACCGCGATTTCCGCTGCCGAGGATGTGCTGGCCGGATCGCGCAGCGCCTATGCGCTCTGCCGACCGCCCGGGCATCACGCGATGCGCGACTGCGCAAACGGGTTCTGCTTTTTCAACAACGCCTGCGTCGTGGCCAACCACCTGACCTCCAAATACAAAAAGGTCGCGCTGATCGACGTCGATGTGCATACTGGCAACGGCTCGCTCGATATCCTCTACGAGCGTGGCGATATCTTCTTTTGCTCGCTGCATCCCGATCCCGCGACCTACCCCACCTTCTACCTTGGCCACGCGGATGAGACCGGCGAGGGCGAGGGGATCGGCAAATCGATGAACATTCTGCTGGAACAAGGCGCGACCGAGGACGATGTGCTGGAAGCCCTCGACAAGGGGATCAAGGCGATCAAGGATTTTGGGGCCGAGGCGCTGGTCGTCTCGCTGGGCTTCGACATGGCCGCCGACGATCCGCTGGCAGCCGTGCAGGTCTATCCCGATGGCTTTGCCGAAATGGCCCGCCGCCTGGCCGCGCTGAACGTGCCCACCGTGCTGGTGCAGGAGGGCGGATATCTGGGCCCGTCGCTGGCCGACAACGCCAAGGCCTTCATCACCACCTTCCGCGAGGCAACGACATGAGCGATGCACCCAAGGAAATGAACGGCGCCGAAAGCGTCGTGCGCAGCCTGCACGCGGCGGGCGTTGACACCTGTTTCGCCAATCCCGGCACGTCCGAGATGCAATTCGTCGATGCGCTGGACCGCACCAAGCTGATGCATTGCGTCCTTGGCCTCTTCGAGGGGGTCGTGACCGGCGCCGCCGATGGCTATGCCCGCATGGCCCGCAAGCCTGCGGTGACACTGCTTCATCTCGCGCCCGGTTTCGCCAACGCGGCGGCGAACCTGCACAACGCCAAGAAGGCGCGCGTTCCGATGGTCAACCTTGTCGGCGATCATGCGCTGCGGCACCGGCAATATGACGCGCCTCTTTCGGCTGATGTCGAAGGGGCCTGCGCGCCCTTCAGCGACTGGGTGAAATCGGGCGAGGATGCCGGCAGCTTCTCACGCGATGCGATGGAGGCGCTGCGCGTCGCCAAGGGCAAGCCCGGCCGCATCGCCACGCTGGTCGCGCCCGCCGATATCGGCTGGGACGAGGGCGGCCAGATGGCCCCCGAACTAACGCCCGATGACGCAGCCCCACTGGATGAGGCGCGGCTGGACGAGGCGGTGAAACTGCTCGCGCCCGGCGGCAAGACCGCCATCCTCGTTGGCAATTCGGTATTGGAGGACCCGGCAACGCTCAAGCTGTTGCAAGGCATCGGCGAGAAGACCGGCGCGACCATTCTCGCCCCCACCTCGTCCCGGCGAATCGAGCGGGGACAGGGCCGCGCGCCGCTGCCCAAGATCCCCTACCCGATCGACGGGGCGATTGCCTGTCTCGCCCCCTATGACCGCGCCATCCTGATCGAGACGCTGCCGCCCGTCGCCTTCTTTGCCTATCCGGGCAAGCCGAGCCTTCTGCTACCTGAAAACTGCGCGCAGGTGACCCTGGTGGGCGTCGATGGCGACGGGCAGGCCGCCGTGTCGGCGCTGGCAGACCGCGTCGGCGCAAAGCCCGGCACAGGGCAAAGCCCCGCCATGCCCGCCCGGCCCCAGTCCGGCGCGATCACGCTCGACAACCTCGGCGCGGCGCTCGCCAATGCTCTGCCCGAGGATGCGATCATCATCGACGAGGCTGTCTCATCCGGCGGCGCGACCTTCCCTGCGGGTGACATGGCGCGGCCCAACTCGTGGCTGGCGCTCACCGGTGGCTCCATCGGCATCGGCATTCCCCTTTCGGCGGGCGCCGCCATCGCCTGCCCCGACCGGCCCGTCGTCACGCTGCAGGCCGACGGCTCGGCCATGTACACGATCCAGGGTCTCTGGACGCAGGCGCGCGAGGGTTCGAACGTGACCACCATCATCCTCGCCAACCAAAGCTACGCGATCCTCAAGACCGAACTGCACAATGTCGGCGCCCAGCCGGGGCAGGATGCGCTCGACATGCTCAACCTTGATCGCCCGCATCTCGATTTCGTGGCGATGGCACGCGGTATGGGCGTGCCCGGCCGCCGGGTCGAGGACGTGGCCGAGCTGATGCGCGCCATCGAGGACGCGGCCCACGAACCCGGCCCCTATCTGATCGAAGCGATGCTCTAACCTGAAAGGCACGAGACAATGACACTGGATGCAGACCTACGGAACCGGATCATCAAGGCGGTCGAGGATGGCTTTGACGCCCAGACCGCCTTCACCCAGAAACTGGTGCAGAACCCGTCCCTGCGCGGACACGAGCACAGCATCCAGGACCTGCTCTTTCGCGAACTTCAGGGGCGCGGCTACAAAATGGATCGCTTCGAGATGGAGCGCACCGCGATCGAGGCGCATCCTGGTGGCTCGAAATTCTCGGAACATCATTCGGACGCTCCCATCGTCGTCGGCATCCACCGACCGCGCGAGGAAAAGGGCCGCTCGCTGATCCTGCAATCGCATCTCGACGTGGTGCCCGAGGGACTGCACGACATGTGGTCCGATCCGCCCTTTTCCGGCAAGATCGACGGCGACTGGATGTATGGCCGCGGCTCGGGCGATATGAAAGCCGGCGCCGCCGCCAACCTCTTTGCCCTCGACGCGCTGCGCAGTATCGGCCTTCAGCCCGCGGCGACGGTCTATGTGCAATCCGTCGTCGAGGAAGAAAGCACCGGCAACGGCGCGCTTCAGACCTTCTTGCAAGGCTACACCGCTGACGCTGCCTTCATCCCCGAGCCCGAGGAGGAGATGCTGGTGCGCGCCAATGTGGGCGTGGTCTGGTTCCAGGTGCAGGTGCGCGGCGTGCCCGTCCATGTGCGCGAAATGGGCGAGGGAGCCAATGCCATCGACGCCGCCTATCGCATCGTCGGCGCTCTGCGTGAATTGGAGGCGGACTGGAATGCGGATAAGGCCAACCATCCCCATTTCGAGGATGAGGCGCACCCGATCAATCTGAACATAGGCAAGATCGAGGGCGGCGATTGGGCCTCGTCCGTCCCATCATGGTGCAATATCGACTGCCGCGTCTCGCTCTATCCCGGACAGGGTGCCGAAGAGGCAGCCAAGGAGATCACCGACCGCATCAAGAGTTTTGCCGACAATGACGCCTTCCTCGCCAACAACCCGCCCAAGGTGGTCTTCAACGGCTTCTACGCCGAGGGTTACGCGCTGGAGGAAGGCAGCGAGGCCGAGGCGGTACTGGGCCGCGCACATGAGGCCGCCATCGGCGCACCGCTCAAATCTTTCATGACGCCCAGTTACCTCGATAGCCGGGTCTATGCGCTCTACAATCAGATCCCGTCCCTCTGCTACGGGCCAAAATCGCGCAACATCCACGGCATCGACGAATGCGTCAGTCTTTCATCGGTGCAAAAGATCACGACAACCATGGCGCTCTTCATTGCGGAATGGTGCGGCGTCGAGGCAATCGATAGCTGATGACGCACATGACAGGCCTCCCCAGCTTCTGTTTTCCGTCCGAGGCGCCACCCGCCTTGACGGATCTGCTGGCGCATGACGCGCCCGAGATATCGCTGGACATGGCTGCGGACCTGGCGCGCGATCTGTATGGCATATCAGGCTCTATCAGGCCGCTTAGTGCCGAAAAGGATGCCAATTTCCACATTCGCCTGGATACTGGCGAGGAGGCGCTGCTGAAAGTCACGAACGCGGTCGAGGATCGCGGCGTGACCGACATGCAGACCGCCGCGCTGATGCATCTGGCCAAGGTGGACCCGTCCCTTCCGGTGCAGCGCATCTGCCAGACGCTAACCGGCGCGCCCTCGGCCATCATCACCGGGCCCAATGGCGATGCCCATGTCGTGCGCTTGATGACCTTCCTGAGCGGCACGGTCCTCAGTAGCGCCACGCCCGCGCCGGGACTCTACCCGGCTTTGGGCGCGCTTCTCGCGCGACTGACACTCGGCTTGCGCGGGTTTTTCCATCCGGCGGCGGGCCATATCCTGCAGTGGGATATCAAGCAGGCGCACCGCCTGCGCCCGATGCTGGACGCGGTCGAGGATGGCGCCCTGCGCGCGCGCCTGACGGCCATCGTCGACCATTTCGACGCCGAGATTGCGCCGCACCTACCCTGCCTGCGCGCGCAGGTGGTGCATAACGATTTCAACCCGCATAACCTGCTCGTCGATAGCGCGCAGGCCACGCGCGCCACCGGCATCATCGACTTCGGCGACATGGTGCACACCCCCGTTGCCTGCGATCTGGCGGTTGCCTGCTCCTATCAGGTGACGGACGGCGAGCGGCCGATGGAACGGATCGCCGGGATGATCGCCGGCTATACCACCCTCATGCCGCTGGAGCGCGAGGAGCTGGAACTGCTGCCCGATCTCATGCGCCTGCGCCACGCCACGACGCTAACCATCGGCGCCTGGCGCGCGCGGCGCTACCCGGCCAATGCCGACTACATCCTGCGCAACACCGCCGCCTCGCTGCACGGCCTCGACGCGATCGACGCCATCGGCATCCCCGCCGCGCAGGCCGCGCTCCGCGCCGCAATGGAAAGGCCCGCCCCATGAGCATGGTCAACGCCTTCGACGCGTCCGCCGCCGATCATCTTGACCCCGAAGACCGCGCCCTGATCGAACGGCGCGCCAAGGTTCTCGGCCCCGCCTATCGCCTCTTCTACGAAGAACCGCTGCACCTCGTCCGTGGCGAGGGCGCGTGGGTCTGGGACAAGGCGGGCAAGAAATATCTGGACACCTACAACAACGTCGCATCCTTGGGCCATTGTCACCCGCATGTGGTGCAGGCCATCAGCGCGCAGCTTGGCGTGCTGAACACCCATACCCGCTACCTCCATGAGGGCGTGGTGAACTATGCCGAGCGTCTCTTGGCCACCATGCCGGATGCACTGGGTCATGTGATGTTCACCTGCACCGGCTCCGAAGCCAACGATCTCGCGCTGCGCATCGCACGCAGCTACACGCGGCGGCAGGGTGTGATCGTCACACGCCTCGCCTATCACGGCCTCAGCGAATCGGTATCCGAGCTGTCGCCATCGCTGGGGGATTTCGTCACGCGTGGCCCGCGCGTGCGCCTGATTGATGCACCCAATGCGCTGACAGTGCCGTCCGAGAGCCAGGGCGCCAAGCTTGCTGCCGATCTGGCCGAGGCCATCGGCGCGATGCGCGCCGACGGGATCGAGCCTGCAGCCTTCATCGTCGATACGGTCTTTTCCAGCGATGGCCTCTACCCAGACCCCGCTGGTTTCTTGCAGCCCGCCGTCGATCTGATCCGCGCCGAGGGCGGCCTCTTCATCGCCGACGAGGTGCAGCCGGGATTTGCGCGCACTGGCGATGCCTTCTGGGGGTTTCAGCGGCATGAGCTGGTCCCGGATATGGTCACCATGGGCAAGCCGATGGGAAATGGATTTCCCGTATCAGGGACGGCGATGCAGCCGCATCTGGTAGCCGAATTTGGCAAAAAGGCACGCTATTTCAACACCTTTGGCGGAAACCCGGTGGCCGCCGCGGCAGGTATGGCCGTACTGGACGTGATCGAAACCGAAGGCCTGCAGCAGAATGCCCGCGATGTCGGTGCCCATATGAAAGCTGGCCTGCGCGATATTGCCGCCGGGCGCAGCGATATCGGCGATGTTCGGGGCGCGGGCCTGTTTCTGGCTGTCGAATGCGTCACCAATACGGAAACAAATACCCCTGACGCGGCACGCGCGGGTTTTGTCGTCAATCACCTGCGCCGGAATGGCGTGCTGATCAGCGCAACCGGACCGGACGCCAATATCCTGAAAATTCGCCCGCCGCTGATCTTGAGTGAAGATGAGGCGGATTACTTCGTCACGGCAGTGAGAGCAGCCTTCGCAGCCTCCTAGACGCTAAGCCCAAACGTGGACAACCCCAAAGTGCGCGCAGCGCGGTTGGTCGCGCCGTGCCAGAGTTACGAAAGAAAATCAGCGCGCCGGAAGCCGCCCCTGCGCAAGCACATGTTGATCTTCCAAACCGCAAGCCAGAGCAACAAGGAATGCCGCATCAGTCCTGCTGCACTTCCTCAAGAGTGGCCGACAACGCCGATCCCAGCAACGCGATCACGGCGAAGACCAGGAGTACCGGCGCGGGCCCAAACCGCTCGGCCGCGAGACCAAAGAGACCGCCCGCAAGCAAGGCGATACCGATAAGCGTGTTGGACAGAGCAGTATAGCGGGCGCGAAACGCATCCTCGGCCATATCCGTCAGGTGCAGCTTGCGGCCCGCCCGCACCCCCTCATAGGCGATCTGCGCCGCAAAGATCGCGGCCGCGGCGCCAAACGCCCCGCCCAATCCGCCGAGCGTCAGGCCAAGTCCGCCGACAACCGCGAAAACCACTGCGGCCAGCGCCCCCGCCGCCATCAAGGTCTGCCGGCTGGAATAGTCCGAAAGGCGCCCCCAGACATAGGATGCCAGAACCGAGGCCGCGGTGGAGGCCATTACCAGCGGTCCCAGTTGGTCCAGTGCGCTGCGGCCCGAGGCCGCCGTGAGCATGACGATAAAGGGAGGCGCCAATGCTGTTACCGCAAGCGCGGCACGGGAGGCAACAAACAGGCGCAGTTGGACATCCGAAAGGATCGGATCGACAAGCGCGGTAAGTGAGGCATCGTTATCAACGGTGTCAGTGCCACCTTTTGGCTCGCTCAAACGCAAGAAAATGATCGCAGCCAGCAAGAAGGCTGCCCCCGCGACCGCAATGATCGCTGCCAACGGCGTGACGGCGACCTCAAAGAGTCCCGCCGCCATGACCAAGCCGACGACAAAGACCGAAACCGCCGCGACCGATGCGGCCAGTCCAGTGATCGCCCCCCGGCGCCGCTTGGTAATCGTTCGTGCCAATGCGTCTTTGTAGCTGACCGACGAGGCCGACCGCGCAACGGCGAGCACGGCAAGGAAGGCCACGATGGCGCCGCCCGCCCAGATGCCGCTCAAGAGCAACGCAGACGCCGCAATGCCCAGAGCCGCGAGCCCCTGTAGGGCACTGCCAGCCGCCCAGAATCGCTTGCGCTGCGGGCTTGCCTCGACCCAGCGCGCGAGGGCCAGTTGCGGCAAGAGCGCGCCGGCTTCGCGTACCGGAACCAGCGCACCGATCATCGCGCCAGGCGCCCCCAGAGCCGTCAACAGCCAGGACAGCACAAGCTTGGGGTCGATCAGCGCGTCAGCGGTCTTGGTCAGGGTGAGAGACAGGACATGGATAACGCCATTGCCCGCTTCCTCGGCACTCACATCATCTGCATCCGTGTCGGTGATGCGCCCAAACGCAGTCTTTGCGAACCTGCTCATCCTGAATCGAACCTTCCACGTGAAGCGTCTAGTCAGCTTTCCACATCGAAATGGCAAGGCATCCAAGCCTGATGTCAAGCGCCCAGAGAAAAAACCCACTGTAGCGGCAACTGGAATTCGGTTCGAACGGCCTGCGTCCAACGTGCTGGAACGGCTCAGGCATCACAACCCACGAAAACAGATCACCGCTGGAAATCGGATGCTGATTCAACGGAAAAACAGGAAGTTTGGTGGAGCCTAGGGGGATCGAACCCCTGACCTCCTGCATGCCATGCAGGCGCTCTCCCAGCTGAGCTAAGGCCCCGATGCGGCCCAACCGGGCCGCTTGGCGCTGATTAAGCAAAGCGCCGGGCGGGATCAAGCGAAAAAATCCGGCCCGGCTTTGCGGTATCAGCTATCGTCGTCATCCGATGCGACATCGGCGATCTCGTCCAGCGAGACATCCTCGTCCTCATCGTCCTCGAGCACATCATCGCCCAGATCGACGTCGACATCGTCATCATCATCATCCAGCACCGCGTCGTCGTCGGTGTTGGCTTCTTTCATCTTCTTCGTTTCCGCATCCTCTGCGTCAGCCTTGATCGACCGGCTCTTGCCGGTGTTCAGCTCGACGACTTCGCCCGTGTAGGGGCTGACGATGGGATCCTTGTTCAGGTCGTAAAAGCGCTGGCCCGTCGTCGGGCACAGGCGCTTGACGCCCCATTCTTCCTTGGGCATGGGTCATCCCTTTCAAATATGGTGCCTTGCATGCGGTCTGCGCCACCTGCCATAACGGTGCAAAGGTGTCAAAGCCTTTAAGACAGGCACCCGCAGCGATATTCAGGCATATGGGCGAGCATATCCTTCCCGGCAACCCCCCGATCGCAGTAACCCTGCGCCGGTCGTCGCGCGCGCGGCGCATCTCCTTGCGGGTCTCGGGGGTGGATGGGCGCGTCACGCTGACCCTGCCCCGCGGCCTGTCCGAGCGCGAGGCGCTGGACTTCGCACGCTCCAAGCAGGACTGGTTGCAGGGCCATCTGGAGAGCCGCGCCCCCGAGGTGGCCGCCCTGCCCGGGGCGCAGATCCCCGTCGAAGGCGACCTCTTTCGCGTCGAGGCCGGACCGGGGCGGCGCGTCACCATTGAGGGGGATCGGCTGATCGTGCCGGGCGGCCAGCCCGCGCGCCTGCAGGCCTGGCTGAAAACGCTGGCGCGGGACAGGCTGGCGGCGGCGTCGGACCGCTATTCAGCCGCCCTGGGGCGCCCCTATGGCAAGCTGACCCTGCGCGACACACGCTCGCGCTGGGGGTCATGCTCGTCCACTGCGGGGCTCAGCTATTCCTGGCGGCTGATCATGGCCCCGCCCGAGGTGCTGGATTATGTCGCTGCCCATGAGGTTGCGCATCTTGAGCAGATGAACCACTCGGCCGCCTTCTGGGATGCGGTCGCGCACCTGATGCCGGATTACGCGGCGCATCGCCAATGGCTGCGCCGGCACGGGACGGAGCTGCACCGCTATCGCTTTGATTGACGGCGGCTGAATTTGTGATCACAAGGGATTCATGTTGATGAATCCACGCCCCGATCCCGTTCCCGCCGCCCATGACCGCGTCTATCGCGGGCTGCGCACGCGCATCATGCACGGCCAGATCGCGCCCGGCCAATCGCTGACCCTGCGCGGTATCGGCAAGGAATTCGACGTCTCGATGACCCCGGCCCGCGAGGCGCTGCGCCGGCTGGTGGCCGAGGGTGCGCTGACGCTCAGCCAGTCGGGCCGCGTGTCGACCCCCGAGCTCAGCAATGACCGAATCGAGGAACTGGCGGCGCTCCGCTCGCTTCTGGAGGTCGAGTTGGCGAGCCGCGCCCTGCCCCGCGCACACATCGCGCTGATCGACAGGCTGACCACGATCAACGCCGCGATAGCCGAGGATATCGCCCGCCACGATGCCGTCGCTTATATCCGGCGCAATCTGGAGTTTCACCGCACGCTCTACCTGCGGGCGCAGGCCCCCGCGATGCTGGCAATGGCCGAAACGGTCTGGCTGCAACTGGGGCCGACCATGCGCAAGCTATACGGCAAACTGCGCCAGAAAGAGCCACCCCCCTATCACCGCCTCATCATCGGGGCGCTAAAGGCCGGAGACGAGCCTGCACTGCGCCTTGCGGTCAGATCGGACGTGACGCAGGGCCTGAGAATGCTGGCGGGTTAAGCCGCCAAGCCCTTGCTGCCCATGTTCAGGTATTTCTCGCGACGGTCCTGGACCAGCGCCTTCGGGCTCTTGCCGTCCAGATCCTGCAGCATCTGGCCCAGCGCGGCGCGGACATTTTCCATCGCCTGCTTGGGATTGCGATGCGCGCCGCCCATCGGCTCGTCGATCAGACGGTCGGCAACGCCCAGCTTGATGAGGTCCTGTGCGGTCAGGCGCAGCGCCTCGGCGGCCTCGCGCATCTTCTCAGCGTCCTTCCATAGGATCGACGCGCAGCCCTCGGGCGAGATGACCGAATAGACCGAGTGCTCCAACATGGCGACGCGGTTGGCGCTGGCAAAGGCAACAGCCCCGCCAGATCCGCCCTCGCCGATCACGACGCTGACCAGCGGCACACCGATCTGCAGGCATTTCTCGGTGGCGCGGGCGATCGCCTCGGACTGGCCTCGCTCTTCGGCGCCTTTGCCGGGATAGGCGCCGGGCGTGTCGACCAGCGTGATAACCGGCAAACCGAACTTGTGCGCCATCTCCATCAGGCGGATCGCCTTGCGGTAGCCCTCGGGGCGGGCCATGCCGAAATTCCGCTCGATTCGGGACTTGGTGTCGTTGCCCTTTTCATGGCCGATCACCATCACGGGGCGGTCATCCAGCCGCGCAAGGCCGCCCATCACGGCGTGATCATCGGCAAAATTGCGGTCCCCGGCCAAGGGCGTGTATTCGGTAAAAAGCGCCTTGATATAGTCGCGGCAATGGGGTCGCTCGGGGTGGCGCGCGACTTGGCATTTGCGCCAGGGCGTCAGATCCTTGTAGAGGTCACGCAGCATGGTCGCGGCCTTCTTGTCCAGCGCGGCGGCCTCTTCCTCGACATCGACACCCTCACCGGCGCGGGCCATCGCCCTGAGCTCCTCGGCCTTGCCTTCGATTTCGGCGAGGGGTTTTTCAAAGTCGAGATATTGGGTCATAAACGCGGCTCCGTTTGGTGCCTGCGTTATATGGCTGGGGCCGGCACCAAATGCAATCAGCTTGGCCGTCAGTGCGGCATTAGCACGGGAATCAATGTTGCCACCAACAGCGCGGCCATCGTCCAGTTGAATGCGCGCAACCGCCCCGGCGTGCCGAGAAACCGGCGCATCTGCTGGCCCAGTGCGGTCCAGCTGGTCGTGCTGATGGACGAGACCGCGCAATAGGCGCCAGCGACCCACAGGATCGCCGAAGGCTCGCGCCCGCCCGCATAGAGCGTGATCGCCGAGAGCGCCATGAACCAGGCCTTGGGATTGACCCACTGGAAGGCGACGGCCTGCAGGAAGGTCAGCGGCTTGCCCGCCTCCTCGGCACCGGCCTGCTGCGGTGGAGCGGCATTGGCAATCTTCCACGCCAGGAACAGCAGATAGGCTACACTGATCACCGTCAGCACGGTCTGCACGATGGGAAACACCTCAAAGACGCGGATGATGCCAACGCCCACCAGCAGCGTCAGGACGGGCATCCCGACCCCGATACCAAACATATGCGGCACCGTCCGGCGAAAGCCGAAATTGGCCCCTGATGCCATCAGCATCAGGTTGTTCGGGCCGGGGGTGATCACTCCGACAAAGCAGAAGGCGACCAGCGCAGAGAGGATATCCAATGTCATAGGGCGCAAGATTATGCAGAGCACTCCGCAATGTCATTGCGAATACTTGTCAGAACTCAGAAATGGCGCAATTATCCAGCGTCATGGACAAGATCAACGAGCGCATATTGCAGGAATTGGCACGAGATGGCCGGATCAGCAACATTCAGCTCGCCGAGCGCTGCGGCCTGTCGCCCAGCGCCTGTCTGCGCCGCGTACAGGAACTGGAGCGGCGCGGCGTGATCGCTGGTTACCGTGCGGTTCTGAATCGCGGGGCGATGGGCGTCGGTTTCGTTGCCTATGCCACCGTCGGTCTCAACAGCCACACCAAGGCCAGCCAGGAGGCGTTCGAGCGCGCCATGGCTGCCGCGCCCGAGGTGGTGGAATGTCACAACATCACCGGCTCGGTCGAATATCTGCTGCGGATCGAGGTGGCCGACCTGCCCAGCTACAAGGCATTTCACACCGATGTCATGGGCGTGCTGCCGCAGGTCAATGCCATCACCTCCTATGTGGTGATGGGCTCGCCCAAGGATGCGCGCGCCTGATGGCTTCCCAATGCGCTGGCCCCAAGGTATGTCCCTGCCCATGAAGACAATGCCCGACATCTACGCCGACAAGGTTAATTCCGGCGCGCTGACCGCCGACCCCGCGCAAGAGCGTGTACTGCCCGAGTTCGAGCGTATCCGCGCCGCGCTGGCCGAGCCGCAGCCCAAGGGATGGTTCCGCAAGGCGCCCGAGCCGCCCAGGGGCCTCTACATGTGGGGCGGGGTGGGGCGCGGCAAATCCATGCTGATGGACATGTTCGCCAGCTCATTGAAGGTTCCAAACCGCCGGGTGCATTTCCACGCCTTCATGCAGGAAATCCACGCCGGCATCCACGCCGCGCGGCAAGAGGGCAAGGAGGATGCCGTCGCCCCTGTCGCCGCCAAGGTGGCCGAAGATGTGCGACTTCTGGCTTTCGATGAGATGCAGATCACCGACATCACCGACGCGATGATCGTGGGGCGGCTGTTTCAGGGTCTTTTCGATGCGGGCGTCGTGGTGGTGACCACATCCAACCGTGTGCCCGATGATCTCTACAAGAACGGGCTGAACCGCCAGCTCTTCCTGCCCTTCATCGACCTGATCAAGGAGCGGATGGTGGTGCATGAGCTGACATCGCCCAATGATTACCGGCAGGACCGCATGGCCGGCAGCCCCACCTACTTCACCCCCAACAACGCCGAGGCGCGCGCCAAGATCGAGGAGGTCTGGCAGAGCCTGACCGAAGGCAAGGCGCAGCCGCATACCCTGACCGTGCAGAAGCGGCAGCTGGAAATCCCCGCCTTTCACAACGGTGTCGCGCGGGCCACATTCTATCACCTTTGCGGGCGCATGCTGGGCGCTGCCGACTACCTCGCGCTGGCCGAGGCCGCGCGCGTTCTGGTGCTGGAGGATATCCCCCTGCTCAGCCGCCAGAACTTCAACGAGGCGAAACGCTTCGTCACGCTGATCGACGCGCTTTACGAGGCGAAGGTGCGCCTGATCTGCTCGGCGGCGGCAACGCCCGAATATCTCTATGTCGAAGGCGAGGGCAGTTTCGAGTTCGAGCGCACCGCCAGCCGCCTGCGCGAGATGCAATCGGAAGGCTGGGGCGCGGCCTGAGGCAGGGCCAGACCCTGGCAACCGCCGGACGCCGCCACCCCCTTTCAAAATTTGCGTCAAAGGCTATATAGACGGCCTGAGTTACACGACCCGACCTATCGATGAGCGCAGCAGACACATGGACCCTATGGACCTCATTACATCGCAGCAATGGACGATGGCCGACGACGATGACGGCACCGACAGCTCGGTCGTGGTTGCCACGCGGCCCAAGACCAAGCGCCCGCCGCTCTACAAGGTGCTGCTGCTGAATGATGACTACACGCCGATGGAGTTCGTGGTTGCGGTGCTCGAGCGTTTCTTTGGCCTCAGCAGCGCGCAATCGTTTGAGATCATGCTGACCGTCCACAAGAAGGGCGTCGCCGTCGTCGGCGTCTACAGCCACGAAATCGCGGAAACCAAGGTGGCGCAGGTCATGGATTTCGCGCGCAAACACCAGCATCCCCTGCAATGCACGATGGAACGGGAATAAACATCATGACAGGCATCCGATTGTCACTGGCGCTGCAGGGCGGCGGCCTGTCCTTGCCGGATGGCGCGCGCATCGCGGTGTTCGCGCCCACCCCCGACAGCGACCTGTCGGATCTGCCGCAGGACCTTTGCCACGTGATCACGGGCATCAAGCCCGACAGCGATCACTTCGCCGCGCTGGGCTATACCTGCAACACCGCGCCCGAGGGGCGCTATGGCGCCTCGCTGATCTGCCTGCCCCGCGCCAAGGACCGCGCCCGCGCCCTGATCGCGCAGGCTGCAGATGTGACCGATGGTCCGGTGATCGTCGATGGCATGAAGACCGATGGAATCGAGTCGGCCATGAAGGCGTGCCGCAAACAGGCCGACGGCGTGTCCGGCCCGATCAACAAGGCACATGGCAAGCTGTTCTGGATGGACCCGGCGCCCGAACTGCCCGGCTGGCGCGCGGGCGAGCCAAGCGAAATCGAAGAAGGCTATGTCACCGCGCCGGGCGTGTTTTCCGCCGACGGCATCGACCCGGCCTCTCGTGCGCTGGCTGACAATTTGCCTGAAACGCTGGGCGCGCACGTGATCGACCTGGGCGCAGGCTGGGGATACCTTACCCACCGGGCGCTGGAGCGGGACAGCATCAGGCTGATCGACGCCGTCGAGGCCGACCACGCGGCACTGGGCTGCGCCCGTATCAACGTGGCCGATCCGCGCGCGCGCTTTCACTGGGAGGATGCGCTGCGCTGGCGCCCCGAGACGCGCGCCGACACGGTTCTGATGAATCCCCCCTTTCACACCGCGCGCAAGGCTGACCCGGCGCTGGGGCGTGACTTCATCGCCGCGGCCGCCGACATGCTGAAACCCTCGGGCCAGCTCTGGATGGTGGCCAACCGCCATCTGCCCTATGAACAGACTCTCGCAGGCCTCTTTGCCGATGTCTCCGAAGCGCCGGGCGGCGATACACGGTTCAAGCTGCTGCATGCCCGCCGCCCCATGCGCAAGAAGCGCTAGCCGCAAACCCCTCACAAGGACAGTTTCACAATGTCATTTTCGATCTCCGGAAAAACGGCCATCGTCACTGGCGGGGCCAACGGCATCGGCCTCGCCATTGGACGGCATCTGGCCGACAAGGGCGCGAATGTCATGTTCGCGGATATGGACGAAGAGGCCCTGACCGAGCAGTTGGGCAGCCTCGACGATGACGGCCCCATCCGCTTTTTCGCGGGCGATCTGCGCGAAAAGCTGACGCTCGCCAATCTGCTCTCAGCCACGATCGACGCGTTCGATTCGGTGGATATTCTGGTCAACGCCTCGCGGCAGGTGGTCATGTCCGATCCGCTGAATCCCGACGACGATGCCGTCGAGTTGCTGCTGGAGCAGAACCTCATCACCGCGCTGCGCCTCAGCCAACTGGTGGCCAAGCGCATGATCAAGCAGTCCGAGGGCGAGGAAAACCCCGCCGGCGGCGTGATCATCAACCTGTCCTCGATCGCGACCTGCCGGGCGCATCCCGATCTGCTGGCCTATGGCATATCCTCGGCCGCCATCGATCAGATGACGCGCTCGATGGCGGTGACGCTGGCGCCGCACAAGATCCGCGTCAACGCGCTAGCCTTCGGGTCGGTGATGAGCCGATCCTTGCAGGAAACGCTCAAGGATCATGGCGACTACCGCAGCGATATCGAAGAGCACACGCCGCTCGGCCGGATCGCCGCCTGCAGCGAGCTGGTCGAGGCGGTGCAGTTCCTCGCCAGTGACGGCGCGGGCTTCATGACCGGGCAGATCGTAACGCTGGACGGGGGCCGTTCTCTGGTCGATCCGGTCTCGGCGCCTGCCCACTGATCATCCGAAAGGGACACCCATGACTGACGATTTCACCAGCGAAAAGCGCCGCGCCGCCGACTGGTTTCGCAGCTTGCGGGACGAGATCGTTGCGGCCTTCGAGGGGCTGGAGGACAGCCATGGCGGAGGCCCCCTGAGCGACGCAGCGCCGGGCCGGTTCAAGGTCAGCGAGACCAGACGCAGCACCGAGGATGGCAGCGACGCCGGCGGCGGTCTGATGAGCGTGATGCGCGGCGGCCGCGTCTTCGAGAAGGTGGGCGTCAACGTATCAGAGGTCTATGGCCAGCTGGGCGATGCCGCGCAAAAGGCGATGGCGGCGCGCGGCGTGCCGGGGATGGAGAGCGATCCCAGCTTCTGGGCCAGCGGCATCAGCCTGGTCGCACATATGCAGAACCCGCATTGCCCGGCGGTCCATATGAATACCCGCATGTTCTGGACCCCGCATGCCTGGTGGTTCGGTGGCGGCTCCGATCTGAACCCCTGCATCGAATACCCCGAGGATACCGCCCATTTCCACGCGCAGCAGCGCGCGCATCTGGACCCGCACGGGCCGGATCACTATCCGCGGCTCAAGGACTGGGCGGACGAGTATTTCTACATCCCGCACCGGGGCCGCGCGCGCGGCGTCGGCGGCATTTTCATGGATGATCAGAACTCTGGCGATTGGGACGCGGATTTCGCGCTGACGCAGGATATCGGGCGCGCCTTTCTGCCCGCTTTCCTGCCATTGATCGAAAAGCGCCGGGTGCAGGACTGGAGCGATGCCGACAAGGATGCGCAACTGGTGCATCGGGGCCTCTATGCCGAGTATAATCTGGTCTATGACCGCGGCACGAAATTCGGCCTTGCCACGGGCCATGACGCCAATGCCGTGCTGATGTCGCTGCCGCCCATGGCCAAATGGGTCTAGGGTAGGGCAAGATCGACCCACACGATGCGGTGACGGCTGGCCAGTGCCGCGCGCTCGGCTTCCGAGCCGTTCAGCGGCCACAGAACCCCGGACCCAGCGATCTGCCAATCGCGTGATGGCAACACATAGCTGACCCGCAGATCAGGCGGTGTGACGCGAGGCCAATGAACAGTCGCCTCGGGCGGGGTGCCTTCCGGGCGCAGGGGACGCACATCCTGAATACGTGGATCGGCCAGCAAGCCGGCGACCCCCTCCTTGATCCCCTCGCTACGATCGGGATCTTGATTGGCGTGGCCCATCAAGACAAAGCGCTGGTCCGGCGCGGCGCCAAACCTGCCGTCCAGATAGTGCTGCCAGAAGCGAAGCTGATCATGGTTGCGCCGCCCGTTACGATCTTCCGGCCCGTCAAAGACCGGGGGGCTGGCGTGAAAGGCAAGGACAGTCACCGGGCCGTCCGGATGCATGATCGGCACCGCCCAATGCGCCACATCCGCCAGACGCAGCATATCGAGCACGGCGGGGCTGAAGTAGGGCGCGCCGTCCGCTTGTGGCAGCAACGCCTTTGGCATGTCGCGCCAAAGAAGCCCGCTCAGGTCCTGCACAGCGTGCCGGTCGATGGGCCAGCGCGACAGGATGGCCATACCGCCCTGCCCGGAAAAGTCACCATGCCCCTGGGCGTCCTCGGGCTCGCCCAATCGACCGTCCTTGTCCAGATCCAGACCCGTCGGAATTCCGGTATTGGGCCGGAGCGCAAACATCTCGGGATAAACCCGCCCGGCTCGTCCGATCAGATCGCGCAGCGCCGTCAGCGCCAGCAGATCGATGTCGTAATCGACATTCTGCAACAGGATGACGTCAGCACCCGCCTCGGCGATGGTTTCCGCAACGGCTTGCGCCTGATCATCGCCGCGCAGGATATCCCGCAACAGCAGTCCCGGCCCGTCACGGGAGAGGTCGGTATTATAGGTCGCCACACGCAGACTGTCGCCCCAAGCCGGGGCCGTCAGCGCCAACCAGACAAGGCAAAAGGCTATCAGACCACCTGCAACGAGTCCTCGGCTTGCGCGTAAGCGCGCCGACGCTTGGCCGATATCAGTTCGGCCACGCGGATCATCGCGATGCCGCGCATCACCAGACTGGCAGGAAGAAAGGCCCATCCAACGATCATCCAGATCAAGGTATGCGACTGCAAAACAGAGCTTGAGGTAAGGAGGCCCTGCATCACTGCCACGATCACTGGAAGCAAGAATGGCAGAACGAACCCTAAAGAAAGGTTAATACCAGCTTCACGCTGAAGCTTTTGCACGACATCGCCGCCACGCGTGGGATCGAAGAGGGGTAGATTCATCCAGACGTTGAAGGCGCCGCGCCGTACCGGCCAGCCGAGCACACGAACGATCAGCACGAAGAGCGCCAGGATAAGCAGCGAGGCGCCATAGCTTAGCCCGGCAGCAATTCGAACGAATTCAATCACTTCTGCGGGCGCATTCGTGGGCACCAATAGCAATACCTGCCGGACGGGCGAATAAGGGAAGTCCAGGGACGTACCAACGCTGCGACCGAAATCCGCAAGCAGCAGCGTCAGCGATCCGGGCTCCGACCCGCCCCGCGCGATGGCGGAAAGTGTCACAATGATGATGGCCAAGGCGATGAACTTGATGCGGTTGTAGGGGGCGGCGAACCGAAACTCCAGAATGCTGGGCGAATGCGCCGAGTATTCGGCGAACACCAGCAGCCCCGCGACAAGTGCGATGAGCAGGATTATCTGGCTCGCCTCTTGTGCGCCCTGATCCACCATCAGAGACGGCAGGGCGATGAGTACAGCCACCAATAAGGCGCGCATGGCCGCGCCTGCGACATGTGAAACCACTGCCCGATCCCTTCAACTTGGCCTGACGCGATACGATGCCGCGACGTTGTCCCAACTTGATCCCGCTCTTTATGGCGGTATGCCTCAATTACGCCTTGATCTTGCCTTGTTTCCGGCTGGCGCTCAAGAATTTGCGCCGTCTTTTCGTGCGCTTGGCGCGATGCATTGAAGTAGTGATGCGCGAATGCATCAATCCTCAAGGTCAGTGCTGGCAGGGAATGAGCGTGCCACAACATGTGGTTCGCACGCCAAGTTAGCCCACAAGGGCCGGAAGGACGGCCCGCGCATATCGCGGGCCGTTGATGCAGTTACTGCATCAGACCCAAGGGCGCTGCGCGCTTGCGCTCGCCTCGAAACTGTCGATCGCTGCAGCCTTTTCCATGGTCAAGCCGATATCGTCCAGACCTTCCAGCAGGCAGTGCTTTTTGAACGCGTCGATTTCGAAGGAGATGACGTCGCCCTCGGACGTGGTAACCGTCTGCGCCTCGAGATCAACCTCGATTCGCGCATTCGCGCCCTTCTGGGCCTCGGCCATCAGAACATCCACCTGCTCCTGAGGCAGCGCTATCGGCAAGATGCCGTTCTTGAAGCAATTATTGTAGAAGATATCGGCAAAACTGGGCGCGATGACGCAGCGGATGCCGAAATCCTTGATCGCCCAAGGGGCATGCTCGCGGCTGGAGCCGCAGCCGAAATTGTCGCCCGCAACAAGGATCTCGGCATCGCGATAGGCCGGCTTGTTCAGCACGAAGTCGGGAATCTCTTTGCCGTCGTCATCATAGCGCATCTCGTCAAAGAGGTTCACGCCCAGACCCGAGCGTTTGATCGTCTTGAGGAATTGCTTGGGGATGATCATGTCGGTGTCGATATTGATCATCGGCATGGGGGCGGCGATGCCGCTGATCTTGGTGAACTTTTCCATCGGTTTGTCCTTTTGCAGGGGCCGCCGGCCCGGAACCGGACCTTGGCGGCGGACGTTCACATGCGGAACGCCAAGAGAGGAAACATCATGTCATATAGCGAAGGCACGAGTGTCGAATGGGACTGGGGCAACGGCACCGCCACCGGCGAGGTGACCAAGGTCTACACGCAAAAGATCACGCTCAAGATCAAGGGCACCGAGGTGACGCGCGACGCGTCCCAGGATGAACCTGCCTACCGTATCCAGCAAGATGACGGGGACGAGGTTCTGAAATCGCACAGCGAACTGCGCAAATCCTGAGGACGCGCCGCGGGCCATCACATCATCTCGCGCACATCGGTGAGGTGGCCTGTGATCGCCGCCGCCGCCGCCATCGCGGGGCTCATCAGATGCGTGCGACCGCCGCGCCCCTGCCGTCCCTCGAAATTGCGGTTCGACGTGGCGGCACAGCGCTCGCCAGGGCTAAGCTGATCGGGGTTCATCGCGAGGCACATGGAGCAGCCCGCAAGGCGCCACTCGAAACCGGCCTCGATGAAGATATCGGCCAGCCCCTCTTCCTCGGCCTGCGCCCGGACAAGGCCCGATCCTGGCACAATCATGGCGCGTAGACCTTCTTTGATCTTCTTGCCCTTCAGGATTGCGGCAGCGGCGCGCAGATCTTCGATCCGGCCGTTGGTGCAAGAGCCGATGAAGACGGTGTCGATCTCGACCTCGTTCAGCGGCGTGCCCGCTTTGAGGCCCATGTACTCCAGCGCGCGCTTGGCCGCATCGACCTTGCCACCGGCGAAATCCTCTGGGGCGGGCACCTTGGCCGTGATCGGCAGAACGTCTTCGGGGCTGGTGCCCCATGTGACGACCGGCGCGATATCCTCGCCCTTGAGTGTCACCACCTTGTCCCAATGCGCGTCATCATCGGAATAGAGAGTCTTCCACCAGGCCAGCGCGGCCTCCCACTGCGCGCCTTTCGGTGCGTGCGGGCGGCCCATGCAGTATTCAAACGTCTTTTCATCCGGCGCGATCAGGCCCGCGCGCGCGCCGCCTTCGATCGCCATATTGCAGACGGTCATCCGTCCTTCCATCGAAAGATCGCGAATGGCCTCGCCGCAATATTCGATGACATAGCCCGTGCCCCCGGCCGTGCCGGTCTCGCCAATGACGCTGAGAGTGATGTCCTTGGCGGTGACGCCGGGGCTGAGCTTGCCGGTGATCTCCACCTTCATGTTCTTGCCCTTGCGCTGGATCAGCGTCTGAGTGGCGAGGACATGCTCGACTTCGGACGTGCCGATGCCATGCGCCAGCGCGCCGAAGGCGCCATGCGTCGCGGTGTGGCTATCGCCGCAAACGACGGTCATGCCGGGCAGTGTCCAGCCCTGCTCAGGGCCGACGATATGCACGATGCCTTGGCGCACGTCCGAAACGGGGTAATAGTGGATGCCGAAATCGGCGGCGTTCTTGTCCAGCGCCTCGACCTGGATCTTGCTCTCGGGGTTCTCGATCCCCTTGGCGCGGTCCAGCGTGGTGGGCACGTTGTGATCCGGCACGGCGATGGTCTTGTCCGGTGCGCGCACTGTGCGGTTTGTCATGCGCAGCCCCTCGAAGGCCTGTGGGCTGGTCACCTCGTGAACAAGGTGGCGGTCAATATAAATCAGGGACGTGCCGTCCTCGGCCTCATGCACCAGGTGGGCATCCCAGATCTTGTCATAGAGCGTCTTGGGGGACATGGGTCCTCTCCCGTAATATGTCGGATTGTATCAGGTATCAGGCGGGCAACGGCCCGTCATAGATGCGCGAGCACGGACAAGGACGCGCCAAAGAACCGCCAGGGCAGGCGTGATCTGTCATCCATGTCGATAATCTTTTT
This sequence comes from Roseovarius maritimus, assembly GCF_043355895.2. Lineage (NCBI taxonomy): Bacteria > Pseudomonadati > Pseudomonadota > Alphaproteobacteria > Rhodobacterales > Roseobacteraceae > Roseovarius > Roseovarius maritimus. Next base: position 54,765 of record NZ_JBHFPF020000005.1, read on the forward strand.
CATGGCCTCGGGAATACTACCTGCGCCCTCATCTCGCAAGTGCGCCGATGGCGCAAAGGCGATGCCTGGCGCCAAAAGTGATTTTGGGCCTTAGGCAAGGATATTTTGAGCAAGAAGAACGGATAGACCGGCACCTTGGTTTTTTCTTGGGAAAAATACCCGGATCCCCAGGCTCAGTCAGGCGCAAGCATATACCCCTCGCCGCGGACCGTCTGCAAATAGCGTGGCTGCTTCGGATCGGCCTCGATCTTGCGGCGAAGCCGGGTGATCTGGACGTCGATGGCACGTTCCTGTGCCTGTCCCCGGTCACGACCCAGATCCTCGACCAGCTTGGCGCGGGTAACGGGCTGGCGCAGGCTCTGGGAAAAGATCCGCATAAGCTGGGTTTCGGTCGCCGTCAGGCGGATAAGATCGCCGCTTTTGGTCAACTCGGCGCGCTCCATGTCGTAGCGCACAGGCCCTAATGCCAGGATCTTGGGTTGTGTGCCGTCGGCCTCGGGTTCTGGCATGCGGCGCAGGATGGCGTTGATACGCAGCAGCAGTTCCTTGGGCTCGAAGGGCTTGGCCAGATAATCATCGGCGCCGGCCTCAAGACCGCTAATCCGATCACTCGTCTCGCCGCGTGCGGTGAGAAGCAGGATGGGAGTCGACAGCGTCTCGCGCAGGGCGCGGGTCAGCGCGACACCATCCTCGCCCGGCATCATCACATCCATCACGATCAGGTCGAACTCCAGCCCGCCAAGAATGCGTCGCGCATGGGCCGCATCGCGCGCGACCGACACGAGGAAGCCGTGCCGCGCGAGAAACTTGCGCAGAAGGCCGCGAATGCGCTCGTCATCGTCGACGATCAGCAGATGGGGGGCTGGGTCACTCATGATTGCGCCTCTCTGAGAGTTTGGTAGCGACGACGCATGTCGGGGTCCATCATGGCCTCCAGAACTTGCCTGAATCCTGCCACAGCCCCCGGTCCTGCCGCACGGTAAGCGGCGCGCATCCGGGCGCGCTGTGCATCGCTCAGTTGCCGCTCCAGCGCGGCGCCCTCGGGGGTAAGGTGCAGGTTGCGTTCGCGCTTGTCCGCCTTGCCGACGCGGCTGGAGACGAGGCCGTCCTCGACCAGCGTTCGCAGAACACGGTTCAGCGACTGCTTGGTCACGCCGAGGATATTCAGAAGGTTCGTCACTGTCGTGCCGGGCTTGCGCGCGATGAAGTGGATGGCACGGTGGTGCGCGCGACCATAAGCCATGGTTGCCAAAATCCTGTCGGGATCGGCTGTGAAGCCCTGATAGGCAAAGAACATCGCCTCGATGCCCTGCTGCAACTGCTCGTCCGTAAGAAAGAGCAGCGCCTCGCCGCCTTGCGCCTCTGCCATATCACATCCTCCCCACCTTGCGACCAACTTACGTCAGCTTTGTTGACATTCCAAGTTTCAACTGGTACCGAATCGCAGTTTCTGCGCAACTTTACGTCCACTCCGGTCATATCTAGCGCAACTAATGAAAAAATTGCACCTTGGAGGGCACGTGATGACTGGCTATGACGACCGCGACGGCAAGATCTGGATGGATGGCAAAATGGTCGAGTGGCGCGATGCCAATGTCCATATCCTGACCCACGCCCTACACTACGCCAGCTCGGTCTTTGAAGGCGAGCGCGCGTATAATGGCAAGATCTTCAAGAGCCGTCAGCATTCCGAGCGGCTTCATTTCTCGGCCGGCGAGCTGGATTTCGAGATCCCTTACTCCGTGGATGAAATTGAGGCCGCCAAGGCGCTGGTTCTGAAGGAGGCCGGGCTGACGGATGCCTATGTGCGCGCCATCGCCTGGCGCGGGGCTGGCCCTGACATGGGCGTCGCCAGTGCCCGCAATCCTGTGCATCTGGCCATCGCGGCCTGGGAATGGGGCGCCTATTACGGCGACGCCAAGATGAAGGGCGCGAAGCTCGATATCTCGAAATGGAAACGGCCCAGCCCCGAGACGATCCCGGTGCATGCAAAGGCCGCAGGCCTCTACATGATCTGCACCACGTCCAAACATGCCGCCGAGGCCAAGGGATGCTCGGACGCGCTCTTCATGGACTATCGCGGCTATGTGGCCGAAGCGACGGGCGCGAATATCTTCTTCGTCAAGGATGGCGAAGTGCACACGCCGCTGGCCGATTGCTTCCTCAACGGGCTGACGCGCCAGACGGTGATCGAACTGCTCAAGGAAAAGGGTATCGCCGTGCACGAGCGGCATATCATGCCCGACGAGATGGAAGGGTTCGAGCAGTGCTGGCTGACCGGGACCGCCGCCGAGGTGACGCCCGTCGGGCAGATCGGCAACTACCACTTCGAGGTGGGCGCGCTGACGCGGGACATCGCCGAGACCTATGAGACGCTGGTGCGCAGCTAAAACGGTCTGCAGCCAATGACAAAGGGCGCCTCGGTGAGGCGCCCTTTTGCATTCATCCAGGCGACATGCCGCGCAATCGTTCGGACCTTCGCCTGAGCAACTCCACCGTTGTCAGCAGCAGGATCGAGATCCCCACGAGGATCGTCGCCACAGCCAGAATGGTGGGCGAAATCTGCTCGCGCAGTCCGGTGAACATCTGCCAAGGAAGCGTCTTTTGCGAGGCCGAGCCGACGAAGAGCACGACCACCACCTCGTCGAATGACGTGATGAAGGCAAAGAGGCCACCCGAGATGACGCCCGGCAGGATCAGTGGCATCTGCACCCGGAAGAATGTCGTCACAGGGTTGGCACCCATATTCGCCGCAGCCCGCGTCAGCGAGCGGTCAAATCCGACCAGCGTCGCCGTCACCGTGATAATGACAAAGGGAATGCCCAGCACGGCATGGGCGAGGATCACCTTGATATAGCCGACGAGGTTCTTGTCGAGGCCAATGGAGTTCTCCATGAAATTGCCGATCTTCGAGTAGAAGAAGAACATGCCGGTCGCCGATATGATCAGCGGCACGATCATGGGAGAGATCAGGATCGCCATGATCGCACGGCGGAAGGGCACATGGGATTGGCTGAGGCCGATGGCGGCCAGCGTGCCCAAGCTGACCGAGATCAGCGTCGCGATGGGCGCGATGATCAGCGAGTTCTTGAAGCTACGCTGCCATTCGTTGTTGGTGAAAAAGTCGCGGTAATGCTTGAGCGAATATCCCTCGGGGTCAAAGCTGAGCATTTCCGGCGTGAAGGTAAAGAAGTTCTCGGCGTTGAAGGACAGCGGGATAACGACAAGGATCGGCGTGATCAGGAAGATGAAGATCAGCGCGCAGATCACCCGGAAGGCGTAATACCAGACGCGTTGGCCGAACGTGGCGTAGATAGGAAGGCTCATATCGCGTTACCCCAGTTTCACGTTGTCGATGCCGACGATCTTGTCATAGCACCAGTAAAGGGCCAGCACGACGGCCAGCAGGATCGTACCAAGCGCCGCGGCAAGGCCCCAGTTGAGGCTGGACGAGATGTGATAGGCGATCCGGTTCGAGATAAAGACGCCCTTGGTGCCGCCGACGATCTCGGGCGTGATGTAGTAGCCGATCGACAGGATGAAGACGAGGATCGAGCCTGCGCCGATGCCGGGAATGGATTGCGGGAAATAGACCCGCCAGAAAGCCGTCCAGTTCGTCGCGCCCAGTGATTTCGCCGCGCGCAGATAGCTGGGATTGATCGTCTGCATGACCGAGTACATGGGCAGGATCATGAAGGGCAACAGGATATGCGTCATCGCGATGATCGTTCCGAACTGGTTGTTGATCATGATCAGCCGGTTCTCATCCGCGACGAGGCCAGCCCACACCAGCACATCGTTGATTACGCCCTGTTGCTGCAGCATCACCTTCCACGCCGAGGTGCGCACCAGAAGCGACGTCCAGAAGGGCAGCAGCACAAGGATCATCAGCACGTTCGCCTGCCGCATCGGCAGGTTCGCCAACAGCCATGCGACGGGATAGCCCAAGAGGATGCAGGCGCCCATGATGGTCAGCGACATAAAGAGCGTGCGGATGAACAGCTGGATCAGGACCCGCGTGTTCTCGGGCTGAACGGCGATGCCCTCGGGCGTTTTCTGCATGTCGATGGCATTGAGGAAATAGCCGGAAGTATAGGGAGCGCTATGCGTCTGGATCACGCGCCACGTCTCCACGAGCACCCAATCCTCGTCGATATTCTCGAAAATGGCGCGGTAGTCGGGCGCGGGCAGGCCGGCATTCGCCAGCGCGCTCAGTGCCTCTTTCTCGGCGCCATTATAGGCGGCCAGGCGCTCGGGGAATTCGGGGGCGGTGATATCGTCCAGCAAGGCCAGATACACTGTCTCGACCGGCTTGGTGGACGCGACCTCCTTGTTCTCGACCATGCCGGTGATCACGGCGAAGGCAGTATAGGCGCGCGCAGCGGTCGGCAGCAGGTTCGAGACCGCGGCGGACGGGGCAAAGTTCATCTCGCCCGTCGGCTTTTCGTCCGCCAGAAGGCGAATACGCTTCCTTTGCGACGCCAGCAGATCGCCATCGACCGAGGCGCCTTCGGCGGCGTTGAAGAGGGCGAAATATGTCTCACGCTCGCCCCACCGCGGGTCGACGCCCTCCAGCAGGTCAAGCGCGTCGTCGCCCGGATCGTCCATCTTGCGGCCCGCCTGGCGGAAGAGCGAGGACATTCCGCTGGCCTCGTAATTCAGGCGCGAGCCGAGGCGCGTGTGACGCTTCATCTCATCCGCGAGGAAGAGATCGTAATACATCGCGCGGAACACGGCCTCATCGGGCAACGCGTCGCCAGTGGCGTCCCAGTCGTCCAGCTCTTCGACCGTGTAGGGCAGCGTATTCTCGACGATCTGGTTCTCGACCGACCGGAACAGCATGTCGCCGATGGGAAAGATAAAGGAAATCAGGACAAAGATCAGCAGCGGCGCGATCAGGGCCAGCGCGCGCATCTTCTGCACCCGCAGCGCGCGAGACAGGCTCCGCTTGAGCGGGGTGCCGTCGGCAGCAAGGACCGGGCCGCCCTGTTCGCTGTCGGCGATGCGCAGGCCGTCATCCGGGGTCGGGCCACGTTTTGCCGTGGTGGCATCTGTTACGTCGCTCATTTCAGGCCCCTTCGACCAAAACAATCACGCTGTCGGCGGTGCGTCTGCGAATGTCGGCCACCGCCTGATAGGCGGGGTCGTCATAGGCGTTCCGGGCCGCAGCATAGCTGGGAAATTCGATGACCACATGGCGCTGATACGTCTCGCCCTCGGGCACCTCGGACTGGCCGCCACGAACAAGGAAACGTCCGCCATGCCGCTCGAGGATCGGCGTGTCACGCTCGACGTATTCGCGATACGCCTGCGGATCATTCACCGTGATATGTCCGATCAGATAGCCCTTGGGCATTCTTGTATGGTCCCTGTCTGGTGCGTGCGGCCCGTTCGATGCGGGCCGCACTTTATGAGGTGGTGAGAGGCTGGCGAACCAGCCTCGACCATTGGCTTATTGTGCCAGCCACGCCTGGAACTTGGCGTCGATGTCATCGCGGTAGTCAGCCCAGAACTCATAGTTGTAGAGGAACGTGTTCTTGGCGTTCTCTGGATCGGTCGGCATGTGGGGTGCCATGTCGATGCCCAGCTCGGCATGCTTGCCGACCAGTGGTGCCGACGACTTGCGTGCGGGGCCGTAGCTGATGTAGGCGGCCTGATCTGCCAGACGCTGCGTGTCGGTCGCGAACTTGAGGTAATCAAGCGCCGCGGCCTGACGCTCTTCGCTGAGGCCGGTCGGGATGATGAAGCCGTCGATGTCGAACACCTGAGCGTCCCACAGCATGGCAACGGGCTGGTCCTGCTCTTCGATCAGGCTGAACAGGCGACCGTTATAGGTCGATCCCATGACGACTTCGCCATCGGCCAGAAGCTGGGGCGTATCCGCGCCGGCCGACCACCAGACGACGCTGTCACGGATCGTGTCCAGCTTGTCCAGCGCCTGCTGCTGACCTTCGTCGGTCTCCAGCACGTCATAGACTTCGTCCTTGGCAACGCCGTCGCACAGCAGGGCCCATTCCATGTTGTTGATGGGGCGCTTTTCCAGCGAACGCTTGCCGGGATAGGCCTCGAGGTCGAAGACATCGCAGACATCATCCGGAGGCGTGTCGCCGACCAGATCGGTGCGATAGCCGAAGGTGGTCGAATAGACGATCGTCGGAACGTAGCAGTCAGATACCAGCAGATCGCCGAAATCGTCTTCGGCGGTCGAGCCGTCATCGCCGGGGGCCAGCATCTCGTTGAAGTCGATCTCCATCGCGAGACCTTCGTCGCACAGGCGGATCGCATCGGCGGCAACCACGTCGACCACGTCCCAGGTGATGTTGTCGGCTTCGTTCATTGCGCGCAGCTTGGCCACGGCCTCGTTCGAGCTGTCATCGTTGATGATCTGGATACCGGTCATTTCGGTATACGGCTCGTGGTAGGCTTTCTGCTGCGAGTTGCTGTAGGCGCCGCCCCAGCTGACGACGGTCAGCTCTTCGACTTCGGCCGTTGCCATGCCCGCGACGGCAGTCAGCGCAGTCGATGTCAGAAGTGTTTTGGTAAATTTCATTCTTTTTTCTCCCTAGTGAGGCCCGTTTCGTTCGGGTGAGGGGGTGGCGCGGGCCTGTCCACCGATCCCTCTGATCATCGGGCCGCGATGGCCGCGATATTCGTGTGGTCACGCATCCAGCGCGCGGCAATCCTGCGGCAGCCAGCCGATTTCCAGCTGTTCGCCCGGCTTTAGACGCTTCTGATCCGGCGCGTTGCGGGTCTTGACGATGAAATCGTCGCTGCCCGCCACCCGCAGGCGCGTACGGAAAATGTCGCCCATATAGACGAATTCCAGCACTTCTGCTTTCAGTGTATGAACACCCTGCTGCAGGCGCTTCTTGTCGAATTCCACGCGCTCGGGGCGGATCGAGACCTGCGTGCGCTCGCCCACCTTGCTTACGTTGACCGGGTGGCAATCGATCAACTCGCCATCATCCAGCTCCACAAGCGCGATGTCGCCCTTGATCTCCTTGACGACGCCCTGCAGCGTGTTGTTCTCGCCGATGAACTGCGCGACAAAGCTGTTTTCGGGCTGCTCATAAAGCACATCGGGCGCGGCAATCTGTTGAATCCGGCCATCATCGAATACAGCAACGCGGTCCGACATGGTCAGCGCCTCGGTTTGGTCATGGGTGACGTAAACCGTTGTAATACCCAGATTATGCGCAAGATGCGTGATCTCGAACTGCATCTTCTCGCGCAGCTGCTTGTCCAGCGCGCCCAGCGGCTCGTCCATCAGGACCAGCTCGGGTTCAAACACCAGCGCGCGCGCCAGCGCGACACGCTGCTGCTGCCCGCCCGAAAGCTGCGCGGGGCGGCGTCCGCCGAATTTCCCCATCTCGACCATGTCGAGCGCGCGCTTGACCTTCTTCTCGCGCTCGTCCTTGCCGATCTTGCGCACTTCCAGCGGAAAGCTGAGATTTTCGGCAATCGTCATATGCGGGAAAAGGGCGTAGTTCTGGAAGACCATGCCGATGCCCCGCTTGTGCGGCGGGATGTTGTTGATCGAGGTTCCGGCAAGGCGGATGTCGCCATGCGTTGCCGTCTCAAACCCGGCCAGCATCATCAGGCACGTCGTCTTGCCCGAGCCCGATGGCCCCAGCATCGTCAAGAATTCACCCTTGGGCACCTTGAGGTTCAGGTCCTTGACGACCAGCGTTTCCCCGTCATAGCTTTTCTGCACGCGTTCGAATTCAACGAACGCGTCGCTGGTCTGCGACTCGGCCAAATGAGTCTCCCCGTTGTTTATCGTTATCCGCGATCATTGCCGCGTTGGAGGGAGACTAAACCGTCAAACGCGAGACATTGCAACCGTGATGCGTCACTTTTGCCCCGATTTGCGGCGCGCGCCCTCTCGTGGTCAGAAATTGGGCAACCCGGACCGCGCCGCGCAGGAAAAAGGGGCGCCGCCATCCGGCGCGCCCCCTTGCCTCTTTTGATCCAAATTGCGGGACGTCAGCCCAGAACCTCTTTCACGGCTTGCGCAGTCTTGCTCACGATCTCGTCCGCCTCAGCGCGGCTGAGGCAGAAGGGCGGCGCGAACCCCAGGATATCGCCCTGCGGCATGGCCCGCCCGATGACACCGCGCGACGCCAGCGCGCTCGTGACGGTTGCGCCGACCTTCTCACCAGAGTCGAAGAAAGTGCGCGTACCGCGATCCTTCACGAACTCGACGGCGCACATCATCCCTTCGCCGCGGATGTCGCCCACATGGGGATGCTCGCCCAGCGCATCCTTCATGGACGCCAACAGGTAGCCGCCTGTCTCGCGGTTGTTCTCGATGAGGCCAAGCTCGTCCAACAGCTTGAGATTGGCCACGCCCGCCGCCGCCCCGATGGGATGCGCCGAATAGGTCCAGCCGTGGCCGATGGGCCCATTCTCGTCGGTTCCCTGCTCGAGCACCCGCCACATGCGATCCGACACGATGCTGCCCGAAAGGGGCGCATAGGCACTGGTCAGACCCTTGGCGATGGTCATCAGATCCGGCTTCATGCCGTAGTGGTCCGAGCCCATCATGCTGCCCGTGCGGCCAAAGCCGGTGACGACCTCGTCGGCGATCAGCAGGATATCGTGCTTGTCCAGAACCTTCTGGATCGCTTCCCAGTAGCCTGCGGGCGGTGGCACGAGGCCGCCGGTGCCCAGAACAGGCTCACCGATGAAGCCGGCGATGGTGTCGGCGCCATGCTGGGCGATCAGTTCTTCCAGCTTGTCCACGCAATGCTGCACGAACTGCGCCTCGGTCTGGTTTTGGTCCTGGCGCCGGAAGTAATAGGGCGCCTCGGTATGGATCACCTGCTCCAGCGGCAGATCGAACTTCTTGTGAAACAGCTCCAGCCCCGTCAGCGAGCCTGTCATAAGCCCCGAGCCGTGATAGCCGCGCCAGCGCGAGATGATCTTCTTCTTCTGCGGACGGCCGAGGATGTTGTTGTAGTACCAGAGCAGCTTGATGTTGGTCTCGTTCGCGTCACTGCCCGAGAGGCCAAAATAGACCTTGGACATGTGGTCGGGCGAGCGGTCCAGCACCATCTTGGCCAGCGTGATGCTCGCCTCGGTGCCGTGGCCGACATAGGCGTGGTAATAGGCCAGCTCATGCGCCTGTTTCGCGATCGCCTCGGCAATCTCGGTGCGGCCATAGCCGACGTTCACACAATAGAGGCCAGCAAAGGCATCAAGGTGCTTGTTCCCCTCGCGGTCCTCGATGTGGCAGCCCTTGGCACCGGTGATGATCCGGCTCTGCATCTCGCCGCGGGCAAATTGCGCCAGATGCGTCGAGGGGTGAAAGAAATTCTCGCGGTCCCATTCGGCCAGCTGATCGTTTCTGAGCATTGGGGGTCTCCTGATGAAATGAATGCGCGCACTCGCGTCCGCGTCTTGGGGCGCAAGGTGCCTGAAAGCGTGCAGGTTGTGTAACCGAAATTTCGGGGCGCCGCAGAAGATTCTTCTGCTACTCCCCGAGCAGCGCCGCAAATGGTGGCACCGGGCTGTCCTTGACCGTCTTGGTCACAACATAGGTAAAATAGCGCGCCAGCCCGATTCCGGCCTCCAACATATCATCCAGAAGCGCCTGATACCCCTCGATGTCGCGGGCCACGATATGCAGCAGATAGTCATACCCGCCGCCCAGCGCCCAGCAGCCCATCACCTGCTCATATCCTGCCATCGCCGCTTCGAAGCGGCGGAAATCGGCGGCCGTGTGGCCTGTCAACTCGGCCGTGACGAAAACCGACACATGCGGGCCCAACTTCCTCAGGGCGATGCGCGCATGAACCCCCTCGATCACGCCCGCCTCCTGCAGCTTGCGCACCCGCTCCCAACACGGGCTGGCCGAGAGGCCGGCAGCGGCGGCCAGATCAGCGTTGGTCATGCGGCCATTGCCCGCCAATGCGCGCAGGATGTCCAGATCGCGGGCGTCTAGGCGGATCATGAGGGGGCTCGCAGAGGAAAGGTCATGGGTCAGCTTTGGGCGCAGCAGACGGCGCCGTCAACGCACCCCTTGCGCAATCGCGCAAAAGCGCATGAGATGCGCGGCGCAAGCGATCACATGAAAGGCCCGGCACATGATCGAGAAGGACATCCCGTTCAGCACCGCTGAGTATCAGCGGCGACTGACCAAGACACGGCATGCGATGGAGGCCGCGAATATCGACGTGATGTTCTGCACCGATCCGTCCAACCAGAACTGGCTGACCGCCTATGACGGCTGGTCCTTCTACGTGCATCAGGGCGTGCTGGTCTTTCCCGATGCCGATCCAGCGTGGTGGGGCCGCAGTATGGATGCCAATGGCGGCGTGCGCACCGTCTGGATGGAGGACGCCCGCGTCTGGGGCTACGACGACAAATACATCCAGTCGACCGAGCGCCATCCGATGGAGGATCTGGCGAAGCGCCTGAAGGATCTGGGGCTTGGCTCGGCCCGGATCGGTGTCGAGATGGACAATTACTATTTCTCGGCCAAGGCGTATGAGGTGCTAAAAGCCGAGTTGCCGGATGTCACCTTCGTCGACGCGACCGCGCTGGTGAACTGGCAGCGCGCGGTGAAGTCGGACGAGGAAATCGCCGTGATGCGCAAGGCGGCTGGCATCACCGACAAGATCATCAATGGCCTGCGCGAGCGAGTCGAGCCGGGCATCCCCAAGAACGAGATCGTGGCCGAGATCCTGCGCGATGCCGTGCGCGGCATTCCCGGCGCATGGGGAGATTACCCGGCGATCATGCCGCTCCTGCCCTCGGGCAGCGAGGCGGGCGCGCCGCATCTGACATGGAATGGCCGGCCTTTCACCTCGGGCGAAGCGACCTTCTTTGAGGTGTCCGGTGTCTATCGCCGCTACCACGCTCCCTGCTGCCGCACGATGGTTCTGGGCAAGCCCACGGATGAGATGCGCCATGCCGAGGGCGCGCTTGTCGAAGGTCTGGGCGCCGGAATCGAGGCGGCGCGCGCGGGGGCCCGTGCCTGCGACATCGCCAATGCCCTCAACGGTGCGCTGGAAAAGGCCGGGATCGAGCGCGGCGCGCGCTGCGGCTATCCCATCGGTCTCAGCTATCCGCCTGACTGGGGCGAGCGCACGGTCAGCCTGCGCGCCAGTGATCAGACGGTGCTGGAGCCGGGGATGACCTTCCACTTCATGCCGGGTCTCTGGATGGACAGCTGGGGGATGGAGATCACCGAGACGATCCTGATCACCGAGGATGGCGCCGCCGAGCCGCTCTGCAGCCAACCGCGCGAGCTTTTCGTCAAGGATTAGACGCTAACCCAGGTAAATCTGACCCTTGGGATAGCGCACGCGTGGCACGCTGCGCGTCGCCAGGAAGAACCCGAGGGTCAGGGGGCCGACACGCCCGAGGAACATGATCAGCATGATGGCGATACGGCCCATCGTATCCAGCTCGCCCGTGGCGCCGCGGGACATTCCAACCGTGCCAAAAGCCGATGTCACCTCGAACGCCATGTCCAGAAAGTCGCCGTCATGTGAAATCGATGTGACGAAAATGCCGGTCAGGACGAGGATCAGGCTGACCGTGGTCAGTGCCAGCACCTTCAGCACCTCCTGCGGCCCAAGGCTGCGCCCGAAGACATGGAGCTCGGTCTGGCGGCGAAAGAACGCGATGGTGGCGATGACCAACACGATCAGCGTCGTTACCTTGATCCCTCCCGCCGTCGAGGTGCTCCCGCCGCCGATCAGCATCAGGGCCATTGTCATCAAGGTGGTGCTGTCATGCATCGCCGCCGTATCGACCGAGTTGAATCCCGCGGTGCGCGTCGTCACCGCCTGAAACCAACTGGCCCAGATGCGTGAGGCGGTGTCCGGCAGGCCGCCCAGCGTGCCGGAATTGGTCCATTCCAGCACCGCAAACATCGGCCATGAAAACCCGATCAGCGCCAGCGTGCCGACGATCATCAGCTTGCTGTGCAACGTGAGGCGCCGCCATGCGCGCACCTCGTAAAGATCCGCCAGCACGATAAAGCCCAGCCCTCCGATGATGAAAAGCGCCGGGATGACGATGTTGATCACCGGGTTTGCGACATAGCTCATCAGACTGTCGGAATAGAGCGCGAAACCGGCATTGTTGAAGGCCGAGATCGAGTGGAACAAGGCATGGCCGATCCCCTTGGCCCAGCCGAATTCAGGCACGAAGACAACGCTGAGCAGCGCCGCGCCGATCAGCTCGCAGAGCAGCGAGACAGTGATGATCACCCGCGCGATGTCGGTCAGGTCATGCAGCGCCTTCTGGTTCACCTCCTCGCGCAGGATCACGCGGTACGGCAGGCCGATGGGAATGCCCAGAAGGCTGAGCAGCATGACCGCGAACACCATCAGGCCAAGGCCCCCGAGCTGGATCAGGAGCGCGATCACCACATGCCCCAAGGGCGTAAACGCGCTGCCCGTATCGACAACGATCAGACCCGTCACGGTCACCGCTGAGGTCGAGGTAAAAAGCGCATCCCATGCGGACACTCCCCCGTAATTCGCGATCGGCAACCACAGGATGACCGCCCCCACCACGATGAAGACCAGATAGATCACCGCCAGCGTCGCAGGGGGCGCCAGGCGCCAGCTCGACCCCGATATGGCGCGCATTGGATGGCGTGGCATCAGAGGCTGGCCGCGAAGGCGCGCAGGTTCGACCGCTGCCCCAAAAGCAGCAGCAGATCATCCTTCTGCAACGTGCAGTCATCACCGTCACAGCCCAGCCATTCGGTGCCGCGCATCGCGCCGACGCAGCGCAAGTTGTATTCGCTGGCATATGGGATGTCGGTCAGCCGCTTGCCTTCAAGCGATTCGGGAATACGGAAATTGACCACGTTGAAGCCGTTGCCGAGGCTCACATAATCTCGCACCATCGGATTGTGCAGCACCTGCGCGATATGCTGGCCCACCTCCACCTCGGGGTGGATGATGCGATCGACCTTCATCTTGCTGAGGATGCGGTGATGCGTCTTGCTCATCGCCTTGGCCCAGACCGTCTCGACACCGATGGTTTTGAGGTTGATGGCGGCGAGGATGCTGGATTCCAGATCGTCCCCGATGGCGACCACTGCGACATCGCAATCGCCCGCGCCCGCCTCGCGCAGCGCCGCCTCTTCGCGGGCATCCACGATCAGGGCCTGACTCAGAACCTCGGCCTGAGCGTTCACCGCGCGCTCGTCATGATCCATGCCAATCACGTAATTGCCAAAGCGCATCAGCTCGCTTGCGACAGTCGCCCCGAAATTGCCAAGTCCGACCACTGCGAAGGCTGCTTGCCGATCCGTCTTCTTGCGTCTGTTCATGCCGTTCCCGCCCCTGAGCAACAGGGTGAAACGTATCTGGCAATGCCTGCGTTCCGCAACCGTGCCGTGCCCTTGGGCGAAAACGGGCGCGGCCTATTGGCCGCGCCCGCTTCAATGCAGTCTCGAAAAAGAAGCTCAGGCGGCCTTCATCTTGCCTTCGGCCTTCAGCTGCTCGTGCGCGAGGTCCAGCGCGATCCAAGCCCGCTCGACCAGCGTGTCGATCTCGGCGTCGGTGATGACCAGCGGCGGCGAGATGATCATTCGGTCGCCCACATGCCGCATCACCAGACCGTTCTGGAAGCAATGCTCGCGCGTGATCAGGCCTGCATCGCCCTCGTTGCCGGCAAACTTGGCGCGGCGCTCGGCATCGGGGGTCAGCACGATGGAACCCATCATGCCGATGCTGGACGCCTCGCCCACCAGGGGATGATCGGCGAGGGTGCCCCACTTCTTGGCCAGATAGGCGGCGGAATGGTCGGCCACGCGGTCGACGATGCCTTCCTCCTCGAGGATGCGAAGGTTTTCCAGCGCGACGGCGCAAGTCATCGGATGGCCCGAATAGGTGTAGCCATGCGCGAATTCGCAGTTGTTGATGACCTCGGCCACCTCGTCGCAGACGATCGAGCCGCCGATGGGCGCATAGCCGCTGCTGAGGCCCTTGGCGACGGTCATGATATCCGGGCGGATACCCAGCGTCTCGCTGCCGAACCACGCGCCGGTGCGCCCAAAGCCGCAGATCACCTCGTCGGCGATCAACAGGATCTCGTGCTCGTCGCAGATGCGCTGAATCTCGGGCCAGTAGGTGCTGGGCGGAATGATGACGCCGCCGGCGCCCTGAATCGGTTCGGCGATGAAGGCCGCGACGCGGTCCTCGCCCAGCTCCTCGATCTTTTTCTCCAGCTGGCGTGCGCGCTCCAGTCCGAACTCCTCGGGGGACATGTCGCCGCCCTCGGCCCACCAATGCGGCTGATCGATATGGCAGATGTCGGGGATCGGCAGACCGCCCTGCTCGTGCATGAAGGACATGCCGCCTAGGCTGCCGCTGCCCATGCTCGATCCGTGATAGGCGTTCTTGCGGCTGATGATGACCTTCTTATCGGGCTTGCCCTTTTGCGCCCAGTAGGTGCGCACCATTCGGATATTCGTGTCATTCGCCTCGGAACCCGAGCCAGCGTAGAACACGTGATTCAGATCGCCCGGCGCCAGCTGGGCCAGCTTGTTTGCCAGCGCGATGGCCGGGACATGCGAGGTCTGGAAGAACGTGTTGTAGTAAGGCAGCTCGCGCATCTGGCGGGCGGCGGCATCAGCCATCTCACCCCGGCCATAGCCGATGTTCACGCACCAAAGGCCCGCCATCGCGTCCAGATAATCATTGCCGTCCGTATCCGTCAGCGTCACGCCATTGGCCCGTGCGATGATGCGTGCGCCCTTTTCCTTCAGTTCACCCGCATGGGTGAAAGGATGCATGTGATGAGCGGCGTCCAGCGCCTGAAGTTCCGACGTGGGCGGGTGGTTGGCGATCATGTTCATGTGCTGGCCTTTCACGGTTTGAAATGGGGTGGAAACGGGCGCATGGCGCTATGACGTCCAAAATATGATCAAATTATTCTTTGTCAATCGAATCACTTAACACCTGCGCCTTCCCGCCGGGCAGCCTCGTCCAGCGACGCGCGCAGCTGATCCATGCCCTGACGCACATCCGCCTCAATGGCGCGCGCGGCCGCCTCAGGGTCATTCGCGGTCATCGCGGTCAGCAGATCCTTGTGATTGTCGGGCAGGTTCTGTGTGCCCAGCCGCCCGCACAGCACCCGCATGGCCGGCCCGAAACGCAGCCACAGCCCCTCGGCCAGATCGGCCAGGATAGGCGAATCGGCCAGGTTGTAGAGATAGAGATGAAATTGGTGATTGAGGTGCAGATAGGCCCGCAGATCGCCCTGCCGAATCGCGCCATCCAGCGCACCGTCGATATTTGTCATCGCGGCTACGTCGGATGCATTCGCACGCGCCGCCGCGCGGCGCGTCAGGTAAGGGTCAAGCCACTCGCGCGCGACAATGATCTCGCTGATGTCATTCGCGCTCAGTTGCGGCACGCTGACCCGGCGATTGCCCTGAAATTCCAGCGCGCCTTGGGAAATCAGGCGGCGGATCGCCTCCCGCACAGGGGTCATTCCGGCATTGAGCCGCGTCGTCAGACCTTGAATCGTAACCGCCTGACCCGGCGTCAGGTCACCGTAAAGAACCATCTCGCGCAGACGTAGATAGACCTGCGCATGAGCCGGCAACCCCGCGTCATCGCTGCTGAATTTCTGGGCGAAGTGATGCATCGCGCGCCTGGCTCCGATCGATTGCAATGTCCGAGGTTGCGAGTTTAGCGGCCCCGTGGAAACATTACCATATTGCCATAAGCGGAAAAACTTGATCAAATTCGCGGCAGCGGTGGCATGATCACCGAACCAACGGGAGAAGAAAATGAAGAAGACCATTCTGACCACGACAGCCGCAATCGCGCTGACGGCCACGAACGCGATGGCCCAGGAAGTGCGCGTCTACAACTGGTCCGACTATATTGACGAGGCTTTGCTGGACAAATTCGAGCAGGAGACCGGCCTCGACCTGATCTATGACGTCTTCGACAGCAACGAGGTTCTGGAAACCAAGATGCTGGCAGGCGGATCGGGCTATGACGTCGTCGTGCCCTCGGGCACGTTCCTGCAGCGCCAGGTCAGCGCCGGCGCCTTTCAAAAGCTCGACCCGTCCAAGCTACCCAACCTCGAAAACATGTGGGAGCTGATCGAGAATCGCACCATCCGGTACGACCCCGAGAACGCATACTCGATCAACTACATGTGGGGCACGACCGGCATTGGCATCAATGTCGACAAGGTCAAGGAAGCGCTGGGCGAGGATGCTCCGGTCGGCTCGCTCGACCTGATCTTCAAGCCCGAGAACATGGAAAAACTGGCCGAGTGCGGCGTGCATTTCCTCGATGCCCCGACCGAGATGATCCCCGCCTCACTGGCGTGGCTGGGCGAGGATCCCGACAGCCATGAGCCCGACGTGATCGCCAAGACCGAAGAGGTTCTGTCCGCCGTTCGGCCCTATGTGCAGAAATTCCACAGCTCGGAATATATCAACGCGCTGGCCAACGGCGACATCTGCGTCGCCTTCGGCTGGTCCGGCGACATCCTGCAGGCCCGCGACCGCGCCGTCGAGGCGGACAACGGCGTCACCATCGCCTACAACGCACCCAGCGAAGGCGCGCTGATGTGGTTCGACCAGATGGCCATCCCGATCGATGCGCCCAATCCCGACGGCGCGCACAAGTTCCTGAACTTCATCATGGACCCCGAGAACATCGCCGCTGCGTCGAATTACGTCTATTACGCCAACGGCAACAAGGCGAGCCAAGAGTATCTCGTCGAGGATGTGATCGGCGATCCGGCCGTCTATCCCGATGAAGCGACGCTGGAAAATCTCTACATCACGACGCCCTACCCGGCCAAGGTGCAGCGAAAGGTCACGCGGCTCTGGACCGCCGTGAAATCCGGCACCTGACTTCGGACACCGGCCTGCGCAAGACCCTCTTGCGCAGGCCTTTCCGTCACCCCAGACCGGGAGCACCGATGAGCCAGACCGTTTTCGAGCCGTGGAACGATCCGCAGGCCAAACCGCTGATTCAGTTCAAGAACGTCACCAAGCGTTTCGGCGAGTTCACCGCCATTGACGACCAGACATTCGACATTTACGAGCGCGAGTTCTTCGCACTGCTGGGCCCCTCGGGCTGCGGCAAGACGACCATGATGCGCATGCTGGCAGGTTTTGAAAAGCCAACCGAGGGCACGATCCTGCTGGCCGGTCAGGACATGGCCCCAATCCCGCCGAACAAGCGCGCGGTCAACATGATGTTCCAGTCCTACGCACTCTTTCCGCACCTGTCGGTCTGGGACAACATCGCCTTCGGCCTCAAGCGCGACAGGAAACCCAAGGAAGAGATCGCCGACCGCGTCGCACAGATGCTGAAGCTGACCCGGCTGGAGAAATTCGCCAAGCGCAAGCCGCACCAGATTTCGGGTGGCCAGCGTCAGCGCGTCGCCCTTGCCCGAAGCCTTGCCAAGGCGCCCAAGCTGCTCCTGCTGGACGAGCCTCTGGGCGCGCTGGATGCCAAGCTGCGTCAGGACACCCAGTTCGAGTTGGTGGACATCCAGGAAAAGACCGGCACGACTTTCGTCATCGTGACCCATGACCAGGAGGAGGCGATGACTGTCGCCAGCCGCGTGGCCGTCATGGACGATGGCAAGATCATGCAGGCCGACACGCCAGCCAATATCTACGAGGCGCCCAACTCGGTCTATGTTGCCGATTTCATCGGGGACGTGACCATCATCGGGGGCCGCGCCACCAAGAACGGCAATGGCTACGACATCGCCTTCGCCGAGGGCCAGCCGACGCTACACGCCGAGTCGGACAAGCAGTTCCAAAACGGGCAGACCTGCCATCTGGCCATCCGCCCTGAAAAGGTGGCCATCACCGCCGAGAAGCCTGACACGCGCAACGCCCTCAAGGGCGAAATCATGGACATCGCCTATCTGGGCAACCTGTCGACCTACCATGTCAGGCTGGAGAACGGGCAGATCATCAAGGCACAGACGGCAAACACCCGCCGCCTGTCGCGCCGCAGCTTCACCTGGGAGGATACCGTCTGGCTCAGCTGGACCGACACTGCCGGTGTCCTGTTGGAGGGCTGAGCGATGCGCCGCACCCTTCTGATCATCATCCCGTATCTATGGCTCCTCGCGCTCTTCCTCGTGCCGTTCCTGATCGTGCTGAAAATCAGCCTCAGCGACATCGCGCTCGCCATACCGCCCTATACCCCGACGCTGGATTTCAGCGAGGGTTGGGCCGGGATCAAGGCATTCTTTGCCGGGCTCGATCTCGAGAATTTCGAGTTTCTGACCACCGATGACCTTTACTGGAAGGCCTATCTGTCCTCGCTCCAGATCGCATTCATCGCCACCTTCCTGACGCTGCTCGTCGGCTATCCCATTGCCTACGGCATGGCCAGCGCGCCGGATCACTGGCGCCCGACGCTGATGATGCTGGTGATCCTGCCCTTCTGGACCAGCTTCCTGATCCGGGTCTATTCCTGGGTCGGTATCCTGTCGAATGAAGGGTACCTCAATCAGCTTCTGCTCAGCATCGGGATCATCTCCGAGCCGCTGACGATCCTCAACACCAATGTCGCGGTCTATATCGGCATCGTCTACACCTACCTGCCCTTCATGATCCTGCCCATCTACGCCGCGCTCGAGCGGATGGACGGCTCGCTGCTGGAAGCCGCCGAGGATCTGGGTTGCAGTCGCATCACCGCCTTCTGGCTGGTCACCTTTCCGTTGTCCAAGAACGGCATCATCGCGGGCTGCTTCCTTGTCTTCATCCCCACTATCGGCGAGTTCGTGATTCCCTCGCTGCTGGGCGGGTCAAAAACGCTGATGATCGGCAAGGTTCTGTGGGAGGAATTCTTCAACAACCGCGATTGGCCGGTTGCCAGCGCGGTGGCGGTAATCCTGCTGATCATCCTGATCATCCCGATCATCCTCTTCCAGCGGAACGAGCAAAAGCAGCGGGAGGCCGAAGGATGAGGCGCGTCACATGGTTCAACGCGACGTCCCTGACATTGGGTTTCGCCTTTCTATATCTGCCGATGGTGATCCTGATCATCTACAGCTTCAACGACAGCAAACTGGTGACAGTCTGGGCGGGCTTCTCGACCAAATGGTATGGCGAGCTGGTGCGCAACGAGGCGTTTCTGGACGCCGCATGGGTCACGATCAAGGTCGCGGTCATATCGTCCTCCATCGCCACCGTGCTCGGCACCATGGCCGCCATTGTTCTGGTGCGGGCAGGCCGGTTTTCGGGCCGCACGCTCTTTTCCGGCATGATCTACGCCCCGCTCGTCATGCCCGAGGTCATCACCGGCCTCTCGCTGCTCCTGCTCTTCATCGGGCTCAACATCGACCGGGGGGTAATGACCATCGTGCTGGCACATACGACCTTCTCGATGTGCTACGTGTCCGTCGTCGTCTCGTCGCGCCTCGTCAGTTTCGACCAATCGCTGGAGGAGGCGGCGCTGGATCTCGGCTGCTCGCAAATGCAGGCGTTCTTCCTCGTGACCCTGCCCATCATCGCGCCGGCGGTCATCTCGGGCTGGCTTCTGGCCTTTACGCTCAGCCTCGATGATCTGGTGATCGCCAGCTTTACCGCCGGCCCCTCCTCCACCACCCTGCCGATCAAGATCTGGTCGTCGATCCGCCTCGGGCTCAGCCCCGAGATCAACGCGCTCTCGACCCTGATGATCGCCGTCGTGGCGATCGGTGTCATCACCGCCTCGCTGGTCAGCAAGCGCAGCAGCCTGAAACGTCAGGCGGACGAGCGCGCGGCGGGAACATGAGACGCATCTATCCCCCCCACGCCTATGGCGAGGCCCCGCGCGCCGCATGCTACTGGCCGGTTACCACCGAAGGCGAGGCGAACCCGCCCGCGCGCGGCACCCTGACGGCGGATGTCGCCATCATCGGGGCGGGGTTCACCGGCCTCTCGGCCGCTCTGCATCTGGCCGAGGCTGGCGCGGACGTGATCGTGCTGGAGGCACAGGATGTCGGCTGGGGCGCATCGGGGCGCAATGGCGGCTTTTGCTGCCTCGGCGGCTCGGCCGCCAGCGACAAGGCACTGACGCGCCAATTCGGCGAAGAGGCGCGGCGCGAGTTTCGCATGACCGAGCGCCGCGCGGTCGAACTGGCTGCGAGCCTGATGGATCGCCACAGGATGAAGGTGGATCGCCACTCGCAGGGCGAGACGGTGATGGCCCACACGCCCGCCGCCTATGACAGCTTCGAGGCGCGCGCCGAGGAGGTCGAGCGGGATTACGGCGTCACACCGACCCTCATCCCGCCGCATGAACAGGCACAAAACGGCATGTCAGGGCCGTTTCACGGGGCGATGACGACCCCCATCGGCTTTGCCCTCAACCCGATGAAGTATATCCAGGAGCTGGCCAGCGCCGCTCGCGTCGCCGGCGTGCGTATCCGCGCCCACAGCCCCGTGCGCCAAATCGAGCAAGGGGCCAATTTCAACCTGCAGACGCCCGAAGCCCGCATCCAGGCGCACCGCCTGATCGTGGCCACCAATGGCTATAGCTCGGACGATCTGCCGGACTGGATGAAGGGCCGCTATCTGCCGACGCAGTCCAACGTGCTGGTCACCCGCCAGATGACCGAGGACGAACTTGCCGAACAAGGCTGGACCACACGGCAGGCCTGTTACGATGACAGGTTTTTCCTGCACTATTTTCGCCTAATGCCGAACAACCGGATGCTGTTCGGAATGCGGGGTGGCCTTTTCAGCGCGCCATGGGCCGACGAGCGGATGCACAGCAATATCCGCCAGCATTTCGAGAAAATGTTCCCCGCATGGGCCCATGTCGAAACACCGCATAGCTGGCACGGCCTGCTCAGCATCTCGCGCGATCTGACCCCTTATGTCGGCCCAATCGACACCATGCCCGGCGCCTTCACAGCGATGTCCTATCACGGCAACGGCGTGGCGATGGCCACCTATGCGGGCGCCCTTCTGGCGGATCTCGCACAGGATCGTGCCCCGCAGAACCTATATCCACAGATCATGAAAAGCCCGCCCAAACGCTGGCCCTTGGGCCGGTTCAGGCGGGCTTGGTTCTGGCCGGTTTACGGTGCGATGTGGGCGACGGGGGCCTGAAGCGTTAGCTCATCACCATGATCGCCTTGGCGTTGATGAATTCTTTCATGCCAAAGCCACCATGCTCGCGCCCATATCCGGCGTCCTTCACGCCGCCGAAGGGCATATTGGGCGTCGCCATGCCAAACCCGTTGATAAACACCATGCCAGTGTCGAATTCCTCAGCAGCCAGCTTGATTGCCGCTTCGGTGTCTTGCGACAGGATACCACCACCAAGGCCGTAGCGGCTGTCATTGGCGATGCGCATGGCGTCCTTGTCATCCTTGGCGCGGAGCAAGGACGCGACCGGGCCAAAAAGCTCGTCATCATAGGCGGGCTGGCCCGGCTTGACGTCGGCGAGGACAGTGGCGGGGTAGAAATACCCCTTGCCCTCGGGCTTCTGCCCTCCGCAAAGAACAGTCGCGCCATTCGCAACGCTTTTCTCCACCTGCTCATGCAGATCGTCGCGCAGATCCTCGCGCGCCATCGGACCGATATCGCTGGCATCATCCGTCGGATCGCCGGCCTTCAGCGCCTTCATCCGCTCGGCACAGGCATCGCGAAAGGCATCATAGCGAGACTCGACGACGACAAACCGCTTGGCCGCCACGCAAGTCTCGCCGTTATTGTAGATACGGCCAGTGACGCATGTTTCGACAGCCGTTTCCAGATCGGCATCAGACAGGACGAGGTAGGCGTCATTCGATCCCAGCTCGAGTACGGACTTCTTGAGCGCCTTGCCCGCTTTCTCGCCCACATGGCTGCCGGCGCCGGGGCTGCCCGTCAGGGTCACGCCGCGTACCTTTTCATGCGCGATCACCTCGTCCGACTGATCGTGGCTGATGACGAGCGCGGTAAACAGGCTCTCCGGCAGGCCCGCATCACGATAGATTTCTTCCAGCATCAGGCCCGATCCGGTCACATTCGCCGCGTGCTTGAGCAGCACGCCATTGCCGGCCATCAGGTTGGCAATCGAATAGCGGACCACCTGGTAAGCCGGGAAGTTCCAGGGCTGGATGCCGTAGATCACGCCCAAGGGTGAGTGAACCTGCTTGCCGCGCTTGCCATTGGCAATCTCGCGGTCCTCATCGGCCAGCTCCTTGGGCCCGTTCTCGGCAGTATAGTCACAGATCGCCGCGCAGAGATCCACTTCCTGCCGCGAATACTCCAGCAGTTTGCCCATCTCTTGGGTCATCAGCTTGGCCAGCTCTTCCTTGCCGTCGCGCAGGCCTTGGCCAACGGCCTTGAGGACCTCGCCGCGCTCGGAATGGCTCTTCTTGCGCCAGCCAAGGAATGCCTCGTGGCACGCCTCGATTTTGGCGGTCATCTCGTCATTGCTGATATGGCTGTAGGACTGGATCGTGTCGCCCGTGGTGGGATTTATGGTTTGAAACGTATTGGTCATGTCGGCCTCGCGTTGATGTGCATTTGCACTCAAAACACACTGCTGTCCGCTGATATTCCATCACCCTTGCGGCGTGCGCAGCGCGCGGGCGCGTCCCCGCTTGAGGCCCAGATGATGCTCGCGCAGGATGATGGCGATGCCCGCGGCCGCGATCAGCGCGGCACCGATCAGCATCGGGCCGGTCGGCACCTCGTCAAAGATGACATACCCGATGACCAGCGCGAACAGCATCGAGGCATAATCGAACGGCGCCACGACACTGGCATCGGCATAGCGGTAGGAGAGCGTGAGGAAAATTTGCGCCGCGCCGCCGATCAGACCCGCCAAGACCAGCTGCCCGGCCAGCCAACCCGAGGGCATTACCCAGCCGAACGGCATGGTCAGCGCCGAGAGGGCCGTGGCCGTGACCGAGAAGTAAAAGGCGATGGCGGCGGGATGTTCCGTCTGCACCAGCTTGCGAATCGTGATCTGCGCAATCGCGGCGAAGGTCGCTCCAACCAGAACCACAACCGCCCCGATCACCTCGCTCGCGGCCACGGGCGCGCCGCCAAGAACGCTCAGCTTCGGCGCAAGGATGATCAGCACACCGATCAGGCCGATGCACACCGCGCTGATACGAAAGACGCCGACCTTCTCGCCCAGAAACAAGGCCGCGAAGATCACGATCAGAAGGGACGAGGTATAGCTCAACGCCGTGACCTCGGGCAGCGGCAAAAGGGCCAGCCCGGCAAACATCATCGCCATGGCCAATGTTCCGGCCACACCCCGGCGCACATGGCCCCAAACAGAGGCCACGCGCAGCCCGGTCGACAATTGTCCCAGCATCAGCAGCCAGATCACCGTCACCGGCATTGCAAAGAATGAGCGAAAGAATACGGCCTCACCCGGCGGGACATCAACCGATGCGGCCTTGATCAGCGCGGACATGATGATGAAGAGAACGACCGCGCATAGTTTCAGCGTGATCGCCTTGACCGGCTGCATGGGCATGGCTCCTTTGACGGGCCATGAATGCGCCCGGCCCAAGGCGAGGTCAAGGGCCGGGCGCGGCATATAGTCCGCGCCTTTAGCTGCGCGGCAAAACCCAGTCCGCGCGCGGGAAATGGCAGGTATAGCCGTTGGGCACCCGCTGCAGGTAATCCTGATGCTCGGGCTCGGCCTGCCAGAAATCACCGACAGGCTCGACCTCGGTCACGACCTTGCCGGGCCATTTGCCGCTGGCCTCGACATCCCTGATCGTGCGCCGCGCCTCGAGCTTCTGCGCGTCATCAACGTAGTAGATTGCCGACCGATAGCTGATGCCTATGTCATTGCCTTGACGGTTCAAAGTCGTCGGATCATGGATCTGGAAAAACAGCTCAAGAATTTCACGATAGCTGATCTTGGAAGGGTCGAAGATGATCTCGATCGCCTCAGCATGAGTGCCGTGATCGCGGTAGGTGGCATTGGGCACATCACCCCCCGTATAGCCCACCCGGGTCGAGATCACACCATCACGCTTGCGGATAAGCTCTTCCATTCCCCAGAAACATCCACCGGCCAGAACCGCGCGCTCTTCGCTCATGCCACATCCTCCACTTGGTCCATATATTCGCCATAGCCTTCTGCCTCCATCTCGCCTTTGGGGACGAAGCGCAGCGAGGCCGAATTGATGCAATACCGCAGCCCGCCCCGGTCCTGCGGCCCATCGGGAAAGACATGGCCCAGATGACTGTCACCATGGGCACTGCGCACCTCGACCCGGCGCATGCCAAGGCTGTCATCTTGCAACTCGGCCACATGCGCAGGCTCGATCGGCTTGGTAAAGCTGGGCCAGCCGCATCCGCTTTCAAACTTGTCCGAAGAGGCAAAGAGCGGCTCGCCCGACACGATATCGACATAGATACCGGGCGCCTTGTTGCTCAGGTACTTTCCCGTACCGGGCCGCTCGGTGCCGCTTTGCTGCGTCACATGATATTCTTCCGGTGTCAGACGCGCGATGGCATCCGGGTCCTTGGTATAGCGGGTCATGAAATGCTCCCTCTCATTACGCCTCTTGGCCTCATAGATGGCCGCCGCGCGCGAATTTCCAACCGATATTTCACATGCCTCACTCCGGATTGATGAGCCGCCCGTGCTTTTTCTTGGTCCAAATACCCAAACCCGTCCCGCAGACGAGATCTCCACCCTCCACGGTGCTAGAGTCTCACGTCTCCAGAAGGTCGTCGATATCCTCTTCGGCGGCGGCGCGCGCCAGCCTTGAGAAATCCCCGTTCAGCATGTTTCGCGCGGTCGAAACGGCGGCGCCATAAGCAACACGGGCCAAAGCGCCGCCCACCGTGATCCGCCCGGCGCCCATGGCTGCGAACTCGTCCCGTGTGACGTTCGCGAACCCGCCGGATGCCAGCACATTCACCGGCACCGATACCGCGTCGATGATCCGCCGCAGGGCTTCACTGTCTGGCGGTGCTGGCACGTAAACGCAATCCGCGCCCGCCGCCTCAAAGGCGCGGATCCGTCGGATCGCCTCATCGCAATCGTAGCTTTTCAGCATGACACCATCGGCCCGCGCCACCAGCACGAAGTCGCGGGGCAATGCCCGCGCGGCGCTGGCTGCGGCGCGGATCCGCTCGACCGCCAGGTCGAAATCATAGGGCGTGAAATCAGGCAGCGCCGTATCCTCGATCGAGCAGCCGGCCAGCCCGGCCTCCTGCGCGAGGCGAATGGTCTCGGCGACCATCTCTGGCGCCTCGCCGAACCCGTTCTCGAAATCTCCCGAAACCGGCACTGTTACGGCGGAAACGATGTCCTGCGCATGGGCCAGCGCCTCATCTCGGCTCAGCGTGCCGCCATCGACACGCCCCATGCTGAACGCGTGGCCCGCCGAGGTGGTCGCAAGCGCGCGCGCGCCGAGCGACTGCATCATCCGCGCCGATCCGCGATCCCACGCATTGATGATCAGAACCGGATCGCCCCTGCGGTGAAGCGCGCGAAAAGTGCTGCCGATATCGCTCATGTCGAGCCCCAATCCATCACGACTTTGCCGGAGTTTCCGGAGATCATCGCGGCGAACCCTTCCTCGAAATCGTCGATCCCGATGCGATGCGTGATCAGCCCCGAGACGTCGAGGCCGGACTGCACCAGCGCGATCATCTTGTACCAGGTCTCGAACATCTCTCGGCCATAGATGCCCTTGACGTGCAGCATCTTGAAGATGATCGCGTTCCAGTCGACGGCGAACTCCGTGGGAGCGATGCCCAGAAGGGCGATCTTGCCGCCATTGTTCATGCGGCTGATCATCTGCTGCATCGCCGCCGCCGCGCCCGACATCTCGAGGCCGACGTCAAAGCCCTCGGTCATGCCGATGCGGTCCATCACGTCGCTGAGCTGCTCTTTCGACACATCGACGACATGCTGCACGCCCATCTTGCGTGCCAGATCGAGGCGATAGGGATTGATATCGGTGATCACCACCTTGCGCGCGCCCACCTTCTGCGCCACCAGCGCGCCCATGATGCCGATGGGGCCAGCGCCGGTGACCAGCACATCCTCGCCCACCAGATCGAAACTGAGCGCCGTGTGCACGGCATTGCCGAAGGGATCGAAAATCGCCGCGATCTCGTCACTGACATCCTCGGGGATCGGCACCACGTTCATCTCGGGGATGCAGACATATTCGGCGAAACTGCCGGGCCGGTTGACGCCGACGCCCTTGGTGTTCCGACACAGTTGCCCGCGCCCGGCGCGGCAATTGCGGCACGTGCCGCAGACGATATGCCCCTCGCCGCTGACCCGCTGGCCTACACGATAGCGCGTCGCCGCAGCGCCGGTATCGGCGATCTCGCCCACGAACTCGTGGCCGACGACCATTGGCACGGGCACTGTCTTGGCGCTGAACTCGTCCCATTTCCAGATATGCACATCCGTGCCGCAAATGGCTGACTTCTTCACCTTGATCAGCACATCCGTCGGCCCCGGCTCGGGCACCGGGACATACTCCATCCAGAGGCCTGGCTCGGGGCGCGCCTTGACCAGAGCCTTCATGCGGTTTTCCATTCAGATCACTCCCAACTCGCGGCCAACCTTGGCAAAGGCGTCGATCGCCTCGTCCAGCATCTCGCGCGTCAATGCCGCGCTCATCTGCGTACGGATACGGTCCTGCTCCTTTGGCACCACCGGAAAGCTGAAGGCGGTGACATAGACCCCATGCTCGCCCAGCTTCTGCGCCATCTGTTGGGCAAGCTTGGGATCGCGCAGCATCACCGGAATGATTGCATGCTCACCTGGAAGCAGCTCGAATCCCAGCTCGGTCATGCGGGTGCGGAAATGCGCGGCATTGTCCCAAAGCTGCGCGCGCAGGTCGTCGCCCTCCTCGATCAGATCGAACATGGTCAACGAGGCCGCGGCAATCACTGGCGCCAGCGTGTTGGAAAAGAGATAGGGCCGCGAGCGTTGGCGCAGCCAGTCGACAACCTTGGCCGAGGCGGCGGTATAGCCGCCCGACGCGCCGCCCAGCGCCTTGCCCAGCGTGCCGGTCAGGATATCGACCCGGCCCATCACGCCGCAATGCTCGATGCTGCCGCGACCGGTAACGCCGACAAAGCCCGTCGCATGGCAATCATCGACCATGACCAGCGCATCATACTTCTCAGCCAGATCACAGATTTGATCCAGCTTGGCGTAATAGCCATCCATCGAGAACACGCCATCCGTCGCGATCAGGCGATGCCGCGCGCCCTGTGCCTCTTTCAGGCAGCGCTCCAGATCGTCCATGTCGGAATTGGCATAGCGATAGCGCTGCGCCTTGCACAGCCGCACGCCGTCGATGATGCTGGCATGGTTCAGTGCATCGCTGATGATCGCATCCTCAGGGCCAAGGATTGTCTCGAAAAGCCCTGCATTCGCGTCGAAACAGCTGGGATAAAGGATGCTGTCCTCGGTCCCGAGGAACTCCGCGATGCGCGCCTCCAGCGCCTTGTGCTCTTCCTGCGTGCCGCAGATGAAGCGCACCGACGCCATGCCAAAGCCGTAGCGATCCAGCGCCTCATGCGCCGCCGCGATGATGTCAGGGTTGTCGGCAAGCCCCAGGTAATTGTTGGCGCAGAGGTTAATCACCTCGGCCCCGCTGGCCAGTGACACGCGGCCCGATTGGGGCGAGGTTATGACGCGCTCTACCTTGTAGAGCCCCTCATCCTTGAGGCTGTCGAGTCTGCTTCCAATATCTGCGTCAAAATCCTTGGCGGCGCTCATCTGATACTCCTTTCACTGACTCGGATTAACCGCAGGCTACCGCATCTGCGGCCCGCGCAACATGAGGTGCGCTCAGACGGCAATGCGCGGGCGGCCCGATGCCTCGACCGTAATCTCGCCTTCCAGGAACACCTGCCGCGCCTCGGCCTCGGCGGTGCGCAGATCGCGCCCTGCGGTGATCCGGATATCCTCGGCCCCTGCCGCGACGGCATCGGCGCGGGCAGCCTCCTCCAGCGCAGCCTGCAGCGCATCCAGCGCGGTGGCGGCATCACGGTAATCTTCCGGCCCGGTCTCCAGATGCACCCGAAAGAGCCCTTCGGACGGCGAGGTGACCGTGCCGCTGCGCCGGATCGTGACGCGGCCCACGATCGCGCCGATGGCATTGGCCACGCCCGCATGCTGCGGCAGGATCATCTGGCAACCCAACCTCGCGCCGACCGCCGGATAATAGGTGCCAGCCGACGCCCCAAGCCCCACGACAGGAACATTCAGGCCCGAATTCAGCCGGACCAGACCCTGATGCTGGTCCATTCCGCGCTGCATCAGAACATGCCGGGCAAGCTGATCCGGTGGCAGTCCGAAGGCTTCGACCTCTTCGGCAAACCCGGTCTCGAGGATCACAAGCACGGTCTGTTTCGTCAGCTGATTGACGATCATCTGCGCCATATCCTCGGCGCTGGCCGCGACGACGTTGCCTGACCCGGTCCGCTTGCGCGCCATGAGCGCCAAAGCCTTTTGCGCCGCCTCCCCATCCCAGACCGTTGCCTGACCCAGAACATGACTCGCATCCGAGGGCGTGACGCCCGACACCTGGATCAACCCGCGCGCAACCAGCCGGCGAAGCGCCTGAGCCTCAATCCGCGTGCGCAGAACAGCGCCCACGGGCTGCACACCCCCCTCGACGATGCGGGAAAGCAGGGCGTCATCACGCTCGGCCAATCCGCCCGCCTCGATGCCGGGAACCGCGCGCACGAAGGCGGCGTCGTGCTCGCCCGGTACGGTGGCGCGCAGTTGCGCATCCAGCGTGCGGTGCACGATCTCGGGCGCCTCATGTGCGATCAGGCTAACGGGAAGCACCCGGCGGGGGCCTAGCAGGATGCCCCCGGTGAGGCCGTCACCCTGAACATGCACTTCGCTGTCGCCGCCGAGGCCGGTCGTGCGCATTCCCACAGCCTCGACCATCGTGCGCCACGGCCCCACCTGCGCGCCCGCCGGATCGATCATTGGCTTGCCCCCACGCAGCACGGCGACATCCGTGGTCGTCCCGCCGATATCCGACACCAGCGCAGTATCGACACCCGTCAGCCAGCGCGCGCCGACAATCGACGCCGCCGGACCGCTCAGGATCGTCTCTATCGGGCGCTCTCGCGCCTGATCCGCGCTGATCAGGGCCCCATCGCCGCGCACTACCATCAGGGGTGCGTCAATGCCGAGCTCTGCCAGCTTACCCTCGGCCTTTTCGATCAGCCGCGCGATCATCCCGATCAGGCGCGCGTTCAACAGCGCGGTCAGCGCCCTCTTGGGCCCATTCAGCTTGGCCGACAGGTGGTGAGAGCAGGAAACTGGCCGCCCCGTCATGTCCTGCACCATTCGCTGAACCGCCAATTCATGCTCGGGATTGCGCGTTGCGAATTGCGCGGCAACCGCGTAGGCCGAGATACCGCGATCCTCGCTCAACCAGGCCTCCAATGCACCCAAATCCAGAGGCCGCGCCTCATAGCCCGCGTGATTATGCCCGCCACCGAGGATCAGCGCCGGATCGGTGCCCAGCGCCGCGCGCAACCCATGCCCGTCCAAATCCTGCTCCCGGAAGCCGATATAGATCAGGCCCGCGCGCCCGCCCTGCCCTTCGACCAGCGCATTGGTTGCCAGCGTTGTCGAAAGGGAGGCCAGCGCGATGTCCTCGGGGGCCGTGCCGCCGTCGGCTAGCACATTCGCAACCGCGGCGCCGATACCGATGGCCAGATCGTGCCGAGTCGTCAGCGCCTTGGCGCTGGCGATCACCTCGGTTTCGTCGCGGATCAGCACCGCGTCGGTATACGTGCCGCCCGTATCCACCCCCAACAAGATCGCCATACCTTTACCCCTGTCTGACGCGCCCCTCGCTCTATGACGGATATCGCGGCTATTCCATCTCTTTCGCGTCACCGCATAGTCGCTTTAGTGCCCAGTCCGCCGCATCGGCGACAGTGGGATCGGGATCGCTCAGATGGGGCTGCGCGGCCTCCGCCAACTCGGGCTGCGCCGAATTGCCGATGGCATATAGCACGTTTCGCAAAAATCTGTTCCGCCCGATCCGCTTGATCGGGCTGCCGGAGAATTTCGCGCGGAACGCGGCATCATCCAGCCGGGCCAACTCGGCCAGATCGGGGGCGGTGAGGTCGGGCCGCGCACGATACCGCAGCTCTCGCGCCTCTCGGGCAAACTTGTTCCACGGGCAAACGGCAAGGCAGTCGTCGCAGCCATAGATGCGGTTGCCCATCAGCGCGCGCAGCTCAGGGTCGACCGGTCCGTGATGCTCGATCGTGAGGTAGGATATGCAGCGCCGTGCATTCAGCTGATAGGGCGCCGGAAACGCCCCGGTGGGACAGACATCCAGGCAGGCACGGCACGAGCCGCAATGATCACTCTCGGGCCGGTCCGGGGCCAGCTCGAGCGTGGTAAAGATCGAGCCGATGAAGAACCAACTGCCCAGATCGCGGCTGACCAGATTGGTGTGCTTGCCCTGCCAGCCCAGTCCAGCCGCCTCGCCCAGCGGCTTTTCCGGAACGGGTGCGGTATCGACGAATACCTTTACTTCGGTCTCACCCGACGTCTCGGAAATCAGCCAGCGCGCAAGCCGCTTGAGCCGTTTCTTGACCAGATCGTGATAATCCTTGTTCTGCGCATAGACGCTGATCGCCGCCTTGTCGGGATGCGTCAGGATCTCCAGCGGATCATGCTGAGGCGTGTAACTCTCTCCCAGCATGATGACCGAGCGCGCCTCGGGCCAGAGCGCTTCGGGATTGCCGCGCCAGTGACTGCGCTCGGCAAGCCATCCCATCTGCCCATGCCGCCCCTTGGACAGGAAGGTGGCCAGACGGTCCGGTACTTGGGGCACATCGCCAGGGCGGCAGATCCGCGTCAGGTCAAACCCCTCCGCATACGCCTGCGCCGCCAGCCTGTCTTTCAAACCATTCATGCTTTTTCTTGGGCTAAATACCCCATCGACGCCTGCAATCAAAAATCGAGGTTGGAATAGTGCTTTGGCGGGGGGAATCCGGACACCTGATCGGCCAGTATGTTGCGGAAGGCCGGGCGAGACTTGATCTTGGCGTACCAGTCCTTGACCACGTCGCTGCGGTTCCAGTCCACGTCCGAGATATAGTCCAGCGCGCTCAGATGCGCCGCCGCCGCAAAATCCGCCAATGTCATCACGTCGCCCGCCAGCCAGCGGCGGTGGTCCAAGAGGTAGGCCATATAATCCAAGTGATACTTGATCGCCTTGGCGCCCGATTTGACGTTGCCGCTATCGGGAAAGCCGGCGCCCATCATCTTCTTGTTCACTCGCTCGTAGAGCAGCTTCGACGTGACCTCGTGATGGAACTTGTCATCGAACCACGCGACCAGCCGGCGCACCTCGTAGCGCCCCTCGGCGCCGCGGGGCATCAGGGGCGGCTCGGGATATTTTTCTTCGAGGTATTCGCAGATCGCCGCGCTTTCAGGCAGCGTGCGTCCGTCGATGCGCA
This sequence comes from Roseovarius maritimus, assembly GCF_043355895.2. Taxonomy (NCBI): domain Bacteria; kingdom Pseudomonadati; phylum Pseudomonadota; class Alphaproteobacteria; order Rhodobacterales; family Roseobacteraceae; genus Roseovarius; species Roseovarius maritimus. The sequence goes on from NZ_JBHFPF020000005.1 coordinate 86,176, forward strand.
GAACCGGCACCTTGCGGGCCGGGTTGCGGCGGTGAAAATCGGGGTGCTCTTCCCAGTAGCGCTCTTCAATCAGCTCGCATTCTATCTTTTTCTCGGCAAGGCTCAGGCGGACCTTGCGACAGAACGGCGACAGGGGAACGTGATAGAGCTTGGCCATGACGTGGCGGACCTTTGTTGAGACGGGTGCCCTTCCATGCCCGTTAGCCGTGAGATTTTCAATCCTCGAAACACGCAGCGCGCCCGTCACGGCGGATCGTGGCCGCGCCATCCATGATCGAGGCGCTGCGTTTGCGCACCCAATCCGACGGTTTGCTGGCCGAGCGATCCTTGGGATCGGGAAGGATCGCGGCAAGACGCGCGGCCTGCAGGGCGGACAGATCGGCTGCGTTGACGCCAAAATAGTGGCGCGCGGCGGCGCCGACGCCGAAGATGCCTTCATCGAACTCCGCGACGTTCAAATATATCTCGATGATCCGCCTTTTGGACCAGGCGGCCTCGATCGCCGGAGTCATGACCGCCTCCAGCGCCTTGCGGGGCCAAGAGCGGCCGTGCCACAGATAGACGTTCTTGACTGTCTGCTGACTTATGGTCGAGGCGCCGCGGGCGCCACCGCGCTCCAGCACCTGCCGGATCGCACGCATGTCGAACCCCCAATGCGTGCAGAAATTTGCATCCTCCGCGGCGACAGCCGCCCGTGCCATGACGGGTGCGATAGCATCAATGGGCGTCCAGACATAAGCGATCTGTCCCAGTCTGCGGGCCTCCTGCTTCATGTAGAATGTCGGACCCGGCGGGACGACGCGGTGCCACAGCGTTGCCAGCCCGATGACCAGCGCCCCGGCGACCAGCGCCCACAGCGCCCAACGCCGCAGCCAGGCCAGCGGCGAACGGGGGCGGGTCAGCTCTTTGCTGGCTTTGCTTGGCATGGCGCCTCGGGTTGCTGCGGGGCGGACCCGTGGCGGGCCGCGCAGGATGAGTATTTCAAGAACGGTGAAGCACGAGACGTCTCAGAAAGAGAGTACCCCGCCACACCGGTGGGCCGTCATGTCACAGGCCTTTCATCGCCGTCAAGAACGTCTGATGCGCCCGGCCCCAGACGCCGCTGTCAAGATCGTCCAGACTGCGCAGCGAGGGTAAGAGCAATGCGACAAAGTCGGTCGAGGACTCGACCGGCAGCAGTGAGGGCAGATTGTCGATCGCCATCACGTCCATAGGGGGTGCCTCATGCACGCGGCGCGCAGGGGCGGACCAGTCGGTGGCGGCCTCGTAGACGGGCACCGGGTTGTAATCGCTGTCTGGATCGCAGGCGACATCGCCGATGACGGTCAGATCGCGGGGCACATCCAAGGCGGATGGCGGCACGAAGACCGGCGTGCCGGGCCGCGCGAAGATGCAGTTGAGGAACATGTCATGCGCAAGGATCTGCGGAAAAGGGCCGCCCTGCTGCGTCTCGGCCATATCCCAGCGGGTCGGCTCGATGCCCATCGCTGTGCAAAGATCGGCGGCGCCGGCGCCGACGCGGCCCAGCGCGCCGATGATGATGGCGCTGGGTGTGCGCAGGCCGTCCATGTCGCGTGCCAGATCGGCCAGCAGCGCCTCCTTGCCGCCATAGGTCCCGATAGCGGGGCAAATCCCACCGCGACTCTGCGCCGCCCATGACTTCAGCGTGACCGCAGCGCCCGCATAGCCGGCCCAATATCCAAAGGCGGCGACGCGGCGCCCGCCCTCATCCACGAGGTATTCCAGATCATAGAGCGTGCCTCCGCCCGCGCGAAACCGCTCCAGCAGGATCCTGCCGGAATGCTGCCCCTTGAAGGCATGGCCAAACATGATGTGACGATGCGTCAGGGGCGTGCCGTCCTCAGGTAGTTCCTTGAGGCCGAAGATGATGGCGTCCTCGGGCGCGTCCGGCCAGCTGGCGGCAGGCACGATGGCGCAACCGGCGCCGCGATAGTCGTCCAGTGGAATAGCGCGCTGATCGCTCTCTTCGACTGTCACGGTCATGCCGGCGGCAATCAGATCGCGGGCGCCGTCCGGCGTCAGGCCGACGCGCTCTTCGTTCGGGCGCTGCTCGGCTCGGACCCAGAGATGTATCATATGCGGCGCCCCCTACAGCATCCCGGCATCGCGCACCGCCTTGACCGAGGCGCGGGCCTCCATTGCCTTGAGGAACGCGGCGATGCGTGGATAGTCGGAGACGGCGACACCGTCACTCTCCAGCCACTGGCAAATGACGAACAAATGCGGATCTGCTGCCGTCACATGGTCCCCCATGACGAACGGGCCTTTCAGGCAATGTTGTTCCACATAGGCGGCGCTGGCGGCCATGGTTTTCGGCACCTGCGCGCGCATGTCGGCAAAGGAGTCGTCCTTCTCGGCCCAGCGATAGCCGCGCGGACCGTGGGCGTGATTGGTCTGCATCGTGCTGGCCAGGTAGTGGATCACGGCGCGCACGCGAGCAGCCTCGATCGGGTCTTGGGGCATCAGATGCGCATCGGGCGCGATGGCCGCGATGTAGTCGAGGATCGCGCCCGTCTCGGTCAGGATCGCGCCGTCGACCTCAAGTGCGGGCACACGTCCCTTGGGGTTGATACGGTGATACTCCGGCTTGGTCTGCTCGGCATCCTTGAAACTGACCTTATGTGTATCAAAGGCAAGTCCCGCCTCGTGCAGGGCGATGGCGATCGTGACCGAAACGGTGCCGGGCGCGTAGTAAAGTTTCATGAGAGTCTCCTGCCGGATCTAGATGAACGTACGGGCATGCGCCCGATCTGCCGCATCAAGGTGCGGTGTCGCGTTGAAGCTGTCCAGCACCAACTGCCCATGAACATGCCGGATGCGATGGACCGAGCTGTTATGCGTGCGCAGCATCATGCGCGTCATCGAATGGGTATCGAGGCCAAGCACATGGCGCATCACCATCCCGATCACGCCGCCCGAGGTCACCAGCATGCTGCGCCCGTGCTGCGCGGCGATCTCATCAACCAGCGAGATGATGCGGGTGTGAAAGCTCCCGAATGTCTCGGGCACGCCGGTCAGCCTGTCCTCGGCCCAATGGGCGATGACCTGGGGCATGTAGTGCGAAAACTCGCGCGCCGTGTCGGGCGCGGCGACGCCATGCTGCGCCTCCATCGCGTGCGCCAGATCGAAATAGGTCAGCTCGTTCAGACGAACGTCCTCGGCCGTGGCGGCAAATCCCATGGCCGCCGCCGTCTGGCGCTGGCGGGTCAGCGTGCCGGTGATGATCCGGTCGAAATGGGCGTCGGTGGCGTTCAGCCAGGCGCCCAGCCACTCAGCCTGACGATGGCCCAGATCCGAGAGGCGGTCATATCCCGCCTCGTCCGACGCGCCCGAATTGGCCTGACCATGGCGGATGAGGATGATTTCGGTCATGCAGCGGTCCCTGATGTCACACCTTGACCTCGACCGCCGTCTGATCGCCCACGCCAAAGACACGCTTGTAGCGCGCGATCTCATCCGCGGGGCCCATCGCCTTGTTCGGGTTGTCCGACAGCTTGACCGTCGGGCGCCCATTCGCCGCCACCGGCTTGCACACCAGCGAGAAGGGCGCGAGCGCATCATTGGGAACGAGGCCCCGGAAATCATTGGTCAGATACGTGCCCCAGCCGAATGACACGCGCACCCGCCCCGAGAACTGCGCGTGAAGCCCGGCGATCTTCGTCTCATCCAGACCGTCAGAGAAAATGATGAGCTTCTGCGACGGATCCTCGCCACGGGCCGTCCACCAGTCGATAGCCATTTCGGCCGCCTGGACCGGATCCCCCGAATCTACGCGGATGCCGGTCCAGCGGTTCAACCAGTCGGGCGCGTTTTTCAGAAACCCCTTGGTGCCGTAGGTGTCGGGCAAAATGATGCGCAAGTTGCCATCATGCTCTTCGTGCCAGTCGCTCAGCACATCATAGGGCGCGCGGGCCAATTCCTCGTCGCTTTCGGCCAGGGCGGCATAGACCATGGGCAGTTCATGCGCATTCGTACCGATGGCCTCTAGATCGCGGTTCTTGGCGATCAGGCAGTTCGACGTGCCGACGAACTTCTCGCCCAGCCCCTCATGCATCGCGCGCACGCACCAATCCTGCCACAGGAACGAGTGCCGCCGCCTTGTCCCGAAATCGGCAAGGCGCAGGCTCGGCACCTCGCGCAGCGTCTCGACCTTCTCCCACAGCTTGGTCATGGCGCGGGCATAGAGAACCTGAAGCTCGAACTTCTCCATCTTGTGCAGCACGGCGCGGCTGCGCAGTTCCATCAAAACAGCGAGGGCGGGAATTTCCCACAGCATGACCTCGGGCCACGACCCCTCGAAGGTCAGCTCATATTGATCGCCTACTCGCTCAAGATGATAGGGCGGCAGGCGCAGATTCTCGAACCAGTCCATGAACTCGGGATTGAACATCTGCCGCTTGCCGTAGAACATGTTGCCGCGCATCCATGTGCTCTCGCCGCGGGACAGCGACAGCGAGCGAATGTGATCCAGCTGCTCGCGCAGTTCCCCCTCATCCACCAGATCGGCCAGCGGGATATGCTTGGCCCGGTTGATCAAGCTGAAGGTCACCTGCGTGTCACGCCGATTGCGAAAGACCGATTGGCACATCAGCAGCTTGTAGAAATCGGTGTCGATCAGGGACCGCACGATGGGGTCGATCTTCCATTTGTGATTGTGCACGCGCGCGGCGATATCGACCATGTCAGGCTCCGGTATGGCTTCCCAAGGGTTAAAGCAGGGCCGGGGCAGGATTGGCAAGGCTTGGCGCGGGCGCGCGGATGGCGCCACCTTCCAGCCTTTGCTTAACCCTTGTCTTCCATCATCGCTCGCAACCCCTCGCGGTAGGTGGGATAGCGCAAGTTGATGCCCAGATCCCCCTTGATCCGGTCATTCCGGACGCGCTTGGATTCGGCATAGAAACTGCGTGCCATCTCGGACATCTCCGCCTCCTCGAAGGGCACGGCCTCGGGCAATGGCAGGCCGAGCAATTCGGCGGCATATCCGATCACGTCCTGCGGCGGCGCGGGGTCATCATCGCACAGGTTGTAGATCGCACCGGGATCGGGCGCATGCATCGAGGCGGCAAGGGTCTGCGCGATATCCTCGACATGGATGCGGCTGAAGACCTGCCCCTCCTTGATGATGCGCCGCGCCTTGCCCGAGCGAAGCTTGGCGAAAGGGCCGCGCCCCGGACCGTAGATCCCGGCCAGCCGAAAGATATGCAGGGGCAGATCGGGGATGGCCTGCCACGCCGCCTCGGCCTCCTGCCGCAGCTTGCCGCGCCTTGTGCCGGGATCGAGGGGGGTCTGCTCGTCCACCCAGCCGCCATCATGATCGCCGTAGACGCCCGTCGTCGACAGATAGCCGGCCCAGTCCAGATGTGGCGCGGCGCGCATAATCTCGGATTGCAGCTCCACAAGGACCGGATCGCCGCCCTCGCCCGGCGCGGCAGATATCAGCAGATGCGTGGCCTCGGCCAAGGCAGGCGTCACGTCATCGCCGGGCCAGATCAGCGGCTCGACCCCCTCGGCCTCAAGCGCTTTGGCCTTTTCCGCATCCCGCGTAGTGCCGATGATCCGCCAGTCACCCTCGTGCTGCAGCAGCGCGGCAACTGCGCGCGCGGAATACCCGTGTCCAAAAGTCAGAAGTGTCTTTGTCATCTGCCTGATATGCGCCTCGCCTATCTTCAAGGCAAGGGCAGCAGCGCGCTTGCGCCCGGGGTGCAGCCGGTGCACCCTGCCGCGACAGGACCAGAGGCAAGAGGCAGAGATGCAAGGAAATAACCGGTTGATCGACACCCCGCCAACCGTGGCGGCGCGCGAATTCACCGACGCCACGGCCGCCGTCGATCAGCTCTGTGCGCTCTACCAAGAGGCGGTGGAGTTTCTGCGCACGGGCTTCTCCGGCGCCCTTGCGGGCCCGCAGCCTGCCCATCGCATCCGCGCCTTCTATCCCGAGATCCGGCTGACAACGTCGAGCTTTGCGGGGATCGATACGCGCCTGTCCTTCGGCCATGTGGCGGCGCCGGGCACCCATGCCACCACGGTCACGCGGCCCGATCTCTTTCGGAATTACCTGATACAGCAAATCGGCCTTTTGGTCGAAAATCACGGCGTTCCCGTCAGCATTGGCATATCGGATACGCCCATGCCCGTGCATTTCGCCGTGGCACAGGATGCGCGCATGACGGTCCCGCACGAAGGCGCCGCCGGGTTCACTCTGCGCGACGTGTTCGATGTACCCGATCTGGGCACGATGGACGATGCCATCATCAACGGACTTGCCGTACCCGATACCAGCGGCACCGCGCCGCTCGCGCCGTTCACCGCCCAGCGCATCGATTATTCGCTGGCGCGGCTGGCGCATTACACCGCAACCTCGCCGGCACATTTCCAGAACCATGTGCTGTTCACCAATTATCAATTCTACGTCTCGGAATTCGAGGCCTATGCCCGCCGTGCGCTGGCCGATCCGGACAGCGGCTATACCAGCTTTGTCGCGACCAACGATGCCGAAATTACCGCTCCGGATGCACCCTTGGACATTCCGGTCAAGATGCCTCAGATGCCCACCTATCATCTCAAGAAGGCCGACGGGTCGGGCATTACTCTGATCAACATCGGCATCGGTCCCTCCAATGCCAAGACGGCGACAGATCATATCGCGGTGCTGCGCCCGCATGCGTGGATCATGGTCGGGCATTGCGCGGGCCTGCGCAATTCGCAGCGCCTTGGCGATTATGTGCTGGCCCATGCTTATCTGCGCGAGGATGGCGTGCTGGACGCGGACCTGCCCACATGGGTGCCGATCCCGGCGCTGGCCGAGATCCAGATCGCGCTGGAGGAGGCCGTCGAGGATGTGACCCAGTTGGAAGGGTACGAGTTGAAGCGCATCATGCGCACCGGCACGGTCGCCAGCGTCGACAATCGAAACTGGGAGCTGCGTGATCAGTCCGGCCCCGTGCGCCGCTTGAGCCAGAGCCGCGCGATCGCACTGGATATGGAGAGTGCGACGATTGCAGCCAACGGATTTCGCTTTCGCGTGCCATATGGCACCTTGCTCTGCGTTTCCGACAAACCGCTGCATGGCGAGCTGAAACTGCCGGGAATGGCCAGCGACTTCTATACCGGCCAGGTCGCGCGCCACCTGATGATCGGCATTCGAGCAATGGAAACGCTGGCTCAGATGCCGCTTGACCGGCTTCACAGCCGCAAGTTGCGTGCCTTTGACGAAACGGCCTTCCTTTAACCGGCGCTTTTCTGCGTAAATTTCGCACAGGAAACCTCAGTATGCGTTGTAATACCCATTAAAATAGCGTTACACCTGTCCGCGAGGCCCATTTTCCGGGCAAGAAAAGGAGACCACTAGATGGCAAAACCGATGACCAAGACCCAGCTCGTGGCCGCACTGGCCGAAGAAATGGGTAGCGACAAGAAAACTGCGGGCACTGCCCTCGACAGCATCATCAGCGTCATCACGCGTGAAGTGTCGAACGGCGGCGCCGTCACCCTTCCCGGCGTCGGCAAGATCTATTGCCGCGAGCGCCCCGAGCGGATGGTTCGCAACCCCGCCACAGGTGAGCAGATCAAGAAAGACGCGGACAAGGTCGTCAAGATGACCATCGCCAAGGCCCTCAAGGACAGCGTCAACGGCTGATCTTGCATTTGGCACGGGATTTATGAAGGGTCGCCCGAAAAGGCGGCCCTTTTTCTATGGGCGCAGTATCAAGGGGCGGGGCTCGGGCGTGGATTTGAAAAGCATCTTGATGGGTCTGGCCTTTGCCATCATGTGGTCCAGCGCGTTCACCTCCGCGCGGATCATCGTCGAGGCGGCACCCCCTCTCAGCGCTCTGTCACTGCGTTTTCTCATATCTGGCGGGCTGGGTGTACTGATCGCACGGGTGCTGGGACAATCCTGGAGCCTGACCCCAGGCCAGTGGCGCGCCTGCATCATCCTCGGGATCTGCCAGAACGCACTCTACCTTGGTCTCAACTTCGTCGCGATGCAGACAATCGAGGCATCGCTGGCCGTGATTATCGCATCCATGATGCCACTCCTGGTCGCCCTGGCCTCTTGGGCCTTCCTCAAGGAGCGCCTCGCGCCGTTGACCCTCTTTGGCCTGATGGCCGGATTTGCGGGTGTCGCGCTGGTCATGGGCACGCGGTTTTCCGGCGGTGTCGATCCCTATGGCCTCACTCTTTGCATCCTAGGTGCCATCGCGCTGGCCGTCGCCACGCTCAGCGTGCGCGGCGCGACCTCGGGCGGAAATTTCCTCATGGTCGTGGGGCTTCAGATGCTGATCGGCGGTGCGGTCCTGGCCGTCGTCGCCGCCCTGACCGAGACGCTCGTCATCGACTGGAGCTGGAAACTCGGCGCCGCCTTTGCATGGACCACGCTGATCCCTGGCCTAGCGGCAACGTTGGTCTGGTTCAAACTGGTGCAGCGCATCAATGCCACACGCGCGGCGACGTTTCACTTTCTCAATCCGTTCCTCGGCGTCGCGATCGCCGCGCTAGTGCTGGGCGAAGAACTGCGCCCCACCGACCTGATCGGCGTGGCCATCATTATGGCCGGCATCCTGGCCGTTCAAATGTCGCGTCGGCACAGAGCCTGAAACCCCAAGCGCGGTCTGTCAGCCCACCTTGCAGGCCGCCAGCACCGCCATGTTGACAATATCCGTGGCCGTCGAGGTCGACGAGCAGATCTGAACCGACTTATCCAGCCCCGACAGGATCGGGCCGATCACCGTGGCGCCCGCCATCTCCTGCATCAGCTTGACCGAGATCGAGGCCGAGTGCCGCGCGGGAACCACCAGAATGTTGGCGGGGCCGGTCAGCCGCTGAAACGGGTATGCCTCTTGCGCGGCGGTGTTCAGCGCGACATCGACGGTCATATCGCCCTCGAATTCGAAATCGACCCCTCGGCTCTCCAGGACCTGCGGCGCGTGGCCCATTTTCTCGGCCCGCTCCGATTGCGGATAGCCGAAGGTCGAGAAGCTGACAAAGGCGACGCGCGGCTCCAGCCCAAGATGGCGCGCGACGGCTGCGGCGCGCTCGGCAATATCTGCCAACTCGTTCTCGTCGGGCCATTCCTGCACCAGCGTGTCGGCCACCAGTACGATCCGGCCCTTGTGCATCAATGCCGTGACACCAGCGACACCGTGTTCGGCATCCGCATCGAAAACGTGATTGATCAATTCCAATACATGCGCGGATTTGCGCGTCGCGCCGGTGATCAGGCCATCGCCATGACCATGCGCCAGCATGAGCGACGCAAACACATGCCGGTCCCGCGTTGCCAGCTTGTGAATGTCGTGGCGATCAAACCCTTTGCGCTGCAGGCGATTGTAGAGAAACGCGCGGTACTCCTCCAGATGGGGCGTATTCGCAGCGTTCACGATCTCCAGCTCGGACACCGCATCGGCCATGCCCGCGGCCTCCAGCTTGGCCTGAACATCCGCCTCGCGGCCCACGACAATGGCTTTGCCCATACCGGCACGCTGGTATTGCACCGCTGCGCGCAATACGCGAGGATCGTCGCCCTCGGCGAAGATCATTCGCGCCTGCGCCGCCCGCGCCCGCGCGTTGATCGAGCGCATGATGCTGGCCGTAGGGTCCATCCGGCCCTTTAGCGATACCTCGTAGGCCTCCATGTCGACGATGGGACGCCGCGCGGCGCCCGTATCCATGCAGGCCTTGGCCACGGCGGGTGGAATCGTGTGGATCAGCCGCGGATCGAAGGGCGCGGGAATGATATAATCGCGCCCAAAGGCCAGCTTGCGCCCATAGGCCATGCCCACTTCATCGGGCACATCCTCGCGCGCGAGGCGCGCCAACGCCTCGGCGCAGGCGATCTTCATCTCGTCATTGATGGCGCGGGCATGTACGTCCAGCGCACCACGAAAGAGGTAGGGAAACCCAAGGACGTTGTTCACCTGATTGGGGTAATCACTGCGCCCGGTGGCGACAATCGCATCGGGCCGCACCGCGTGCGCCTCTTCCGGCGTTATCTCGGGATCGGGGTTGGCCATGGCAAAGATCACCGGATCGGGCGCCATGCTGTCCACCATCGCCTGCGTCACCGCCCCCTTGGCCGACACCCCAAGGAACACGTCCGCACCCTCCATCGCCTCGGCCAGCGTGCGGCGATCCGTCTTGACCGCATGGGCGGATTTCCACTGGTTCATCCCCTCGGTGCGGCCCTGATAGATCACGCCCTTGGTATCGCACATCAGGGTATTCTCGTGCCGCGCGCCCATGGTCTTGAGCAGCTCGAGGCAGGCGATGCCCGCCGCGCCGGCGCCATTCAGCACGATGCGCACATCCTCGATCTTCTTGCCGCTGAGATGCAGCGCGTTGATCAGACCCGCCGCGCAGATCACGGCGGTGCCGTGCTGGTCGTCGTGAAAGACCGGGATGTCCATTTCCTCCTTCAGGCGCTGCTCGATGATGAAGCATTCAGGCGCCTTGATATCTTCGAGGTTGATCCCCCCAAACGTCGGCCCCATCAGGCGCACCGCATTGCAAAATGCATCGGCGTCCTCGGTATCAAGCTCGATATCGATGCTGTTGACGTCCGCGAACCGCTTAAAGAGCACCGCCTTGCCCTCCATCACCGGCTTGGAGGCCAGCGCGCCCAGATTGCCAAGACCCAGAACCGCCGTCCCGTTGGAAATTACGGCCACGAGGTTGCCCTTGTTCGTGTAATCATAGGCCGTTTCGGGGTTTTCCTCGATGGCAAGGCACGGGATCGCGACGCCGGGCGAATAGGCAAGGCTGAGGTCCCGCTGCGTCGTCATCGGCACCGTGGCCGTGATCTCGAACTTGCCCGGGCTCGGCTCGAGATGGAAGGCCAGCGCCTCTTCGGGGGTGAACTTGGGATTTGCCATGTGCGGGTGCGTCCTGAAAATGCGTTTCTTTCTGCATAGCGGTCTATGCGCGCGCCCTCAACTGCCGTGCTGAATGGGGTTTCGTCGGGCCGCCATGGTTTGTAGGTTCTGCGCAGCGATGGGGGACGTTTCGTGACAACCGACACAGTCACGCCGATGATGGCGCAATATCTGGAAATCAAGGCCGAGCATGCGAATGCCCTGCTCTTCTATCGCATGGGCGATTTTTACGAGCTGTTCTTCGACGATGCCGCGGCCGCCGCCGAGGCGCTGGACATCGCTCTGACCAAGCGCGGCAAGCATCTGGGCGAGGATATCGCGATGTGCGGCGTCCCGGTCCATTCGGCCGAGGGGTATCTTCTGACGCTGATTCGCAAGGGATTTCGCGTTGCCGTTTGCGAGCAACTGGAAAACCCGGCCGAGGCAAAGAAGCGCGGATCGAAATCCGTGGTGAAGCGCGGGGTGGTCCGGCTGGTGACGCCCGGAACGCTAACTGAGGAATGCCTACTTGAGGCGCGCCGGCACAACTATTTGGCGGCGATTGCCGAGGTACGCGGGGAACATGCGCTTGCCTGGGCGGATATCTCGACCGGGGCACTGCACGTCTTGCCCCTGCCGCCCGCCCGGATCGGACCCGAGCTTGCGCGCCTCATGCCCAGCGAGGTGTTGGTCGCGGACGGAGCCGATGACGATATCGCCCATTTAGTGACTGATATGGGCGCATCTGTCACGCCTTTGGGCCGGTCTGCCTTCGACAGCACCGGCGCGGCCAAGCGGCTCTGCGCGCTCTTCGAGGTGCAGACGCTGGACGCGTTCGGCACGTTCGAGCGCGCCGAGATCGCCGCGATGGGCGCCGTCGTCGAGTATCTCGAAATCACGCAAAAGGGAAAGCTGCCACTGCTCCAGCCGCCCCAGCGCGAAAACCTGGCCGGGGTGATGCAAATCGACGCCGCCACCCGCCGCAACCTCGAGCTGACCCATGCATTGTCAGGAGGGCGCGCTGGATCGCTTTTGGCCGTGATAGACCGCACCGTTACCGCTGGCGGCGCGCGCCTGCTTGAGCGGAGGCTGTCCAGCCCATCACGCGATCTGGATGTCATCCATGGCCGGCAGGACATGGTGTCCTTCACCGTGGAACAGTCTCGATTCCGGGCCGATTTGCGGCAACATCTCCGCAAGGTGCCGGATCTTGACCGCGCCCTGTCGCGCCTTGCGCTGGACCGCGGCGGCCCTCGTGATCTGGCCGCCGTACGAAACGGGCTGGAAGGCGCCGAGCAGATTGCGCAGCTGATGGAGGCGCTGGACCTGCCGGACGTCCTGTCACGATTGACCAATGATCTGATCGGCCATGACGCGCTGCTGGATCTGCTGGATCAGGCCCTGATCGCCGAGCCGCCGCTGCTGGCCCGCGATGGCGGCTTCATTGCGGAGGGGTACGAAGCCGGACTGGACGAGGCCCGCCAGCTGCGCGACGAGGGGCGCGGCGTCATCGCGCGAATGCAAGCCGAGTATGCCGAGCAGACGGGGATTTCCTCGCTCAAGATCAAGCATAACAACGTTCTTGGCTATTTCGTCGAAGTCACCGCCACCCATGCCGAGAAAATGCTGTCAGTGCCGCTGAACGAGACCTTCAAACATCGCCAGACCACCGCAAACCAGGTGCGTTTCACGACCGTTCCGCTGTCGGAGATGGAGACGCGCATTCTCAATGCCGGGGGCCGTGCGCTGGAGATCGAAAAACGGCTCTATGACAGGCTGAAACGCGCCATTCTGGATCACGCCGCCGCGCTGACACAGGTTGCGCGCGCCTTGTCGGAGCTGGATTTGACCGCCGCGCTGGCAGATCTTGCCACCGAGGCGAACTGGTGCCGGCCCAAGGTCGATGACAGCCGCGCATTGAACATCATTGGCGGACGCCATCCTGTGGTGGAACAGGCGCTTCGTGCTCAGGGTGCGGGCCCATTTGTGGCCAATGACTGCAATCTGGGAGACGCCAGCGACATCTGGCTGCTGACCGGCCCCAACATGGCGGGCAAATCCACCTTTCTGCGACAGAATGCGCTGATCGCCCTATTGGCTCAGATCGGCAGTTTCGTGCCTGCGACGTCGGCGCATATCGGCATCGTCACCCAGCTCTTCAGCCGCGTCGGAGCATCTGACGATCTTGCACGTGGCCGCTCGACCTTCATGGTCGAGATGGTGGAAACAGCGGCAATCCTCAATCAGGCGGATAACGGCGCGCTTGTCATTCTGGATGAGATCGGGCGCGGTACTGCGACCTATGATGGCCTCTCGATCGCCTGGGCGACGCTGGAGCATCTGCACGAGGTCAACGGCTGTCGCGCCCTTTTTGCTACGCATTACCACGAACTGACCAACCTGACTGACAAGCTAACCCGCGTCGACAATGCGACGGTTGCCGTCAAGGAGCACGAAGGCGACGTGATCTTCCTGCACGAAGTGCGGCAGGGCGCGGCGGATCGGTCATATGGCGTGCAGGTGGCCAAACTGGCGGGCCTTCCAAGCAGCGTCATCGAACGCGCGCGCGTCGTGCTGGACGCACTGGAGCGCGGTGAGCGCGAAGGCGGCAGCGCGCGGGATGCGCTGATCGACGATCTGCCGCTGTTTTCCAGCAGACCGCCCTCGGCCCCTGTGAAACCCAGCGCCCCGTCCCAGGTGGAGGAGACGCTTAAATCCATCCTTCCAGACGAGTTGAGCCCGCGTGATGCGCTGGCCCTGATCTATGATCTCAAGTCGAAACTCGCCGGAACAGAGACTGATTGACGCGAAACGCCCCGGAGGGATGGCCGGGGCGCGCTTGGTAAAACGAGTTCGGGTCGTTCAGCCCTGCATCGACGACACCCCTACCTTCGCAGGGCGCAGGATGCGGTCATGCAGCATGAAACCCTCGGCAGAGACCTGAATGATCTCGCCCGCCTTCGTGCCGGGTAGTGGCGCCTCAAACATCGCCTCATGATACTGCGGGTCGAATTTCTCGCCCAGTTCGGGCGACACGATGCGAATGCCATGCTTGGCAAAAACGCTGAGCAACTCGCGCATGGTCAGCTCGATACCCTCGATCAAGGCAGCTGACGCGCTACGTTGATCCTCTGGAATCGACTCAATCGCGCGCTTCATATTGTCATAAACAGGCAGCAGATCACGCGACAGCTTGGAGCCGCCGTAATTCTCGGCCTCGCGGCGGTCGCGATCCGCCCGCTTGCGCGCATTCTCGGCGTCCGCCAGCGCGCGCAGAAACTTGTCGTGATAGGCGTCGCGTTCGGCGCGGACGGTGTCCAACTCGGCTTCCTCATCGGAAATCTCGCTCATATCTTCGCGATACGTCTCGGCCTCGGCCTGTTCGATATCGTCGAGAAATTCGTCGTTATTGCGCTCTGCCATTCTTTTAGCCCTTCAACTTCTGTCAGCGATCAGCTTGCCGACCAGCTGCGCCGTGTAATCCACAATAGGAACGATGCGCCCGTAATTCAGCCGCGTGGGTCCGATGACACCGACGGCACCGACGATCTTCCGGTCAGCGTTCATATATGGAGAGACAACCAAAGAGGAACCCGAAAGTGAGAAAAGTTTATTCTCTGAGCCGATAAAGATACGCACGCCCTCGCCCTCATCGGCCAATTCAAGGAAGTTGGCAATATCGCGCTTGCGCTCGAGATCATCGAAGAGAACGCGAATCCGCTCGAGGTCGACCTCATCGGAGTCAGCGTTCAACAAGTGCGACCGGCCGCGCACGATCAGGCGGTCCGGCCCCTCGCCCTCTTTCGCCCAGACAGCCAGACCGCTCTCGACCATTGCATGGGCCAACTGATCTATTTCCTGCCGCCGGTCGCTGATCTGGCGGGCGATGGCGGTCTGAACATCGCTCAGCGTTTTGCCCTCGACCAGCGCATTGAGGAAATTCGCGGCCTCGCGCATTGAACTTGGCGTCTGGCCCGGCGGCGGGGTGAAGATGCGGTTCTCGACATGCCCGTCGGCAAAGACCAGCACGACCAGCGCGCGGTCATGTCCGAGGCTGACAAACTCGATATGCTTGATCGGCGCCTCATGCTTGGGAGCCAGGACCAAGGACGCGCCTTGCGTGACGCCCGACAAGGTCTGCCCGATGCGGTCCAGAACTCCCGCGACATCGTCGGAATTCGACGACATCGTGCTGTCCATCAGGGCGCGATCCGCGCTTTGCAAATCGCCCACCTCCAGCAGCCCATCCACAAACATCCTAAGGCCCGATTGCGTCGGTACGCGCCCGGCACTGACATGCGGGCTGTCCAGGAGGCCCATATATTCGAGGTCCTGCATCACGTTGCGCACGGTCGCGGCGCTGACCTTCTCGCTCAGCTCGCGGGTCAGGCTGCGCGATCCGACCGGCGCGCCCGTCGTGAGGTATCCCTCGACCACGCGGCGAAACACCTCGCGAGAGCGGTCATTCATTTCCTCGAGAAGTTGTCGCGCGTCGCTCATGCTGGTTTCCTTGCCTCACCCGGTTATCTAAGGCGGTGCCGGGCGCAGGGTCAATCGGGGTTGCCATTCCGGCCCGGCCCCCTGTATCCCCGCGAGAAAGATGCAAAGAGGATGATCCATGCGCCCTTCCGGTAGAGAGTTAAGCGAGATGCGCGCCGTTTCAATCGAAACGGGCGTCACAAAACATGCCGAAGGGTCCTGCATGATCCGCATCGGCGACACGCATGTGCTGTGCACCGCCAGCATCGAGGACCGCGTGCCGCCTTTCATCAAGGGCTCGGGCCTCGGTTGGGTCACTGCAGAATATGGTATGTTGCCCCGCTCCACCACCTCCCGCATGCGGCGTGAGGCGACGGCCGGCAAGCAGGGCGGGCGCACGGTGGAAATCCAGCGCCTCATAGGGCGCAGCCTGCGCGCTGGTGTCGACCGCGTGGCGCTGGGCGAGCGCCAGATTACCGTGGATTGCGATGTGATCCAAGCCGATGGCGGAACGCGCTGCGCCTCCATCACTGGTGGCTGGGTCGCGCTGAAGCTGGCGGTGAACAAGCTAATGAAAACTGGCGCTGTCGTCTCGGACCCGCTGACCGATCCCGTCGCCGCCGTC
Organism: Roseovarius maritimus; assembly: GCF_043355895.2. Classification (NCBI taxonomy): domain Bacteria; kingdom Pseudomonadati; phylum Pseudomonadota; class Alphaproteobacteria; order Rhodobacterales; family Roseobacteraceae; genus Roseovarius; species Roseovarius maritimus. The sequence continues at coordinate 102,148 of NZ_JBHFPF020000005.1, forward strand.
TCTTGCGGTCTTTATGCCGGGCAGGCCGTTCTGGATCTGGACTATCCCGAGGATAGCGAGGCGGGTGTGGATGGAAACTTCATCATGACGCAGTCAGGCAAGCTGATCGAAGTGCAGATGTCCGCCGAGGGCGCTACCTATAATCGCGATCAGATGAACCAGTTGATGGATCTGGCGGAAAAAGGCGTGGCCGAGCTTGCCTCTGCGCAATTGGCGGCGGTCGATGCGTAAGCTGACGGGCGATACCCTGCTGGTCGCCACGCATAACGCGGGCAAGCTGGCCGAGATCGCCGACCTTCTGGCGCCCTATGGCATCAAGGTGGCCGGCGCGGCCGAGCGGAACCTCCCCGAGCCGGACGAGACCGAGACGACATTCGTCGGCAATGCGCGGATCAAGGCGCATGCCGCCGCGCAGGCTACCGGACTGCCTTCTCTCTCGGACGATTCCGGGATCGAGATTGATGCTTTGGACGGCGCACCTGGTGTCTACACCGCCGATTGGGCCGAAACGCCGACCGGCCGCGATTTCATCATGGCCATGACCAAGGCGCATGAGCGGCTGATCGCCAGCGGCGCCCCTGCCCCGTGGACCGCGAGATTCTGCTGTACATTAGTCATTGCCTGGCCGGACGGGCATGACGAGGTTTTTCCCGGCACAGTCGAGGGCCAGGTGACTTGGCCGATGCGCGGCGCGCAAGGCCATGGCTACGATCCGATCTTCCAGCCTGATGGCCATGATATCACTTTCGCTCAGATGGACCCGGCTGAGAAAAATCGCATCAGCCACCGTGCTGATGCGTTTCGGCAGTTGGTAAAGGGCTGCCTTGACTGAGGATTGGCGCCAGGGCGGCTTCGGCCTTTACCTACACTGGCCCTTCTGCGCGGCCAAATGTCCCTATTGCGACTTCAATAGCCATGTCAGCAATTCTATCGACCAGGACGCCTGGTGCACGGCATTTCTGCGCGAAATCGACCGATATGCCGAGATAACGCAGAGCCGTGTGCTCAACTCCGTCTTCTTCGGTGGCGGCACGCCCAGCTTGATGCCACCTGATACGGTCCACGCCATTCTGGACCGCGTGCGGCAGCACTGGACCTTTGCCAATGACATTGAAATCACGCTGGAGGCAAATCCCGGCTCGGTCGAAGCGACCCGGTTTGCGGGCTATGCCGACGCGGGCGTGAACCGCGTTTCTATGGGCATTCAGGCCTTGAACGACTCAGATCTGCGTCGCTTGGGCCGGATCCACACCGCCTTCGAGGCGCAAGCCGCGTTCGATGTCGCCCGGGCCCAATTCGATCGTGTCAGCTTTGATCTGATCTATGCGCGACAGAATCAAACACTGACGGCGTGGCGGCAAGAACTGTCGACCGCGCTCAGCATGGCAGTAGATCATCTGTCCCTTTATCAACTGACCATTGAGCCCGGCACCGCGTTCGGCGCGCGCTTCGATGCAGGAGGACTGAAGGGGCTTCCGGCCGATGACGTGGCCGTCGACATGTATGAGGCGACGCAGGACCTGTGTGGTGCCGCCGGTATGCAGGCCTACGAGGTCTCAAACCACGCCCGCCCGGGTGCAGAATCCCGGCACAATCTGATTTACTGGCAAGGCGGTGACTATATCGGAATTGGCCCCGGCGCACATGGAAGGCTCACCCTGAACGGGACGCGCTGGGCCACGGAGGCCTATTCCCATCCGGACGCCTGGATGCAACGCGCTGCTATCGAACAAACAGAGAAGCCGCGGCAGTCGCTTACCGCGAAGGATCAGGCAGGCGAATACTTGATGATGGGCCTCCGAGTAGCAGACGGCATCGATCTGCTGCGTTATGCCAATCTGGCCGGCGCGCCGCTGAACCAAGGAAAAATTGACTACCTCACCCAACTTGGGATGGTGCAGCAATCGGGTAACCGTCTGGCGACCACGCCTCAAGGCCGCGTCGTGCTCAACGCGGTGATTACCGAACTTCTGCCCGATTAGACCCTATTTTCCGGTCGAAAGGATGCGGCACAGCTCATCAAGCTCATCCAGCGTCTTGTAGCTTATCGAGATCGCGCCACCCTCTGATCCCGCCTTGTGATCTACCGAAACTTTCATACCCAGATTTGCCGAAAGATCATCCTCCAGCGCGCGGGTATCCGCATCCTTCGAGCCAGCGATGCGGGACTTCCGCGGCGGCGCTCCCGCATCATCCCGCGAAGGCTCAGCCGCCTTGCGCACCAGCTTTTCGGTATCGCGGACCGACAGATCACCGGAAATCACCTTCTTGGCCAGCCCAACAGGATCCTTTGCGGTGATAAGCGTGCGCGCATGGCCGGCCGACAGCTTTCCTTCAGTCACAAATTCCTGAACGATTTCAGGAAGTTGCATGAGCCTAATAGTATTCGCGATATGGCTCCTGCTTTTCCCAAGTGCCTCGGCAAGTTTTTCCTGCGTGTGGCCGAATTTACTCATCAACTGGACATAGCCAGCCGCCTCTTCCACCGGGTTGAGGTCCGCGCGCTGAATGTTCTCGATGATTGCAATTTCGAGAACTTCGGTATCATCGAAGTCACGGATGATGACCGGAATCTGATGCAGCCCGGCCTTCTGCGCCGCCCGCCAGCGCCGCTCTCCGGCAACGATCTCAAAACCGCCGTCCTTGCGCCGAACGATCAACGGCTGAATGATGCCCTTCTCCTTGATCGAGTTGGACAGATCATCCAGCAGCTCGGCGTCAAAACGCCGTCTCGGCTGGTCCGGGTTCGCGGCGACCTGCTCGATCGGCACCATCATGTCAGGCTGACGTGGCGCCGCGCGGTCCGCTTCATCCCGATCATTCACATCAGCCATCAAGGCGGACAATCCCCGCCCCAGCCCACGCTGCCTTTGAACCTTGTCAGCCATCTTCTATCCTTCCGTCAGGCCGCGACAAGCGCCTGATTTTGCATCAATTCCTTGGCAAGCGCCCGGTAAGCGTCGGCGCCGCGCGACTGCGGATCATAGTCGAGAACCGACATTGAATAAGATGGCGCCTCACTCAGCCGAACATTGCGCGGTATCAGTGTCTTGAAGACCAGATCCCCCAGATTGTCCCGCGCATCTTTCTCGACCTGGCCGGAAAGGTTGTTGCGCGCGTCGAACATCGTCAGGACTACGCCCTCAATCCGCAGTTTCGGGTTAGCGGATTGGCGGACCTCGCGAATGGTCAGCATCAACTGTGACAGACCTTCCAGAGCGAAAAATTCGCTTTGCAAGGGGACCAGGACGGAGTGCGCGGCCACCATAGCATTGACCGTCAGAAGATTGAGCGACGGCGGACAGTCGATGAGAACGTAATCCAGATCATAACGATCCATTGCCGTCTGCCGTAGTGCGTCATGCAACAAAAAACTGCGTTTTTCATTAGATATCAGCTCGATATCAGCCGAGCTAAGGTCAACGGTTGCCGGAATGATCGTTAGATTTTCCGAGCGCGTCGGCTGAACTACTTGCCCAAGATCAATGTCTTCAAGGAGGAGTTCATAAGTTGTGAATTCGCGATCTTCAATATCAATCCCCAATCCCGTCGACGCGTTCCCCTGAGGATCAAGATCGACAATTAGCACCTTTTTGCCGCCCTCAGCGAGCGCCGCCCCAAGGTTGATGGTTGTCGTTGTCTTGCCAACGCCACCTTTTTGGTTGGCGACGGCGATAATACGCGGCCCATGCGGACGGGTGGGATCAGACACGGGACACTCCTTTGATTTTTAGGATCACGGCGTCGGCCGCGAGATCACTTCTAACCGGTTCAAAATCGAATTTCCACAGGCTTTTCGCTGCCTCAACCTCCTGACGCCAACGAACTCCCTTAGGAAAAATCGCCGTTCCGCCCCGCCGCAAATGTCGCTCAGTAAATCCAAGGAGGCTAGTCAGATCTGCCAAAGCACGCGCTGACACGATATCCGCCTCCTGCGGATCAAGCTCCTCGATTCGCTGCGTTAAAACATGCGCATTGGCCCCAGTCTTGCGAAGGGCAGCGCGAAGGAAAGCGCATTTACGCGCGTCACTTTCAATCAGGGTGACCTTGTGCGCGTCTGTGTGTTCACCTGCAAGGATAGCCACGACGACACCAGGAAAGCCGCCCCCCGAGCCAAGGTCGACCCAATGCCGCCAATCATTAGAAGCGGCATTGTAAACCTGAACGGAGTCAAGGATATGGCGATCCCAGAGGTTTTCAGCACTTTCCTTTGAAACCAAGTTTATTTTGGTGGTCCACTTTTTGGCGAGCCTTTCGAAAGCCCGCAATTTCTCGATTGTTTCACGTGAAACATTTAAGAACTCTGATGTCATCCAATGCTGACTTTCGAACTCGACCGCAAGCGAGTCAAAAGCAACGTCAAAGCCGCCGGCGTCATCCCGTCAATCCGCGCTGCATGGGCTAAATTTGAGGGGCGGACCTGCGCGAGCTTGGCCTTCAACTCGTTGGACAGCCCACCCAAATCGCTGTAATCGAAGTCACTCGGAATCACGTGCGCTTCATCGCGCTGAACCAGCGCGATATCGCGCTCCTGCCGTGCGATATAATTCGAATAGAGCGCATCTTTCGAGAGTTGCTCTGATATTTCTACAGGTATCTTGCTCAGAGAGCCGTCCAACTGGACGATATGAGCGAAGTGCACGTTTGGAAACGCGAGGATTTGAAAGCCGGTGCGCTTTGTACCGTCCTGATTCACTTTCAGTCCGATATCCGCGAGCTGCCGGGGTGTAAACTGGCGACTTTCCAGTTGAGAGCGCGCGGAAGCCAGTTCCTCTGCCTTTTTTTCAAAGGCATTTCGGCGGTTTCTTTCCACGCACCCCAGCTCAATGCCACGAGGAGTCAGCCGCTGATCAGCGTTATCCGCTCGCAGAGACAGCCTGAATTCTGCGCGCGAGGTGAACATCCGATACGGTTCGCTCACCCCCCGGGTGATAAGGTCGTCCACCATCACACCTATATATGAACTGGCCCGGCTAAAAATCTCGGCTGGTCGACCTTGGCACGCCAACGCTGCATTGATACCCGCAACCAGCCCTTGCGCCGCAGCTTCTTCGTAGCCGGTGGTACCGTTTATTTGGCCGGCCAAATACAGGCCGGGGACGTCGCGCAGCGCCAATGATCCATCAAGCGCGCGAGGATCAATATAGTCGTATTCGATGGCATATCCAGGCTGAACGATCTCGGCACCCTCCAGACCCTTAATTGACCGCACATACTCGAGCTGCACGTCTTGGGGCAATGAAGTAGAAATACCGTTAGGGTAAATCGTATCACTGGTCAGGCTTTCTGGTTCAAGAAAGATCTGATGCGACGCTTTATCCGCAAACCTTAAAATTTTGTCCTCGATAGACGGACAGTAGCGCGGGCCGACGCCGTCTATATGACCGCCATACATGGCTGATCTGGTCAGGTTTTCTCGAATAATCTCATGTGTTTGCTCATTCGTGTGGGTAATGCCGCAAGAGATCTGCCGAGCCTGAGGTTTCTTCGAAAGAAAGGAAAACAAGACTGGGCTGTCGTCGCCCGGCTGTTTTTCAAGCTCGCCCCAAGCGATGGTGTTTGCATTGAGCCGAGGAGGTGTTCCAGTCTTGAGGCGGCCCATACGAAGTCCAAACCCGTCGATGCGCTCAGCCAGTTTGACCGAAGGTCTGTTCCCCATACGGCCACCGGGTCGCGACACGTCTCCGATATGGATAACGCCCCTTAAAAAAGTTCCTGTGGTCAGAACAACGGCCTGTGCTGAAATCTCAGACCCATCCGCAAGCACAACCCCGGTTACGGTGCTGCCGCGCATCAGAAAGTCCGCCGCCTCGCCCTCGAGTATGTCCAAGTTCGGCTGACTCTCCAGCGCAGCTCGCATCTCGGCTCGGTAAATGGTGCGATCCGCCTGCGCACGAGGTCCCTGAACGGCTGGTCCCTTCCTTCGATTCAACAAGCGAAACTGAATTCCGGCCGCGTCCGCAACGCGCCCCATCACTCCGTCCAAGGCATCAATTTCGCGAACGAGGTGACCCTTTCCCAACCCGCCAATCGCTGGATTACACGACATGACGCCCAGATCATCGCGGGATAGCGTAACGAGAGCCGTTCGGACTCCCATTCGCGCCGCGGCATGCGCCGCGTCGGCTCCGGCATGGCCGCCGCCGATGACCAGAACGTCAAAATCGCAATGTTTCACGTGAAACACTCCTTACTTGCCCAGGCAAAAGCTCGCGAAAATCTCATCAAGTATGCTTTCGATATCAACACGTCCTACCAGAGAATCAAGCGCCCGAACAGCGCTTCGCAGCTCTTCTGCCGCAAGGTCGGCGGTATCCTCTCCGCCGTGCAGAAACCTCAGAGCGTCTTGCAAAACCATCGCCCCACGCTGCATCGCTGCTCGGTGACGGGCGCGGGTCGCGACTCCAGCATTGGCCGCGCGCTGGCTCAGCGTCTGTCCAATTCTCGAAACCAGTTCATCAACGCCATGGCCGGTTTTACCAGAGATCCCAGGATGCGTCCCTTTCTGCGTGTCCCCTTTAGCGATCAGAAGAATGTCGCCTTCGATGAAACCATCAAGTTCAGCCTGTCCGGGCTCAGTCAGAAAAACTCTGAGATCCGCTGTAGACGCCCGCCGGCGCGCGAGATCTACGCCAAGCGCCTCAATCTTGTCTTCCGTCTCGCGGATCCCCGCCGTGTCCAGAAGGGTGACCGGCAGGCCGGAAAGGTCCATCCGGACTTCGATAACATCACGCGTAGTTCCGGCAATATCCGATGTGATCGCGGCATCGCGGCCCGCAAGAGCGTTCAACAACGTGGATTTTCCAACATTCGGCGCACCTACGATTGCGACCTCGAAACCGTTCCGGATGCGTTCGCTTACGTGGGTTCCGGAAATTTCGCGCTCCAGATCCGCAACCACGCCGATAATCAACTGCTCGACCTCGGGCGATACGTCAACCGGGACGTCTTCATCCGCGAAATCAATGGTCGCTTCAATCAGTGCCGCGGCCCTGATCAAATCGCGGCGCCACCTCTCTGCTCTAGCGCCCAGATCGCCGGACAGAACTCGCAACGCCTGCTTGCGCTGCGCTTCGGTTTCAGCGTCTATCAGATCGGCTAGCCCCTCGATCTGCGCAACGTCCAAGCAACCATTGTCCAACGCGCGCCGGGTGAACTCACCGGGTTCCGCAACCCGCAGACCATTCATCGCCGCCAGCGCGTCCATGACTGCGGAAACGACCGCGATACTTCCATGTACCTGAAATTCAACGGAGTCCTCACCGGTGAAGCTGGCCCCAGCGCCAAAGGTCAGAACCAGCGCTTGATCCAAGGCCTGGCCGTCCCCGCCCCGCAATGTCCGTAAAGACGCATGTCGAGCGGGAGGGACATCGCCGCAAAGCGCTTTGCAAGCCGGATGCGCCTGCGGACCAGAGACGCGGATGACAGACACCCCCGCCTTGCCCTGCGCCGAGGACATTGCGTAGATCGTATCCATGTCTGCCTCCTTTGGCAGCAATCCAGACGGATTATCAGGTGTTCATAGAGTCGAAGAATTCGGCGTTGTTCTTGGTCTGCTTCAACTTTGAGATCAGGAACTCGATCGCATCGGTCGTGCCCATCGGGTTCAGGATGCGGCGCAGAACGAATGTCTTTTGCAGGTCCAGTTTGTCGACCAGCAGATCTTCCTTCCGTGTGCCGGACTTCAGGATGTCGATCGCCGGGAACACGCGCTTATCCGCAATCTTACGATCAAGCACCAGTTCGGAGTTACCGGTGCCCTTGAATTCCTCAAAGATCACCTCGTCCATCCGGCTGCCGGTATCGATCAACGCAGTCGAGATGATGGTGAGCGATCCGCCCTCTTCAATATTCCGCGCCGCTCCGAAAAACCGCTTGGGGCGCTGAAGTGCGTTGGCGTCAACACCGCCGGTCAGAACCTTGCCGGAGGACGGCACGACAGTGTTGTATGCCCTACCAAGTCTTGTGATCGAATCCAAAAGGATTACCACATCTCGTTTGTGTTCAACCAGGCGCTTGGCCTTCTCGATGACCATTTCACTGACGGCAACATGACGCGTCGCAGGTTCGTCGAAGGTCGAGCTGACGACCTCCCCCTTGACCGAGCGCTGCATGTCGGTGACTTCCTCGGGCCGCTCGTCGATAAGCAGAACGATCAGGTAGCACTCGGGATGGTTGCGCTCGATGCTGGCCGCAATGTTTTGCAGGATCACCGTCTTACCCGTGCGCGGCGGCGCCACGATCAGCGACCGCTGGCCTTTGCCGATAGGCGCAACGAGGTCGATAATCCGGGCCGACCGGTCTTTGATCGTCGGATCGTCGATTTCCAGCGTCAGGCGCTCATCCGGATAGAGCGGCGTCAGGTTGTCGAAGGCGATCTTGTGGCGTGCGCGCTCGGGATCCTCGAAGTTGATCCGGGTGACACTGGTCAACGCAAAATACCGCTCGGTATCATCGGGCTGCTTCATCTCTCCCTCGATCGTGTCGCCAGTGCGCAGCGCATAGCGGCGGATCATATCGGGCGAGACATAAATGTCGTCAGGGCCCGGCAAATAGTTCGCCTCGGGCGAGCGCAGGAAGCCGAAACCGTCCTGCAGCACCTCAAGCACACCATCACCAAAGACCAACCAGCCATCTTCCGCGCGTTCTTTCAGGATCGAGAACATCATCTCGCCTTTGCGCATCGTCGAGGCGTTTTCAATCTCCAGCTCTTCAGCCATCGCCAAGAGATCCTTGGCAGTATGCGCCTTGAGGTCGAAAAGGTTCAGGCGGTCATCGGACATTGGCATACCTCTTGCGCGCTGGTGGCGCGGGTCAGATCGAATTGGCATTTGAAAAAGGCGTATCCCGGACGGGAGGCCCTGTTGCCTCATACGCCGCGGCCGGCCGTTAGTCAATCGCAGGCTAGAATTTCAACACGACCGAGAACACGATCACGAGCAGCGCGATCGTCGGCACTTCGTTCATGATGCGAAAGCTACGACCACTGACAGAGGAGGTGCCGCTGACAAACTCCCGCCGCCTGAGGCCCAGCCAGTGATGAAACCACGTCATTCCCAGAACGCCCGCCGCCTTGGTCCACGGCCAGATCGAGCCCCAATCGACAATGCCCGGCGTCATCAGCAGCAGCAGACCGAAGAGCCAGGTCGAGATCATTGCCGGGTTCATGATGGCATGCAGCAGCTTGCGCTCCATCACCTGGAATATCTCATCACGGCTGTCCCCAGGCTTCGAGGCCTCGGCATGGTAGACAAAAAGCCGTGGAAGGTAGAACAGCCCCGCCATCCAGGCGATGACCGAAACGATATGAAGTGCCTTTGTCCAGGGATAGAGGCCGGCAAGCAAGTCTATCATGTCATGTCCCGTCCATCGCTGAGCCACCCTTACAATAATAAATAAGAAATATAGAAAAGGATGATGATTAAGTAGGCATGCGCCCTGCCTGTGGATTACCGCGCTATCCACAGAAATGGCAACAGCCGCACCGCTTATGGACAGCGTTGTGGAAAACTGTCGCAGTCAGACGGTCGCGCCATATTTGCGTTGGAAATCGCCGTGCTCGATCTGCTCAATCGGTTCTCGCTCCTGTGGATCAATCCATGCCTGCCTGATTCCTCCCGCCCCGGATTCCATACAATCCACCACGGGATGGAAGGGATGGGCCGCCGTGAAAGATGCGGGTTTTCCCCGGCCCGGTGGCGTCTCGGGCGAAATGGGGATATCTGTGGCACATGCTCCGCCACTTGTTCCTCGGGTTTTCCACATGAGCACGCGCATCATCTTGGCCTCGCAATCCGCCATTCGTCGCAGTTTGCTGGAAAACGCCGGTATTCCGTGTGAAGCCATGCCTGCGCGCGTCGATGAGGATGCGGTGAAATCCGCGCTTTTGGCCGAGGGCGCGCCGCCGCGTGACGTGGCCGATGCACTGGCCGAGATGAAAGCGCGCAAGATCGGCGAGCGGCACAAGGACGCGCTGGTGATCGGCTGCGATCAGGTCCTGGCGTTCGATGGCGATCTGCTGTCCAAACCGAAAAGCCCCGAGGAGGCCCGTGATCAACTGACGCGGCTTCGCGGTAAGACCCATCGCCTGATTTCGGCAGCCGTGATCTGTGAGGGGGGCCGACCCCAATGGCGTCATGTCGGTGTTGTGCAGATGCAGATGCGTGATGTATCGGGTAGGTATCTGGACGACTACATCGCGCGCAACTGGGAAAGTATCCGTCACTCGGTTGGCGCCTATAAACTGGAAGAAGAAGGCGTGCGACTGTTTCAACGCATCACAGGCGATCATTTCCATGTCCTCGGCCTGCCCTTGTTGGAGCTGATCGGCTACCTCGCCACTCGCGGAGAGATTGAGACATGAGCGAACCCGGTATCCCCCTCGCCGGCGTGATCGGCACCCCGATCGCCCATTCACGCTCGCCCAAGATCCACCAGCACTGGCTGAAGACGCGCGGGATTGCCGGGCATTACATTCCGATGAATGTCGCCGCCGATGATCTGGAAGTAGTCTTGCGTACCTTGCCGAAGGCAGGGTTTGTAGGGGTCAACGTGACGATCCCGCACAAGGAGAAAGTCTTGCAGATTGCGGATCTGGTCACCGACCGCGCCACGCTGATAGGGGCTGCGAATACCCTGATTTTCCGAAAGGACGGGAAAATCCACGCCGACAATACCGACGGCTATGGCTTCATCAAGAATCTTCAAAGTGCGCCCTGCGGCTGGGACGCCCGATCAGGTCCGACCGCCGTCTTTGGAGCGGGTGGCGCCTCGCGGGCGGTCATCGCTTCACTTCTCGATGCGGGGGTACCCGAGATCCTGCTTTCCAACCGCACCCGCGTGAGAGCTGACGCGCTTGCGCAGGAGTTCGGGAAACGGGTTCACGTGTTCGACTGGGTTCAGGCGGGCAATATGTTGGACCATGCGGCGACGGTAGTGAACACCACGTCGCTGGGAATGGTGGGCAACCCGCCGCTGCGGGTGCCGCTCGACGGTCTGCAAAAAGGTGCGGTTGTCACGGATCTGGTCTACGCGCCGCTGCAGACCAAGCTTCTGGAGGTGGCCAGCCAGATGGGTTGCCATACCGTCGATGGGCTTGGAATGCTTCTGCATCAGGCCGTGCCTGGGTTCGAGAGGTGGTTTGGCGAGCGCCCCGAGGTCGATAGCGCAACGCGCGCCGCTGCTTTGCGATGAGGTATATACTGGGTCTTACCGGCTCCATCGGGATGGGCAAGTCGACGACCACGCGCATGTTCGCCGATCTTGGCTGTGCCGTCTGGGATGCGGATGCCGCGGTGCATCGCCTCTACGCCCCGGGCGGCGGAGCGGTGGACGAAATCGCGGCGCAATTCCCGGACGCGATCAAGAACGGCGCGGTGTCGCGCGACGCCCTCAAACGGATCATCGCCGAGGAAGAGACCGCGTTGGCCCGTGTAGAGGCCATTGTGCACCCCTTGGTCGCCGCCGACCGCGAGACGTTTTTGGTCAATGCAGAGACTGATATCGTCGTTCTGGACATTCCTCTGCTCTTTGAGGGCGGGTATGACGCAAAGGTGGATGGCACGGTCTGCGTCACCGCACCGCCCGAGGTTCAGCGCGCCCGTGTTCTGGAACGTGGGACCATGAGTGAGGCGCAGTTCAAGGCCCTTCTAGCCAAGCAGATGTCCGATGCGGAAAAAAGGGCGCGCGCGACCTGGGTGATCGAGACTGATACGCTTGAACACGCCAAGGCACAGGTACAGGCTGTGGTGGACGCGATCAGACAGGAGAAATCGAATGCGTGAAATCGTGCTGGACACAGAAACGACCGGATTCGAGCCTGATCAGGGGGACCGCATCGTCGAGATCGGCGGGGTCGAGCTGCTCAACCACATGCCGACCGGCCGGACCTACCACCAATATATTGACCCCAAGCGCGCGATGCCCGAGGATGCCTTCAAGGTGCACGGGCTAGGCGATGATTTTCTGCGGGGCAAGCCTGTCTTTGCCGAGATTGCGGATGCCTTTCTGGAATTCGTGGGCGATGCCAAGCTGGTCATTCACAACGCCGCCTTCGACATGAAATTCCTGAATGCTGAGCTGCGGTGGCTGAACAAGCGGCAACTGCCTTGGGAACAGGCCATCGACACACTGGCCATCGCGCGGAAGAAATTCCCCGGCTCGCCTGCGTCGCTGGATGCGCTTTGCCGCCGCTTCAATATCGACAATGGCGCCCGCACGCTGCACGGCGCGCTTTTGGACTCCGAGATCCTAGCCGAAGTTTATCTGGAACTGATCGGCGGTCGCCAGCCGGGCCTGATCCTGGGTCAGACTCAGAGCCAAACTAGCGGAATGGAGACGCAAAGCAGCTGGCGCCCGGCCCCAAGGCCGACGCCCCTGCCCGCGCGGCTGACCGAAGCAGAGGCCGCCGCGCATGAGGCGTTTATCGAAACGCTTGGGGACGCGCCGCTCTGGCGCAGGACGTCTTAGGCGGTGCCGCTGGGCTGGTTCTGCTGCTCGGCTTGGCGGCGCGCGATTTCATTGCGATAGATCGCTACGAAATCGATGTTTTCCATGTTCAGCGGCGGGAAGCCACCGTCGCGCGTGACGTCCGACACGATGCGGCGGAAGAATGGAAACATGATGCGCGGGCATTCGATCATCAGGAAGGGGTGCAGCTGCTCTTCCGGCACGTTCTCGACATGGAAAACGCCTGCATATTCCAGCTCCAGCAGGAACAGATCGTCCTCGGTGCCCTTGTTCTTCGAATTGATCTTCAACTTTGCGATCACTTCGTACTGGTGCTCGGCGGCGCGCTTCTTGGCGTCCAGATTGACGCTGACGGTGACGTCGGGCTGAACCTCACCGCCCGAGCCGCGCTGGGCCAGGATATTCTCAAAGGACAGGTCCCGCACGAATTGCGTGAGGACATGCATCTTGATCTGCGGTTGCTCGGTGCCAGCGGCACCATTTTCCTGCTCGGCCATCGGTCTCTCCTGAATATCTGTTCGGAAAAATGGTCTAGCAGGTCGGGGTCAGCGGCTCAATCCCTGGTCCAGCCGGATGGGCCGCGTGGCGCGCTGTCCGGATCGACCTCGACATATTCGCCCTCGATCGTACTCGGCCCCTGTGTCCGCGGCCCAGGTTGCGGCCCGGTCGAGAAGGTCTGAACCTTGACCCGCTTGCGCAGGTATTCGAATGCAGCGCGCCGGAAGGGCGGCGTCAACAGGGCAAACCCGACCGCGTCGGTGAAAAATCCGGGCGTCAGCAGCAAGACACCCGCGATCAGGATCATCGCCCCATGAGCCAGCGGCTCGGTCGGATCGGTCTGCCGCGAGAAGGATCCGCGAAGCTCGCTCAAGGCCAGCGCGCCTTGCGTTCTCACCAGCCAGGTTCCCAAGATCGCGGTCAGCACGACGATGGCCAGCGTCGGCCACAACCCGATCAGTCCCCCTACCTGGATGAAGAGGGCAATTTCAACGATCGGAACGATCATGAACGCAAAGAGTAGCCACATGGCAGAATGTCCTTCGGGTTTGCTGCGCGCCAAGGTGGACTTGGCCCGCCTCGACCCCTACATAAGAACGCAAGTAAACGAATTTCAACGTATTGCCCTGATGAGGTGCTCATGAACTCGCCCATTCTGCAGCTTTTGGTGCTTGCGGGCATCGCTGTTTTCCTGATCCTGAGGCTGAAAAGCGTTCTGGGCACGCGCGACGGTCACGAGCCGTCGCCCGAGGCGCGCCCTGTTTCGACGCAGCGCACGCATAATTTGGAGGTGATCGAGGGCGGGCCTGACCGCGATATCATCGACCATGTGCCCGAAGACAGCGAGACCGCAGCCGCCCTTGCCGAGATGAAACGCGCCGAGCCGTCCTTTGGTGTGGCCGATTTCCTCGGCGGCGCGCGCGGCGCCTATGAAATGATCCTGATGGCCTTCGAGCGCGGCGAAATGGAGGAGGTGCGCGACTTCCTGTCCGAGGATGTCTACGATTCCTTTGCCGAGGTGGTCGCCATCCGCGAGGAGAAGGTCCTGACGATAGAGGCCGAATTCATCGGCATTCGCGACATGTCGCTTTCCAGTGCCAGTTTTGAAGATGGCGTTGCTGACATCACCGTCAAATTCGTCGGCGAGCTTGTGTCGGTCGTGAAGGATGCCGAGGGTAAGGTCATCGAGGGCGAGCCGGGTAAATCCAAGCGTCAGAAGGACGTCTGGACATTCGAGCGCATGATGGGCGTCGACGATCCCAACTGGCGGCTCGTCGCGACGGGCGAATGATCAAGGCGGCGCTCGTCGCAGCTGCGCTTGCGATGGCCCTTGGCGGCACCGCAGCGCAGGCCGAGGTACGCTACGATATTCTCAGCTTTGAAGATCTGGATGGGTGGGAGCGTGACGATCACGCTGCCGCCCTTCGCGTTTTCAATGATACCTGCGCCGACATGACGGATGTCGACTGGCGCGCGCTGTGCGCATTGGCGCAAAATGGTCCCGGCGCACGGGATTTTTTTGAGCTGTTTTTTCGCCCCGTCCTGATCACCGAAGGACGCCCTGCCCTGTTCACGGGGTATTTCGAGCCTGAACTGAGCGGCTCCCTTCGGCGAAGCGAGCGGTTTCGCTACCCGATCTACCGCCAGCCACCCGAGTCGCGCGCCGCCAGCATCTGGCTCAGCCGCCGCGAGATCGAAACCGGCGAAACGATGCAGAACCGGGGGCTCGAAATTGCTTGGGTCGATGACCCGGTCGAGCTGTTCTTCCTGCAAATTCAAGGCTCTGGTCGGATCAAACTGACAGACGGGCGCATGATCCGCGTAGGCTATGGCGGCTCGAACGGGCATGATTATCGCTCGATCGGGGCCGAGATGGTGCGGCGCGGAATCTATGAGGTCCATCAGGTCTCAGCCGAGGTGATCAAGAATTGGGTGCGCCGCAATCCCGAGGACGGGGCCGAGCTGCTGCTGCACAACCCATCCTACGTCTTTTTCCGACGAATTGATGATCTGCGCCCCGAGCTCGGGCCTCGGGGTGCGATGAACCGGTCGATCACAACAGGCCGATCCGTGGCGATTGACCCCAAATTCGTGCCGTTGGGGGCACCTGTCTGGATCGAAAAGGACGGTGCCGATCCGGTGCGCCGCCTGATGATCGCACAGGACACCGGCTCGGCCATCAAGGGGGCGCAGCGCGCTGATATTTTCATGGGGACGGGCGACGCGGCAGGCCGCGCGGCGGGACAGCTCCGCGATCCGGGCCGGATGCTGGTCCTCATGCCGATCCAGCGCGCCTATGCGCTGGCACCGGATGCCATCTGATGTCCCGCCGGCGTCTGAAACCTGACGAGCTGGACCTGTGGCGGCAGGTGGCGCGCACTGCCGAGGCGCTGCATCCCGCGCAGCCCCGGCCAAAGGCGCCGCCCAAGGCAGCCGCGCCCAAGCCTGAGCCGGAGCGGCCTGCCCCCGCCCCTGTCCAGCACTTCAAACTGGGTCAAAAATCCGCCCGTAGCGGGCACGCGCATGACGTCCTGCCCGCACTTGCGGACCGGCTGAAATCACAGCCCGTGGCGATGGATCATAAGGCCTATGGGAGGCTAAAGCGCGGCAAGCTGGCACCTGAGGCGCGCATCGACCTGCATGGCATGACGGCAGACCGGGCGCATGGCGCGCTGCGCGGCTTCATCTTGCGTGCGCATGGTCAGGGCAAGCGCCTTGTTCTCGTCATCACCGGCAAGGGGCGGCGCAGCGATGAAGACGGCCCGATCCCCGTCCGCCACGGCGTGTTGCGTCACAATGTGCCTCATTGGCTGAGCGTGCCGCCGCTGGCCGGCCTGGTGCTTCAGGTGACGAACGCGCATAACCGTCATGGCGGCGGCGGTGCCTATTACGTCTATTTACGCAGGCCCCGGTAGCAGTCCCTTGGCCCGGCCAACGCCGATCATCATCAGCAAGGTCGAGATGACAAAGAAGAAAGCGATCCACCAGAACTGCGCCTCAATCCCTAGCCCAAGGTCGATGCCCACACCCGACACACCCGGCCCGATGGCCGAGCCCAGCACCATGACGGCCGCCGCCATCGCCTTGATCGACCCGATGTGCCGCGTGCCGTAGAACTCCGCCCAGAAGGCCGAAGGTAGCGTGTTGTTGAACCCGGTGTTCAAGCCCAGAAAGAAAAAGCCCGCCAGCATGCCCCAGCTACCCTCTGCCATGGCAAACAGGGCGAAGGCCGCGACCATCGGCACCTGCATCCAGGGGATCAGGCGCGGCGTGCCGACCCGGTCCAGCGCCCAGCCGCTGAGGATCATCGCGCCGATACTGACGGCGGTGTAGAAGGGAAACATCGCCACCAGCTCGACATGGGACATCGCCTTGATCTCGGCGATGTGGACCTGGTGAAAGAAAAAGGCGGTGTTGAAGGCCGAAGGGCCCAGCAGCGCGGGGATCATGAACCAGAACAGCCAGTGCTGGAACGTCTGATTGCGGGTCCAGTGCCGCGCCTCCATCCCGAGGCTCTGCCCGCTTTCGGCATGGCTTTGCGGTGTCCGCTCTTGTCGCAGCAAAAGAAGCAGAATGGGCGCGCCCATCACCGCGATGCCCGCGGCGATGAGCCAAAGGAAGTGCCAGTCCATCACCAGCATCAACGCGACGAAGGTCACCGGCAGCACCGCCTCGCCCAGCGAAAAGCCCAGCTTGGCCACCGAGAGCGCCCGGCCTCGCGCTGCGATGAACCAGCGGGCCATTGCGACCACGGCGATATGGCTGCTCATCCCCTGCCCGGTAAAGCGCAGCGCAAAGATGATGACAGGCAAGAGCCACCAGACCGGGTTGAGCGCCATTGCGGCGCAAGCGAGCGCCAGCCCGCCAAAAATGACCGCCCCGATGACGCGCACGCGAAACACATCCGTCAGCCCGCCCGCCCAGACCATCAGAACGGCAGAAACCGTCGTGCCAAGCGAATAAATTCCGCCCCATTCCCCGTGGCTCAACCCGAAAGCCGCACGGATTTCCCCGGCAAAGATCGAGATGAAGAATGTCTGACCGAAGCTGCTGAGGAAGGTCAGCAGCACCCCGGCAGCGAGCCAGCGGGCGTTATCACGCAGGAAGATGAGCGTTTGCATCCGCCTTAGGTGGCGCGAAAGCGCTCAGAAGGAAAGCGTGAAACGGCTGCAGGGCACAATGAAGGACTGTCATTGCGCCCTGCACCGTCGGAATCTGGGTATTTGACCCCAAGAAAAAACCGGGTGCGGCGCTAGAGCACGTAGCGGCTGAGATCGGTGGATTTGGCCAGCTCGCCCAGGTTCTTGTCAACGAAGGCCGCGTCGACGGTCACGCTGTCGCCGGCGCGGTCGGGCGCATCAAAGCTCAGCTCTTCGAAGACGCGCTCCATCACCGTGTAAAGTCGGCGCGCGCCGATATTCTCGACTGATGAATTTACCTCGGCGGCAATGCGCGCCAGGGCCTCGATGCCATCTTGCGTGAAGTCGACGGTAACTTCCTCGGTGCCCATGAGGGCGGTGTATTGGCGGGTAAGCGCATTATCCGTCTCGGTCAGGATGCGAACGAAATCGGCCTCGGTCAGCGCGCGCAGCTCGACCCGGATGGGCAGGCGACCCTGGAGTTCGGGCAAAAGGTCCGACGGCTTGGCGATGTGGAACGCGCCGGACGCGATGAAAAGAATATGGTCAGTCTTGACCGCGCCGTATTTGGTGCTGACGGTGGTGCCCTCGATCAGCGGCAGCAGATCGCGCTGCACGCCCTCGCGGCTGACCTCGCCCCCGCGCGCGTCGGTGCGGGCGCAAACCTTGTCGATCTCGTCGAGGAAGACGATGCCGTTCTGCTCGACCGCCTCAAGCGCGGCGCGGTTGACCGTCTCGTCATCCAGCAGCTTGTCGGCCTCTTCGCCGATTAGGATATCGTAACTGTCCGCCACGGTCACCCTGCGCTTGGTGGTGCGCCCGCCGAATGCCTTGCCGAAGATATCGCCGAGATTCATCATCTGCCCGCCGCCGGGCTGGCCGGGAATATCCATCATGCCCATGGGGCTGGAATTATCGGCGACGTCCAGTTCGATCACGGTATCGTCCAGCTCGCCGGATTTCAGCTTCTTGCGGAACATCTCGCGCGTGCCATCCCGGGCATCCTCGCCTGCAATGGCGGTAATCACGCGCTCTTCGGCGGCAGTCCGCGCGGCGCTGGTGACATCCTCGCGCATCTTGTCGCGGATCATGGTGATCGCGCTGTCGACAAGGTCACGGATGATTTGCTCGACGTCGCGGCCGACATAGCCGACCTCGGTGAACTTGGTCGCCTCGACCTTGATGAAGGGCGCGCGGGCCAGTTTGGCCAGGCGTCGGCTGATCTCGGTCTTACCGACACCGGTGGGGCCGATCATCAGAATATTCTTGGGATAGACCTCTTCGCGCAGATCGGGGCCCAGCTGCTTGCGCCGCCAGCGGTTGCGCAGCGCAACGGCAACCGCCCGCTTGGCGTCCTTCTGCCCGATGATGAAGCGGTCAAGCTCGCTTACGATTTCGCGGGGGGTCAGGTCGGTCATGCGGTTTCCTTTTGCAGTCTCGGGGGACGTAATCACGAGCGGCGTAAAGACAAGCGGCCGCGGTCAGCCGCCAATCGACTCAACGGTCAGGTTGCCGTTGGTGTAGACGCAGATATCGGCGGCGATGGCCATAGCGGCGCGCGCGATCTCTTCGGCATTGCGGTCCGACTCGATCATGCCGCGCGCGGCGGCGAGTGCGAAATTTCCGCCCGATCCGATGGCCGCCACGTCATGCTCGGGCTCCAGCACGTCACCGGCGCCCGTGATGACATAGAGATCCTTGCCATCTGTCACGATCAGCATCGCCTCCAGTTTTTGCAGATACTTATCGGTGCGCCAGTCCTTGGCCAGCTCGACGCTGGCGCGCTGGAGCTGGCCGGGCGTCGCCTCCAGCTTGCTCTCCAGCCGCTCCAACAGAGTGAACGCATCGGCGGTCGATCCGGCAAAGCCCGCGACCACGTCAAAGCCACCGGGGCTGAGCCGGCGCACCTTGCGAGCGCTGCCCTTGATCACAGTCTGGCCAAGGCTGACCTGCCCGTCTCCGGCAATCACCACCTCACCGCCCTTGCGCACGCCGATGATGGTGGTGCCGTGCCATCCGGGAAATTGCTCGCTGGCCATTATCGTCCTCCTGTCGCATTTGCGCCTATATGGAAGCCGCGCGGGCAGATCGCAAGTTTTGCGGTGCGCAGCAAAAAGGGCGCCACCGGGGCGCCCTTTGATATCAAGGTGCTAGGGTTGCATCAGATCGAGTCTTCGATCCAGCTTTGCAGGGCGGCCTTGGGGGCTGCGCCCGAACGGTTCGAGACGACTTCGCCATCCTTGAAGATGAAAAGCGCGGGGATGCCGCGCACGCCCATCGCCACGGCGGAATTCGGATTGCTATCGACATCGACCTTCACGACCTTGATCTTGCCTTCCATCTCGCTCGATAGTTCTTCCAGGGCGGGGCCGATCTGCTTGCACGGGCCGCACCATTCGGCCCAGAAATCCACCACGACGGGGATATCGGAATTCTTTACTTCGGCGTCGAAAGTATCATCGGTGACGGCTACGGTTGCCATGGGTCTCTCCTGCGCTTGGGTTCCCTGATTACCTATGGAGCAAGGGGCGCAAGGTCAAGTTGCCGCAGCCCGCGCCAGCGCAGATGTCACAAGATCGTGCGGCAGGCGCATGAGCGTGGCCGTCCGCGTCCAGAGGATGGCCGTATCGATCCGGCGGTCGGGATAGATCAGCGCGGCCATTGTCGCATAGGCGCCCATCTGTCGCAAAAGGCCGTCGGGGCAGGTCTCGGGCGTGTCGGGCACGGTGGCATTCGTCTTGAAATCGACGATCAGGGCCGCGCCTTCCGTCAGGATCAGCCGGTCGATCACCCCTTGCAGGCGGCCACGGCCGGGCAGATCGGCGGTGATGCCCACCTCCGGCAGCGCGTAAGGGGCCCAGAGCTGCGCAAGTTCGGCTGAGGTGATGCAGCGCGCGGCTTCGTCCAGCAGGTCGCGCACATTCGGCGCCGTGGGCAGGATCCGCGCCGCGATACTGGGCCATTCGGGCTCGGGCTGGTCGGGCAGAAACTCCAGCAGGGCATGGATCTGCGTGCCGCGCAGCTTTGCTGCATCCTCGTCCTGACCGGCGTCACCCGGCAGTGCCTTGGCCCCGCCCAGATCCGACGGGCTGCGCGGCGCGTCTGCATCCGGAATGGCGGGGGCATGGGTGTTGAAATGGGCGGGTAGGGGCGCAGGCTGGCGCACGTCGTCGGGCGCTCCGGCCTGCACCGTGCCAGTCCAGTCGCCACGCTCCAGCCTCAGGCCGTCGCCCCCGTGGATGCGGTATGGAGCGGCCCCCAGATGCGTCAGGCCGTCCCGGATTTTCTCATACCAGCTATCTCCCTTGTCGCCTGGCTCCTTGGCGGAGGCGACGATCAGCCATTTTTCCGCGCGCGTCATGGCGACGTAGAGCAGGCGATCCCGCTCGGCCGCCTGGGCGCCCTTGATCCGGTCAAGAACTGTGCTTTGGGCATCGGGCATCACGCCCGATTTGGCTCGCCACACGGGCGCCCCCCCGACGTCAAGTAACTGGGCACGCACGTCATTCTTGCGCTTACCCGTCTCGGGCAGGATGACGATGGGCGCCTCGAGGCCCTTGGCGCCATGCACGGTCATCACGCGGATCAGGTCCCCGGCCGCGTCCATCTGGCGCTTGATCTCCAGATCGTCGGTCTCGAGCCAGACGAGAAAGCCTGTGAGGCTATCCACCGCCTTCTGCTCATAGGCCAGCGCCTGAGAAAGAAGTGCATCAATGCCGTCCTCGGCCTCGGGACCCAGCCGGGCAAGCATCCGGCGGCGGCCATCATGACGGGTCAGGATGCGCTCGATCAGATCATAGGGGCGCAGGAAGTCGGCGTGATCGCGAAGGTCATTCAGAACGGTCATCGTGTCGGGAAAATTTTCTGCCCTGTCGCGCAGCACTTCCCAAAGGTATTTGCGCCCGCGCCCCTGCGCCAGCCCGTAAAGCTCCGCCTCGTCCCAGCCCAGAAGGGGCGAGCGTAGCGCGACGGCCAGCGACAAATCATCCTCGGGGGTCGACAGGAATGACAGGATCGCCGCCAGATCCTTGACCGCCAGCTCGGCGGCGACCTTCATCCGGTCGGCCCCCGCGATGGGCAGGCCGCGCGTTTTGCAGGCGCTGATGATCTCGTGAAAGATGTCGCTGCGGGACTGCACGAGGATCAGGAAATCGCCCGCCTGCACGGCGCGCGTGCCGTCGCCGCCCGGAATCGGCTGCTGCTCGGCGATCATGCGCGCGATGGTGTCCGCAATCTGCCGGGCCAGAATGACGCTTGGATCATCCTCGGCCTTGATGTCGACGGGCGTATGCCACGGCGGCGGATCGGTTGGTTCGGCTGCCGGGTTGACGGGCCACAGATCGACGCGACCGGGCATGTCTGGCCAAAAGGAAATGTGACTCTGATCCGTGGAAAAACCCGAGTCCTGCAAGTTTCGGAACGTCGCATCCACCGCGTCCAGAATCGCGCTGGACGAGCGAAAGGAATGTTCGAGCCGCTGGCTGTGCAAGGGCGTTCCGGCGGCGGCGAGGCGGTCCGACCATTCGCGCTGCATCCGGTCGAACTCGCGCGGATCGGCACCTTGGAACGAGTAGATCGACTGCTTCTTGTCGCCCACGACAAAGATCGTCCGCTCCACTTCCTGCCGCGCGCCTTCGCCGGCGGTGAATTCCTGCGCCAGCCGGTCGATCACCTGCCATTGCACGGGGCTGGTATCCTGCGCCTCGTCCACCAGAATGTGGTCGATGCCCCCATCCAGCCGAAAAAGCACCCAGGCCGCCACGTCCGAGCGTGTCAGCAATGCCCGCGCGCGCAGGATCAGATCATCGAAATCCAGCCAGCCGCGCAGCTGTTTGGCCTTCGCATAGGCGGGCAGGAAGACCTGCGCAAAGTTCTGCAGCGTCACCGCGAGGCGCGTCGCCTCCAGCGCGATGCGCTTTGACCGGGCCGCCTCCACCCGGTGCATCCAGGCGTCGATCAGGTCCATGCTGTCGCCCAGCTCCTCGCGCGTGGCCTTGGTGGGCATCCGGCTGGAGACGGTAAAGGGCGCCTTGCCCGACTTGGTCAGAAACGCATCCTCAAGAATAGGCAGCGCGTCATATCCCAGCTCCGATATCCGCCCCAGCTTGGCCGCAACAGCGGCGTCGGTCTTGCTGCCTACCTGCAAAGCCGTCACTAAACGGCTCAACAGAGCCGTCTCACTGCCTAGAAACACCTCATCCTCGATACTGCGCGCGGTGACGTCCGGGCGCAGGCCCATGGCATTGGCAAGGCCCGCCTCGGTCCAGGGCGCTTCGAACATCGGTGCGCGGCTGGCAATCTCACGCGTCAACTCGTCCAGCGTCTCGCCCGTGTGATAACGGGCCAGCGCGTCAAGCTTGGCGGCGTGGGGGCCGGCGGCGATTTCCTCGACGATCTCGGCGCGCAGAAGCTTGGCCGTGCGTTCCTCCATCTCGACGAATTGAGGGCTCACCCCGGCCTCCAGCGGAAAGCGGCGCAGGAGCGAGGCGCAGAAGGAATGGATCGTCTGGATCTTGAGGCCTCCCGGTGCCTCGATCGCACGGGCGAACAGGCGGCGCGCATCGCGAAGGGCGGTGTCGCCCATCGGCCCTTCGGCCCCAAGATCGCGCAGCGCGGTGCCCAGGCTGGCAGAATCCAGCATGGCCCACTGACCCAGACGCGCAAAAAGGCGGTTCTGCATCTCGCTGGCCGCGGCCTTGGTATAGGTCAGGCACAGGATATGCTGCGGATCGACCCCGTTCAGCAGCAATCGCGCCACCCGGTCGGTCAGAACGCGCGTCTTGCCCGATCCGGCATTCGCGCTGAGCCAGGTCGAATTGCCCGGCTGCGCCGCCGCGATCTGACGCAATGTGGCGTCGTCACGCTGGGTCATGTCATCTCCTGCGGGGTCGGATCGTCGGTGATGTCCCACTCGCCAAAGCGCGCCAGCTGGTCGTAATCGCCTGCATCGTCCTGTTTGCGCATGGCGCGGCGCGCGACATATCCCTTGCGGATGTTCCGATAGGCCGCGATCAGATCATGCAGTCCCTCCCAGACCTTCTCGGGAGGCTCGTCTTCCAGCGGCGCCGGCGTCTCGGCCGGGATCGCGCCGAGGCCGATATAGACGGCGCGCGCCACTTGGCAGGGGGCCAGATCGCCGAACCCTGCGCGCTGGGCGATGGCGGCCTCCAGCAGCAATTGCTTGTCGAATTGCGTCTGCTCCTTGGGGCCGGGCGGCTTGCCGGTCTTGTAGTCGTAGATATGCAGGCAGCCACGCTCGTCAATGTCGATCCGGTCGGCCTCGGCGACAAGGGTAAAGCCCAGATCGGCCATCTCTGCCTGACCTTTCGCCTCGAAGGCGGTGGGCATGGCGAGGGCGCGGCGCGCCTCTTCGGTCTCGATGAACCAGTCGGCCACACGCTCGAGCCGCGCGAGCCAAAGCGTGCGCGCCTCGGCCCATGGTACTTCGCGGCTGAGTACATCCTGCGCGAGATCCATCAGCACCTTGCGCGTTAGCCGTTCGGGCGCGTCGACACTGTCCCTTATGAAGCGCTCCAGCACCGCGTGAAGCACGATCCCGCGCAAGAGCGCATCGGGCGCGCGCATCAGCGGATCAAGCGGGCGCAGGCCAAGCACATGCTTGGCGTAGATCGCGTAGGGATCGCGGATCAGCCGCTTGATTTCAGTTACTGACAGGCGGTTTGGTCTCGCCTCCAACGGCGGGCAAGGGGCGGGGCGCGGGGCAGGATCCATGCGCTGGGTCGCTTCCAGTTGCGCGGCGCGGTTCAGCCATTTCTGACCGCGCTGGCGCATTGCGCCCAGCGCGGCCGCTCCACCCTGTTCCGGCAGGCCCGACATAAGGTTCTGGATGCGGTTCAGCCAGCGCGACACGACCGTCTCGCTCTCGTCCGAGCGGGTGCTGCGCGTCAGCCAGACCTCGCTTGCTAGAACGGCCTGCTGAAAATCATGTGCGGCCAGACCGATGCGCCTTTCGGGCAAAAGCAGCCCCGCGCGGTGCCTCAGCGCGCGGTTCAGCCACGGGTCGGGCGTCTGCGCTTCGGGCCAGCTTCCCTCGTTGAGGCCGGCAAGGATCAGCATATCCGCGCCCTGAACGCGGGCCTCCAGCGTGCCCCAGATCAGGATGCCTGAATGGGGCGCCTCGGCGCTGCGCACCTGTTCGCCCCTCAACAGCGCGGCGAAAAGTGCGGCGTAATCGGTGGCGGTCATCTCGCCGCCATGCTCCGCCTCGGCGGCCAGCAGGTCGCAGACATCGCGCGCGGTCTTGCCCGCATCCTTTTGCCATAGCTCGCTGGTGCTCTCTGGGGCAGAGCCATCGGCGATAGCCTCGGCCGCGGTGAGATGCGCCGTGACACGGGCGCCCAGCGGCATAGCATCCGGCGCGTCCTGCCCGGTCAGCCACTGCCCTATCCAACTGGCCCAATCCGCTGCCAACGGCTCGGAGTGCTTTGCCGCCCAGTCCGCGACGCTTGCGGCAGTGGGGAAGGGAGGTCCGTTGCGGCGCAGGTGCAGCTCCAGCTCACGGGTGAGGCGCAAATGCGTGCCGCGCTGGCCGCCTGTATGAGTCAGTGGATGCTTGAGCAGCGTCAGCAGCGCCTCGGCGGTCAGCGGGCGCTGCGACAGTTCAGCGACATGGCGCAGAAACCGCCCCGGCGGCGACAAGTGCAAGGGGATGCCCGCGCTGTCATCGGGGATGATCCCCCAGCGGTCCAGCGCGGCGGCAACCCGCCGTGTCAATCCCCGATCCGGCGTGATCAGCGCTGCCGTCTGCCCCGTCTCGGCGGCCTCGCGCAGGCGCATCGCGATGGTCAGCGCCTCGATCCGGTGCGATGGCGCCTCGATCAGGGTGACACTGTCCATCGCCTTGGCGATCCCGTCCAGTCTTGGCCCCTCGTCCAGCCATTGATCGGTGATCGGCGCGGGGCGCAGCGCAAGCGATACCAGCTTGGCGCGTGCCGGGCTGGCGGGCTGCGCCAGGGTCCAGCGTGGCACATCGTCCAGCCCAAGTGCGTTGCGCAGAGCCTGAAAGCGGTATTGCGGGTGATCCTCGCTCAACATCGCGTCGCTCATCGAGGCCCAGACATGCTCGGGCGTGTCGAAGTCGTATCCCGGAAGGATCACGGCCCCCTGCGGCAGGCGCGCCACGGCCTGCATCAACATCTGGGTCGTGCCGCGCGATCCGGTCGACCCGGCAAGCAGCACCGGATGCTGCGGCGGCGCATCCTCCCACCGCGCGATCATCCGCTCGATAACCCGCCGCTGCCGCGCCTCGGCCCCCGGTGCGCCGCGACCTTCGGTGAAATGGCGCACAATGTTCAGGAAGGCGCGAATACGCTCCCAATGTCCCGACTGGTCGCTGACATCGAGCCGGTCGATCACGTCGGGCGAGACGCCTTCGCCCTCCATCTCGTCCATCAAACCCGCAAGGCTGTTGGCCAGATCGTAAAGCGCCGTGCGCGGAGCCAGATCCGGCTGCGCGTCAAGCAAGGAGGAGATCAGCTGAATCAGCTCCAGCCGCCGACGCAGCGGCGGGGCAGGCGGGGCGATATCGGTCATCGTCCAGTCGCGCCCCAGTTCCGCCACCAGCGAGATGCGGGGCATCAACCGCGCAGGACCCACCGCAAGCAACGCCTGAATACGCCGGGCCATCCGCCTTGTATTGACGATCAGGTGAACGTGGCCCAGCGCCTCGGGCGGTTCGCCGTCGAGGCGGTTCAGTATCCCTGCGATCAGCTGGTCGGGGAAATCGACGCCGGGCGGCAGGCCAAAGACGCGCGCGGTGTCCTCACGTTCAAACATCGGGCATCGCCAGCATATCCTCGGCCAGAGCAATGCCGCCCGGATGCCCGACGTCGCACCATTTGCCGCTGTAGACGGAGCCGTAGAGCCGGCCCTCGGCCATCATCCTGTCCCACACCGTATTTAGCGAAAATGCACCCTCAGGCATGTCATCCAGAACATCCGTGCGAATAATCTGCGCGCCCGAGTAGATCAGGCCCGGCCCCCGCGTGGCGCGGCCCTGATCGTTTAGCGTGAAATCGCCGCTGCCCGCGTGGCCGATGGCCTGGGCAGGGGGCAGGCAGAGCAGCAGCGCGTCCATCCTGCCTTCGTCCCATGCCTGCGCCAGTTGTGCCAGAGGGTTCGGGCCGCGCCAGACAGCATCGGTGTTCATCGTATAGACTGGCGAGCCGTCCAGCAGCGGCATCGCCGCGCGGAGCCCGCCGCCGGTGTCAAGGATCTCGCCCGCCTCATACGAAATGACGATATCGCGCCCCGCCAGATGTGCGGCGATCTGCTCGGCCATGTAATGCGTGTTGACCACAATGCGCCCGACGCGCGCCGCCTTGGCAACCTCCAGCGCATGATCCAGAAGGGGTCGCCCCGCGACCTCGATCAGGGGCTTGGGGCGGTCTCGAGTCAGGCTGCCCATACGCGTGCCAAACCCGGCGGCGAACAGCATCAGGGCGTCGGGAGTGTGGCGCATCGGTGCTTCAGATCCTTGAGGAATTCGGGTGTCGGGGCGGGGAGGGCGGCGATGATCAACGGGGCCAGTTGCGCCAGCGCCGGATGGGCCAGGTCGCGCTCCAGCAGGGCCCAGACGCGCGGGATGAGGTCAATGTAGTGTCCCTTGCCGTCGCGCAGGCAAAGCCTGGCAAAGACGCCAATGATCCGCAGGTTCCGCTGTGCGCCCAGCACGTGATAGGCCGCATCGAACTGCCCGGCATCCACTCCTGTCCGTTCGACATAGCGCGCGATCATGTCCTGTTCGATCTCGGCAGGCACGTCGCGGCGGGCATCTTGCAGGAGCGAGACAAGATCATAGGCCGGATGCCCTCGCATTGCGTCCTGAAAATCCAGCAATCCGACGCGCGCAGGACCTTTGCGATCCGGCAGCCAGAGCAGGTTTTCGGCATGGTAATCGCGTTGGATCAGCACCGAGTCATCGCTGGCATCGGTGGCGAGGGCGGACAGAACAGCGGCATGGGCTGCGGCGCGCCTGATGCTGTCTGGATCATTCGCATACCAATCGAAGGCGAGCATTGCCATGCTGGCCATCAAGGGCGGATCATATGGTAGCAGGTCGGGCGGCAATGCCTGCGCATGAAGGTGGACCAGCACATCCGTGGCCGCTTCATAGAGAGCAGTCTCGCATTCGGGGGCGCGAGGAATCACCCGCGCAAAAAGATCGTCGCCCAGATCCTCAAGCAGTAGGAAGCCGTGCTGGACATCCTGCGCCAAGATGCGCGGCGCGCTCAGGCCCATGTCCGACAGGTACCGGGCGATCGCAATGAAGGGGCGCACATCCTCGCCGCGCTCGGCGGGTGCATCCATCAGGACAGCAGTGCCCTCGCCGCGTGTCGCGCGCATGTAGCGCCGGTTTGACGCATCCCCGGCGAGGGGCGAGAGGTCTGCGCCGGCCCAGTCCGTCCCGCCGAGAAAACGGACGGCAAGCGCGGTGCGGTCAGTCATTTGCAATCTCCCCCAGCCGATTGGCCCATGCGGCGCCATCGCCGGAAAACGTAAGGACGCGATCATTGGGCGCATCCCCGGACGTGATGTCCAGCCCCAGCGCCGTGCGCGGCACCAGATCGCCCAGCCGGTCAGGCCATTCGATCAGGCAGATTGCGCTCTCGAATGCTTCGGTCAGGCCCAGCTCGAACACATCGTTCGGATCGCTCAGCCGATAGAGATCGGCGTGCCAGATTTCGCCGGGCTTGCCAATGTAGGTCTGCACCAGCGTGTAGGTGGGTGAGGGCACGTCCTCGGGCGCCGTCAGCAGCGACTGGATGAGGCAGCGTGCGAAATGCGTCTTGCCTGCGCCGATCTCGCCGCTGAGCAAGACGGTATCGCCGGGCGTCAAACGAGCGCCGAGCCGACATGCGATCTCGCAGGTTCGGTCCGGACCGTCAGAGGGTAGGGTGCAGGTGGTGCGGCTGTGCATGGCCCGACACTACACGCGCGGCCGCCGCCTGCAACAGCGATCAGCCAGCGGCGAGCCGGGCAGGGGGTTTGGCGGCAGACTCGGCGCGGCTGCGCAGGATCAGCATCCGCGCGCCACCGGGCAGAAGCTCGACCCGGTACGTCAGGCTGTGGCCCGGCGCAATCTCGGCGGCCTTGCGCAGTGCGCTCTTTTGCTGGCGCATGCGCAACTGCTCTTCCACCTCTGTCCATACCGAGGGCGCGGGCATGGCCTGGGCGCAGGCGTGCATTAGATCAGAGATGCACATGTCGGCAAAACAGGTGTCCGGGTCGACGCCCAGCAGGTCGATGGCCGAGGAGTTACAGAATGCAAGGACCCCGTTCGGGCCGATGACGATGACCGCCTCCGGCAAGCTGTCCAGCGCCGCTTGGCGCAGATCCAGTTGCGAGCGAAAGCGCCGGTTCAGCATCACCTCGGCGGAGATATCCTCGAAGAGGAACGCGACAGCCCCATCGGGGTGTGGCCTGCCGGTGACGCGATAGGTGACGTCGTTGGGCAGTGACCACGTCTCTTGATAAAGGCCACCTTCGGCTGCGCCGATCACTTCGCCGATCTGAGTGCGCCAGGACGCATAACTGCGCGGCTCGGGCATGACGCGCCGGTCCCTCAACTTGTCGAAAAACGCCATAAGGTCCGGCTGGCCGCTTAGAAAGTCGACGCCAAGAGAGGTGAGATCGACAAGAGCCGGGTTGAAAAGCGCGAGCTTGCGATTGCGATCGAACACGGCGAGGCCGATCGTGAGATAGGCAAAAGTCTTGGTCAGGGTCTGGACGAAATCCTTTTGCATCCGCTCGGCATTCACGACTTTTGTGATGTCGGTCGCGTGATGCAGTGCGCCCCATTGGTGCTTGGCTCGGCTGACCTCGTACCAGCGGGCGCGTGATGCACCTTCTGGTGTAAAGGACAGGCGTGTGATGCCCGTTTTTTCGGCGTTGTCATCCAGCAGCTTGTCGCAGTATTCCGCTGGATCAAAAGCCGCTTTGGAAGCATCGTTCCGCCAGATGATCTTGCCATCCAGGCCCGTCTTCCAGATGGGATGCGGGGCGCGCGCGAATGCGTCGGAGATGTCTTCCATCCGCGCCTTGGCCACCAGCATCTCGTGTCGCTCGGCCGGGCAGGCATGCGGAGGATCGCACAGTACGACCCGCGTGCCATGAGCATTTCGCGCCAGTGTGAGCCGCGCCGTGTCAAGCGCCTCCCGCGGGCGCAACTTGATCGTGTCGATGGGTGACAAATTAGTCAGGCTGTTCGGCAATCCATCAAAACGTGGGGAAAGCCAATCGCGGATCTGAGGCCAGGTCAATGCCTCGGGATTGCCTTCCGGCAGTGCCCCGGCGTGATGATCCGACACGGCGTCCCCGTCAAAGAGAAAGACGGCTTCGCCCTCGGGCGAAGACGGTATTGCGGATGGGCCGTGCGTCACCGGGGTTAGACGTCCGATCAGCCATAATATACCGAAGGATATTACCCCGGCGATCAAGCCCAGTTGCAGCCACAGCATCAGCGCGTCCCTTTCGTCCTAGTACGGGGCTAAATTTGCCCCGACGCTGGTTAACGCTCGGTTAAGCAATCAGAAGAAATCGAAGAGAAGCTTGGAAGGCTCGATAAATCAGTCGTTTATCGGCATATTCTGTCCGATGCCCCCAGCCAAGTGATCCTTGCCGACCTCCAGCTCGGCGCGGGCCCAGACGGCTTCGACGACGGCGCCGGTTCTCTCATGCATACCCGAATCGCCCTGAAAACTGTCCGATCCGTTGGCAAAGCTGAGATCCGCGCCAGACCGCTCCAGCAGAGTCTTGGCAATGAAAAGGCCAAGGCCCATCCCCTCGTATCCCGGGCGTCGGCCCATGGGGCCGAGCCCACGCGCGCGGCGCGGAATCAGGGGATCCCCGATGCGGCTCAGCAAATGTGGGGGAAATCCCGGCCCGTCATCCATGATGCGCAAGGTGATGCGCATGGGCGACCAGCGCGTCTCGATCCAGACGCGCGCATCGGCGAAATCGACGGCGTTCTGAATGAGATTGCGCAGCCCGTGGATGACCTCGGGCCGGCGCAGGATCACCGGAGGGCCGCCTGTACTGCCGCCTGCCGCGGCATGATCGAACAATAGCGTTTTGCCCCGGTCTGCATGCGGCTCACCTGCTTCTTCGACGACGGCAGTAAAGGGCGCCTGGCGCAGATGCAGGTCATCCTTGCCGGCCCGGCCCATCGAGCGCAGGATGTCGCGGCACCGGTCGGCCTGCTGGCCGATCAGCAGGGCATCCTCGCGCATGTCGCTGTCCTTCGGCAGGTCACTGGCCAACTCGGCGCTGGTCAGCTTGATCGTGGCCAGAGGCGTGCCCAGCTCATGCGCGGCGGCGGCGATGACACCGCCCAGATCGGTCAGCTTCTGCTCCCGCGCCAGCGCCATTTGCGTCGCTTGCAGCGCGCCCGACATCGCGCGGATCTCGGTCACGATCCAGCGTGAGTAGACGCCGAGGAAGACGATGCCGATCACGATGGCGACCCATGTTCCGAACAGGAAAATGGCGGGCATCTGCATGACAAGGCCCGCCTCGCTGCGCAGGTCGAGGTGAAACCGTGCCAGCGCCGTGACGATCAGAATGGCCGTCATGCCCAGAAACAGGGTCGACCGGGACGAGAGAGACGAGGCCGAAACGATCACCGGCCCGACGATCAGAACCGAGAACGGATTGTTCAGCCCGCCGGTAAGATAAAGCAGCACTCCCAGTTGCAGCAGATCAAAGAGCACCACGGCGAGGTTTTCCGTCTCGCTGAGCCGTTTGGTGGCGGGAAAGACCAACGAGGCGACGAGGTTGCTGACGATGGCCGCGCCGATTACCAGATAGCAAAGACCCGTCTCGATCTCGATGCCCATGTAGCGCTCGACCACGATCACCGCCGATATCTGGCCGATGATCGCCCACCAGCGTAGCAGGATCAGCGTGCGCAACCGGATCCAGGCGCCCCGGCCGCGCGGAGCGACCTCGATCTGCGCGCCGGTCTGCGATAATTCGCCCTGTTGTGTTCGTAGAGGCATGGGGTAGATGTGGCACAATCACATGCACTTGCCCAGCCGGAAGGATTCCCTCATGACCCGCATTTTCGCCATCGCCGCCGGCCTTGCCCTGATCGTTGTGCTGGGGGGCATCTACCTGTTGACGGTAGGTCGCAGCGGGGGTGGGGAATTCGCCCAATGCCGCAGCACGGCCGTGGCCGATGGCGGCGCAAGCATCGGGGGGGACTTCACGCTGGTCGATGAAACCGGCGCGACCGTCACCAGCGCAGAGGTGCTGGACCAGCCCTCGCTGATTTACTTCGGCTATACCTTCTGCCCCGATGTCTGCCCGCTGGACGTGGCACGCAACGCAGAGGCGACCGAGATCCTCGAAGAGCGCGGGATCATGGTCAAGCCAATCTTCATCTCGGTCGATCCTGCGCGCGATACGCCAGAGGTTGTTGCAGATTTCACCGATGCGATGCATCCCCGCATGCTGGGACTCACAGGCTCGCCCGAGCAGGTCAAGGTCGCGAGCCAAGCCTACCGCACCTTTTACAAGGCGCATGAGCCTGCCGAAGGAGAAGAGGATTACTACCTCGTCGATCACTCGACTTTCACCTACCTGACGCTGCCGGGACGCGGCTTTGTCGAGTTTTTCCGCCGCGAAACCACAGGCGAGGAGATGGCGGACAAGGTCCAGTGCTTTGTCGAGGCCAGCTGAACGGCGTTTCGCGGTTTGACGCGGGGGCCGGGGCGGCCTAACTCCTATTCAAGCATTCTAGTGAATTGGAGCGCGTGTGATGGCCGAGACCCAGCTGGACCTTGGCAGCGATTCGTCGCTGCTGTTGGTCGACGACGACGAAGCATTTGTGCGTCGCCTTGCAAAGGCGATGGAAAAGCGAGGCTTTGACGTCGAGGTTGCCACCTCCGTTGCCGAAGGACGGACCGCGGCTGAAGCTCGCCCTCCGGCTTATGCCGTTTGCGATCTGCGCCTCGAGGATGGCAACGGCCTTGACGTGGTGGAGGTCATCCGCGAGCACCGCCCCGAAAGCCGGGTCGTTGTTCTGACTGGATATGGGGCCATCGCCACCGCCGTGGCCGCGGTAAAGATCGGAGCGACCGACTACCTTTCGAAACCCGCAGACGCCACCGACATCACGAACGCGCTGATGGCGACGGGCGATGACATGCCTCCGCCGCCCGAAAATCCGATGAGCGCGGATCGTGTGCGTTGGGAGCATATTCAACGCGTTTATGAGCTGTGTGACCGCAACGTCTCCGAGACCGCGCGGCGGCTCAACATGCACCGCAGGACGTTGCAGCGGATATTGGCCAAACGATCGCCAAGATAACGTCTCGCCGCGCGCGTCTCGGCGTTTCGCGAGTATTTTTACCGAGATGAAGAGCAGGGGAGCGCCTGCCCTTCAGAGATGTGCTTAGCCCTTCAGGCGCCGGTTACGCGCGGCCAAAAGCTTGAGCCGGAGCGCGTTCAACTGGATGAAGCCGGCAGCGTCCTTTTGATCGTAAGCGCCCGCGTCATCCTCGAAGGTCACATGCGCCTCGGAATAGAGCGAGTGATCCGACCAGCGGCCCACGCAGGTGGCTGCGCCCTTGTAGAGCTTGAGCCTGACAGTGCCGGTCACGTGCTCCTGGCTCTTGTCGATGGCGGCCTGCAGCATCTCGCGCTCGGGCGAGAACCAGAAGCCGTTATAGATCAGCTCGGCGTAGCGGGGCATCAGGCTGTCCTTGAGGTGGCCCGCGCCGGAATCGAGCGTGATCTGCTCGATCCCGCGATGCGCCTCCAAGAGAACGGTGCCGCCGGGGGTTTCATAGATGCCGCGCGATTTCATTCCGACAAAGCGGTTCTCGACGAAATCGAGCCGGCCAATGCCATGCTTGCCGCCCAGCTCATTGAGGCGGGTAAGGATCGTCGCGGGGCTGAGAGCCTCACCATTGATCGAGACAGCATCGCCGTGCTCGAAGCCGATTTCGATGAATTCGGGTGCGTCCGGCGCATCCTCGGGCGAGACGGTGCGTTGATATACATAATCGGGCGCCATCTCGGCGGGATCTTCCAGCACCTTGCCCTCGGAGGATGTGTGCAGGAGGTTCGCGTCGACCGAGAAGGGCGCCTCGCCGCGTTTGTCCTTGGCGATGGGGATCTGGTTTTTCTCGGCAAAGTCGATAAGTTTGGTCCGGCTGGTCAGATCCCATTCGCGCCACGGCGCGATGACCTTGATATCGGGGTTGAGCGCATAGGCGGCCAGTTCGAAACGTACTTGGTCATTGCCCTTGCCTGTGGCGCCATGGGCCACGGCGTCGGCGCCGGTTTCGGCGGCAATTTCGACTAGGCGCTTGGAGATCAGCGGGCGGGCGATGGAGGTACCGAGCAGGTAGAGTCCCTCGTAAAGCGCATTGGCGCGGAACATCGGATAGACGAAATCGCGCACGAATTCCTCGCGCACATCCTCGATATGGATGTTCTCGGGCTTGATCCCGAGGGTGATCGCCTTGTCGCGCGCCGGCTCCAGCTCTTCGCCCTGGCCCAGATCGGCGGTGAAGGTGACCACCTCGCAACCGTATTCGGTTTGCAGCCATTTCAGGATGATCGAGGTATCGAGGCCGCCGGAATAGGCCAGCACGACTTTCTTGGGCGCGGACATGTGCATTTCCTTTGTCAGGGTCGCGCCGGGAGGTATCCGGTTTTTTCGCGCTGGGCAAGACGGGGCAGGATTTGGCGCGGCTTCAACGTGCCGGGCATCTGGCCGGGGCTTTCGGATCCGCGGACGGCGCACGTGCCCTCTTGCGTGTGCAGAGCGCTTGGGGCAGGCATGGACCATGAGCGACTTTCAAGATAAAGCCCGCGCCGCCGAAGCCGCGATGCGCGATGTGTTCGACGCGACGCCCTTGCAGCGCAATGAACATTTGTCAGAGCGCTATGAGGCCAACATCCTGCTCAAGCGCGAGGATTTGACGCCGGTGCGGTCCTACAAGCTGCGCGGCGCGTTCAACGCGATGCGCAAGGTGCTGGCGAAGGGTGGCCCGGCGCCGGTCTTTGTCTGCGCCAGCGCCGGCAATCACGCGCAGGGCGTTGCCTTCATGTGCCGCCATTTCGGGGTTGAGGGCGTGATATTCATGCCAGTGACGACGCCACAGCAAAAGATCGGCAAGACCCGGATTTTCGGTGGAGACAATATTCGGATTGAGCTGACCGGGGATTACTTCGATGTCACTCTCGCCGCCGCGCAGGACTATTGCGCCAGTATGGGCGGTCATTTCCTGTCGCCCTTCGATGATGAGGATGTGATCGAGGGGCAGGCCTCCGTGATGGTTGAGATCGAGCGCGATCTGGGCGGGATGCCGGACCATATCGTCATGCCGGTTGGCGGTGGTGGGCTATCATCGGGTGTGACCAGCTATCTCGCGGACCGGGCAGAGATCACCTTGGTTGAACCGCTGGGCGGCGCGAGCCTTCAGGCGGCGCTCATGGCGGGCGCGCCGGTGCGTCTGGACCACGTCAACAACTTTGCCGACGGCGCGGCGGTGGCCCAGATCGGCGCCAGGACATTCGCGAGGCTCAGCCATCTTGATCCTGGCCAAGTGGTGACGGTCAACGAGGATCGGCTGTGTACCACGATGATCGAGATGCTGAACATCGAAGGTATTGTGCTGGAGCCGGCGGGCGCGCTTGCGGTGGATGCGCTCAAGGATATGCGCAATCGAATCCGGGGCAAGACCGTGGTCTGCGTTACCTCCGGTGGCAATTTCGATTTCGAGCGGCTGCCTGAGGTCAAGGAGCGTGCCCAGCGACATTCCGGCGTCAAGAAGTACTTTATCCTTCGCCTGCCGCAGAGACCCGGCGCGCTCAAGGATTTTCTCAACCTTCTGGGCCCGGACGATGATATCGCGCGGTTTGAGTATCTCAAGAAATCTGCGCGCAATTTCGGCTCGGTCCTGATCGGCATCGAGACGAGCCACGAAGAGAATTTCGATCGTTTGCTGGCCGCATTTTCGGAGGCGGGGTTCACGTACCGTGACATCACGGATGACAGTGTTCTCGCTGAATTCCTGATTTAGATTCGGCATCTTTTTCATCTTGCGTCCAGTCCCGGCAAGCCGCGGAGAAACTCGGCTCTTGCCGAGTGGTAGCTTGCGATTATCGCGGACAGTTCCACTTCCCCAGCGTGCCCGCCAGCGGCGGTGGATTCGCCTTTTTGGCATAGATCTGAAAAGGCGGTGAAACCAAGATTGAGCGCGCTTCCTTTGAGAAAATGGAGGCGCGATTCGAGAGTTTGCGCGTCGGCGCCGGGTTTCAACTTCGTGATCTCTCCCTCTACCTCCTCCAGAAAGAGCTCCACGACCTCCGCAAAATCGTCGGCACCGATTTCGCTGCGCAGCTCCGCAATCCTGACCCAATCAATCATCGATGTCCTCCTGATAAGGGTTACACTCCGCCAAAGGCGTTAAGGCACCGTTACCGAGGCCTTTTGTTTTCAATCGGGCGCGCGTTCACGGCCTGTTAACGGGACGCGTATTAATTTCGGTGGATTGAGTCCGGAGGGAACTATTTTGTCCCAGATCACCCACCTATCCGCCCGGCTGGACGGCCCTGTTTCGCCCCGCGCCATTCAGCGCGTTCTGGTTGTGGATGACAGCCGATTGCAGCGCCGTATCTTGGCCGCGTCCCTCAAGAAATGGGGCTTCGCTGTAACCGAGGCGGAATCCGGTCATCAGGCACTCGAGATGTGTCGGGATATGCCCCCCGATCTGGTGCTGAGCGATTGGATGATGCCGGGCATGTCCGGCGTCGAATTCTGCGATGCATTCCGGCGGATGACGCGGGACAACTACGGCTATTTCATTCTTCTGACCTCCAAATCTGACAAGGCGGAAATCGCCCATGGTCTGGACGCTGGTGCGGATGATTTCCTGACCAAGCCGGTCGACGCGGGCGAGCTGCGCGCGCGCATTGCCGCCGGTGAACGTATCCTCGAAATGGAGCGTGAACTGACCGAGAAGAACCGCCTCGTCAATTCGACGTTGGACAGGCTTCAGGCGCTCTATGCGTCGCTGGATGCCGATCTGATGGAGGCCAAGAAGCTGCAGCAGTCGCTGGTCAGCGACCGTCACCGTGATTATGGTACGGCAGAAGTCTCGATGATGCTGCGCTCATCCGGGCATGTGGGCGGTGATCTGGTGGGGATGTTTCCGGTCAGTGAGACGCGCATCGGGCTCTATGGCATCGACGTCTCGGGGCATGGTGTCAGCTCGGCCCTGATGACGGCGCGGCTGGCAGGGTATCTGTCGGGCGCCGCGCCCGAGCAGAATGTCGCGCTAAGGCGTCTGGCGGATGGCAGTTATGTGCCGCGCCCGCCCGCCGAGACGATTGCCGCGCTCAATGATCTCTTCCTGAGCGAGCTTGATACCGAGCATTATTTTACGCTCCTCCTCGCAGATGTCGATCTTGCGACGGGGCGGGTCGTGATGGCGCAGGCGGGGCATCCCTACCCCGCAATCCAGCGTGCCGATGGCAGTGTCGAAATGGTGGGCGAGGGCGGATTGCCCGTTGGACTGATCCCCGGCGCCGAGTATCAGGACTTTGCCGTGCAGTTATACCCGGGTGACCGGTTGATGATTCATTCGGACGGCGTGACGGAATGTGCCGCGCCCGATGACACGCTGCTCGATGATGCCGGGTTGGCCGAATTGCTTGGCGAGCTGAAAGACGTCAAAGCGCTTTCCTGCCTCGAGGCGCTCATCTGGAAATTGGCCGATTTCACCGGAAGCGACACGTTTGCCGACGACGTTTCAGCCATTTTGCTCGAGATCAAGCCAGCGACGCCCACCGCCTGACGAACATACGGTCACCCTCGTTGCCCAACTCCCGCGCCGCAGTGCCGGGGTCAATCAGTAAAGCTGTATGCCCCGGCTCCGTCGGGGCGCAGAGGGCACGCACGGGCCGGGCCACGTAGATCGTGCACAGCTTCTCGGCCCACATGTCGTATTCCGGCATATAGACGAAACGGCGAAAGGCACCAGCTCGGCGCGGCGCGGCAATAGTCCAGCCTGTCTCTTCGACCACTTCGCGGTAAAGCGCCTGAAGCGGCGATTCGCCCGGATCGATCCCTCCGCCGGGCAGCTGCAGTTCCGCTTCCGGCGCATGTTGCAGCGTCACCAGGAGCCCGCCATCCATAGGCAGAATAGCATAGACGCCGTGGCGCAGTCGGTAGGACCGTCCTCGCTGCGGCGGCTGGCCCACTCTGGGTATCATCTGGCTCGCTCCTATTGGACGCTGGGTTGCCCCTTCCTATATCTTCGCGATATGCCAATCTCCGGCACATAAGGAAACCCCCATGAGCATCGGTGAAAAAATCGCTTGGGACGACACGGTCTTGCCGTTCCAACTGGACAATTCGAATATCCGGGGGCGCGTCGCGCGACTGGACGGCGTTCTTGACGGTATCCTCAAGCAACATGACTACCCCCCTGTCGTCGAGGCGCTGGTCGCCGAGATGTCTCTGCTGACCGCGCTGATCGGGCAGACGATCAAGCTGCGTTGGAAGCTGTCCCTGCAGGTGCAGTCGAACGGCCCGGTGCGCATGATCGCCACAGATTACTACGGCCCGCAAGCGGAGGGCGAACCCGCGCGCATCCGCGCCTACGCAAGCTATGATGCGGACCGGCTGACGGAGGCCGATCCCTTTGCGCAGGTGGGCGGGGGCTACTTCGCCATCATGATCGATCAGGGTAAGGGCACGACGCCCTATCAGGGGATCACGCCCCTGGCGGGCGGCAGCCTGCGCGCCTGCGCCGAGGCGTATTTCGCGCAGTCCGAGCAGATACCGACGCGCTTTGCGCTCAGCTTTGGCCGCTCGACCGAGACGGATACACAGGAGCATTGGCGCGCTGGGGGCGTCATGCTGCAGCATATGCCCAAAGCCTCGCCGCTCAGGACCCAGCCTGAGGGCGGCACCGGCGATGGCGGTCTGCTGCAGCCCGACGATGTGGTTCCCGACGGTCTGGAAGGCGAGAATTGGAACCGCGCCAACGTGCTGCTGGATACTGTCGACGCGCTGGAGCTGATCGGCCCCAGCGTCGCGCCGACGGATCTTTTGCTGCGCCTGTTCCACGAAGAGGCGCCCCGCGTTTTTGATGCGCAGCCGGTCCGCTTTGGCTGCACTTGCTCGGAAAAGCGCGTGCGCCAGAGCCTTTCGATTTACTCGGCCAAGGATATCGAAACGATGACCACCGAGGCCGGCCTCGTGACTGCAGATTGTCAGTTTTGCGGTGCCCATTACGAGATGGATCCCGGCACGCTGGGATTCGAGGCGACGGGTGGCAAGGGCGGCGACGACAGCGCATGAGCGGGCATGATGTCATCGCAAGGATCGCCGGCGCGCTGGGCCGGCCCGGCGCGGCGACGTCAGATTTCGACCTGAACCCCGGCACCGTTCTGCCCGAGGGGCGCAAACTGCGGCCCGCCGGTGTGCTGGCGCCGCTGGTGATGACCCCGACAGGCGCGCGCCTGCTGCTGACACAGCGGTCCTCCGTGCTCAAGCAGCATCCGGGCCAGATCGCGTTTCCGGGTGGCAAGCAGGATGAGGGCGACAGCGATGTTACCGCTGCTGCCCTGCGCGAGGCGCATGAGGAAATCGGGCTGGACCCCGCGAATGTCGAGGTGCTGGGCCATCTGCCCCGGCACGAGACGGTGACCGGCTATCTTGTGACGCCGGTAATCGGCCGTGTTCTGTCGCCATTCTCGCCGGTGCCGGAGGCCGGCGAGGTTGCCGAGGTCTTTGACGTGCCTTTGGAGCATGTGTTGGCATCCGCGCAGTACCGGATCGAGGCGCGCTACTGGCGCGGGACGATGCGGCGCTATTACACCGTGCCATATGGCCCCTATTACATCTGGGGCGCGACTGCGCGGATGCTGCGCGCGCTGGCCGACGTGGCAGAACGGACATGAAGATTGATGCACCCTGGCTCCACGATGCGCCGCTGGCCGCGATTTTTGCCGCGTTTCGCGAGGCCGGTCACCAAGTCTATCTGGTGGGCGGCGCGGTGCGTAATACCCTGTTGGGAGAGCCGATCGGCGATCTGGATCTGGCGACAGATGCCACGCCCCAGCAGATGGCGCAGCTGGCCGATGCCGCCGGGTTGAAGGCTATTCCGACGGGCGCGGATCACGGCACGGTGACGCTGGTCGCAGGCGGGGTGCCGTTTGAAATCACCACCTTCCGCCGGGATGTCGAGACCGATGGCCGCCACGCCACGGTCGCCTTTACTGACGATATCCTTCAGGACGCACGCCGCCGGGATTTCACGATGAACGCACTTTATTCCGGCGCTGACGGCGTGGTGATTGATCCGCTGGGCGGGCTCTCCGATACGCTGGCGCGCCGTGTTCGCTTTATCGAGGATGCGGGAAAGCGCATTCGCGAAGACTACCTGCGCATCCTGCGGTTCTTTCGCTTTTACGCCCAATATGGCGGCAACCGGGGTATCGACCCCGAAGGTCTGGCCGCCGTGGCCGGGCATCTGGACGGGCTGGACGACCTGGCGCGTGAGCGTGTCGGCGCCGAAATGATGCGCATGCTGGCGGCGCCCGATCCGTCCCGCGCCGTTGCCGCGATGGCGCAAGTCGGCGCGCTGGGCCGTGTTCTGCCCGGTGCGGACCACCGTGCGCTTGCTCCCCTTGTGCATCTGGAAGGCGAGGTGCAAGTCGCGCCCGAGCCGGTGCGCCGCCTTGCCGCCCTGGGCGGTAGCGACTCGCGCGATCGGCTTCGGCTCAGCAACGCGGACGTGGCCCGGCTGGATGTGCTTGCCGAGGGTATCGGCAACCTCTGCGCGCCTGCGGTTCTGGGATACCGCCACGGGGCCGAGGCGGCGCGCGATATCCTGCTGCTGCGCGCGGCGCTGCTGGAGCAGCCATTGGATGCCGGGGCGCTTCGGGCGTCCGCGTCGGGCGCGCGGCAGGTCTTTCCGGTGCGTGCAGCCGATCTGATGCCCGGCTATCAGGGGGCGGCTTTGGGCGCGCGGCTGAAAACCCTCGAGGCGCGCTGGATTGACTCGGGCTTCGCACTGAGCCGGAATGATTTATTGGGAAAAGACGCATGAGCTACCTGATCGAACGGCTGGGGCATCAGGGTGACGGGATCGCCGCAGGCCCGATCTTTGTCCCCATGACCCTGCCGGGCGAGCGTGTGACCGGCACGCTGGAAGGCCAGCGCCTGACCGATATCCGAATCGAGGCGCCCAGTGACCGCCGTGTTGCCCCTCCCTGCCGCCATTTCAAGGCCTGCGGAGGGTGCCAGTTGCAGCATGCCGATGACGCCTTCGTTGCGGCCTTCAAGGAGGATGTGGTGCGCACCGCGCTCGCGGCGCACCGGATCGAGGCGCCGTTTCAGCCCATTGCCACCTCGCCCGCACAGGCGCGGCGGCGGGCCACCCTCTCGGCGCGGCGCACCAAGAGGGGGGCGATGGCGGGTTTTCATGGCCGCGCGTCGGATGTGATCGTGGAAATCCCCGATTGCCGACTGCTGCATCCCGACCTGATCCGCGCCATTCCGGTGGCCGAGGCGCTGGCGCTGAACGCGGCCAGCCGCAAGGGTGCGCTGGATGTGGCCGCCTGCCTGTCTCAGGCCGGGTTGGATGTGAACGTGGTGAATGGCAAGCCCCTCGATGGGCCGCTGCGCATCCTTCTGGCGCAGCTGGCCGAAGCGCATGACCTCGCCCGCCTCGCTTGGGATGGCGAGGTGATCGCGACGCGCCGCTTGCCGATGCAACGCTTTGGCGCGGCGGAGGTGACGCCTCCGCCCGGTGCATTCCTACAGGCCACCGCCGAGGGCGAGGCCGCGCTTTTGGCCGATGTACGCGCGGCGCTGGACGGCGCGGGGCATGTCGTCGATCTCTTTGCGGGCTGCGGCACCTTCGCGCTACCGCTGGCAGATGGCGCGCGGGTTCACGCGGTCGAAGGTGATGCAGGCATGACCGAGGCGCTCGATGCCGGATGGCGCAAGGCGACAGGTCTGAAACAGGTCAGCGTCGAGACACGGGACCTCTTCCGCCGCCCGCTGCTGCCGGACGAATTGAAACGCTATGACGGCGCGGTCATCGATCCGCCCCGCGCCGGGGCCGAGGCGCAGATGGCCGAGCTGATCGCGGCAAACCTGCCACGCATTGCCTATGTGTCGTGCAATCCCGTGACATTCGCACGCGACGCGGCCGCCGCCGTCGCGGCGGGATACAAGCTGGATCATCTGCGCGTGGTCGATCAGTTTCGCTGGTCCAGTCATGTCGAATTGGTGGCACAGCTGACACGGATTTAGGCGTTGGTAACCTTTTTTCTCTATCTCGAAGGCCTGATTTCGGGTTATTAAGGCGAAAAACAAATCGAGTAGGGCAAATGAGAATCTGGAAATTTCTGGCTGTTGCGCTGATGGTTGTGGGCCTCTCGGCCTGTGGATCAAAGTTCAAGACGTATAATGGTCCCGAGGTCACGCATGTCTTGGTCAAGAAGACCGAGCGCAAGATGTATCTGTTGCACCATGACCGGGTGTTGGAAGCTTATGATTTCGATCTGGGCTTTGCCCCATCGGGTCATAAGTACGAAGAAGGCGACGGGCGCACGCCCGAGGGCACCTACCTGATCGACCGGCGCAATCCCAACAGCAAGTTCCACTTGTCGATCGGTATCTCCTATCCCAACGCCTTCGACCGGGCGCAGGCGCGCGCCAGAGAGAAGAGCCCGGGTGGCGATATCTTCATTCATGGCCAACCGAACGGGTTCCGGGGCCGCAAGGGGCCGGATTGGACCGCCGGGTGCATTGCCGTCACCAATAAGGAAATAGAATGGATCTACGCGATGGTCGAGGATGGCACGCCGATCACTCTCCATCCCTGAGCGGTGCTCGGCGTCGAGCCGGGCTGAGCTTTTCCGGAATGATGAAAGTGCCGGGCAGTTTCACTGCTCCGGCGCTTTGCTTGTCGAATATCGGGTTTTGAAAGACTCAGCCGCCCATCACCAGTGTCCACCAGATTTTGCCGCCGCTTTCCTGAAGCCAGGAAAAGCCCATGTTGTTGGCCTTGGGCGACAGGATGACACTACGTGTGCCCGGCTCTTCCATCCAGGCGGCCAAAGTCTCGAGCTCGGTCTCGTAGGTTTCGGAGATCGCCTCGCCGACGAGGCCACCGGTGAAGCCGACGCGCTCGACCCGCTCGATGGGCGAGGAGCCGTCCGATCCGAAATGCCACGGCCGGTTCTGCACCGACATATCCCGCGAATGGGTTGCCGCGGCGGCGTTTAGCTGGGCGTTCAGCTGCACCGGCTGACGACCGGCGGCGCTGCGCAGGGCATTGATCGAATCCAGCATACGGTACTGGATGGCAGAGGTATCGCCGAAGCCGATGCGATATACCTTCGGAAGCGGTTTGCCGTCGGCCCCGATTTGCGGCTGGGATGGCGGCGGGGCGCATGCGCTGAGGGCAAGCAGGGCGGAGAAGAGGAGTACCAGAATGCGCGACATGGGCAGGGGACCATCCAGATTGATTGTTTCGATACTCCCTACAGCCGCGGGCGTTGCGATTCAAACCCACATGAGGGGAACTTCGCCGAGGGCTATTGTTTGAATTGCGACTGCGACTTTCGCGCCATATGCTCCCTGCCCATCCATGCAATCCGTTCGCCGGGGAGGCTACCATGACCCATAATTCATTCAAGCCATTGAACAGACGTAGCTTTTTGTCGGGCGCCGCTGCGGTGATCGGGGCGCCTGCGCTGGCGCAGAACATCGGCACGATCGAGATGGAGCAGCCCATAACCTCAAGCGTGCGCCGCAACATATCCAGCTTTCGATCACTGACGTGGCAGCCTTACTTCAAATCCTTGCGAAACGGCGCGATATTGGTGGATATCGATTCGCGCGCGCTGCATTTCTGGGGCGCGGATGGCCGGACCTACAAGCTCTACCCCTCGTCGATTCCGCTATCCGAGGATCTGACCCGGCGCGGACGCACCAATGTCATCCGCAAGGTCGAGGGCCCCAGCTGGAGCCCGACCGCCAACATGCTCCGGCGCAATCC
The DNA here is from genome assembly GCF_043355895.2 of Roseovarius maritimus. Taxonomy (NCBI): domain Bacteria; kingdom Pseudomonadati; phylum Pseudomonadota; class Alphaproteobacteria; order Rhodobacterales; family Roseobacteraceae; genus Roseovarius; species Roseovarius maritimus. The sequence goes on from NZ_JBHFPF020000005.1 coordinate 145,313, forward strand.
CGACTGGCCGCGCTACGTGCCGCCGGGCCCCGACAATCCGCTGGGAACACATGCGCTTTATCTGGGGTGGAAATACTATCGCATCCACGGCACACATGACACGCGCAAGATCGGCCGCAAATCCTCCAGCGGTTGTATCGGCCTTTATAATCAGCACATTGCCGAGCTTTTCTCGCTGGCCAAAGTGGGTACGCAGGTGTTGCTAATTTGACAATATCAGGGCGCAAGGTCGCACCTGTGCAGCGAGTTCAATTGCAATCACGGAAATTTGCTGGTTTGAGAGTTGACACGAGGTAAACGTCTTGGGTGCCTGCCGTCGCGAGGTGCGACGACACGCTAATTTCTGGAGGATACTATGAAGAAACTCGTTCTGGCCGCCGCTCTGTCCGCTGCTGCATCCGCTGGCTTCGCTGGCAACATGGAGCCCCCCGTCATGGAAGCTCCGGTCATCGTCGAAGAAACCAATGCAAGCTCGTCCGCCGCTGGCGTGTGGGTCCCGCTGGTTCTGCTGGCGATCGTCGCAGCTGTGATCGCAGCCGACTAAGCATTTCGGGCGGCTGTATTACGAGCCGCGCAAATGCAGCCAGTCTGATTTCAGACTAAAGAGGCGTCGGACCGCAGGGTCCGGCGCTTTTTCCGTTCAGCTTGCGCCGTGCCTGACCCAGCCTTGCAGATTTTCGCGGATGACATTGGTCAGCGCCTCAATATGTGCGGGGCCGTCATTGAGGCAGGGGATATAGGTGAATTCCTCGCCACCCGCATGCTCAAAGCTTTCGCGGATCTCTTCGTTGATTTCTTCCAGCGTTTCGATGCAATCGGCGGAGAACGCCGGGGCGATGACGGCGATGCGCTTCTTGCCGTCTTCCTTCGCGAGGCGCGCGACCTCTTCGACCGTATAGGGCTTCAGCCATTCTTCAGGCCCAAACACTGACTGGAATGTCGTGGTGATCCGGCTGTCGTCCCAGCCCAGCCGTTCCTTCAGCAGGCGCGTCGTTTTCTGGCACTGGCAATGATACGGATCGCCCTGCATCAGGTAGCGCTTGGGCATGCCATGATAGGACACGACGAGGATCTCGGGATCGGCCTCGCCGGCATAAGCCTCCTCGACCGAGCGGGCGAGCGCGTCGATATACTCGGGGTGGTCGAAATAGGGCTGCACGGTGCGCGCGGCGGGCTGGCGCGTTTCCTTCATCAAAGCACGGAAGAACTGGTCGTTCGCCGTCGCCGAGGTTGCCCCTGCATATTGCGGGTAAAGCGGGAAGAAGACGATGCGGGTGCACCCGGCCTCGGTCATCTCGCGCACCTTGGACTCGGTTGACGGATTGCCGTAGCGCATGCAGAAATCGACCATGACATCATCGCCGTATTCGGCCGTCAGCGCGCTGCGCAGCGCGTCCGTCTGATCGCGCGTGATGGTCATGAGGGGGCTTTCGCCCTTGTCCTCGTTCCAGATGGACTTGTAGGCCGCGCCGCTGGTGAACGGCCGTCTGGTCAGGATGATCAGCTGGAGTAGCGGCTGCCATTTCCAAGGCGAATAGTCGATGACGCGGCGGTCGGACAGGAACTCGTTCAGGTAGCGGCGCATCGACCAGTAGTCGTAATTGTCCGGCGTGCCCAGATTGGCCAGAAGGATCCCGGTCTTTTCGCGCGGCACCTTGGGGTGATCCTTGGGCGCGTGAACGGGGCGGGTTGCATCCTTGGCAGGCTCTGTCATGGGTTCGTGGTCCTTTGGCTGATGCGCGTGGCGCTTGCTGTCCACCGGACATAAGCGAAACCGCGCGGGGGTCAATCGCGCAAAGGCGTCTCATCGGTGCCGAGTGCATCGGCCAGCCGCGTCTTGGCCGAGCCGGGGCGCAGCGGCTGGGGTTGCGAGGCGTCTGGCGACCAGCCGGTAAGACAGATCAGATCATAGGTGGCGGCGATCCGGCCATCCTCGGTGCCGAAGCTCTCGGCATAGATCTGCGCCGCCCGATCAAAAAGGGCGCGCCGGGCAAAATGCCGCGGCCGCGCCTGCATCGCGTTCACCTCGCCCATCGCGCGCAGATCATGCATCAGGGCAGTGAGGCTGGCATAGCTGGCAGTAAGCGGCACACTGTCAACGACCGGCAGCGTCATACCCGCCCGTTGCAGCAGACCGCCCAATTCGCGCACCTCGCCTGTGGGCAGGACGCGGGGCGACAGGCCGCCCGACACCTCGGCCTCGGCTTGCGCAAGGCTGGCGCGAAGTTGATGCAGCGTCGTGCCGCCCGGCATGATTCCCAGAAAGAGACCATCGGGGCGCAGCGCGCGGCGCGATTGGATCAGCTGGCCAACCGGATCATTGGCCCAGTGCAGCGACATCGCGTGGATGACCAGATCATGCGCGCCTTCTTCCAGCGCGAGGGTCTCGTCATCCGGCACGATGGTCGCGCCCTCCACGGCATCCCGCCAGGCACCGGGCCAGCCCGTCACGATGGCGGGCGCGGTAAATGATTTGTTAACCATTTCCAGACGATCCTGCACCTCCGCGATGGCCGCATCATGCAAGAACATCGCGGCGCCGCGCGTCTCTGCGCGGGCGCGCTGGCGCGAGAGGGCCGCGCGGTCTGTCAGGGGCGTCGTCATAGGGGAGCAGCCTTGGTCATGTGGGCGACATATAGATGAAGGCAGCCCGGTTTCAATCCGCGATCCGGCTGATCTACCCGGCGCGCTGCACCTTTTGCGGCGATCTGGTGGATAGCGACTTTGGCCTTTGCGGCCCCTGTTGGCGCGATACGCCTTTCATCGCGGGGCAGACCTGCAATTCATGCGGCGTGCCCCTGCTGGCCGGGCCGGATGCGCCGGGGGATCTGCTGATTTGCGACGACTGCCTGCGCGTGCCGCGCCCCTGGGGGGCCGGGCGCGCGGCGCTGGTCTATGACGGCAATGGCCGCCGAATGGTGCTGAAGCTGAAACATGGTGATAGGCATGACATGGCGGGGCCGGCGGCGGTCTGGATGGCGCGCGCGGTGAAGCCTCTCTTGCGGCTCGATACATTGCTGGCGCCCGTTCCACTGCATTGGCTGCGCCTGCTGAAACGGCGCTATAACCAGTCTGCCCTCCTTGCCCGCGCAGTTGCGCGGGAGGTGGATCGCCCGGTCTGCCCCGATCTGTTGATCCGCCCGCGTGCGACGCCCTCGCTGGGCGGAATGGGTCGCGATGCGCGCTTTGCCACGATGGAGGGGACAATCCGCGTCCATCCCAAGAGGCGCCACCGGCTGGCCGGGCGGCACGTTTTGCTGGTGGATGATGTGATGACCTCGGGCGCGACCCTGTCGGCGGCGACCGAGGCCTGCCTTGCCGCAGGTGCGGCGGGCGTTGATATTCTGGTACTGGCGCGTGCGGCCAAGGATGCCTAAATTCACGGGCAAACACCGGATACAAGGATTGCCCGCATGGCCCCCGTCGAAATCTATACCTCCCCGCTTTGCGGTTTTTGCACTGCGGCCAAGCGTCTTTTGTCCCAGAAGGGCGTCAATTTTTCCGAAATCGACATCGCCCGTCAGCCCGAGCGCCGGGCTGAGATGATGCAGCGCGCCAATGGCGGGCGCACCGTTCCGCAGATTTTCGTGGGCGAGGTTCATGTCGGCGGGTGCGACGAGCTTTTCGCGCTGGAGCGGGCGGGCAAGCTGGACGCGCTGCTGGCGGCATGAGGGCCGCGCTGATCCAGCTGTGCAGCAGCGATGATCCGGCCGCGAATCTCCGCCAGACGCTGCCGCTGATCGAAGAGGCGGCAGAGGGCGGGGCCGAATTTGTCCTGACGCCGGAGGTGACGAATTGCGTGTCGTCCAGCCGCACGCGGCAGAACGAGGTTCTGGCGCTGCAAGGCGATGACATCACCCTCGCCGCGCTGCGAGACGTGGCCGCGCGTCGGGGCATCTGGCTGCTGATCGGCTCGCTCGCGCTCAGGACGGGGGACGCGGACGGCCGCTTTGCCAACCGCTCGTTCCTGATCGCAACGGACGGCACCATCGCGGCGCGCTATGACAAGATCCACATGTTCGACGTGACCATCAGCGACAGCGAAAGTTATCGCGAATCGGCTGGCTATCGCCCCGGCAAACGCGCGGTTCTGGCGCAGACGCCCTTTGCCGCTGTCGGGATGACCATCTGCTACGATATCCGCTTCCCGCATCTCTACCGCAACCTCGCCCAGAAGGGCGCGCAGATCCTGACCGTGCCCTCGGCGTTCTCGCCCGTTACCGGTGCCGCCCATTGGCATACCCTTCTGCGCGCCCGCGCGATCGAGACGGGCGCCTACATCCTTGCCCCCGCGCAGGCCGGCACGCATCCCGCGACCGAAGGCAAGCCGCGCCAGACCTATGGGCACAGCCTTGCCGTCGCGCCCTGGGGCGAGGTTCTGGCCGATGGCGGCGATGGCACCGCGGTGATTTACGTTGATCTGGACATGGCCGAGGTGGCACAAGCGCGTCAGCGCATTCCCGCGCTGATGCATGATCCCGAATTCGGCGGCCCCTGATGGAAGACACGCCCACCAATGCCTTGGCCGTCGCGCTCTTCAGCGAGATCCTGACCAATGATCAGCTGATCCGCAATCAGTTGAGCCGCGTGTTGCCCAAGGGCATGGAGGTCTCGCATTTTTCGGTGCTGAACCATCTGGCGCGGGCAGGGGTCGAGCGCAGCCCGGCGGAACTGGCCAAAAGCTTTCACGTCACGCGCGGCGCGATGACCAACACATTGCACAAGCTGGAATGGGCCGGATACGTCCATATCCGGCCCGATTGGGATGATGCGCGGCGCAAACTGGTGTCGATCAGCCCGGTAGGCCGCACCGCGCGCGATGCGGCCGTCGCCTCGATCACGCCGCTGATCTCCGAGGTTGTGGCCGAGTTGGGCGAGGACCAGGTGCGCGCCGCGCTGCCAGTGCTGCGCAGCCTGCGCGCACGGCTTGAGCCGGGAAACTAGGCGGGCCTGCGGCTGGCCGTGACGTAATTCACGCTCAGATCCCGGTCCGAGATCGACCATTTCCAGCTGATTGGATTGAAGACGAACCCCTTACGATCCACCGGCTCCAGCCCCGCCTTGCGCAACAGCTCGTAAAGCTCATCCGGCGTGATGAATTTCGCCCAGTCATGTGTGCCTTTTGGTAGCCAGCGCATCACGTGCTCGGCGCCGATGATCGCCATCATGTAGCTTTTCGGATTGCGGTTGAGGGTCGAGCAGATCTGCAGTCCGCCCGGCCTTAGCAGGTCATGGCAGGCGGTCAGATAGGCCAGCGGATCGGCGACATGCTCGACCACTTCCATATTCAGCACGGCATCGAACTGCTCGCCCGCCTCGGCCATCGCCTCGGCGCTGGTGTGGCGATAGTCGATCTCAAGGCCCGACTGCTCGGCATGAAGGCGCGCGACGGGAATGTTGCGCTCGGCCGCATCGGCGCCGACCACGTCTGCGCCCAGACGCGCCATCGGCTCGGCCAAGAGGCCACCGCCGCAGCCAATATCGAGGATGCGCAACCCCTTGAACGGCGCGTCACCGCTCAAATCGCGCTCGAACTCGGCCGCTATTTGCTGCGTGATATAGTCGAGGCGGCAGGGGTTCATCATGTGCAGAGGCTTGAACTTGCCGGTGGGATCCCACCATTCCTCGGCCATCGCCTGAAACTTGGCGACTTCGGCATCGTCTATCGTGGATGCTGCCCTTTGCATTCCGCATTCCCCTGTGTTCAGGTGTGCTGGGTGGCACACCGTTGATGGCTGTTGCCCGCAGCACATAACATAGGGCGGCCATGGATAAAATCTCGGGACCAAAGGGCGCAGTCCAGTATCTCTATCCACCGGTCGAGCCATTTGACCGCCGGATGCTGGACGTGGGTGATGGTCACGAGGTCTATGTCGAGCAATCCGGCAAGCGAGATGGTGTTCCCGTCATCGTATTTCACGGTGGCCCCGGCGGGGGATGCAGCCCTGCGATGCGCCGCTATTTCGATCCCAAAACGTACCGGATCATCCTCTTCGACCAGCGCGGATGTGGCCGGTCCAAGCCGCACGCGTCGGTCGAGGACAACACGACTTGGCATCTGGTGGATGATATCGAGCTGATCCGCGAGACGCTGGGCATCGATCATTGGGTGGTTTTTGGCGGCAGCTGGGGGGCAACGCTGGCCTTGATCTACGGAATCACTCACCCCACGCGCTGCCGGCATCTGGTGCTGCGCGGGATCTTTACCATGACGCAAGGGGAGCTTGACTGGTTCTATGGCGGCGGTGCCGGACGCTTCTGGCCCGAGCCATGGTCCCGCTTCGAGGCGCTGATTCCCGAAGGCGAGCGCGGCGATATGATCGCCGCCTATCACAAACGCCTCTTTTCCGGCGATCATCACACGGAGGTCCTACATGCCAAGGCCTGGAGCGGCTGGGAAAACGCGCTGGCTACGGTGCGCTCCTCAGGGATGGGAGGCGACAGCCCCGCCGAATACGCCCGCGCCTTTGCCCGGCTCGAGAATCACTATTTCATCAATGCCGGATTTCTCGAACATGACGGCTGGATCATGGCCAATATCGACCGTCTGGCCGAGGTGCCCGGCACAATCGTGCAGGGCCGCTATGACATGATCTGCCCGCCAGCCACGGCCCACGCGCTGTCCCATGCGTGGAAAGGGTGCCAGTTGCACATGATCCCGGTCGCCGGTCACGCCCTGTCAGAGCCGGGCATCAGCGCTGAGCTGGTCCGCGTCATGGATGTGCAGAAGCGGGGCTGATCGCCGGCACCGGTCATGGCCCTTGCATCCCGGCGCGCCCCTCGCTATATCACGCTCAACAGCGGCGCTCTTCGGGTCCAAACCGAAGTAACCCACCGGATAATTCAACGGGCCGCGCGCCCGTTTTTTTGTGCTTTACGATCCTGAACGAGACTGACCCGAGACCTATGAACAACGACCTTATCGCCAAAGCCGCCATCGACCGCCGCATGGCCGAGATCATCACCCCGGTGATCGAGGATCTGGGGCTGGAGTTGGTGCGCGTGCGTCTGATGGGCGGCAAGTATCATACGCTGCAGATCATGGTCGACCGCCCCGAGGGCGGCATCGAGGTGGATGAATGCGCCAAGGTCTCGACCGCCGTCAGCGCCACGCTGGATGTCGAAGATCCGCTGACCGATCCTTACACGCTCGAAGTCAGCAGTCCCGGCATCGACCGGCCCCTGACTCGGCTCAAGGATTTCGAGGCATTTGAGGGCTACGAGGCCAAGATCGAGACGAACGAGCTGATCGACGGGCGCAAACGCTTCAAGGGTGTTCTGGCCGGCGTCGAGGGCACCGAGGTGCTGATCAACGTGGAAGAGGGCACCATCGGCCTTGAATTCGACTGGCTGGCCGATGCCAAGCTGGTCCTGACCGATGAGCTGATCAAGGAAATGCTGCGTCAGCGCAAGGCAGCGGGCAGTATCAACGAAACCGATTTTGACGAAATCCAGACTGATACCGGTTCTGAGGAGGACTGAAATCCATGGCAATCACATCCGCAAACCAGCTGGAGCTGTTGCAGACCGCCGAGGCTGTCGCCCGCGAAAAGATGATCGACCCCGGTCTGGTGGTCGAGGCGATGGAAGAATCGCTCAGCCGCGCGGCCAAATCGCGATACGGCGCCGAGATGGACATCCGCGTCAGCATCGACCGCAAGACGGGCCGCGCGACCTTCACCCGCGTGCGCACCGTGGTCGAGGATGACGCCGTCGAGAATTATCAGGCCGAGTTCACCGTCGAGCAGGCCAGGCAATACCTGGACGATCCCAAGGTGGGCGACGAGTTCATCGAGGAGGTCCCGCCGGTCGAGATGGGCCGCATCGCCGCGCAATCGGCCAAGCAGGTGATCCTGCAGAAGGTCCGCGAAGCCGAGCGTGACCGCCAGTTCGAGGAATTCAAGGACCGCGCCGGGACCATCATCAATGGTCTGGTCAAGCGCGAGGAATATGGCAACGTCATCGTCGATGTGGGCCGCGGCGAGGCAATCCTGCGCCGCAATGAAAAGATCGGCCGCGAGGCGTATCGCCCCAATGACCGCATCCGTTGCTACATCAAGGACGTGCGCCGCGAACAGCGCGGTCCGCAAATCTTCCTGTCGCGCACCGCGCCCGAATTCATGGCCGAGCTCTTCAAGATGGAAGTGCCCGAGATCTACGATGGTATCATCGAGATCAAGGCCGTCGCCCGCGATCCCGGCAGCCGCGCCAAGATCGCAGTCATCTCCTATGACAACTCGATCGATCCGGTCGGCGCCTGCGTCGGTATGCGCGGCAGCCGCGTTCAGGCCGTGGTGAACGAGCTTCAGGGCGAGAAGATCGACATCATTCCGTGGAATGACGACCAGCCGACTTTCCTTGTCAACGCGCTTCAGCCCGCCGAGGTCTCGAAGGTGGTTCTCGATGAGGAAGCCGGCAAGATCGACGTTGTCGTGCCCGAGGATCAGCTGAGCCTTGCCATTGGCCGCCGCGGCCAGAACGTGCGTCTGGCCAGCCAGCTGACCGGTCTCGATATCGACATCATGACCGAGGCCGAGGATAGTGAGCGCCGCCAGAAGGAATTCGAGGAGCGCACCAAGCTCTTTATGGACAATCTCGATCTGGACGAGTTCTTTGCCCAGCTTCTGGTTTCCGAAGGTTTCACCAACCTCGAAGAGGTCGCCTATGTCGAGCTGGACGAGTTGCTGGTGATCGACGGCGTCGACGAGGATACGGCAGGCGAGCTTCAGGCACGCGCCCGCGACATCCTTGAGGCGAAAGCCAAGGAGGCGTTGGACAAGGCGCGGGAATTGGGTGTCGAGGACAGCCTGGTTGAATTTGAGGGCCTGACACCCCAAATGGTACTGGCGTTGGCCGAGGATGGCGTCAAGACGCTGGAAGATTTCGCAACCTGCGCCGATTGGGAACTGGCCGGCGGCTGGACGGTTCAGGACGGCGAGCGCATCAAGGACGATGGCCTGCTTGAACCCTTTGACGTCTCGTTGGAAGAAGCGCAGGATATGGTGATGACCGCGCGCGTCCTTCTGGGCTGGGTCGATCCGACGGAACTGGAAGACGGCGCGGAAGACAGCGCCGACGACGCAACTGACGAGGAGGCCGAGGCCTGATCGCAGGCCTCGGAGTGCACCTGATGGGACGCGGCGGAGCGCCCAAAGACCGCGAAGACGGTCCAGAGCGTAAATGCATCGCCACGGGCGAGGTGCAACCGAAACACGGTCTGATCCGTTTTGTCATTGGCCCCGAGGGCCAGTTGGCTCCGGATCTGATGGAAAAACTGCCGGGGCGCGGCATCTGGGTGTCAGCGGATCGCGCCGCGATCGACAAGGCGGCGAAGAAGGGCCTTTTTGCCCGCGCCGCCAAACAGCCGGTCACTGTGCCTGAGGGACTGTCCGATTGGGTCGAAAAACTGTTGGCGCAGCGGGTGGTCAATTTGATCAGCCTTGCACGTAAGGGCGGCAAGGCCGTTTCGGGCTACGAGAAGGTCAAGGGAAGCCTCGATAAGGAAGAGGCCGAAGTACTGATACAGGCCAGCGACGGCTCGGAGCGTGGAAAGTCAAAGCTCAGCACGCCGCATTTCGGCTCTTTCATCGGTTGGCTGACCGCCGATGAGCTGGGACAGGCCTTTGGGCGGCAAACTACGATCCATGCGGCACTGTCTGCTGGCGGTTTGACGCAACGTGTTGTAGAGGAAGCGGCAAGGCTGAAAGGCCTGCGCGTTTCGGACGATGGCAACGGCCATCGGAAAGGAAAGAAGACCAGATGAGCGACAACGACGGAAAGAAGACATTGGGTGTTCGTGGCGGTCCCCGTGGGGGCAGCGTGAAGCAGAGCTTCAGCCATGGCCGGACCAAGAACGTCGTGGTGGAGACCAAGCGCAAGCGTGTCGTCGTGCCCAAGCCGGGCGCAGGCAACGTGGCGGGTGCTGGCAAACCCGCGCCCATTGGTGATCCGTCCAAACGTCCCGCAGGCATCTCGGATGCCGAGATGGAGCGCCGCATGAAGGCGCTTCAGGCTGCCAAGGCGCGTGAGGGCGAAGATGCCGCGCGCCGCGAGGCCGAAGAGAAAGAGCGCGAGGAAGAACGCCAGCGCCGCCGCGAAGAGGCTGAGGCCAAGGAGCGCGAAGAGCAGGAGCGCGTTGAGGCGCTCAAGGCCAAGGAAGAAGAGGACGAGCGCCAGCGCCGAGCAGCCGCAGACGCGGCCAAGCAGGCTGCAGCCGCCCCGGCCGCAGAGCCCGAGGGCGCGCGTGCCGCACCGCGCGGCGCGGCCCCGTCTTCGGCCCCCCGCAAGACCCAGGATCGCGATAGCGAGCAGAAGCGTCCCGCCAAGGGCAAGGGCATGGGCGACGACAATCGTCGCTCGGGCAAGCTGACGCTGAACCAGGCACTGTCTGGCGGCGAAGGCGGCCGCCAGAAGTCCATGGCCGCGATGAAACGCAAGCAGGAGCGCGCCCGTCAGAAGGCGATGGGCGGTAGCCAGGAACGTGAAAAGATCATTCGCGATGTCCAACTACCGGAAACCATCGTTGTGGCCGAGCTGGCTCAGCGTATGGCCGAGCGTGTCGGTGACGTGGTCAAGGCGCTGATGCAGAATGATATGATGGTGACGCAGAATCAGGCGATTGACGCCGACACTGCCGAGCTCATCGTCGAGGAATTCGGCCACCGCGTCGTCCGTGTCTCGGACGCCGACGTGGAGGACGTGATTGCCAAGGTCGAGGACAAGGACGAGGACATGAAGCAGCGTCCCCCGGTCGTCACGATCATGGGCCATGTCGACCACGGCAAGACGTCGCTTCTGGATGCGATCCGCGATGCCAAGGTGCAGTCCGGCGAGGCCGGCGGCATCACGCAGCATATCGGCGCATATCAGGTCAAGACAGATAGCGGGTCGCTGCTGACCTTCCTCGATACGCCCGGCCACGCCGCGTTTACGTCGATGCGGGCCCGCGGCGCGCAGGTGACGGATATCGTCGTTCTGGTTGTAGCAGCCGATGATGCGGTCATGCCGCAGACCATCGAGGCGATCAACCACGCCAAGGCCGCCAAGGTCCCGATGATCATCGCGATCAACAAGGTCGACAAGCCCGAGGCGAACCCGCAAAAGGTGCGCACCGATCTTCTGCAGCACGAGGTCGTCGTCGAGGCGATGTCGGGTGATGTGCAGGACGTCGAGGTCAGCGCCAAGAGCGGCAAGGGCTTGGACGAGCTTCTGGAAGCAATCGCGCTGCAGGCCGAAATCCTGGAGCTGAAGTCGAACCCGAACCGCGCCGCCGAAGGTGCCGTGATCGAGGCGCAGCTGGATGTGGGCCGTGGACCCGTTGCAACTGTTCTGGTGCAGAAGGGCACGCTACGCCGGGGCGACATATTTGTCGTGGGCGAGCAGTACGGCAAGGTTCGTGCGCTGATCAACGATCATGGCGACCGCGTGAATGAGGCGGGTCCGTCCGTCCCGGTCGAGGTTCTGGGCCTCAATGGCACGCCTGAGGCCGGCGATGTCCTGAACGTCGTCGACACCGAGGCGCAGGCCCGTGAGATCGCGGAATACCGCGCCAACGCCGCCAAGGAGAAGCGCGCTGCAGCCGGTGCTGCGGTCACGCTGGACCAGATGATGGCGCAGGCCAAGCAGAACGAAAACGTGGCCGAGCTGCCGATTCTCGTTAAGGCGGACGTTCAGGGCTCGGCCGAGGCCATCGTTCAGGCGATGGAGAAGATCGGCAACGAAGAGGTGCGCGTGCGTGTACTGCATTCGGGCGTCGGCGCCATCACCGAGAGCGATATCGGCCTTGCCGAAGCGTCAGGCGCGCCGGTCATCGGCTTCAACGTCCGGGCCAATGCGCCTGCTCGTCAGAGCGCGAACCAGAAGGGCGTCGAGATCCGGTATTATTCGGTGATCTACGACCTCGTGGATGACATCAAGGCGGCGGCCTCGGGCCTTCTGGGTGCGGAGATCCGCGAGAAGTTCATCGGCTACGCCAAGATCAAGGAAGTCTTCAAGGTCACGGGCGTCGGCAAGGTTGCGGGCTGCCTGGTCACTGAGGGCATCGCCCGTCGCTCGGCCGGTGTGCGCCTCTTGCGCGACGATGTCGTGATCCATGAAGGCACGCTGAAAACGCTCAAGCGCTTCAAGGACGAAGTGGCCGAGGTTCAGTCGGGTCAGGAATGCGGTATGGCCTTCGAGAAATACGAAGATATCCGCCCCGACGATGTCATCGAGATCTTCGAGCGCGAAGAGATCACGCGCACGCTGGACTGATCTAGACCTGATAGAAATTGAGAAGGGTGCCCCTCGGGGCGCCCTTTTTCTGTGCCAGACCTACAGCCAGTCGCGCAGGATCGGGATCAGTGGAATATCGGCCGGCGGCATGGGGTAATCGCGCAGCTGGTTTGGCCGCGCCCATTTCAGCGCCTGCCCTTCGCGCCCCTGCACGATTCCGTCCCATTTCCGGCAGGCAAATAGGGGCATGAGCAGGTGGAAATCGTCGTAGCTATGGCTGGCAAAGGTCAGCGGCGCAAGGCAGCTGGCCCAGGTGTCGATGCCCAGCTCTTCGTGCAACTCGCGGATCAGCGCCGCCTCTGGCGTTTCGCCCGGCTCGACTTTGCCCCCCGGAAATTCCCAGAGGCCTGCCATTGATTTGCCTTCGGGTCGCTGAGCCAGCAGCACGCGGCCATCGACGTCGATCAGCGCCACCGCCGAAACCAGAATGACCTTCACGAGCGGTAGTCGGCGTTGATGTCGATATAGCCATGCGTCAGATCGCAGGTCCAGACGCGAGCGCAGCCGCCACCAAGGCCCAGATCGACATGGATGATCAGATCCTGCGCCTTCATGTAGGCGGCGGCGCGGTCCTCGTCATAGTCGGGGCTGACCCAGCCGTTTTCGGCCACCTTGATATCGCCGAACCAGATGGAGAGCGTATCGCGATCCGCGCGCGCGCCGGATTTGCCCACGGCCATCACCACGCGGCCCCAGTTGGGGTCCTCGCCCGCGATGGCGGTTTTCACCAGCGGCGAATTGGCGATGGATTTGGCGTGCCGATGCGCATCGGCATCGCTGGCCGCGCCGGTGACGGAAATCTCAACCAGCTTGGTCGCGCCTTCGCCGTCGCGCACGACCTGCTTCGCAAGATCCAGCATGACGCGGCGCAGCCCTTCCATGAAACCGATGGAATGCTCGGTAATATCTGCGCCCGAGGCGCCCGTCGCGCCGACCAGCAGCGTGTCCGAAGTCGAGGTGTCGCTGTCGACGGTAATGCAGTTGAAGGTGGTGCGGTTCAGGGCCGATACCATGGATTGCAGCACGGGCTGCGGCACTGCGGCATCGGTAAAGATATAGACCAGCATCGTGCCCATGTCAGGCTCGATCATGCCCGAGCCCTTGGCGATGCCGGCGATGCGCACGGTCTTGCCGCCCACATCCACCTCGGTGGCCGAACCCTTGGGGAAGGTGTCAGTTGTCATGATCGCGCGGGCGGCATCGGCAATGCCATCCTCGCGCAGTGCCGATTTCAGATCGCCCAGCACGGCGGTGATCCGCTCGTGCTTCATCGGCTCGCCGATCACGCCGGTCGAGGAGGAAAAGACACGGTGCGCAGGCAGGTTGAGCGTATCGGCAACGGCACCGGTCACGGCGCGCACCGATTCTACTCCGCGCGCGCCGGTAAAGGCATTGGAATTTCCCGAGTTCACGATGATTGCCGCGCCCTCATCTCCGCTACGCCCGATCTTGGCCTGGCAGTCCAGCACCGGGGCTGACCGCGTGGCCGAGCGGGTAAACACCCCCGCCACCGTGCTGCCCGGCGCCAGATGCGCCAGCATCACGTCGGTGCGCCCCTGATAGCGCACACCGGCGGCAATACTGGCAAACCGAACCCCCTCGATCACGGGAAGGTCCGGGAAAGCGGCGGGCGCCAGCGGCGAGACGGAGGTGATCTTGGCCACGTGTGTTTACTCTTCCAGAAGGTTCATCTGATTTAGCACGGCGGGATCCATCTCATCGCCCGCGTTCCGGTCAATCTCGCTACCCTTCTGCAGCTCGGTGACCTTCTGTTCGATCGCCTGCTGGCGCAGGGCGTCGACAATCTCGGGGCGCACCTGTTCCAAATCGGGGGCATCCTTGGCGCGGGTCTCGACCAGCTTGATCACGTGCCAGCCAAACTGGGTTTGAACCGGATCGCTGATGCTGTCCGCTTCCATGCCCTCGACGGCGGTCTGGAACGGCTCGACCATCATGCCTTCGCTGAACCAGCCCAGCGCGCCGCCGGACGGGCCGGACGGGCCGGTCGAATGCTCTTCGGCCAAGGCGGCAAAATCGGCGCCACCGCGGGCCTCCTCGACCAACGCCTGCGCCTCTTCCTCGGTCTCGACGAGGATATGCGCGGCGTTGTATTCGGTGACGGGATCCCCGCCGGTGTAGTTTTCGTCGAAATAGGTCTGGATGGCCTCATCGGTGACGGCGGCCTCGGAAATCGCGGCCATCTCTTCGGCGGCGATCAGCGCACGGCGCTCGTTTTCCAAAGCCAGCGCGGCGCGGCGAGGCAGATCCCCCTCATGCGCGTCCGACAGCAGCGTCTGCTGGATCAGCTGGTCGAGGATGCCGGGAAAGAGGACATCGGCCGGCACCTGCTGAAACTGCTCGGGCAGCCCCGCACGCAGGATCAGCATGTGACCAAGGGTGATATCGGTGCCATCCACAGTGGCAACGACGGTATCCGCGCTGGGCGCGTCGTCTTGGGCCAGGACCGGCGCAGCGCCGAGTGCCCCCATCAGCATGGCGCAGGTGGCAATCGGTTTGATACGGTCGAGCATTGAACGTTCCTTCACAGTTGTCGTCGGCAGATGCCGCGCTGGGTGCGCGACGTTGACACTAAGCCAGCAGGCGCTTACATCGCCTTTGAATAAAGGCATATCCCGCTGATACCCCTCCCGAGATAGGGGTGCAATGGAAACGGGACAAGGCATTGCCGAACACGAAGAAATCACAATACTGGAACGGATTGCACATGCTGGGTTTAGGAACGGTCGCCCGTAAGGTTTTCGGCACGCCCAATGACCGCAAGGTCAAGGCGACGCGCCCCTTGGTCGCCAAGATCAACGCGCTGGAGCCCGAGATCGAGGCGCTGGACGATGCCGGCATCATCGCCAAGACGGACGATCTGCGCACGCGCCTGCAGGGCGGCGAGAGCCTTGATGCGCTTCTGCCCGAAGCCTTTGCCAACTGCCGCGAGGCCGCGCGCCGTGCCTTGGGTCTGAGGGCTTTCGATGTGCAGCTGATGGGCGGAATTTTCCTGCATCAGGGTAACATTTCCGAGATGAAGACCGGCGAGGGCAAGACGCTGGTCGCGACCTTTCCGGCCTATCTCAACGCGCTGACCGGCAAGGGCGTGCATATCGTTACCGTCAACGACTACCTCGCCAAGCGGGACGCCGAGTGGATGAGCGCGGTCTTTTCCGCCCTCGGTATGACCACCGGTGTTGTTTATCCGCAGCAGCCCGAGGACGAAAAGCAGCGCGCTTATGCCTGCGACGTGACCTATGCGACCAATAACGAGCTGGGTTTCGACTATCTGCGCGACAACATGAAATCCGAGCTGACCCAGATGAGCCAACGCGGCCATCACTACGCCATCGTGGACGAGGTCGACAGCATCCTGATCGACGAGGCGCGCACACCCCTCATCATCTCGGGGCCCGCGCAGGACCGCAGCGATCTCTATATCGCCATCGACAAGCTGATCCCGGAACTGGCAGAAGATCACTACAAGGTCGATGAAAAGACGCGCGGCGTAACCTTCACCGATGAGGGCAACGAGTTTCTGGAAACCCTGCTGGTCGAGCGCGGCATTCTGCCTGAGGACCAGTCGCTTTACGATCCTGAGAGCACGACCATCGTGCATCACGTCAATCAGGGCCTGCGCGCGCACAAGCTGTTCCAGAAGGACAAGGACTACATCGTTCGCAACAATGAGATCGTGCTGATCGATGAATTCACCGGGCGCATGATGGCGGGCCGCCGCCTGTCGGACGGCCTGCACCAGGCCATCGAGGCCAAGGAGGGCGCCGATATCCAGCCTGAAAACGTGACGCTGGCGCAGGTGACGTTCCAAAACTATTTCCGTCTCTATGACAAGCTGTCGGGTATGACCGGCACCGCGATGACCGAAGCCGATGAATTTGCCGAGATCTATGGCCTTGGCGTGGTGGCCGTGCCCACAAACCGGCCCATTGCGCGCATCGACAAGGACGATGCAGTGTTCCGAACCACCGCCGAGAAATACAAGGCCGTGGTCGAGGAGATCAAGGAAGCCAACGAGAAAGGCCAACCGACGTTGGTCGGCACAACCTCTATCGAGAAGTCCGAGATGATCAGCCAGATGCTGACCGACGCGGGGATCGAGCACAACGTGCTCAACGCGCGCCAGCATGAGAAAGAGGCCCAGATCGTTGGCGATGCAGGCAAGCTGGGCGCCGTGACCATCGCGACCAACATGGCTGGCCGCGGCACCGATATCAAATTGGGCGGTAACATCGATCTCAAGATCATGGAGGCGATCCACGCCGATCCCGAGGGCGACCCCGCCGAGATCCGCGCCCGTATCGAAGAAGGCCACAAGGCCGAAGAGCAGGCGGTCAAGGATGCCGGTGGCCTCTTTGTCCTCGCGACCGAGCGGCACGAGAGCCGCCGCATCGACAACCAGCTGCGCGGCCGCTCGGGCCGTCAGGGCGATCCGGGGCAATCCTCGTTCTTCCTGTCGCTGGATGATGACCTGATGCGCATCTTCGGGTCCGAGCGTCTGGAAAAGGTGCTGTCCGGTCTCGGCATGAAAGAGGATGAGGCGATCATCCACCCGTGGGTGAACAAATCGCTCGAGCGCGCGCAGGCCAAGGTCGAGGGGCGCAACTTCGACATCCGCAAGCAACTGCTCAAGTTCGATGATGTGATGAACGAGCAGCGCAAGGTGATTTTCAAGCAGCGGCTCGACATCATGCGCGCCGATGACCTGAGCGAGATCATCAAGGACATGCGCGGCGAGGTGATCGACGATCTGGTCGATCAATACATGCCGCCCAAGACCTATGCTGACCAGTGGGATATGGAGGGTCTGCACGCCGCCATCGTTGAGCAGCTGAACATGGACCTGCCGGTGCAGGCATGGGCCGATGAGGAAGGCGTCGACGACGAGGATATCAGCGAGCGCATCGAGAAGCACGCGAACGAGATGATGGCGAAAAAGGCCGTCGCCTTCGGGGCGGGCAACATGCGTATGGTTGAAAAGCAGCTCCTGCTGCAGACCATCGATGCCAAGTGGCGCGAGCATCTTCTGACGCTGGAACATCTGCGCAGCGTCGTCGGCTTTCGCGGCTATGCGCAGCGCGATCCGCTGAACGAGTACAAGAATGAGGCGTTTAGTCTGTTCGAATCCATGCTGGACAGCCTGCGTCAGGACGTGACCCAGAAACTGGGTCAGGTGCAGCCGGTATCCGAGGCCGATCAGCAAGCGATGCTGAAAAAGATGATCGACGAGCGTAATGCGCTCAAGGCGCAAACCGATGCGGCGACACCGCAGGAGGATGGCCGCGACACTGCCCAGCGCCCTTCCGAGGCCGCGCGCGAGGGATTCGACGAGAACGATCCCGCCACTTGGGGCAATCCGGGGCGCAACACGGCCTGCCCTTGCGGGTCCGGTGAAAAGTTCAAACATTGCCACGGACGCATCGGGTGAGCTGAAGATTAGACCATCGGGCCGCCACATGACGGCCCGAATGACTCCGCGCCTATGCCACATGCGCGCCCTTTTCGGCAGGTACCCACCTTGCATGACCTGATCTTACAGGCGTGCGGAGGTGCGGTATGAATAAGCTCAAGATGGTCGCTATGGGATGTGGCACGCTGGCGTTGGCGCTGGGCGCTGGCCACTTCATGCAATCGCGCAGCGCTGTTGCCCCGGTGGCACAGCAGAGCCGCGCGCCAATCCTTGGCTCAAGCCTGGCGCAGGGCACGGACACCATAAACGGGGCCTTGCACCTGTCCGCCATCACGCTGACCTCTGCCGCGCCTACATTGCCAAGTGCGGCGCCAGCACCGGGAAAGCTGCCGCAACTCCCCCCTCTCAGCGAGATCCGTGAGGCAGCGCTGAACGACGCTGCCGGCCAGACCCTGACGGATGCCTTGCCCGCAGAAGAGCCGGCCCCAAGCCTGACCTGCGACTATTCCCTGCAGGCCGACGTCGCAGCCGGTGCAATGGTTGCGCTCTCGCTGGATGCGCCCTGCGCCCCCGGTGAGCGGTTTACCCTCCATCACAACGGCATGATGTTCACCGAAGTGACGGATGATGGCGGCTATGCCAGCATGCTGGTTCCCGCCCTTTCGTCCCGCGCGGCGTTTATCGCGTCCTTTCCCAATGGCGACGGGGCCGTGGCCAATGCCGAGGTCGAGGGACTCGTCTATTATCAGCGCGTCGCAGTGCAGTGGCAGGGCAATGCGGGTGTGCAGCTTCATGCGCTGGAATTCGGGTCCGATTACACCGGGGAGGGCCATGTTTGGTCTGGTGCCAGTCGCGACGTGGCCGCCGCGGCAGACGGCAATCGCGGCTTTCTGACCCGCCTCGGCAACGCCGGTCAGCCAGATGGGCTGATGGCCGAGGTCTACACATTCCCCAGCCAGTTGGCCGGCCGCGATGGTCAGGTGGAACTGCGCGTCGAAGCCGAGGTGACCGAGGCCAACTGCAACCGCGATATCGAGGCGCAGGCGCTTCAGCTGCAGGCTGATGGCGCGCTGCGCGTTCAGGATGTGACGCTGATGATGCCAGAGTGCGATGCCGTTGGGGATTTTCTGGTGTTGAATAATCTGCTGAATGACCTCACGATTGCGCGCAACTGACACGCGGGCTTGAGGGCAATCAGATGACACAGCTACGTGCGGCGATCTTCGCCGCACTTTTTCCTTGTCTGGCGGCTTTTGGCGCCGCGGCGCAGGACGTAACATTGACGTCGCGAGACGGGGACGTGACAATCACCGGTGACCTTCTGGGCTTTGACGGCGAATTCTACCGCGTCGATACCATCTATGGCGAGTTGACGGTCGACGGCTCAGGCGTGCTCTGCGAGGGGCCGGGCTGCCCCAATCTCAATGCATATGTGGCCGAAGCGACCTTGTCGGGCGCGCCGACGATTGGCCGCGTCCTGATGCCCGCCCTGATCGAGGCGTTCGCACTGCGCCAGGGGTTGGAGTTGTCGCGCGAGAACAGCTCTGACATCGCGTTCAGTTACACGCTTTCGGATCCGCAAAGCGGTGACGCACGGGGCCGGTTTCACATCCGGTTGACCAATACTGACGAAGGCTTTGCCGACCTGCTGGCGGGCGAGGCGGACATGGTGATGTCCCTGCGCGAGGTCACGCGGGCCGAGGCGATCCGGGGCCGCGAGGTGGGCCTTGGCGATATGCGCGACGCGCGGCGCAGCCGCGTTCTGGCGCTGGATGCGCTGGTGCCGCTGGTCTCGGCGGGAAACCCGGTCACCTCCGTGACCACGCCGCAACTGGCGCAGATCCTGTCGGGCGAGATCACGGAATGGGTCAGCCTTGGCGGCGCGGATGCGCCCATCGCGGTGCATCTACATGACACCACCACAGGCCTTGGCCAGTCGACCGAGCGGCGCATGCTGCGTGGCGAGAGGGGCAGTTTTGCCGAGGGCACAATTCGGCACCTCGACGGAGAGGCGTTGTCGCAGGCGGTGGCGCAGGACCCGTTCGCGATCGGGATCGGCAGCCGGTCGGAAAAGGGCCTGACCTTCGAGTTGGCGCTGACCGGAGAATGCGGGTTCGGGATGACCGCCACGCGCCGCGCGGTCAAGACCGAGGACTACCCCCTGACGGCGCCCATGTTCCTCTATCTGCCCGCGCGCCGCCTGCCCAAGTTGATGCGCGAATTTCTCGCCTTTACCCGTGAGCCTGCGGCTCAACTGGTGATCCGCCGTGCCGGCTTTGTCGACCAGTTGCCCGAGGAGATTTCCATCGACGATCAGGGTGACCGCTTTGCCAATGCGGTGCTGCGCGCGGGCGAGGACATCGGCCTGGAAGATCTGCAGCGCATGGTGCGCGTGCTCAGCCCGCTCAAGCGCCTGACTACCACTTTCCGGTTCGAGCCTGGGTCGGCCCGGCTGGATGCGCAATCACGCTCGAACGTCGATAGCCTGGCGCGCGCGCTGGAGAGCGGGTTTTACGACGGGCGGCAGCTGCTTTTCGTCGGATTTTCGGATGGGGAGGGGCCGGCGGCGGCCAACAGGACCATCGCGCTGCGCCGCGCCGATGCGGTGCGCGATGCCGTGATCCACAGCGCCGAGACGGCGCAGCTGGACCGGCTGCAACTGGATACCGAGGCGTTTGGCGAGGCGATGCCGATGGCCTGCGACGACAGCGAATGGGGCCGCCGCGCCAATCGCAGGGTCGAGATCTGGATGCGCTAGCGCTCCGCTTAGGACGTCGCGCCTGGCATCGCTGGTCCGCAAGGGGTATTTTTACCAAGAAAAAGCAGAGTGCTGCTCTTAGTCGTCGGAGCGCGCGCGATCCGCCTCGATCCGGTCCATCGCCGCTGTCCACTCGCGGTCGCGCAAAACACGGCGAAAGGCGCGGCGCAACTCGGCGACGCCGTCGCTCCGGTACCAACGCCCATGCGCGAGGATGATGCGCTCCGGCGCCCATGCAATCATCCGCTCGACGGAATCGGCCAGCGCGGCCTTGCGAAATGTCATCCGCATGTCGGGTGGCATCTTGCCATCGCTGTCGTCGATACCGGCGATCCAGACAAGGGGGCGCATCCAGATCGGAAGTTTGGCCGTCTCGAAATTCTCGATGAGGTCGGCCAGAATGAGTGTGTTCGAGGCGCGGTGAAAAAACACCGCCTCCTGGTGCATATTGCTGCCTTGAACGATCATCTGGTCGATCTGGCCTTGCCAGTCACTGGGCGCGTCCTGGTCCAGATCATGATCGAAGGTGACGTTTATCCCCTTCCTCGCCGCGCGCCGGGCCACGCCGGGGGCGGCGTGGGAGATTGCCCCGGGGTAGGCGCGCTGCCATTCTGTGACAGATGCGTAATGTATCCAGTTGGGCGCTATCAGGTGGCGCACCGGGCCTAGTGCGTCCAACTCGCGGCGGAGGTCATCTGTCAGGTTGGTAGGCGAATGCGCCCAGAGATCGCCATTCTGCAGCCGGACCACCGTGCAGCGGGTCGAATAGGGCATGCCGTAAAAGCGCAGCGCAGGCCCGTCTATCACCCAGATATCGTCCGCCACGGGCTTGAGCGTGTTCAGAGGCTCATAGCCCGTGGCATGCGTAGAGTGCGCCAAGGTCAGTCGGTGACGCGCACGTCGGTCATCACGTCAGGCTGGCCGACGACCGCGCCATTGCCGCCGGTGCCGCGCTTGATCGCGTTCACCACGTCAATGCCGTCCGTCACCTTGCCCACCACGGTATATTGGCCGTTGAGGTGCGCGGCAGGGCCGAACATGATGAAGAACTGGCTGTTTGCGCTGTCGGGGCTCTGGCTGCGGGCCATGCCGACGACACCTTCCTCAAAAGGCTGATCCGAGAATTCAGCCTTGAGATCGGGCAGATCGCTGCCGCCCGAGCCTGCGCGGCGCATGTCACCGCCCTCTATCTTGCCGAATTCGACATCGCCGGTCTGCGCCATGAAGCCGTCGATCACGCGGTGAAAGACGATGCCGTCATAGGCCCCCTGCTCGGCCAGGGTCACGATCTGCTTGACATGATTTGGGGCGACATCCTCGAAAAGGTCGATGGTCACGGTGCCGTTCGCTTCGCCCGCGATTTCGATTTCAAGGCCGGTGGCCAGTGCGGGCGCGCCTGCGGTGATCAGGAAAGCTGCAAGAAGGTTACGCATCCGAAGCCACCTTGACGCTGATCATGCGATCAGGGTTCGCGGGTGGCTCGCCCTTGGTGATGCTGTCGACCAGCTCCATGCCCTGAATGACGCGGCCATAAACGGTGTATTGGCCGTTCAGGAAATGGTTGTCCTTGAAATTGATGAAGAACTGGCTGTTCGCAGAGTCGGGATTGGCACTGCGCGCCGCGCCCAGCGTGCCGCGATCATGCGGGATCTTCGAGAACTCTGCCTTGAGGTTCGGCAAATCGCTGCCGCCAGTGCCTGCGGCGCGGGGATTGTAGTCCTTCTCCATATTGGCGTTCTGCACGTCGCCCGTCTGGGCCATGAAGCCGTCGATCACCCGGTGGAAGGCCACGTTGTCATAGGCGCCGCTGCGCGCCAGCTCTTTCATCCGCTCGGAATGGCCTGGCGCCACATCGGGCAAAAGCTCGATCGCGACGGTACCGTCCTTCAGCTCGATCAGGATGGTGTTTTCGGGGTCTTTGATCTCGGCCATGTATCGGCCTCCTGTTTTGAAAAGCGTCGCTGCAATATCTAGGGGCTTGGACGGGGCTTGCCAAGCGCGCCCGTCTTGACGCCTGCGCGCCGCCGCGCCAAGAGGGGCGGCGACCGACCCGCGGCCAAGGAGAGTAACATGAGCTGGAAGACCCTCGACGACATCGACCTGAGCGGCAAGCGCGTGTTGGTGCGCGTCGATATCAACGTTCCGGTCGAGGGCGGGCGCGTCACCGACGCGACTCGGATCGAGCGGATCGTGCCGACGGTCGAGGACATCCTGTCCAAGGGCGGGCGGCCCATCCTCATTGCGCATTTCGGCCGGCCCAAGGGCAAGGTCGTTCTGGATCTGTCGCTGCGCGTCGTGCTGCCCGCGCTCGAAAAGGCGCTGGGCCATAGCGTCCGCCTGATCGAAACGCTCGACGGCGCCGAGAACCTGACGGCCGAAGCCGCCGCCGCCGAGGTGCTTTTGCTGGAAAACATCCGCTTTTATCCCGGCGAAGGGGCGAACGATCCCGAATTTGCAAAGCGCCTTGCCGCGTTGGGCGATGTTTACTGCAACGATGCCTTTTCGGCCGCTCACCGCGCCCATGCCAGCACCACGGGCATTGCGCATCTCATGCCGTGTTGCGCAGGCCGCCTGATGCAGGCCGAGCTGGAGGCACTGGAGGCGGCACTGAGTCATCCGAAGCGGCCTGTGATCGCGGTTGTCGGCGGCGCCAAGGTCTCGACCAAGCTGGACCTTCTGAGCAACCTCGTCGCAAAGGTCGACAGCCTCGTTATCGGCGGCGGCATGGCCAACACTTTCCTCGCGGCGCAGGGTCTGCATGTGGGCAAATCCCTTTGCGAGCATGACATGGCCGCCACCGCGCGCGAGATCATGACCAAGGCCGCCGCAGAGGGCTGTGAGATCATCCTGCCCGCCGATATCGTCGTCGCGCGCGAGTTTGCCGAGAATGCCCCGCACGAGACTCTGGCCGTGCATCTGTGCCCCGACGACGCGATGATCCTGGACGCCGGCCCGCAAAGCGTGCGGCGTGTGGCGCAGGTGCTGGACACTGCCAAGACGCTGATCTGGAACGGCCCGCTGGGCGCGTTCGAGATCACGCCTTTCGATACCGCGACGAATGAAGCGGCGCGCCACGCCGCCGAGTTGACTCGCAAGGGGAGCCTCATCTCGGTTGCAGGCGGCGGCGATACCGTCGCGGCGCTGAACCGCGCAGGCGTGGCCGATGACTTCACCTATATCTCCACCGCGGGCGGCGCGTTTCTCGAATGGATGGAGGGCAAGGATCTGCCCGGGGTCGCCGCGCTCAAAGGATGAAGGACTGAGAGCGCGTTAGCGCCACCACAATTGCAAGCCTCCGCGCGCTGACCTAAAAGCGCGTTTGACAGTGAAACTATACCAGCGGAGCCGACCAAATGCCGAACACAGCCCAAGCAGACAAGATCCGCGTCGGAAACGGCTT
The DNA here is from genome assembly GCF_043355895.2 of Roseovarius maritimus. Lineage (NCBI taxonomy): Bacteria > Pseudomonadati > Pseudomonadota > Alphaproteobacteria > Rhodobacterales > Roseobacteraceae > Roseovarius > Roseovarius maritimus. The sequence continues at coordinate 169,172 of NZ_JBHFPF020000005.1, forward strand.
TGTCGCGGCGCTCGATCAGTCCGGTGGCTCGACTCCCAAGGCGCTGGCGCAATACGGCGTGCCCGAAAGCGCCTATCGCGGCGATGCCGAAATGTTCGACATGATCCACGCGATGCGCGCCCGCATCGCGCAAGCGCCGGGTTTCAGCGGAGACAAGGTTGTCGGCGCGATCCTCTTCGAGATGACGATGGACCGCCAGATCGACGGCAAGCCCTCGGCGAAATACCTCTGGGAAGAGCGCGGCGTCGTGCCGTTCCTCAAGGTCGACAAGGGCCTCGAGGACGAGAAAGATGGCGTGCGCCTGATGAAGCCGATGCCGGACCTGGATGCGCTTTGCGAGCGTGCTGTTGCCGCGGGGATCTTCGGCACCAAGATGCGCTCAGTCATCGACGCAGCCTCGCCCAGCGGGATCGAGGCGGTCGTCGCGCAGCAATTCGAGGTGGGCCGGCAGATTCTGGGCCACGGCCTTATCCCCATTATCGAGCCGGAAGTCACTATCTCGATCAAGGACAAGGCCGAGGCCGAAGAATTGCTGCTGGAGGCGCTGCGGCGCCATCTGGATGCGCTTCCCGAAGGCACGCAGGTGATGCTGAAACTGACCCTGCCGGAGACGGCGAACCACTACCGCGCTCTGACACAGCACCCCGCCGTGATGCGCGTCGTCGCCCTCTCGGGTGGATACAGCCGGGACGAGGCGAACCGCCGTCTAGCCGTGAACACCGGCATCATCGCCAGCTTCAGCCGCGCCCTCACCGAAGGTCTGTCCGCCGATCAGTCCGATGAAGAGTTCAACAAAACCATCGGCGCCACCATCGACAGCATTCACGCGGCGTCTGTTGCCGGATAGGGGATTGCGCAGCTTTTTTTGCCTGAAGTATCCCCGCCGGAGGCGCAAAAACCTCTCTGACGGGCGCTTAGCTTAGCCTTGCAAGAATGGCTTTGGTATCAACCCCGTCGATTGCTCCTGCGCTGCGGCCACGCTCGCCCGTCAGACGTGTGGCGATATAGGCATCGGCGATGGCAGAGGGCGCCTGCCGGATCAAGATGGAAGCGGTCACCAAGGTTGCGAGACTGTCGGCGTACCAGCGCGCCTGTCCCTCATCGGGAAGGCGGGGAAAACGGCCCATATGCGTGCGGAGCGCCGCATCATACCGGCGGTATTCGCCCGTCACGGCGCCCAAGGCATCGCTGAGGACTTCGCCCGCGAGCGGCACTTCGCGCAAGGTGCGAACGATGTCGAGACATAGCAGGTTGCCCGGCCCCTCCCAAAGCCCACTTACCGCAGCGGCGCGGTAGAAAAGTGGCAGCCCCACTTCTTCGGCATAGCCCATGCCGCCGAGGCATTCCATGGACTCGCCGACAACGGTTGGGCAGACACGATGGTTCAGGTATTTCGCAAGTGCCACGCCCAGCTGCGAGAATGCGCGACCCTGCTCGCTTCCTTCGTCAAAGGCACGTGCAACGGTCAGGGAAAGGGCCAGCGCGCCCTCCCAGTCCAGCGCCAGATCGGCGAGGACGCTGCGCATCAGCGGCTGGTCGATCAGCTGCGCGTCGCCGATGCTGCGGTGACTGCACCAATGATGCGCCGCACTCAGCGAAGTCCGCATCAGCCCGGCGGATGCAGTGGCGGCACCCAGCCGTGTATGCCGGATCAACTTCCCGACGGAAGCAAGGCCTTCGCCCTCGTCGCCCAAAGGGTAGCCGATGGCATCGGTAAACTCGATCTCCGCAAGCGCGCAGGACGGGGCGCCGAGCGTAGATTTCAGCTGCTGTATGTGAACGTCATTTCGCGTGCCCTCCAGCCAGCGCGGCACCAGGAATGCGGTCAGCCCGCCGGGCGCTTGCGCCAGTGTGATGAGGCCATCCGACATTGGCGCCGCGCAGAACCATTTATGCCCACGCAGCCGATAGGCCTCCCCGTCGCGCCCGGCGTGGGTGCTGATCCGGTTCAGGTCAGTGCCTCCCTGCTTTTCGGTCAGCGCCAGCCCCACGGTCGCTGCCGCCTTCTGGGTTAGAGGTTTGACTGCCGGATCGTGCAGCCGTGCCGTCAGTTTCGGCACCCATTCATCAAACAGGCCCGGAGCCGCGCGTAGTGCCGGGATGGCAGCATACGTCATGCTCATGGGGCCGCATACGCCAGGTTCGACCTGGCTGGTGAGGTAAATCATCGCGGCATGGGTCGAGTGGCCACCCTCCGCGCCCTCCCATGGCAGTGCAGCACATCCCGCACCCAGCCCGGCTTGCATCAATTCATGATAGGCGGGGTGGTAGGCAACCTCGTTCAGCCGTCGGCCGCCCGCATCGTAGATGCGCGCGCGGGGCGCGGTCCGGTTTGCCTCCAGCCCAGCCTCGCGCATCGCACTGCGGCCCATCTTGCGGCCGTAAAGGGCCAAATGATCGCCGTCGGCGCCGAACGCGTGATCCCGAAACGCGGGGTCGCCCGTCCAAAGGTCCAGATCGCCGCGGATGGGAGGCTGGTTGGTCACGGCATGCGTATCGGTCTCATCATGTGGGCCGGATGCGTCCGGGCGCGTGTGGGGCATCTGGCGCTCTCCTTTAACGGGTGCATTTAGGCGAGGCTGCCACATGATTGCAACGCAAACCATGCCAGGAATAAATGTGATTCCAAACGACGTGTCGCTGTGGCACTGTGGCCCAAAGCCCACCTAGAGGCATATGGACGAGGCAGTACCCGTGACCTATCGACAGAAGCCCCCATTGGGCGTGTTCATCTATTTCGTGATTACCTTTGCGCTGGGCACGTATTTCACTTTTGCTGCTGTGCAGGGCGACTTTGGTCTCTTCAGCCGCGCCGAGATCGAGGCGGAAGCGAGCGAGCTGCAGGCGCAGCTGGACGCGTTGAATGCGGAGGTGGCGGTGATGGAAAACCTGACCCATCGGCTGTCCGACACGTATCTGGATCTGGATCTGCTGGACGAGCAGGCGCGCTCTGTCCTGGGTCTTTTGCGTACGGACGAAATCGTTATCCGTTGATAAGATCCTGACGTGCCCCGATCCCCGATCACACTGATTTTCGCCGCCATCGCGGAACCGGCTTGTCTGATGGGTGGCGGCGTGCCTATCGTGACACCAGCTGCGCAACTGTTTGTGCCGTGAATAGTTTAGCGTTAAACTATTCACAATCCACGTGCCAACCAAGGGGATACCTGCCAATGGCTGCCCAGAAGAAAGCAAGCAAATCAAACGCTTCGGCGGATGAGCTGAAGGCGTATTACCGCGACATGCTGCTGATCCGTCGATTCGAGGAAAAGGCGGGCCAACTCTATGGGATGGGCCTGATCGGCGGGTTCTGCCACCTCTACATTGGCCAGGAGGCCGTAGTTGTCGGCCTTGAGGCTGCTGCCGAGGAGGGCGACAAGCGTATCACCACCTACCGCGATCACGGCCACATGCTGGCCTGCGGGATGGACCCCGACGGCGTCATGGCCGAGCTGACGGGCCGTGAGGGCGGCTATAGCCGGGGCAAGGGCGGCTCGATGCACATGTTCTCGAAGGAGAAGCATTTCTACGGTGGGCACGGCATCGTCGGCGCGAACGTGCCGCTCGGCGCGGGCCTCGCGTTTTCGGACAAGTACCGCGAGAATGACCGCGTGACCTTCACCTATTTCGGTGACGGCGCGGCGAACCAGGGCCAGGTCTACGAGACGTTCAACATGGCCAAGCTCTGGGATCTGCCCGTGATCTTCGTCATCGAGAACAACCAATATGCGATGGGCACTGCGCAGAAACGCTCGACGTCAACGCCCGATCTTTACAAGCGCGGCGACGCGTTTGGCATTCCCGGCGAAGCGGTCGATGGCATGGATGTGCTGGCCGTGAAGGAAGCGGGCGAAAAGGCCGTCGCGCATTGCCGCGCGGGCAAGGGGCCGTACATCCTCGAGATCAAGACATACCGCTATCGCGGGCACTCGATGTCGGACCCGGCCAAGTATCGCACCCGCGAGGAAGTGCAGAAGATGCGCGACGAAAAGGACTGCATCGAGCATGTCCGCGACCTGCTGCTGACCGGCAAGCATGCAACCGAGGAAGATCTGAAAGCGATCGACAAGGAGATCAAGCAGATCGTCAACGCCTCGGCAGAGTTCGCCAAGGAAAGCCCTGAGCCGGACGAGAGCGAGCTGTGGACAGATGTCTACGCCGACGAAGTCCCGCAGAAAGCCTGAGGAGCCACGCATATGCCGACAGAAATTCTCATGCCCGCCCTCAGCCCCACGATGGAAGAGGGCACTCTGGCCAAATGGCTGGTCAAGGAGGGCGACACCGTCTCGTCCGGAGATATCCTGGCCGAGATCGAAACCGACAAGGCCACGATGGAATTCGAGGCCGTCGATGAGGGCACGATCGGCAAGATCCTGATCGAGGCCGGCACCGAGGGCGTTGCAGTGAACACCGCTATCGCCGTGCTGCTGGAAGAAGGCGAGAGCGCCGACGACATCGACGCGGAGGCCGGCGCCAAACCCGAGGCGCCCAAGGAAGAGCCGAAAGCCGAGGCAAAGGACGACAAGACGTCCGACGCCCCCAAGGCCGTTCCCGCGCAGGCCAAGGCACCGCAACCCGACCGCACGCCCGACTGGCCCGAAGGCACCGAGACGAAAAAGCAGACGGTCCGCGAGGCGCTGAACGAGGCGATGGCCGAGGAAATGCGCCGCGATGGCGATGTTTTCATCATGGGCGAGGAAGTGGCCGAGTATCAGGGCGCCTACAAGATCACCCAGAACCTGCTGCAGGAATTCGGCGCCAAGCGCGTGATCGATACGCCCATCACCGAGCATGGCTTTGCCGGGATCGGCGTCGGCGCGGCCTTTGGCGGCCTGCGCCCCATCGTCGAATTCATGACCTGGAATTTTGCCATGCAGGCGATTGACCAGATCATCAACTCGGCGGCCAAGACGCTTTATATGTCGGGCGGGCAGATGGGTTGCCCCATCGTTTTCCGCGGCCCCAACGGCGCCGCCGCCCGCGTGGGTGCGCAGCACAGTCAGGACTATGCGGCGTGGTATGCTCATATTCCGGGCCTCAAGGTGGTGCAGCCCTACTCGGCCTCGGACGCAAAGGGCCTGCTGAAAACCGCGATCCGCGATCCGAACCCGGTCGTCTTCTTGGAAAACGAAATCCTATACGGCAAGTCCTTCGACGTGCCTGTGATGGAGGATTATACCGTTCCCTTCGGCAAGGCGCGCATCTGGCGCGAGGGCGAGGATGTGACCATCGTCAGCTTTGGCATCGGTATGACCTACGCGATGGAGGCCGCCGAAACGCTGGCCGAGGATGGGATTTCAGCTGAGGTCATCGACCTGCGCACCCTGCGCCCCATCGACTACGACACTGTCATTGCTTCGGTTCAAAAGACCAACCGCTGCGTGACTGTCGAAGAGGGTTTCCCCGTTGCATCCATCGGCAATCATCTGTCGGCTGTTATCATGGAGCGCGCGTTCGACTATCTCGATGCGCCGGTCATCAATTGCCTCGGCAAGGACGTACCCATGCCCTACGCCGCCAACCTCGAAAAGCTGGCCCTGACCTCGACCAAGGAGGTCTTGGACGCGGTGCATAAAGTGACCTACCGGTAAGGAGAAAGAGCGATGCCGACAGAAATTCTGATGCCCGCGCTTTCCCCGACGATGGAGGAAGGCACTTTGGCGAAATGGCTGGTCAAGGAGGGCGACACGGTGTCCTCAGGCGATCTGCTGGCCGAGATCGAGACGGACAAGGCCACGATGGAATTCGAGGCCGTCGATGAAGGCACGATCGGCAAGATCCTGATCGAGGCCGGGACCGAGGGCGTGAAAGTGAACACCGCCATCGCCGTCCTGCTGGAGGAAGGCGAGAGCGCCGACGACATCGAGGAGGGTGGCAGCAAGGCTGCGCCCGCCAAGGATGACGCCAAGGAGGCTGCGCCCAGATCGGATGACAACGCGCCAGCCAAGGAGAGAGCGCCCGCCGAGGCGTCCGAGGCGCCCGCCGCGCCCAAGAACGCCGATGGCGAGCGCATCTTTGCCTCGCCCCTCGCGCGCCGGATCGCGGCCGACAAGGGGCTGGACCTTAGCCAGATCGACGGTTCGGGCCCGCACGGCCGCATCGTCAAGGCCGACGTTGAAAACGCCACCGCCAAGCCTGCCAAAAAGGCAGACGTGGCCGAGGCGGACGCCGTTGGCGCTCCCGCCGCGACCGAACCTGCCAAGACGGGGCAGTCCGCCGATGCTGTCGCCAAGATCTATGAGGGCCGCGAGTATTCCGAGGTCAAGCTGGACGGCATGCGCAAGACCATCGCCGCGCGCCTGACCGAGGCCAAGCAGACCGTGCCGCATTTCTACCTGCGCCGCGATATCAAGCTGGATGCGTTGCTGAAGTTCCGGGCCGATCTGAACAAGCAGCTTGAAGGGCGCGGCGTCAAGCTGTCGGTCAACGATTTCATCATCAAGGCCTGCGCGCTGGCGCTGCAGGCCGTGCCCGCCGCCAATGCCGTTTGGGCCGGTGACCGTGTGCTGCAGCTCAAGCCTTCCGATGTGGCGGTTGCGGTCGCCATTGAGGGCGGGCTTTTTACCCCGGTTCTCAAGGACGCGGACATGAAGTCGCTCTCGTCTCTCTCAGCCGAGATGAAGGATCTGGCCGCGCGCGCGCGTGATCGCAAGCTGGCGCCGCACGAGTATCAGGGCGGCAGCTTTGCCATCTCGAACCTTGGTATGTTCGGCATCGACAACTTCGATGCGGTCATCAACCCGCCACATGGTGCGATCCTGGCCGTGGGTGCCGGTGTGAAAAAGCCGGTTGTCGGCAAGGATGATGAGTTGGCGATTGCGACAGTCATGTCCGTCACACTCAGCGTTGATCACCGCGTCATTGACGGCGCGATGGGAGCGGATCTGTTGAAACATATCGTCGAAAATCTGGAAAACCCGATGGTCATGCTCGCCTGACACCGCGTGCTTCCAGTGGGACATGAGAAACGCGCCCTCGGGCGCGTTTTTTCGTTTTGCATGCGGTCGGTGGGTGCACGCAGCACCCTTGGAATTAGCGCGGGTCGAGACAAAAAAGCGTCTTGATTCCATCTATATATCCGTGATTCAGATAAATCATAAAAAATAACAAGATGAGGCGAGCAACATGACTCTTTCAAAGAGCAACATTCTGGTATGCACATTCCTTGTGCTGCCGGGTGCCGCGCTGTCGCAGGATGTTTCCGGCGCAGCTACACTGGGCTATGCGCATTCTTCGGTTTCAAACGGGGGCGGCGATCTGAACGCCTATACGGTTGACGGCGCAGGTGACATCACGTTTCAAAACGGTTTCGCGGTGGGCTTGACAGGATCGGTTATCCATGCGGATCCAGACGGTGGCGGGGGCGACATCGATCTGACTGACCTGGGCAGTGATTTGACCTACACAACGTATTCCGGGGCGATGTTCGGTGGCTATCTCGACTATACGGATCTGAGCGGAAATGGTCTGTTGACCGGCAGCGCCGATGCCACATCGTACGGTCTGACCGGCGGCTATGCAGGCCAGATGCTGCAGATCAAGGCGAACGTTGGCTGGACCGATGCATCCGGCGCAGGGCTTGGCGTTGTTTCGGACTGGATGGACTATGGTGTGAATGTTTCCTACACACCAACCGAGCGGACACGTATCGCCGGTCACTGGCAGTTGAGCGACGTAGATACCAATTTTGGAGGCACGGACCTCAGTAGTGTCGGCGTCGGGGCCAGCCACGATTTCGGTGCGGGTTTCGTCGGCTTCGGTGGCATCAGCCGCGTCGATTTCGACGCCGCCAACGTAGACGCCACGTCTTATGGCGTGGGCGTCGGCTACGATCTGAGCCAGATCTCCAGTGTGCCCGCACAGGTATCTCTGGAACTGGCGCGCACCAATCTGGATGCAGGCGCTTTTGGAGATACCGATGTGGACACCGTGCGCCTTGGCGTCACCATTCCGCTGGGCGGACCTTCGAACCAGACGCCGCTGAACAGCCTGTCAGAGAGCATCATGGCCCCACGGCACAACGCGCTGTCGACACTGTTCGACAACATATTCTAGATCTCAGACGTAAAAAAAGCACCGGAGACTTGCTCCGGTGCTTTTCTAAATCCGATCATTTCCAGGATTTCCTCAGCGCACACCCAGCAATTGGTCCATGCGCACAGAAGGCTGATCACAGCCCGCCTCGCCGACGATTCGCGCGGGCACCCCTGCCACGGTCTTGCACGGTGGCACTTCCTCCAGCACGACCGAGCCCGCCGCGATCCGACTGCAATGGCCCACCTTGATATTGCCCAGCACCTTGGCGCCAGCCCCGATCAGCACGCCATCGGCAATCTTGGGATGACGGTCTTCCTCTTCCTTGCCGGTACCGCCAAGCGTCACGGAATGCAGCATTGAGACATTGTCGCCCACGACAGCCGTCTCGCCGATGACGATGCTGTGCGCGTGGTCAATCATGATGCCCTTTCCGATCTTGGCGGCAGGATGGATGTCTACGCCAAACGCCTCGGAAACGCGCATCTGAAAAAACCGCGCCATATCCCGGCGACCCTCGCGCCAAAGCAGATTCGAAATGCGGTGGGCCTGAATGGCCTGAAACCCCTTGAAGAAGAGCAGCGGCAGGATAAACCGATCGCAAGCCGGATCGCGGTCAAACACCGCGACGATATCTGCCCGTGCGGCGGTGCCGATATCGGGATCCTGGCGATAAGCCCAGTCGCAGATCTCGCGCAGGATCTGTTCGGGCATTTCGTTCGAGGCCAGCTTCATCGATGTTCGATAGGCAAGGGCAGATTCAAGCGTCTTGTGATGAAGGATGCTTGAATGAACCATCCCACCCATCAAAGGCTCGTCCCGAATGGCGTCCTCCGCTTCGGTGGTGATCTGGTGCCATACCGGATCGCATTTTGTCAGCTGTGCGTGCGACTTGCCCATGGCCAAAGCTCCTTTTGTGCGGCGCCTTTATAGCACATAGATGACCCCGGCGAAAAGCAAAGGCGTGATGGGCGCCATCACGGTCAACGGTTGCCAGCGCCGCTACGCTATCTTGAAACGCGGCGCGGCCGGAAATTATTCCAACCGCGCCATGTGCTTTCTACCTTGGCGCCTCAGTTTTCAACGGTCACTCGGGCAAAGACGCCCGGTCCGAACTTGGCGGATATCTGAGCGACCTCGACGTCAAAAGATCCGCTGATCCCGTCCAGCGCCTTGACAGCTGCGCCATAAGTCCACCAAGGCACAGAGATGATCTCCTCCCTCAGTACCGCATCGTCTTGAACAATGCGCAGCAGATAGGCTTCGCTCTCTTCACCCAGAGGGACTTCGGGTGTGTCCCATCTGTCCCCATCAATGCGCGTGCGGCGGATCCAGTTGATAGATGTTTGACCATCAGTACCTGTCACCGCGCGCAGGTGGGCAGGGCTGTATGGGCGTAACCCGATGCCCTCGAAGGCAAGCACCGCGTGCTGATAGGATGGGTCATCGACCGCGCGCCCGGCCGGCCCGATACGATAGTTCTGGGCGCGCCGCCGAAGCGCATCCGGCAAATCCAGCTGCCCTGGTATGCCATTCATCAACACCAGATAGCTGCCCACCGGCCATCCGGACGCGGCTGCACCTTCGGTGCCCAGCTGGCCTCTCAGGCGATGACTCAGGAAGTAGGTATCACTATCGATCAGTGCCGCATCCCGGAATTGCATCATCTCCCATCCGTCCGTCGTGCCGTCGCCAACGGCGCAAAGATTGGCACCGGACAGCAGTGCATCATTGTCAACGCTCTCCAGAGAGCCCGTGATGAGACGTACCGTGACGCCATCAGCCCGATCAATCAGGCCGGAGGTGCCGGGCGCGAGCGCAGTCTCCAAGACGCCAATAGTGGATCGTGCCTCGATCAGGCGGTTAAGTTGATAATTGGAATCGCTGCCCGAAGAGTAGAGGGCGGCTGATCCCGGCCATGGCCGGGCCGTGACCGCAAGATGCGGTGCGCTTGGCTCTTCCTGCCCCGTCATCAGCGGCAAATCCAAAAACAATGGCAAGACCGGCACGGGCGGCACAAAGGGGCGAACCGCAGGCGGCGTCTCCTCAATATCAATCGGCCTGTAGCTTTCAGGCTCGATCCGAACGCCATCGATCCTTTGTGCATTCCCCATCTGCTCGACCCGGTCGATCCGGAAGAGCCCCCTGCCTCCTGCCTCGCTCAGTCCGATCACATCACCCGCTCCAAGTGACAGGAGCGACGGCGGCAGAACGAGGCGTACCGTGTCGATGGAGATCCGCGCCTCGGACAGCCAGCGTTCGGTCACGGCGCGCCCTTCCGAGCGGGTCATGGCCAGCGGGATTTCCGAGGTCGACACAGCATGCGTCGCGTCATCAGGCAGCACCGCCTCTTCGGCGACGACGTCAAAGTCGCTATCTGCCTCGACAAACCGCAAACGCACACGCCCTGCAATCTCAGCCGCACCCCCGCGCGTTTCCTCCAAGCGCGCACCACTCTCCTCGTCGCGCACCAGATGGTCCATCCCGATCTGGGCATCTGCGAGCCCGTCGCGCATCCGAAAAAACAGCGTGCCGTCCCGCTCTATCGCGTCAAAGCCATAGCGCAGCATGAGGGGTTGCAACGCGGACCTAGCCTCGCTCACCTGATCGACGGAATACCCGCTGACATAACCGAAAAGCTGCGAGGTATCGACATGCCTCAAGCCCGCACGCGCCGTGATTTCCTGCACGATCGACGCCAGCGATCGTGCAGCCGTGCGCCCGGTCAGCCAATGTCCCCGCGCGTAGTTTTGACCATCGTCCCATAAGATCCGGTTGTTCGGAAAGAATGGAAACGGTCTCGCATCCCACGCCCAGACATAGGCCCGGTCGATGTCGATCATCTGGCCGTCATATTGCGGCGAAATCGGATTATGCGCCGGATCTGTCCAGTAGCTGCGCATCGCGCGCAGATATTGGCGCTGGATCAGGTCATCACGTTGACCGTTAGAGAACTTCGGCAAGGCCGACTCCGAGGATTTCGCATCGACGAACTTGTTTGGCTCGTTCGTGCCCTTGTCGATTGCCGCGCAGCCAATCTCGGTAAATCGGATGGGCTTCGATTTCGGAATCCATGGACTGGGCTCTTCGGCTCGCACACCGGCCACGCGATCATGGTGGGCGTTTTGCCACCAGTTCCGGATATCCTTGTAGCGCCAGACCCATGGCTCGCCATAGGTCTCATCGGTAATGGCCGTGCGAATTTGCGCCGCAGTCGCCTCGGGAGAGTGGTAGTACCAATCGTAGCCCTCGCCACCCTCAATATTGGCCTTGAGATAATCGAGATTATAGATTGAACCCCAGTCCGCATCCGCATGATCCTGTCCCTCACGCCAGTCCGAAAGGGGCATGTAATTGTCGATCCCGATGAAATCGATATTCGCATCCGCCCAGAGCGGATCCAGATGAAAGTAGCGGTCACCGCTTCCATCCTGCGGCTGATAGCCGAAATATTCCGACCAATCGGCCGCATAACCAATCTTGACGTCCGGCCCCAGCAAGGCACGTACCTCGGCCGCCAGATCAATCAGGGCTTCGACTGCTGGAAAACTTCCATTCGCTCCGCGCAGTTGAGTCAGCCCGCGCATCTCCGAACCGATACAGAAGCTTTCGACGCCGCCCGCCTTGGCACAAAGCGCTGCGTTATGCAGCACGAAGCGGCGATAGCTCCACTCGGCGGGACCCGTATAAGATATCGGACTGTAGACGACGGGCTTGGACAAGGCGACCAGGTCGAAATACTCGTTCTCCCGCGATCCGCTGATAGGGGCAGGCCCCGGGGGGATGGTTGGAGTCAGGCTGAAGTCAGACGCGCGTGCCGTACCGAAGAACGCTGCGATTTCCGCCTCAGCTGCCGAAGTCTTATCCGGGCTCCCGGGCTGTCCAGGAGCCTTGGACGATGTAATGCGCCCGCGCCACGGCAGTGCTGGTTGGCCCTCGTCACCGTCGTAGGGATTGGGCAGAGTGTTCCCAGCGACCTGATCCATCAGGATGAACGGATAGAACATCACGTCCTGACCCGCCCGTTTCAGCGCTTTGATTGCCTCGAGAACACTGCGATCATCCGGCGTGCCGCCGTAGATTGGATTGCCGTCGCCGGTTTGAGGCAGCAGAGGCGCCGTCTGCCGCGTCAGTCCAGCGACCGCCCAAGGCATGTTGCGCGCGTCATACCGCTTCTGCTCGACTTTGGGCTGAAGGCGGCAAGAGCCGCAACGCAGATCATCCCCGAACCAGCTCACGATCAGTGAGGTGCTACGACACTCAGGCAGCTCACCGGTGAGCGCCTCCAAGGAAGTTGCGAAATCGGACTTTCCCGACGGGGTGTTTACGTTGGCCAAAGCCGAAGAGCCGACTCCGTAGTTCATTGTGACCGGTGACGTGGCCAGCGTGTACTCGCCGCTGCCCGGCAGCAGCGCGACCCCGCGCACCCCGCGCACCGGATCCAGTTCGGAGCCTTCTTCGCTGGCTTGTGAGGGGCGTGTGACCTCGAAAGTAAATTGCGGCACCCGATTGCCGAACTGACCCAGCTCCAGGTCCTCGATCACCACATAAGCGGTGCCGCGATAGGCTGGCACCGTACCAGCGCCCTCGACCGCCTCGATCTTGGGGTCGGGCAGTTGATCGCGCCTGCCGGTATAGATCCGCATCACGATGGAATTACGCGTAAGTTCGCTGCCGTCCGCCCAGATCCGGCCGACATTGCTGATCTCGCCCTCGCAAAGGGCCAGCGCAATGCTGACCGAATAGCTGTATTGGCGAACCTTGGGCGCGCTGGGCGCACCCTTTCCGCCGCTGCTGCTGGTCACGTTTACTGTCTCGCGGAACTCCGTGGCCCAGATCACCTGTCCGGCGACGCGCATCCGGCCATAGACTTGCGCAATCGCGTCGCCTTCGCCTGATCCGGTCAGCCGCAGTCGACTGGCGCGCCCCGTCTCGACGACGTCAGATCCCTGGCCCAGCAATCGCTGATCAATCGAGCGGCCGATGACACCCCCGGCAAAGCGTCCCACTGCCGCCATCGAGAGGCCCAGTACGGTGCCTCCCATAGATCCGCCAATGGCCGCCCCGGCGGCTGAAAGTAGAATGGTCGCCATCAGAGTTGCTCCTCAGGAAATGTGAAACGCGCTACGATACGGCGTCGCCATGGCAGGCTCAGAGGGCTCTCGACTACTGCGTGCCCCGAAAAGGCGTGAATAAAAGATGCTTGCGCTCCGATACGCCCTGCAATGCCCAGATGCTTGGCCACGGCCCCATCGCGCATCCGGAAAAGCAGCACGTCTCCGGGTGCTTCGTCACCGGTGCGCTTGGGATGCAGATGGCGGTGCGCCGCCTGCCACAGCGCCTCGATGCGCGCAGCTTCGGACCAGTCCATCGAATAGGCCGGCGGCGTCTCGGGCTCGCCGCCCAGCACCTCGCGCCAGACACCCCGCAACAACCCAAGGCAGTCCGTGCCAGCCCCTTTGCAGGATGCCTGGTGCAGGTACGGCGTGCCGATCCAGCTGCGTGCGGCGGCGACGATTGCGTTTGGCGTTCCGCTCTTCATCGTCTGCTTCCTCCGTCCAAGCTACTCGATCGCGACGGATCGCTGATTGACCAATCGTCACCCGGGATGTCGGGAAAGCCCTGAAAATTGTAGAAGTTCTGAAACTTCAGGCGGCAGGTTACGGCTCGTTTGTCGCACCCCGCCTCCAGCCGCAGCATGTCAGCCGTCGCTACAGAAGCGCGCAACGGATGCCACAGTTCAATCACGCGCCGGTCCGCTTCAACGACATCGCGCTTGATGAGCCCTTGCAGATTTTTTGCTGCGCCTTCGTTTACGGTGAGGCGCCCATGCTGAAACCAACCCTCATCGAATCCGCCAAATAGCTCAAAGCGAAAGATGCGCCGATCAATGATCTCAACTGCGGCCCGCTCGCTGGTGTATCCTGACGCGCTCATATCAAATGCACAGGCCCGATCGCCCAGAACGGCCGAGCAGGGCTTTTGATAGACACGCCCCATCGGCCGATTCAGCGCCTCGGTCAGACCTCGCAACTCGGCCTCGAATGCGCCGCCGGATCGCCGCAGCTCGCCGATCGTGCCGCGAAACTGCAGCTGCCGCTGGCGCACATCCTGCCAATTGACCAGCCAGGCGCGGATTTCCGCACCGTCATAGCGACCCGCCTCGATATCCTCTTCGCGGATCGATGCATCGCTCAGCGCACCCAGCGCCTCTGTATTATCGACCGAAAGGCCGGTTGTCTGCTGAATGGCAAGCGCGCTTAGCCCGGTATCTGCGCGGAACGTCAGCCCATCAAAGAATAAAGACCCGTCATGGTCGGTAAACCCCAGAACCACGCCATCCTTGCGCGTCAACGCCCAAGCTCGGCAGGTAGTGGTGATACCGCTGCGCAGATGGGCGTCCAGCTCGGCGTTCATCCTGTTCATACCCGTATCTCCACCACTGGCACGTTCGGAGCATCCCCAGCCTGGAAACTCGCAACGCTCACCATGATCCGGTCGGTATCAAAGCGGACTGGCACATCGAATTCGAACCCGGCGGTCACCGTGTCACCTGCGTTGGGCGGATGCATGAAGGTCACGATACCGGTCGTGTAGTCGACGCTGTAATGCACGCTTTCCTGCTGCTCATCCCCGCCTAGGCCAATCCGCACTGAGCCGCGCACAGGTTTCTTAATCGGGCGGGCATATTCATGCTCGCCCGATCGGTAGGTTTTCAGCAGCTGAAAGGCCGGGGTCACGTCATCGCCGATGGCGATCACCTGATCATCATATGCAGGCTCCATTTGCGCACCACCAGACTTGTAATCGGCCCAATCCTTCCACCGAAATCCGTGGATCTGACCGCGGCGCGCTTCGAAAAACGCGATCAGCGTCTCGATATCGTCGAGGCCCCGCATCGCGATGCCTGCGTCGTACCGGCGGCGCGAATGCTGCCAAGGCGTGTTGCGCTCTTCAAACCCGTTGGCCAGCGTCACGACATCCGTCATGCGCTCGGGCCCCCCGATCGAGCCAAAGCTCAGATTGGCCGGAAACCTTACCTCGTGAAAACCCATCATTCTGCTCCCTTACCGATTGCGCTGACCGCGCCCGATGGCACGGCTCAGCTGTGCCGCGATCTGGCCCTGGCTGCGGCGAAAGCCTTCCGAATCGGGCGTCGAGATGTTCATCACCACGTTCACCGCTGCGCCGCTTCCGCCGCCGCGCACACCCAGCTTGCCGTCCGGCCCGCGCGCCAGCGGCATGATCGCCTCGGGCCCAGCCTCACCCATAAGGCCGGTACCGCCCCGCATGGGGAAGGTTACCGGCCCGCTGACGATGCCGCCTGTCGCAAAGGGCTGCACGCGCCCTTGGGCAAAGCTCCCGCCCTTCTCGAATGGCATGAGGCCACCAAGGATATTGCCGACACCGCTCGACAGCAGGCCACCCACGTGGTCGCTCACCGGCTTGACCGCCGCGTTGAACGCCGTGTTGATCATCGAGGTTGCCAGCGTGCGTAGCGACGCCGACAGGCTGTCGCCATCCACCACCGCGCCCTTGATCGCCCGGCTCAACCCTCTGCTGATCCCGCGGTCCAGAGTGGCCACATCCTGCCCCGTCCACTCGAACGTGCCGCGCACGCGCGCCAGTTCTGCGTTGAAGGCGGCCGCCATGTCCGTTGCGGCGCCCAGCGAGCCGTCCAGCGCCTCGATCTGCGCGTCCAGTTCGCCAAAATCTTCTCTTTCATCCATCGTCATTCGCTCCTCGCGTATCGGGATAGGCCTGCATCAGGGCGTCCAGCCCCCTGCGTCCCAGTGGCGCCGCCCCCCGCACCTCGCCCAGCATCACGCGCAGCTCGGCTGGGGTCAGAGCCCAGAACTCGGCGGGCTTCAGGCCAAGGCCGCGCAAGCCCGCCTGCATCAGCCCCGGCCAGTCAAAGCTGCTCATCGGTCCTCGGGAAGCGTAAACGCCCGCGCCAGCAACTCTGCCGCCGCGCGGGCCGCCGCCAACGGCCCGCCCGTGATATCGGCGGACACAAGGTCCCGCGCATCCCCCTGCCAGCCCCCACCGCGCAGGCCCGCAATGATCAGCGCCAGCACGTCGTGCGTTGAAAACGCACCCGCCTCGAACCGCTCGACCAGATCGACCAGAGATCCCGCCGACAGCCCCGCTTCCAGCTCGGCCAGCGCCCCCAAAGTCAGCTTCAGCACGCGCCGCTCGCCGTCGATGACCAGTGCCACCTCACCTGCCCAAGGGTTCGCCATCTCAGATCGCCGTAAAGATCAGGCGGCCCGCCGAGGCCAGCGACAGCTCGTAGGTCGCCTCGCCGTCATGCGTTCCCGAGTATTCGATCGAGGTCACTTGGAAGGGCCCCTCCACGATCCCGAAATCAGGGATGACCACTTGGAAATCGGGCGTCTCGCCGTCAAAGAAGATCTGCCGCGTCCGCTCGTCCGAATCCGCGTCCCGGAAAATACCCGACCCGCTGATCGCCGCCGATTTGACGCCCGCACCCGATAGTAGCTCGCGCCACCCGCCCGCGCTTTCAAGGCTCGTTACATCCACGCTCTCGGCGTTGAAGCTGATGCGCGTCGCACGCAGCCCCGCCACCGATTCAAAGTTGCCGTCGCCGGTCAGGTCGACCTTGATCAAAAGGTCCTTGCCGTTTTGAACTGCCATGTGTTTCGTCTCCGATTGAATAAAGTGTTTCGCCTAAAACTTGAGGTACGCAATTAAGGCGAAACCCGCGCTACGTCGTAGAGTGCGCGCGTTTCGCGAAATGCCGTGACCCAGGTTTTCGCGAAACGTGTTGGTTAAGCCGCGTCCGAAACGCGGGCGCGAAAAGTCAGGTCGATGCGCCGTAGCGCGCCATCGCGCCGCGCCCGAGCCCGGTAGAAGTGCAGCCCTGCGAGATGACCGCGATCGAGGCCCAACTCGGCATCGGTCAACGCATCGCCCACCGCCGCAGCCACCGTCTTGGCCGAGGCAAAGCCTGCAGCGTCGCTGATCACCGACACGGTAAAGCGGTGCCATGCGCCGCTGGATGTCGCGTCCGACCTGTCGCGCACATCCTCGGGGCCCAGCGTCACATAAAGGGGCGGCAACGTGCCCGCCGGGGGTGCGTCATAGATCGCACCTCCAACCAGCGCCGACAGATCCGCGTTACCGATGAGTTGCCCATATACCGCCGTCTGGAGCGCGGCCGATCCGCCATAGCTCATACTGCCACCTCCTCGGTCGCGTAGCAGGTCAGATAGCGGCCCATCGGGTCCCGCTCCGTCACTGCCGTGATGTTGAAAACGCGGCTGCCACTGCGCAGCCGCTGCTCGGGCTTTGGGCGCGAGGGCGCACCATAGGGCGCCGCTCTGACCGTGATTTTGTATCCCGTGCTCGATATCTGGGCCTCACCATCCACGGTCTGGCGGCCGGTACGCGCCGCGATATCGGCCCAGATCTCGCCGACCTGCCGCCATGTCTCGGCATATCCGCCCGCCCCGTCCGGCGCGCGCGCGGGTGCCTCCAGCACGAGGCGGCGGTTCAAATTGACCTCGGCCATCAGACAGCACCCCCGCCCAGCAGACGCACCGTCCGATAGCGCTCGATCAGGCTGGTCACCCCAAAGGGCATGCACCCGCCACCCAGCGCCATATCGGCGCGATATTCGTAGTAATGTGCGGCCAACAGCAGCACAGCCTGACCCAGATCCGCCGGCAGATCACCCCATGTGGGGCCAAAGCCTGCGCGGAACCGTACGACCACAGCCCCGCCCGAAGGCACCGGAGGCAGCACCGTGCCCAGCGGCACAAGGCGCGGGCGATGCGTGTCTCTCTCCAGCCGGTAATGCGCGGGGTCGGCGGCCTCTTCGCTGCCGGACATATGGCGCAGCACGATCTCTTCGATCGCCTTCACTGGCGCCACAGGCAAGGCCTGGCCATAGCCGGTGCGCCATGCCATCAGCTCCCACGAGAAAACCCGCTCGATCAAAACCTTGCCCGTGCGCGCCTCGATGGACGCGATGGCCGCCCTGAGGAAGCTTTGCAGAACCGCGTCCTGAATATCCTCATCGGCAAAGCCGGTGCCCAGCCGCAGATGCGCCTTGAACTGCTCTATCGGCAGGGCGGCCTCCGGCACGGCGGTTTCTTCTATCAACATCATGGAACAACTCCGATAGTGCCGGATCCCTCCGGTGGTTCAGGCGCGCGCCACCCAGCGTTGCTCGGACGGAGGGGAGCAGCTGGACAACGCATCTTGATGGGCAGCGCGCGCCCCGGACGGGGGCAGTTTCCCCCGCCCGATCCGCGCCTGTCTTACGAGGTCGCGAATTTCAGCAGCTTGATCGCCGCGTAGTCGCTGACATCGCCGCCCACACGCTTGGTCGCGTAGAAAAGGACATGCGGCTTGGCGCTGAACGGGTCGCGCAGCACGCGCAGGTCCGGGCGCTCGGCAACGGTATAGCCCGCGCCAAAGTCACCGAAGGCGACAGACATTGACCCCGATGCCATGTCCGGCATGTCCTCGGCAATCAGTACGCGGTAGCCCAGAAGGCGCGCAGGCTCGCCCGCCGCCAGACCGTCCGACCAAAGGAAGCGGCCGTCGGCGTCTTTCATCTTGCGCAGCGTGCCCGCGGTCTTGGAGTTCATGACGAAGCTCGCATTGGCGCGGTATTCTGCGCCCAGCGCATAGACCAGATCGATCACTGCATCCGCGTCGCCAAACTCGCCATCCGCACCCGTCGGCACGTAGCCAAGGTTGCCCCAGGTCCAGACGTCATTGTCGACGCTCGGCTTGGTCAGGAAGCCTGTGGGCTTGTCCACACCGTTGCCCATGACGAACGCCGCCGCCTCGGCGCGGGCGAACTTGTCGGCGATGCGGCCCGCAAGCCATCCTTCGATATCGAAGGCGCTATCGTCCAGCAACCGCTGCGACGCTTTGGGCAGCGCGCTCAGCTCGTGCAGCGGGATGGTGATGCGGTCGATACCGGGTGTCACCGTCTCGGTCACACCGGCGGTCTCGGTGGCCCAGCCATGGCCGACATCGCCATGATCGATCAGCACGTCAAAGCTGGTCGCTTCCACGGCGACGACATTTGCAATCGCACGGATAGATGCCGTCGCGCTCAGCGTCGATTTGATGGCGCTCGCGGTCTGCGGATCCACCAGATAGCCGCCATCGCCAGCAATCGTCGTTCCCAGCGCCTTGCCTTCCAACTCGAGACCGCGCAGCCCGTCATCATCGCCCGAACGCAGATAGGCATTGAACGCCTTCTGGTGCGGGGCAGGGCCGTCATTGCCGCCCGCCAGAACAGGGCGCGCGGGCACAAAGGATTTACGTTCCATCATGGTCATTTTCTCTTCTTGTTGTTGCAGTCGCTCTTCGATGTCGGACTGAAAGCCCTTCAACTCGTTCACGAAGCCCGCCACGGCGGACTTCACCTCGGTCACCGGCGCATGCCCTTGCGGCACACCTTTCCCGGCACCGGAAATCCCGGTTTCATTCATCACGTGATCCTTTTGTTTTCCGCTCGTCTCGGCGCTAGATGCGCGCCAATTCCCGGCGCGCGTCCTCAAAGACCGCCGCCAACTCGCACAGATCGCCATCCAGGGTATCGCCCTTGGCCCCGATCCGCGCACTGGGAAGCATGGGGAATGTCACCAAAGACACCTCCCACAGCTCCAGTTCCTGCAAAAGCCGCTGGCCCTTGTCATTCTTGCTGGCCCGCACCGTGCGGTAGCCGATGCTCAGCCCGTCGATCGCACCCGCGCCGATCAGTGCGGCGGCCTCGCGGCCACGTCCGACAGCCTCCAGCAGACGACCTTTGACATAAAGGCCACGCGCATCCTCGCGAACCTCATCCCAGATCCCGATGGGCTGCGCCGGGTCGTGTTGCCACAGCATCTTGACCTGACGCCGTTCGGCCCCGAGGCGCGCCAGCGACTTGGCATAAGCGCCCTGCACCACCACATCGCCGCCTTGATCCATGTCGCCAAAGTAGCTGGCATATCCCTCGATGTGAGCGCCATCCTTGACGGTCAGATCGGCATCGAATTGCGCAAACTTGCGCTCCAGCCCCGTATCGTTTTCCATAATCCTTATCCTCCAAAGATCCTCAGGGTAGCGCCACCAGCAGCGGCTGCAGCGCCTGCGCCACGATCGCCCCGGCGATCCCGTACACCGCCAGCCAAAGCCTTCGCTCCAGCCGCTCCATCGCCTCTTCCAGCTTCTTCTGGCGATCCGCGATGGCCTGAAACTTCAGCACAGCGACCCGTTCGTTCGCCTCCAGCCGCAGCGCGGGCGCACAGTCGAACGCCTCAAAGCCGTAGCGTTCAGGCCTGCGCTCCTCATCCATCCGCGCCTCCCGGCTCGGGCAGGGCTGGCAGACCCAGCAAGGCGCGCTTCTCGGCGTCCGTTAGGAAATCAGCACCCGCCACGCGCGCCCATTGCGCATCGCGCTCGGCCGCCAGCGCGGGCACCTGGTCCAGATCCGGCTTCAGCTCCAGCGTGCTGCCGTCGAACCCGCTCAGCCAGTCCGACAGGCTCGCCGCGACACGGCTGGCCAACGGCAAAACCGTCAGGCGAAAGAACGCGCGATTGGCCTCCTGATAGTTGGAATAGGTCGCATCCCCCGGTACCCCCAGCAGCATGGGCGGCACACCAAACGCCAGCGCGATCTCGCGCGCTGCGCTCTCCTTGGTCTTCTGGAATTCCATGTCCGAAGGCTAGAATCCCATCGGCTTCCAGTCGAGCCCCCCTTCCAGCAGCATCGGCCGCCCCGCATTGCGCGCACCCTGATGATGGCTCTCCATCTCGTCCACCAGGCGCTGATACTGATCGTTGCTCAGCGCGCCTTGCCCTTCAGCGCCGCGATAGACGATCGCCCCCGAGGGACGTGCCGCATTGTCGAGGAGGGCCTTGGACCAGCGCGAGGCCGAGTTATGCACGTCCACTGCCTGCGCCGCCGCTTGCATCGGCGACAGGCCATAGTGATCGTCTTGCGGATGAAAGCTTTTGATATGACAGACGGCAGGATGGCCTTGGCTCACATCAAACCGATGCTTGCGTCCCGCCACCGCATATTCATACGCCACCGGCCAGCCATCATTGCCCGGCACCACGCTCATCCGGTCCGAGCGCAGCACATGCAGCTCGACCGGCGCACCCTCCGCATCGCCAACCGCCTCGACATAGGCGTTTCCGGTCAGCAGCAGCTGACCATATAGCGCCTCCAGGAGCTCGGCACGTCCCTGCGCGGGATTGGGGCTGCGCATCAGCGACAGCATCGGGTGCACCGCATAGCGCTGCTCCGCATCCTGCAGCACGAGGGGCAGCGACGCCGCCGCCTCCGCGATCATTTTGACACAGCGAAAGCCGACGGGGTTGGCGGCAAAGCCCTGACGCGTCAGCGTACCGGTGTCCCGCGCGCTCCAGGCCACGCGGTTCGATCCATGCCAAGCCGCAACGCGGCCCGCCGCGCTTGCCTTGGCTTCGGGCGCGCCGGACGCCTGTTGCGCCGCGCCTTGCCTAAAGAAGTCCATGATCATCTGCCGCTTCTCCTTGATCTGTTCCACCGCGCCAGAAGCGCGTTGACCTCGATACCGTCCAAAGGCGCCGTGGCCTTTCATCCGCTGTTGAAGGCATCATTGTCTTAAAGGTTTAAGAAAACTGAACGAGACCGTGCGCTACGCTGCTCCGGTCGGCGAAGACCTTTCAAACACTGGCGTCGCGTCCAGTGCGCCGATACGCTCGGCCCAAAGGAGTCTTGACTCATGCGATCCGAATCCCTGCAAACATTCCTGAACGCGGCTCAAGCCGCCTTTTCCAGTCGCGTAGAGGATCCAAGAGGAGCGGCCTCTATCGCCCGCATCTTCAGCGCTCTCGACACGCCCGGCACGCCGTCCGAAAAGCCCGGCACGCGCCTTCCGGCCTGCAAGTATCTGGACGAGGCTACGCATTCTGAAAACGTCTCTGATCCAGCGCTAAAGACCCTCTTACAGGCCTTCAATGATCTGGAATTATCGCTCACATGGCGCCCCCGCAGCGGTGACTGCACCAATGCCAGCGAGAATTTTGCCGAAAATCACGCCAACGCGATCATCGTCGGACCTGGCGGGGTCGAGCGGCGCAGCGATGTGTGGCTCGGCGTGTCACTGGTTGCGCCGAATATCCGCTACCCGGACCACGACCATCCTCCGGAAGAGACATATCTCGTCCTCAGCCCAGGAGATTTCATGCAGGGAGAGGGAAATTGGTGCACGCCGGGAATCGGAGGCACGCTCTACAATCCGCCGGGTATCTTGCATGCCATGCGGTCCGGCGCGGCGCCACTCTTCGCCTTTTGGGCTCTGTGGGCCGCGCCGCATGGCGGTTAAACGTCACACCACCCGCACCCGCGGATGGCGCCATTTCGCAGCCGGCTCGATCATCAATTCGTGCAAGGCCCAGACCAGCGCATCGACGCGGTCGGGGCTACCCTTGCCGTCATAGCCTTGCACTGTCATGGCGCACATCTGATCTTCCAGCGCCCCGAGGCCGCGCAAATGATGCACGCGCCTCTGCTCGTAGAGCGCCGCGATCGGCTCGGCCCGCGCGACCTTGCCGCGTGATGCGTGAACTGCTCTGATCGGCACCATAGGGTCGATTTGCCGGATAACTTCGGATACCATCTCACCCCCTTGGTTGACCTCCGCGACCAGCCGCTCGGCACCCCAGCTCTGCATCGCGCGCACCGCTGCCGCCGCCCAGGCGGCAGGGCTTGCCGCTGTCACGCTCTCGTCGGCCAGAACATAAGCGCGCCAGTCCTGAACCGGCCCGCGCGTCACAGCGCCGACCACGACAATTCCGCACTCATCCGCCTTGGGGCCACCTGTAACGGGTGGATCGACCGCCACGACGATCCTGTCCATCTCGGGCGCAAGCTCCACCCGCAGCGCCTCGAGCGCCGAGGTCGTCCACAGCGCCCCTTCGGCATCCTCCATCAGGATACCATCGAGTTCCTGCCGCCCCAGACGTGTGCCCGCATAGCGCGTGCGCACCTCCTCGAGGAAGCTTTCGGCCAGAAACGCCTTGTTCGCCTCGGTCGGCGCACTGGTCACGACGGTCGAGGTCGCCTTCAGAAGATCTTTCAGCACCCCCACATTGCGCGGCGTCGTCGTCACGCATACGCGGGGCCGCTCGCCCAGCCGCAACGCGAATTGCAGCATGTCCCACGTCTCCTGCGCCTTCTTCCACTTGGCCATCTCGTCGACCCAGGCGCCATCGAATTGCGGCCCGCGCAAACCCTCGGGCTCATGCGCGGAAAACACCTGCGCAATGGCGCCGTTCGGCCAGACCAGCCGCGCCTTGGTCGCCTGCCATTCGGGCCGCCGGTCAGGCGGCGAGCAGGCCATTATCCCGCTCTCGCCAAAGACCATGACGTCCCGAACCTGCGCCACAGTCTCGCCAATGAGAGCCAGTCGCCGGCACTGTCCGGCATCCAGCGGGGCCGAACCTTCGACCATGCTGCGCACCCACTCGGCCCCGGCGCGGGTTTTACCCGCACCGCGACCGCCCATGATGACCCAGGACCGCCAGTCGCCCTCGGGGGGCAGCTGATGATCCATTGCCCAGAACTCGAACAGATAGGGCAGCGCCAGCAGCTCGCCCTCGCTCAGCTCATCTAGGAAAGCGTCGCGGACATCCGGCCCTTCTGAGGCGATCCAGGCGGCACCCGATCGAATCCCGTGCGGCGTCCATGTCGAGGGCGTATCCATTGACGATCCCTTGCTCTTTCTTTTTGCGTTGCTCAAGTTGTGTCTCCGCTTCGATTGCCAGTTTCAGCCATTGCCGGATGTCGCCCAGAATGCGGCTGCGGTTCTTGATATCTTCAAAGTCTTCCGCCCGGACCCTATCTGACAGTGCCTCCAGATCCTCACACATGCCGCGCAACTGGCGCTCCAATGTGGTGACAGTCGCGCTCAGGGCCGATTGGCCCTCTTCGGGTGTTATCAAACTCATTCGTGATCACTGCCTCATGCGATTGCGTTGCTTGCCCCACCGCCCGCGCAAAATGAAAAAGCGACCGCCGGGGAGTTACCCCCGGGGCCGCTTGCACACTTCTTCCAGCATGTCACAACCTATACGCGAGACCGTGCGCTGAGTCAAATGAAATCGGGCGGTAGGACATCCCTAACCGCCCGATATATTTACGTTTGGTTTACGTCCGGGGATGGCGCGACCCACCCCTTGGACCGCCCATTCAAGCGTTCACATCAACCACGATCCGGCCCTTGACCTGGCCCTTGAGGATGTCGCGCCCTAGACCCGGCAGGTCGCTGAGCGTCGCGGGCTGCACCATTTCTTCCAGCTTCTCCATCGGCAGATCGGATGCGATGCGCTTCCAAGCCTCCACCCGGCGCGCATAGGGCTGCATCACCGAGTCGATCCCCAAAAGGTTCACGCCTCGCAGGATGAACGGCGTGATCATCGCCCCTTCAATCTGCGCCCCGCCGGCCAGACCGATGGCCGCCACAGACGAGCCATATTTCATCTGCTTGAGCACGCGGCCCAGCATCGCACCCGCGACCGCATCGATGCATCCGGCCCATTGTTCGGCCTCCAGCGGCTTTTTGGTGACCTCGCTCAGATCTTCGCGCGGCACGATCTGAGTCGCCCCCAGATCCTTCAGGTACTTGCCTGTCTCGGGCCGTCCCGTCACAGCGGCCACCTTGTAGCCCAGCTTGGCCAGGATCGCGACGGCCACGCTGCCGACGCCGCCCGCAGCACCTGTCACCAAAACAGGCCCTTTGCCAGGTGTCAGACCCGCATCCTCCAGCGCCATGACCGCCAGCATCGCGGTAAATCCCGCCGTGCCCACGGCCATCGCCTGCCGGGCGTCCAGTCCTTCGGGCAGCGGCACCAGCCAATCGGCTTTTACGCGCGCCTTCTGGGAATAGCCGCCCCAATGGGCCTCGCCCACACGCCAGCCGGTGAGCACGACATTGTCACCGGGCTTGTAGCGATCATCGTCCGACGCTTCGACCGTGCCGGCAAAGTCGATCCCCGGCACATGCGGATAATTCCGCACAAGGCCGCCGCCCGGCCCGATGCAGAGCCCGTCCTTGTAATTGACGGTCGAATACTCGACCGCCACTGTCACCTCGCCATGCGGCAAATCGGTTTCGGAGATTTTGGTGACGGCGGCGCTGGTCTTGCCGGTCTCCTCGTCCTTCGTCACGAGCAACGCGTTGAATGTCATCTCAAGTCTCCTTATCAGGGTCTGATCGGGTCTTGGCCCGAAGTTACTGTTTCGCCCGGCGCCCACGCCATCTTGGGGTCCATCGGATATATGGGCCGCGCGACTTTCTTGAAATCGAAGAGCCCCAGGTTCGAGCTGGTAATGCCCGCACTGGCGCATTCCACCATCGCGCGCGACAGCGGCTCAAAGACCGGGCGGCAATACATCCGCGATTTGAGAATAAGGTAACGCGCGGCGGCAGGATCAACACCCGCGCAGGTGAACACGCCCAGATCCCACGGCTCGTGCGGGCGCTCGGTCACCAGCACCGTGGCGCCCTTCACCTCCAGCACGGCGGCCCGTCCCATATCGCAGATCTGTCCGGTATAGATCGGCCCGCTGACGACATAGCGCCCTTGACCGATGAACGAGACGGTCCCGCTCAGCGTCAGAGGCGCATTGGGCGGAAACCCGGGCAGCGGCACCTTGTTTCCCAACTCTACCGTGACCTCGGCACCCGCCCCGGCGCGCGTCATCTGCGCCACGACATCCGGATCGCAAATCGGCCCGGCAACAATGCCCGTCATGTCAGCCACCAGCGACGCCCGTAGCACATCGATGGTATCGCAGGTACCGCCCGACATGCAGTTGTCACCATGATCCAGCAGCAGAACAGGTCCGTCTCCGGGGCCATCCGCGGCCTGCCGCGCCCGGGCCAGCGACGCATCCAGAGGCTCTTCGAGATAGACGAATCCTTCGCGGCCGCGCCACGCAGCTTCGGCCAGGTCTTGCGCCACTTCCTGTGCCATTGCAGCGGTATCTGCGACGGTCACCACCGACACCCCCGCATCCGCGATATCCGAAAGGGGAAACCCGCCAAAGATCGTCACCGCATGCACACCGTCCTGCGTCTCGGCCACGCGGGCAGCGGCGATGAGATCGGTCATGATGCCCGGCACCTCGGTGTTCATCTTGAGGGTCTGCGCCAGAATAGGAGGATGCACCATCGCCATCGCGGGTCGCGGCCCACCGGTCAGGATGGCATCCATCATGCGCACCACATGCGCGCCCGTCTCGCGCATGTCGATATGCGGATAGGTCTTGAAGCCGGCAAGACAGTCACAGGCTCCGACCAGCCGCTCAGTGACGTTGCCATGCAGGTCCAGCGCGACGCCAATCGGCACATCAGGCACGACGTCGCGCAGTCGCGCCAGCAGCTCGCCTTCGCAGTCGTCAATCCCCTCGGCCACCATCGCGCCATGTAGATCCAGCAAGATGGCATCGCACCCGGCCTTCGCCGCCTCGATGATCGGTGCGGCCAGCGCCTCGAACACGTCGCGCGCGGCAGGCCCGCTGGGATTGGCCGTCGCGCAGAGTGGCGTGACTAACTCGGCGTTTTTCTCCCGAGCATAGTCGATGAACGCGCCAAACGCCGTCGCCGAGCCCTTGCCGAAGGCCAGTGCCTCATCCTCATGCAGCGGGCCGAAATCCTCCAGCGGTGTCGGCACAGGTGAAAACGTGTTCGTCTCGTGATTGAAGCGGGCCGCGATAATGCGCATCAGTCTCTCCTTCAGGTCGCGTCGGGCATGGCAGGCCGTTTCGGGCGTGCCAGCAGGGTGATGCCGATCGACAGAACGATCAAGCCCAGCGCGACGATCTTTTGCCAGCTCAGCGGCTCACCCAGCAGCAAGACCGCCGAGATGACGCCCACCGTTGGCGCGGTCAGGATCGAAATAGCTGCAACAGCCGCCGGCAAGCGGCGCAAAAGAACGCTCCACAGGAAATAACAGGTGACCATCGGCCCCGCGACGTGAAAGGCGAAAACCAGCCATGTGGCGGCGCTGGGCCATGGCACAGTCCCAGCCGGCTCCAGCCACAGGGCCAGCGGCCAAGCCAGCGCGGTGGAGACGGCAAAAAACCAGAAAGTCAGCGCCAAGGGCGTCAGCGACCACGCGCGCGCCTGCACCAGAACATTGCCGATGGACCACGATAGCGCCGCCGCCAGCATCAAGAGCGCCCCGGCAGGTGCGGCCACCAGCGCCGTGAAATCCACCGATGCCAGCACGGCAAGTCCCGCCATCCCGATCAGCACCGCCGCGATATGCCGCGCACTCAAATGCTGCTTGAGGAAAATCGCGGCCAGCACCGCCGTCATCGCGGGCATCGTGTAGGCGATGATCGCCGCACGTGATGCCTCGGTCAGGGTTTGGCCCAGCGCCGTCGTGATGTTGAACCCGAACACGACGAAAAGGCCCGCCACCGCAATCGCGCCCGCCTCCTTCGGCGCAGGCTTCAACCGCTGACCCAGCGCCTTGACGATGCAGAAAAGCACGATCGTGCCGCCGGTAAATCCCCCTGCTCGCAAGGTAAAGGGCGGCAGTTCGCGCAGCATGAACTTGACCGCAGGCCAGTTCAGCCCCCACAGGATGCCGACCAGCGCCACCATGGCCAAGGTAAAGGGCGTCAGTCGCTGCTCCACTGCGAAACTCCTGATCGGGCCGCATGAGCCAGAGCGCCCGCCACCACGCGAGCGACCGTTCCACAACTCGGCCCCGGTTGCCATCACAAATCCGCCGGGCATATTCCACCGTGACTTTGCGCGCCAAACTGGCATAGACCATCGGCACGAACCCAATCGGGCAGGCAAGACAGGAACAGACCGTTGCGCACCATTTTCGTCACCGGAACCGCCGGGTTCATCGGCTACCACCTTGCCAAGCACCTTCTCGACGAAGGGTTTCGCGTCGTCGGCTATGATGGCATGACCGATTACTACGATGTCGCGCTCAAGCATCGCCGCCACCAGATGCTGCTGCAAACGCCCGGCTTTACCGCACATGAGGGCATGCTAGAGGATATGAATCTGCTCCAGCGCTGCGTGGCTGAGGCCGCGCCCGATGCCATCGTCCACCTCGCCGGACAGGCCGGTGTGCGCTATAGTCTTGAAAACCCGCGCAGCTATATCTCGGCCAATATCGAGGGCACATTCAATTTGATGGAATGCGCGCGCGAGCTTTCCCCGGCGCATCTTCTGATGGCCTCCACGTCGTCCGTATACGGTGCCAATACCGATATGCCCTTCAATGAGGTGCAGCGCGCCGAGATGCCGCTGACGCTCTACGCCGCGACCAAGCGCGCGAACGAGCATATGGCCCATTCCTACGCCCATCTGTGGAAGATCCCGACGACGATGTTCCGCTTTTTCACGGTCTACGGTCCGTGGGGCCGCCCCGACCTCGCGCTCTACAAATTCGTGCGCGCCGCGCTCGATGGCGAGGCGATCGACGTCTACAATCATGGCCGCATGGCTCGCGACTTTACCTATGTCGGCGATCTGGTGCGCGGCATCCGCCTTCTGATCGAAACACCCCCGGTACAGCCGGATAGCCCCGAGGATATCGTGCCGGGTGACAGCCTCAGCGCCGCCGCGCCATACCGGGTCGTCAATATCGGCAATGGCGAGAGGGTCGAGCTGATGGACTTCATAGCCGCCATCGAGGCCAAGCTGGGCTTCGAGATGAAGAAGAACATGATGGAGATGCAAAAAGGCGATGTTCCCGGCACATGGGCCGACTCTTCCTTGCTTGAATCGCTGACCGGATACCGGCCGAACACGCCCGTGGCCGAAGGGATCAGCGAGTTCATCGACTGGTATCGCGCCTACCACAAACCTGCGTGAGCGCAGCGCGGCCAGCCTCGACAACCTGCCGGATTTGCGGCACTCCCTGAGGGCCATGAACAGTGATTATCCCCTCACCCGTGACCTCGTTCTGATCGGCGGCGGCCACGCCCACGCCCTCGTGCTGCGCAAATGGGGCATGAACCCTCTGCCGGGCGCGCGCCTGACCTTGATCGATCCGAACCCCAAAGCGCCCTATACCGGCATGTTGCCCGGCTATATCGCCGGGCATTACCCGCGCGATGCGCTGGATATCGACCTTGGCCGCCTCGCGCGCTTTGCCGGGGCGCGGCTGATCGTCGGGCGCGCCTGCGGAATCGATCGCGCCGCGCGCCGGGTGCAGGTGACTGGCAGACCGGACGTTGCCTATGATGTGCTCTCCGTCGACATCGGCATCACGTCTGCGCCTGTCACACTGCCCGGTTTCGATGCGCATGGCATCGCGGCCAAGCCGCTTGGCCCCTTCGCGGATCGCTGGCAGCAGTTCGTCTCGAATGTCGCATCAGGCACTCAACCCCCCGATTGCGCTGTTCTGGGCGGCGGCGTCGCGGGGGTTGAGCTGGCCCTGGCCATGCACCATCGCCTGTCGCAGATATCCTCTGATGTTCGGCTGCACGTCATCGACATCGGCACGGCCCTTACCGGTGTTGCCAGCCGCACGGCCCGTGTTCTGCGCGCTCAGATGGCCGCGCGGCGCATTGCCTTGGTTGAGAATGTCGAAGTCAGCGAAGTCACCGCCGACAGTGTCTTGCTGGCGAACGGCACCGCACTGCCCTCTGCCCTGTCGGTCGCTGCCGTCGGTGCGCGCCCGTGGCCTTGGCTGGCCGAAACGGGCCTGCATCTGACTGACGGTTTCATCACGGTCGATGCGCACCTTCGCAGCACCACGGACCCGGCCATCTTCGCCGCCGGAGACTGCGCCCATCTGGCCCACGCAGCGCGCCCCAAGGCCGGGGTCTATGCCGTGCGCGCCGCGCCTGTCCTGCATGATAACCTGCGCGCCGCTGCGATGGGATCGTCCCAGTACCGCAGTTTCGAGCCGCAAAAGCAGTATCTCAAGCTGGTGTCGCTGGGTAAGAAAGCTGCTGTCGCGGATCGCGGCAGCTTTGGTCTGCACCTGCCGGGCCTCTGGCAGTGGAAGGACCATATCGACCAGAAATTCATGCAGAAGTTCCGCGATCTGCCCGCCATGGCCACCGCTCCGCTTCCGTCTGAAATGGCCGAGGGCGCGGCAGAGGAAATGACGGATCACCCGATGATCTGCGGGGGCTGCGGGGCCAAGGTCGGCTTTGAGGCCCTGGAAACGGCCCTTGCGAACGCGCGCACCGGCCTGCGTGATGACGTGCTGATCCGCCCCGGCGATGACGCGGGGGCGCTGCGTATCGGCGGGCAGACCCAAGTGCTCACCACCGACCACTTGCGCGCCTTCACGGCGGACCCCTACCTCATGGCGCGCATCGCCGCCATTCACGCGCTGGGCGATGTCTGGGCCATGGGCGCGGCGCCTCAGGCTGCGCTCGTCAACCTCGTCCTGCCCCGGATGAGCGGCCCGCTTCAGGCCCGCACCCTGTCCGAGATCATGGAAGCCACTCACGCCATCATGGCCGAGGCGGGTGCCGAGGTGATCGGCGGCCACACCACACAAGGGGCCGAACTGACCATCGGCTACACAGTGACCGGACTGATGGAAGAAAGCCGCGTGCCTATCGGCATCGGCGGTGCGCAACCGGGTGACCGCCTCATCCTGCTTGGCGCGCTAGGCACCGGCGTCATCCTTGCTGCCGACATGGTCGGGGCCGCCGATGGCGATGTGGTGCGAGATGCGCTGGGCCACATGGCGACCAGTCCCCAAGACGCCGTGCAGTGTCTGATGCAGGCCCATGCGTTGACCGACGTGACCGGCTTCGGCCTTGCCGGACATCTCTTGGCGCTCTGCCGGGCCAGCGGCTGCGGCGCGCAGATCGATCCGGCCACCATACCGCTATTGAAGGGGGCGCAGGCGCTTTTTCGGGCGGGACACAGATCGTCCCTACATCCTACAAACAGAGCCTATGCAGGCCCGTTCATCCATGGTCTCGGGGATGGTCCCGCCAGTGAAATCCTCTTCGATCCGCAAACTGCCGGAGGCTTTCTGGCTGCGCTGGCGCCGGATGAAGCACATACCGCTCTCAGCCAGCTTCACAGCATGGGCGCACTCGCAACGGATATCGGATTCATCACGGATTCGCCCCCTGGCATCACGCTTGGCCAGTAGCGGCGGCCTCGATCGCGGCGATGATATCTGGTAGCGCACTCTGCAAAGCGTCATCGTTCAGCGCCGCTAAATCCACCCTATGCGGCGGCGCCATGTCATGCCGCGCGCGGGCCCGCTCATACCCGGGATCATAATGCTGGCGGATCAAATCCTCGGCGAGCGCGGTAAACTCCTGCGCCGCGACCATGCTCTGCCAATGATCCACCGCCTCATGCCCGCGCAGCGGGCGCAGCAGATCAAGGCTGGCACTCAACTCATCCGGCTTGTCGGTCATGTCCCCATAGGCCTCGGCCAGATATCGGGCCCGCTCGGCCACCGGGGCAGTGACACGCACGGCAGGCGCCGTCTTCATCGCTGTCCAGAGGCTGGGCGGCACGATACGCGTGCCCACCTTGTGCGATTCCGCCTCGATCACCACAGGCCTTCCGGGATCGAGCGCCGCAATTTTCTGCGCCAGCCGCCCTTCAAACAGCTTTTGCGGCGGCTGCCCGCCGTCCCGTGCACCCAAGGCAGAGCCGCGATGATTGGCCAGTCCTTCAAGGTCGATCACCTGAACGCCTTTCGCCTCCAATAGCTCCAGCAGTCGCGTCTTGGCTGTGCCCGTATTGCCGTCGAGCAGCACGGGCCGAAGAGCCAGCGGCGCATCATAGAGCATCTGCACCACCAGCCGCCGATAGGCGCGATATCCCCCGTACAGCAGGCGCACCCGCCACCCGATCTGCTCGAGGATCGAAGCGAAAGAGCCGGATCTCTGCCCTCCGCGCCAGCAATAGACCAACGGCTGCCAGCTACCATCATGCACTGACAGCGGCCCCTCCAGATGCGCCGCGACATTGCGTGCAACCATCGCCGCCCCGACGCGCCGAGCCTTGAAGCGATCCTCCTGAACGTAGATCGTGCCCACCTCGGCGCGTTCGGCATCATTCAGGCTGGGCAGGTTGATTGCACCCGGCAGGTGGTCCTCGGCAAATTCGGCAGGCGAGCGCGCGTCGATAAGCGTATCGCAGGGCAGTTCGGCCAGTTGGCCGATATGGGTCAATGTCAGCTTCATGGCCCTGGCCTACTGCGGATCTGCGGCGCGGGAAACGTCTATCTCGCCGCAGGTCTCAGCCCTCGCCAAGCGTCTGCCACCCCGCATCGGGTGCAAATCGGGGCCCATGCGCCGCCTCCAGCTCTTTCAGCCGCTCGACCACCGCATCAATGCCTCGCGCGCGGGCGTAGTGCATCGGCCCGCCGCGGAACGGCGCCCAGCCGGTGGCAAAGATCATCGCCGCGTCCACATCGTCTGGATCCTTGACAACATCCTTGCGCAGAACCTCGACACAGGCATTCAGCATCGGCAGGATCAGCCGATCGGTCAGATCGTCGGGCGCGCCCTCATCGTTATCGGGATGCGGCGTCCCGTCCGACCAGTCATAAAATCCACGCCCGGCCTTCTTGCCGGTCTCACCCGCCGCGACCTTGTCCTTCAGCGTGTCCGAGACGGGTGCCAGCGGCACATCCAGACTCTCCGACAGGCTGATCGCCACATGCAGCCCGATGTCGAGGCCTACCTGATCAGCCAGCGTGACCGGCCCCATCGGCATGCCAAAGCGCAGCGCTGCCGTGTCGATCACCTCTTTGGGCACGCCCTCATCCATCAGGGCCATCGCCTCCATCATGTAGGGCACCAGTGCACGGTTCACGAGAAAGCCGGGATAGTCGCCTACATGCACAGGCAGTTTCTTGATCGCGCCGCAAAAGGCGGCAACGCGGCTGACAGTGTCGTCCGAGGTTTTGGCCCCCTTGATTACCTCGACAAGGTCGATGCGCGACACCGGGTTAAAGAAATGCAGCCCGGCGAAACGCGCCGCATCGGGCGCATGATCCGCCAGATCGTCAATCGAAAGACTGGAGGTATTGCTGGCCAGAATCGCCCTCGGCTTCATCCGCGCCTTCAGATCGTCGTAGATCTTTTGCTTGATCTCGGACTTCTCCGGCCCTGCCTCAATGATCAGATCGGCCAAGGCTAGTCCATATCCGTCCGGGTCCGGCATCATCCGGTCCATCGCATTGCGTGTATCAATACTACTCAGGTGTTTAGAGCCGCAAATCTCACGGGCGAGCTTGACCGCTCTCCCCAGTGCCTCGGTCGATGTATCGCCCAGCGTCACGCGCTTACCCCGGATTGCAGACATGGCGGCAATCTCGGCCCCCATCGCGCCCGCGCCGATCACATGGACATGGGCAATCCCATCGTCGCCCTTGGCATTGCCGCGCAGCCGCTGACGCAGGAAAAACGCGCGCTGCAGGTTCTTGGACGTATCCGTCTGCAAGAGCTGGCCGAAGGAGGCAATCTCGGCCTCCTGCATCGCCTTGGCATCATCCCCGTGCTCTTCCCACAGATCGATCAGCGCGTGGGGCGCCGGATAATGCGCCTTGGGCGCCTTTTTCTCGGTCTGGCTTCGCATTTGCCGCGCCGCATAGCCGCGCGCGGTCGCATAGCTCATCGCCCGCGCCTTCAGCCCCGGCTCGCGCCCTTCCAGCTTGCCCTCGGCGGCGGCGCGCACCGCGTCCGTGACGTGCCGCTCTTCCACCACGGCATCCAGCAGGCCCAGCTTTTTGGCCTTCTTCGTGTGCGCGGTCTTGCCGGTCAGCATCAGGGTCATCGCCTCGACCGGGTCGATCAGGGCAAGCGACCGGAACGTGCCGCCCAGGCCGGGATGCAGGCCCAGTTGCACCTCGGGAAAGGCAAAGGACGCGCCCCGGATGCCGATGCGATAATCACAGGCCAGCGCCATCTCGAACCCGCCGCCAAGGCACGCGCCATGCACGACGCAGATCGTCGGGCATTTCAGGGCCGCCAGCCGATCAAAGACGGCATGCCCCTCGCGCAGCAGCGTTTCAGGGTCGTCGGCCACAGCCTTGAATTCCGAGATGTCGGCCCCGGCGGCAAATCCGCCCTCCTTGGCCGAGCGGATGACCAGCGCCTTGGGCAAATCAGCCTCCGCAGCGGCCAGATGGCGGTCGAGCTCTTCCAGCACCTTGCGCGAGATGACATTCGTGCCGCCCGCCTCGCAATCCATGACAAGCCACAGGATGCCATCGCCGTCCCGCCCGCTGCGCCAATTGCCCTCGCGCGCGCCGGCTCCACCCATCTCGCGCAGCTCGGCGCCCAGAAATTGCATCACTGCTCCGGTCATCGCACAGCCTCCAGCATCATGGCACCGCCCAGCCCGCCACCGATACATTCGGTGGCGATGCCGCGCTTGGCCCCGCGTTTCTTCATTGCATTGGCAAGGTGCAGCACGATGCGGTTGCCGCTGGTGCCCACCGGATGCCCCAGCGAAATCGCACCGCCATCGACATTCAGCCGCTCGCGGTCGATCTTGCCAAAGGCGGCGTCATATCCCAGCACCTCGCGGCAGAAATCCTCGTGATCCCAGGCGGCGACACAGGCCAGCACCTGCGCGGCAAACGCCTCGTTCAGCTCCCAAAGGTCGATATCATTCAGGCTCAAACCATGCCTCTGCGCGATCGGCGTCGAGGCCAGAACAGGCCCAAGCCCCATAACCGCGGGATCCAGTCCTGCCCATTCGCTGTCGGTGATCTCGGCCAGCGGCTCGAGCCCGTGTAGATCGACCGCCTTTTGCGACGCGACGATCACCCAGCTGGCGCCATCGGTGATCTGGCTGGAATTGCCCGCCGTCACCTTGCCATAGGGTTTCTCGAACACTGGTTTCGGCTTGGACAGACCCTCCATGTCGCTGTCGGCGCGCACGCCGTCATCTTGGTCGTAAACCGTGCCATCAGGGCCAAAAGCAGGCATGACCTCACCGTCCAGCGTGCCGTCCTTCTGCGCAGCGGCAAGGCGGTGGTGGCTCTGCATCGCGTATTCATCGGCCATGGTGCGCGTGATCCCAAAGCGATGCGCGAGGATTTCCGCCGTCTGCCCCATTCCCAGCTCGGTAATGGGGTCGGTCAGCCCGCGCTCCAGCCCGATCACGGGCTTCAGGAATTCGGGCCGCAGGCCTCCCAGCATCTTAAGCTTGTCCATCGGGCTGCGCGCCGCGCTCAGGTTGCCCAGCCACTCGGCTGCCGATTGGCGCAGGATCAGGGGTGTATGGCTCAGCGCCTCGGCCCCGCCGGCAAGGATCATGTCATGGCTGCCGTCCCGGATATAGCGATAGGCGGTGTCGATGCTCTGCATCCCCGAGCCGCAATTGATCTGCATGGTAAAGGCCACCATGCGCTCGCCCAATCCAAGGCGCAGAGCGGCAACGCGGGCCGGATTCATCTCGTCCGCCATCACGTTGACGCAGCCGAGGATGCACAAATCGAACGCCTCGCGCGCGAAGTGCTGGCGCGCCAGCAGGGGGCGCCCGCATTGCACCGCGAGGTCGACGGGGGTGAAAGGGCCGGGCGTGCCGCGCGCCTTCAGGAAGGGCGTGCGCGCCCCATCCACCAAAAAGACTCTTTGCGGCTCTGTCATTCTGCGGCCTCCTGCGGCGTGTCCTTGGACGCGAGCCTGTTATGCGCGTTAGGCTCGTAATTTCTGAAATATCGCGGCAACTCTTCGGGAGTAAAGTCGTCGACCGCGATGACACGCGCAACCAGGTCGTTCATTTCGGTGATCCGCGCCAACTCGGCCTCAGTGATGAAACCCGCCTCGCGCCCCTCCTCGGGCGTCTTGCGCGCATCGCGCAGCCGCTTCATCGCAGTGGCCATGTCGTTGACCATGGCGTAGCAGCGATCCAGCAGCGCGATGCCCGGATGCGTGCAGCCGCCCCCGATCCCGCCGGTGATCCGGTCGCGGGTGGGCGAGGGCGCATAGATCAGGTTGCTGCAAGTCTCGACCAGCCGGTCATCCGGTCCTTTTTCCCGCCGACCGGGCCACGTGATCCCGCGCAGCAGCCAAGCCGCCCAACGTGCGGGCAGGTTGACGATCACATCATCCAGCGAAGTCTGAATGCGCTGAAACCCAGCCTCGGCGGCGTAGTTCAGAACCGGCAGATCGGCCTCCTGGCGCCCCTCATCCTCCCAGCGCTTCAGCGCGGCGGAGAGGATGTACATCTCGGACAGGATGTCTCCCATCCGCGTCGACAGCATCTCCTTGCGCTTCAGTGCGCCGCCCAGCGTCAGGAAACAGAAATCGGCGGTCAGCGCATAGGCCGCCGACCAACGGCTGAGCCTGCGATAGATATGCGTCGCGGGCCCCGCATCCGGCGCAGGCGCAAACCGCCCCCCGGTCAGCGCGCGGCCCCAGGCGCGGAAGAGCGTTCTTGTCGTGTGCCCGATATGCGCCCATACCGATTTGTCGAACGCTTCCAGTGATTTCTTTTGGTCCGGCTCCTGCAAAGCCATCATGTTGTCCAGCATATGAGGATGCGCCCGGATCGAACCTTGGCCAAAGATAATCAGGCTGCGGGTCACGATATTCGCGCCTTCCACCGTGATTCCGATCGGCACCGCGCGGTAGAGGGCCTGCAGATAGTTCGACGGACCGTCGATCACCGCCTTGCCCGAATGCACGTCCATTGCATCATTCAGCGCCTCGCGCATGCGGAAGGTCGCATGTGCCTTCATGATGGCCGAGATGACGGACAGCGCGCGCCCCTCGTCCAGCCCCGCGCAGGTCAGGTGCCGCGCGGCATCCATCGCATAGGCATCGGCGGCTAGCTTGCCCATGGGCATCTGCACACCGCCGAACTTGCCGATGGGCAGGCGGAACTGTTCGCGGATGCGGGCGTAGGCTCCGGTCGTATGCGCACTCAGCGCAATCGCGGCGCAGCCCATCGAAGGCAGCGAGATACCCCGCCCCGCAGCCAGCGCGCTCATCAGCATCATCCAGCCGCGCCCGGCATAGTCCGGCCCGCCGATGATGTTCTCCAGCGGGATGAAGACATCCGTGCCGGTGGTCGGCCCGTTCATGAACATGGTCGATGCAGGAATATGCCGCCGCCCTGTCTCGACCCCGTCGAGGTCCGTGGGCACCAACGCGCAGGTGATCCCGATATCCTCTGTGTCACCGATCAGGCCATCCGGATCGCGCAGCTTGAAGGCAAGGCCCAGCACGGTGCAGACGGGCGCCAGCGTGATATACCGCTTGGCCCAGTTCAGGCGGATGCCCAACACTTCCTCGCCCTGCCACTCGCCGCGGCAAATAACGCCCTCATCGACCATCGCGCCCGCATCTGACCCGGCTTCGGCGCTGGTCAGGCCAAAGGCCGGAAGCTCGCGCCCGTCGGCTAGCCGTGGCAGCCAATACTCCTGCTGCTCTTGCGTGCCGAACTGGTGCAGCAACTCACCCGGCCCCAGCGAGTTGGGGACCATCACCGTCACCGCCGCCGCCACCGAACGGGTCGAGATGAAGCGCACGATCTCGCTATGGGCAAAGGCGGAAAACTCCAGACCGCCATGTGATTTCGGAATGATCATCCCGAAGAAGCCGTTCTTGCGCAGAAACTTCCACACTTCGGGCGACAGATCGGCGGCGTCTTGGTTGATGCTCCAGTCATCCAGCATTTCGCAAAGCTGGCGGCAGGGCCCGTCAAGAAACGCCTGCTCTTCCTCGGTTAGCTCGGGCGCCTTGACCGCATGCAGCTTGGACCAGTCCGGATTGCCCGAAAAGAGCTCTTTCTCCCACCAGACCTCGCCCGCGTTCAGCGCCTCCCGCTCGGTATCGGACAAGGCGGGCAGGGCGCGCTGGGCCCAGCGATGGATAGGCCGCGTGATGTATTTGGCGCGAAACGAAGGCATGACAAACTCCCTTCTTGCAAGGCTTAACGCCTCGCAATGCGCCTGCGTTCCAAGCCATGGCCGGACAAGGTGCAGGTCATGGACGACCTTACGCGCCCATGCCGGGATTCACATCATGAAATTTGCCGATGTCGTCGAACCGACAGGCGCGCCCCGCCTGCTTAGGCTCTATGTCGTCAGGTCGATCTCGGGCTGCGACTTGGTCAGATCATCCAGCGCGCGCAACTGACCGATCAGCGCTTCCATCTTGTCCACAGGGATCATGTTCGGCCCGTCGCTGGGCGCGCTATCCGGCGCCTCATGCGTCTCGATAAAGAGGGCCGAGACACCCACGGCCACCGCCGCCCGCGCCAGCACCGGCGCAAATTCACGCTGCCCGCCCGATGTGGTGCCTTGCCCGCCGGGCTGCTGCACCGAATGGGTGGCATCAAAAACCACTGGATAGCCCGTCCGCGCCATAGTCGGCAGGCCGCGAAAATCACTGATCAATGTGTTGTACCCAAAGGACGTACCTCGATCGCAGAGCATGATCCGCTCGTTCCCGATGCTGGCGATCTTCTCGGCAACGTTTCCCATATCCCAGGGCGCCAGGAACTGGCCCTTCTTGACGTTGATCGCGCAGCCCGTCTGGCCCGCAGCCAGCAAGAGGTCGGTCTGGCGGCAGAGGAAGGCGGGGATCTGGATCACGTCCACCACCTCGCCCGCGGGCGCACATTGATGCGCGTCATGCACATCCGTGAGCACAGGGCAGCCGAACTCGTCCCGGATCTTGGAAAGGATCGTCAGACCCTCCTCCATCCCGAGGCCGCGCTGCGTCGACAGGGACGACCGGTTCGCCTTGTCGTAGCTGGCCTTGAAGATGAACCGCGTGCCCGTGGGCGCGCAGGCCTCGGCGATCCGGCCCGCCATCATGCGCGCATGATCAAGGCTCTCCAACTGGCACGGCCCGGTGATCAGCGCGAAGGGCGCGCGCCCGCCGATCTCGATATCGCCGACGGTGATTTGCCTTGTCTCGATCATTGTGCCTCCAATGCCGCCTCGATGCGGGCGACGTCCTCGGGGTTGTTCAGCTCCCAGAACACCCGTCCGCGCGCGTCCACCTCGACGCAGCGCACCGGCATCCCGGCGGCCAGAAAGCGCAGCTGTTCCAGCCCTTCCAGTGTCTCGAGAGTGCTGACAGGCGCGTCCACATAGGCCTGCAGCGCCTTGGGCCGGTAGGCGTAGACGCCGACATGATGAAAGACCGGGATCGGCTCGGGCAGCTTGCCGGGGGCGATATAGGGCAGAACCTCTTTCGAGAAATAAAGCGCATTCTTGTGCTGATCAAACACGGCCGTGGTGCCGCCTACACGGCCATTCTGGCGGTCCTCGATGAAATTCTCATAGGTCTGGCGGTCACAGCGCAGCACGGGCGTTGCCATTGATACGGCCCGGTCGGTCTGCATCGCCACGATCAGCTTTTCCACGAACCACGGCGGCGTCAGCGGCGCGTCGCCCTGAAAATTGATCACCAGATCGGGCGCCTCGTCCAGCTGCGCCAGCGCATCGGCGCAGCGCGCGGTGCCGTTCTCACAGTCCTCCGAGGTCATCACCACATCAGCGCCGAAGGCGCGGGAATGTTCGGCGATGCGCACATCATCGGTGGCGACGTAGACGGCATCGACGCCCTCGATGGCGCTGGCCGCCTCCCAGCTCATGCGGATCAGGCTCTTGGCACTGCCGTCCTTCTGGCGAAGCTCCACCAGCGGTTTGCCGGGATAGCGCGTCGAGGCGTAGCGGGCCGGGATGAAGA
Organism: Roseovarius maritimus; assembly: GCF_043355895.2. Classification (NCBI taxonomy): domain Bacteria; kingdom Pseudomonadati; phylum Pseudomonadota; class Alphaproteobacteria; order Rhodobacterales; family Roseobacteraceae; genus Roseovarius; species Roseovarius maritimus. Next base: position 208,857 of record NZ_JBHFPF020000005.1, read on the forward strand.
TGACGGTTTTCATAAGATGCCTTAAGGTTGGATATCGGGTTCATACACCACAACGCCGCTACGGGGGCAATCGTCAGCCGTCCCGCAGCGCGTTCAGCGCCTGTCCCTCGACGCTGATGCGCACCCATAGCATCGCCGCGTTCAGCAGGGTAAACAGCACGGCGACCCAGACCAGCCCCAGCACCATGGGCGCAACGATGATCTCGGCCACGACCAGTGTATAATTAGGGTGGCGCAGATAGCGGAACGGGCCGCGCGTCACCAGTGGCTCTGGCAGGATGATGATCCGCGTGGTCCAGCGCCGGCCCAGCGTGGCAAGGATCCACACCCGCAGTCCCTGAAGCAGCGCGAAAGCCGCAAGCCAGCCCAGCGATATAGGATTGTCATGGCCGAAGACGATCAGGCACCCGATCCAGAGGCTATGCATCGCTACCATCGCGGGGTAGTGCGCCGCGCCGACCTCATACGCGCCGCGCGCCATCAGATATGCGGTGTTGCGCCGCGCCAGCACCAGCTCGCTCAGGCGCTGGGCGACGATGAAGGTCAGGAAAAGGACCGCGCCGGTTTCCATCAGGCGGCCCGCCCCTCTGCAGTTATCGGCAGGTAGGATGCGGTAAATCCGGGGCCAAGCGCGCAGGCCATCATCTGGCCGGTGGCTCCTGCATCCAGCACCGCCTGCAGCACGAAAAGCACTGTGGGCGCGGACATGTTGCCGTAGTGGCGCAGAACCTCGCGCTCGGCATCCAGGCTTCCGGACCCCAGATCCATCGCGCCCTCGATCGCCTCGACCACTTTCGCGCCGCCGGGGTGGCAGACATAGCGATCGATCTGACTGGGTGCCAATTCCGCTGCATCCAAAGCGCCTTGCGTGGCGCGGGCGAATTCATCTGTCACGAAGGCGGGAATGGACCTGTCAAAGACTACGCCAAGCCCGACATCGTCCACGTCCCATCCCATGATATTCAGCGTATCCGGCCATGTTTGTTGATGCCCGTGGCCTAGTGTGACCTGCGCGCCGTCCGGCGCCTCTACGCCAAGGCAAGCAGCTGCCGCCCCGTCGCCGAAAAGCACGGCGGCGATGATGTCCGCCTTTTGCAGCCTGTCGGCCCGAAAGGCGAGCGAGCAGGTCTCGATCACGACCAGCAGCACCTTGGCCCCCGGCCGCCCCCGCGCCAGTGCCGCCGCGATGGACAGCCCACTGACCCCGCCCGCGCAGCCAAGGCCAAAGACCGGCACGCGCATCACGTCCTGGCGAAAGCCCATCTCGCCGGCCACCTGCGCCTCCAGCGTCGGGGTGGCGATGCCGGTCGAGGAAACGGTGACGATGCAATCGACCTCATGCGCGGCCCATCCCGCATCGGCCAGCGCCTTGCCCGCCGCGTCGATGAAAAGGGCGCGGGCGCCGGTGATGTAGGCGGCGCTGCGGTCCTTCCAGCCGTGATCGTGCGAGAACCAATCCAGCGGCACGACCGAATGCCGCTGCTCGATGCCCGACGTGCCAAAGGTTTTCGCCAGACGTTCGAACTGGGGGTATCTCTCGCCAAAGATCGCGGCGGCCTTTTGGGAAACCTCACTTTGGCGCAGGCAATGCGGGGGCAGTGCCGTGGCAAGGCCATGAAGATGGACAGGCATATCAGATCCTTTGCGCAGTCGGGTCTGATCCGTCATGTTTCAGGCCGGATGACGATCTAGCGTGGTGTCTTGCGGAGACCACCATCCGCCGTTCAGGATCGGATCCACCCCAAGGGCAGGCCGGTGATCAACTGCCGCAAGCCCAGCGCCGCCCCGGCAAAGATCCCGGCAAAGACGATGGGCGCGTTGAATGTCATCAGCGAAAAGGCCGACATGCCTTGCCCGATGGTGCAGCCCATCGCCAGCGCCGCACCGAACCCCATCAGGATCGCGCCCAGAACCTGCCGCTTCAGCTCGCGCGGATCCTCGCAGGCCTCCCAGCGGAAATGACCCTTTATCAGGCTGCCCGCGAAAGCGCCCAAGAGCACGCCTGCCACCGATCCGACGCCGAAGGTCAGCCCGCCGCCGCTGGACGTCATCAGAAAGATCAGCGATTCGCCCAAGGGCGAGGTGAAGGTATGGCTGTTGACCGGATAGACACCAAAGCCGGTGTCGGCGACCCATTGCGTACCCGCCCAGCCCGTGACGATGGCCACCCCGGCCAGCGCGCCCCAGATCATCGCGCGGGAGCTCTGCAGAAAATCACGCGACCAGAGCGACCAGAGCGTGACCGCCGCGCTGGCGGCCAGACCCCAAAGCACGGGCGCAAGGCCGCTAACGGCGCCAAGCGCCTCGGGATAACTGCGCAGGCTGGTTGGCATCTGCGTGGCCTCCAGCCCGAAAAGGCGCATATGAGCCAGCGGGCCCGAGAGGGCAAAATAGGTGCTGATCCCCATCACGACCACGATCACGAAAGATCGTAGATCGCCGCCTCCGAACCGCGCCAGCGCGCCAAATCCGCAATTTCCAGCAAGCGACATGCCATAGCCGAAGAGCAGCCCGCCGAGGACGCCATAAACGGGAGACCACGGCGCCAGATGATAGATCGTCTGCGCCGGGTCCAGCGCGTCGACGGCCACCAACCCGAATGTGCCCAGCCCGGCCACACCGATGGCCAGTCCCCACATGCGCATGCGCACCGAGTCATCCTGATAGAGGTAATCCTCGATCGCGCCCAGCGTGCAGAACCGGCCCAGCCGTGCCGCCAGCCCCAGGATCATTCCGCCGCCAAGCCCGATCAGCGCCAGAAGCACGGCATCGTTGAGACCACTTAGCATCCGAGCCGCCCCGACAATGCGCCGCGCCTATGCCTCCTTGCAAAACAGGTCATAGACAAGGTCCAGAATTTGCACGGCGCGCGGATCGGTCAGCCGGTAATAGATCGCCTTGCCCTCGCGGCGGGGCGTCACCAGCCCCTCGGTGCGCAGGCGTGACAGTTGCTGCGACACGGCAGCCTGCCGCGAGGATAGCAGTTGCTCCAGCTCGGTCACCGATTTCTCGCCCGTCGCCAGATGGCACAGGATCATCAGCCGCCCTTCGTGACAGATTGCCTTGAGGAATTGCGCCGCATTCTGGGCATTTTTCATCATCCGCTCGAGCTCGGAGTCGGACATGTCCTTGGTGATGACAGGCAATGACATAAGGGCTGAAATTCCGTTTCTGACTTGGTCTTAACTTAACGTCTGCGGGCGCCTGTAGCAATTTTTATGCGATGGTACGCGGTGATCGCGCGACTGACAGGTGCGTGGCTCATTCGGATTCTTCTGCTTCGATATCGTGCTCGTTCAGCAGGTTGCGCAGTATGAACCAGAAAAACTCGTCGCCTGCATAGCCCTCCATCCGGCCCAGCTCTTTGCCGTCCTCGACCAGGACGAAGGTGGGGGTAAAGACAGGGCGTGACGCAAAGTCGATGTCATCCGGCAAATCGCGCAGATCAACGCGGCGCAAGGGCGCACGCGCGCCTTCATCCGTCTTTGGGTAGATATGCGAAATTTCCTCGTTCCACTGGGCACACCAGTGACAGCCGTCCTGTTCGACCATGACCAAATTCGCTGCCGCCGCTGGCAGCGCAAGGCATATCGTGAGAAGAGCGAAAGCCAAGCGTTTCATCAGGGTTCCTGATTGACGGAAGATAAAGATATAAAATAACTTGAATATGTAATCAGCACAAGTAGCGAGGAGGAGCGGCGTGTTTGATGTATCCCTCATGGGGGCCTTTCTGGGCGGGCTGATCGTTTTCTTTTCACCCTGCATTCTGCCGATCGTGCCGTTCTATCTCAGCTACATGGCGGGTGCGTCCATGTCCGAAATCAGCGCAGAGGGCAAATTGGCGCCGGGTGTGCGCCAGCGGGCGTTCTTTGCGTCCATCATGTTCTCGCTGGGTATCATCACGGTCTTTGTCCTGCTGGGCGCGGCGGCCTATGGCCTCAGCCAGACGTTCCGCAGCATGCAGACGGAATTCCGCCTCTTCGCTGCGCTGGTCGTGCTGGTCATGGGCCTGCATTTCCTGGGCGTGTTTCGCATCGGATTTCTCAACCGGGCCTTCCAGATGGATGCGGGCGATACGAAAAACATGTCCGTTCTTGGGGCCTATGTCGTCGGCTTTGCCTTTGCCGCTGGCTGGACGCCCTGCGTGGGCGGCGTGCTGACCGCCGTCGTGTTTACCGCCAGCACCGAGGCGACGGCGATGCGCGGGCTGGTCCTCTTGTTGGTGTTTGGCGTGGCGATGACGGCGCCTTTCGTGATCTCGTCACTATTCATCGGGCCATTTCTGAAATTCGCGTCCAAGTTTCGGCGGCATCTGCCCAAGGTCGAGAAGGCAATGGGCCTTCTGCTGATCCTCTTTGCTGCGCTCATCGCCACTGACAGCGTCAATGCCATTGCGCAGTGGATGCTGGACACTTTTCCTGCCTTTCAGAACATCTAGGGAGACCGACCCATGAAACGACTGATCGCTCTTTTCGCACTGATCCTCATGCCCGCGCTGGGAATGGCCGCCGGAGTGGGCGATGATGGCCTGCACAAGCAGGACTGGATGCGCGACACGTTCAAGGACCTGAACGAGGATCTGGCCGAGGCCAACGCCGAGGACAAACGCCTTGTCGTGATGGTCGAGCAGCGCGGCTGCATCTATTGCGCCAAGATGCACAAGGAAGTTTTCTCGCGCGAGGATGTGTCCAGCTATATCCGCGACAATTTCTTCGTGGTGCAGATCAACCTGCACGGCGATACGGAGATCATCGATTTCGACGGCGAGACGCTGAGCGAAAAGGACGCCGCGCGCAAATGGGGTCTGCTCTTTACACCGTCGATTCTCTTCCTGCCCGAAGAGGTCGAGGAGGGTGCGACTGCGCAGAGCGCCGCCGTCGCGCTGATGCCGGGCGCCTTTGCTGCCGGAACGACGTTGGACATGTTCACCTGGGTCAATGAAAAACGCTACGCGCTTGATTCGGATGAGGATTTTCAGCGCTATCATGCCCGCCGCATCCAGGAGCGAAACGACGGAAATACGGATTAATTGCAATCTCTGCCGATTGAGTCAGAAGTTACCCTTGCTTGATGGCGGCACTGCATCCTAGAGTATGCCAAGTCTTGAATGTGTTTGGGAGGACGCATGGAACGCAAATTTCTCGTGATAATGGCTTTTGCCGCATCGACCGGTGTTGCCGCTGCAGAGATCGCGCCGACTGACGTGTCCTACGTCGACGGCAGCATCGAATCATCTTTGACAGGTGTGCCGGGCGATCCGGAGAACGGTCGCAAGATCGTCGGTGACAAGGGTCAGGGCAACTGCGTGGCCTGCCACCAGGTCAGTGATCTGGCGGACGTCCCGTTCCAGGGCGAAATTGGCCCGATGCTGGACGGCACCGGCGCGCGGTGGAGCGAGGCGGAACTGCGCGGCATCGTCTCGAACGCCAAGATAATGTTCCCCGAAAGCCTGATGCCCTCCTTTTACAAGACCGAGGGTTTCATCCGGCCGGGCAATGCCTATACCGGCAAGGCGGCGAAAGATCCGCTCAGCCCCCTGCTGGAGGCGCAGCAGATCGAGGACGTGGTCGCGTATCTGACCACTCTTACGGAATACTGAAAGCAGTCCTCTCGCAGGTGGGGGGTGACGACCCGGAAGGGTCAGGATTACGGCCCGGTGGGCCAAACGGAGGTTTATGACATGCAACTGACACGACGCGATGCAATTCTGATGGGGGCCGGCGCGATGCTGGTGGCCGGGCTGCCCCTGCGCGCTTCGGCCGCGGGCGAGGACGCAATCGCAGCCTTCACCGGCGGCGCAGAGGTGGGCGAAGGCGACATCACGCTGACCGCGCCCGAGATCGCCGAGAATGGCAACACGGTTCCGATCGAGGTTTCTTCGGATACAGCGACCGAGATCATGGTGCTTGCCCTTGGCAACCCGACGCCCGCCGTGGCGACTTTCAAATTCGGACCGCTGGCCGCAGCGCGCGCCGCCTCGACCCGTATCCGCCTCGCGGGCACCCAGGACGTGGTGGCCATCGCGAAGCTGGAGGACGGCTCGTTCGTCAAGGCGTCGTCCACGGTCAAGGTAACAATCGGCGGCTGCGGCGGCTAAAAGGAGTTCAAGAAAATGGCAGAAGGTGTAAAACCCCGCGTCAAAGTCCCGTCATCGGCATCGGCTGGAGAAGAGATCGTCATCAAGACGCTCATCAGCCACAAGATGGAATCCGGGCAGCGCAAGGATAGCGACGGCAACGTCATTCCGCGCTCGATCATCAATCGCTTCACCTGTGATTTCAACGACCAGAACGTCGTCGACATCACGCTGGAGCCTGCGATTTCGACCAATCCGTATCTCGAGTTCGAAGCGACCGTGCCGGAAACGGGCGAGTTCAAGTTCACCTGGTACGACGATGACGGCTCGGTCTACGAGGAAAGCAAGAAGATCACCGTCGAGTGAGCCAATTGTCTTGGGAGGGACAAGGATGAAACGACTGACCGCCACCATCACTGCCGGCCTCATGGCCGGGACACTGGCATCGGCAGACCCGGTGGACGACACCCTTGTCCTGAACGGGGAAACCGAGATCACCACACGCACCGAAGCGCCCCCCGCTGTGGAGGACGTGTTCGACGAGGTGATCTCGGGTTGGCACTATCGTGGCGACGAGACGCGCGTGATGCAGGCCGATGATTTCGACAACCCCGGCATGATTTTTGTCGAGCAGGCAACGGATGTCTGGAACACTGCCGAGGGATCGGCGGGCAAGTCCTGCGCCGATTGCCATGGCGACCCCGAGGAAATGGCCGGCGTGCGTCCGGTCTATCCCAAGTGGAACGAAGAGGCCGGCGAGGTCCGCACCATGGAGATGCAGATCAACGACTGCCGCGAGAACGAGATGGGCGCCGAGCCGTGGAAGTACACCGGAAACGAGATGGTCAATATGACCGCTCTCATTGCGTCTGTGTCACGCGGCATGCCGGTCAACGTGGCCACCGATGGCCCCGTTCAGTCCACGTGGGAGCAGGGCAAAGAGCTGTATTACACCCGCTTCGGTCAGCTTGAGCTGGCCTGCGCGTCCTGCCACGAGGCGAATAACGGCATGATGATCCGTGCGGACCATCTGAGCCAGGGCCAGATCAATGGCTTTCCTGTCTATCGCCTCAAGAACACCAAGCTGAACGCGGTGCATTCGCGCTTCAAAGGCTGTGTGCGCGACACTCGCGCCGAAACCTTTGCGCCCGGTAGCCCCGAGTTCGTCGCGCTTGAGCTTTATGTCGCCTCACGCGGTAACGGTCTGGACGTCGAAGGCCCGTCCGTCCGCAACTAACTTGGAAACGCCCCGCACGGTCACCCGTGTGGGGCGTTTTTGCCTCAATACATTCAGGAACACGCATATGATATCCCGGCGCGATTTTCTTCAGACCAGCATGGCGGCCAGCGCGATCCTCGGCGCGTCGGGCTTCGGCCAGTGGGGCCGCATTGCCGCGCAACAAAGCCTGTCTCAGGACCAGTTGCTTGACTTCGAAACGTTCGGGAATGTCTCGCTGATCCATATCACCGACATTCACGCGCAGCTGAAACCGATCTACTTCCGCGAGCCTTCGGTCAATCTGGGTGTCGGTCCGAATAAGGGCGAAGTGCCGCATCTGACCGGCGCGGATTTCCGTCGACTGTATGGGATCGATGACGGCTCATACGCGCATTACGCCTTGTCGTCGGGCGATTTCACCGCCCTGGCGCAGGCCTATGGCCGCGTTGGCGGGCTGGACCGAGTAGCGACAGTGATCAACAGCATTCGCGCCGACCGCCCAGACGCTCTGCTGCTGGACGGCGGCGACACCTGGCATGGCAGCTATACCTGCCACCAGACCCAGGGTCAGGACATGGTCACGGTGATGAACGCGCTCAAGCCCGACGCGATGACATTTCATTGGGAGTTCACCCTCGGCTCGGACCGCGTGCGAGAGATCGTCGAGGGTCTGCCCTTTGCCGCGCTGGGCCAGAACATCTTTGACGCCGAATGGGACGAGCCCGCCGAGATGTTCCCGCCCTACCAGTTCTACGAGCGCGGCGGCGTCAAGATCGCCGTGATCGGCCAGGCGTTTCCTTACATGCCCATCGCCAATCCGGGCTGGATGTTCCCCGAGTACAGCTTCGGCATTCGGGACGAGCATATGCAGCAGATGGTCGACGAGGTCCGCAGCCAGGGCGCCGAGCTCGTTGTCTGCCTCAGCCATAACGGCTTTGACGTGGACAAGAAGATGGCGAGCGTCGTGACGGGCATCGACGTGATCCTGTCGGGCCACACCCACGACGCCTTGCCCGAGCCCGTGCTGGTGGGCGAGACGATCATCGTCGCCTCCGGCTCGAATGGGAAATTTGTCAGCCGCGTCGATCTGGACGTGCGCGACGGGCGCATGATGGGCTTCCGTCACAAGCTGATCCCGATCCTGTCGGACGTGATCGAACCGGACACGGAGGTCGCCGCCGTCATCGACGAGGTCCGCGCGCCCTACGAGGACGCACTGTCTGAGGTGATCGGCAAGACCGACAGCCTGCTTTACCGTCGTGGCAACTTCAACGGCACGTGGGATGACGTGATCTGCGACGCGTTGCTGACACAGCGGGACGCCGAAATCGCGCTTAGCCCCGGTGTGCGCTGGGGCCCGTCCATGTTGCCCGGTCAGGACATCACCCGCGAGGATCTGTGGAACGTCACCTCAATGTCCTACCCCGAGGCATATCGCACCGAGATGACGGGTGAGTATCTCAAGGTCGTGCTCGAGGATGTGGCCGACAACATCTTCAACCCCGATCCCTACTACCAGCAGGGCGGCGACATGGTGCGTACCGGCGGCCTTGGCTATCGGATCGACATCAGCAAGCCGCAGGGCGAGCGTATCAGCAACATGGTGCTGCTCAAATCTGGCGAAGCGATCGATCCGTCCCGCAGTTATCAGGTCGCCGGCTGGGCCTCGGTCAACGAGGGCACGGAAGGCCCGCCCATCTGGGACGTGGTCGAGGCGCATATCCGCACAAAAGGCACGGTCAGCGCGCCGGGCGTAGACAGTGTCGAGGTCGTAGGCCTGTGACCGACAAGACCAGCAAAACGGAGGAAATTATGTCCAAAGGACCCTCACGCCGGAATTTCCTGCGCGGCGCCGCTGCAGGAACGGCCCTGATCGCCGGGGGAGCGGCCCGCGCCGCGACTCCCGATCCCTTGATCACCGAAGTGCAACCCTGGGCCACCGGATTTGGAGATCCGGTCGATGCATCGCCCTACGGCTTGCCGATCAGGTTCGAGGATGATGTCATTCGCCGCAATGTCGAATGGCTGACGGCGGACACGATCAGTTCGATCAACTTCACGCCGATCCATGCGCTGGACGGCACGATCACCCCGCAGGGCTGCGCGTTCGAGCGTCATCACTCGGGCGCGATCGAGCTGGCGAAATCCGACTACCGGCTGATGATCAACGGCCTCGTTGATCGCCCGCTGGTCTTTACTTATGAAGATCTCGAGCGTTTCCCGCGCGAGAACCACGTCTATTTCTGTGAATGCGCCGCCAATAGCGGCATGGAATGGGCCGGCGCGCAGCTGAACGGCGCGCAGTTTACCCACGGCATGATCCACAACATGGAATATACCGGCGTGCCCCTGCGCACCATTCTGGAAGAGGCGGGCCTGGATACCGCAGGAGATCTTTCGAACAAGTGGGTCTTTGTCGAGGGCGCGGATGCGTCGTCGAACGGTCGCTCGATCCCGATGGACAAGGCGCTGGATGACTGCCTCATCGCCTTCAAGGCCAATGGCGAAGCCTTGCGCAAGGAGCACGGCTATCCCGTGCGCCTCGTCGTGCCCGGCTGGGAAGGCAACATGTGGGTCAAGTGGATCCGCCGGATCGAGGTCATGGATGGCCCCGTCGAGAGCCGCGAGGAAACCTCGAAATACACCGACACGATGGCCGATGGCTCGTCTCGCAAATGGACTTGGACGATGGATGCGAAATCGGTCGTCACCTCGCCGAGCCCGCAATCGCCCATCCCGCATGGCAAGGGTCCGCTGGTGATCAGTGGCCTCGCTTGGTCCGGCAACGGCGCAATCACCCGCGTCGATGTGTCCAAGGATGGCGGCAAGACGTGGGAAACTGCGCGCCTTGCCAAGCCCGGTGAGGCGAAGGCGCTGACGCGCTTCTATCTCGATACCGAGTGGGACGGCGAGGAGATGCTGCTGCAAAGCCGCGCCATCGACGACACCGGCTATATCCAGCCGACCAAGACTCAGCTGCGCGAAGTGCGCGGCCTCAATTCGATCTATCACAACAACGCGATCCAGACGTGGCTGGTCAGCGCGAACGGGGAGGCGGAAAATGTCGAAGTTTCTTAAGATCGCCACGGCGCTGGCCATGCTGGGTGGCACGGCCCATGCCGAAGGTTTCGGCCTTGGCCGCGAGGCGCTGCCCGAAGAGATCGCCGCCTGGAACCTGGATGTCCGGCCCGGCGGCGAGGGATTGCCTGCCGGATCCGGCGATGTGTGGACCGGCGAGGAGCTCTTCGTTGCGCAATGCGCTGCATGTCATGGCGATTTTGCCGAAGGTCTGGACAACTGGCCCAAGCTGGCGGGCGGCGAGGGGACGCTGGATCACGAGGACCCCGTCAAGACGGTGGGCAGCTACTGGCCCTACCTCTCGACCACTTGGGACTACGTGAACCGCTCGATGCCATATGGAAATGCGCAGTCGCTCAGCCCCGATGAGGTCTATGCCATCGTCGCCTACATCCTTTACTCCAACTATCTGGTAGAGGACGATTTCGTGCTGTCGAATGAGACCTTCGGCGATTTCGAGATGCCGAACGCGGATGGCTTTTTTGTCGATGACCGGCCGGAGACGGAATATGCCAAATGGTCGGGCGAGCCCTGCATGGAAAACTGCAAGGAGAACGTTGAGATCACCATGCGCGCCATGGTTCTCGACGTGACACCGGGCACCGACGAAGAGGCCAGCGCCGAGGCCGAAGAGGCGACCGAAGAGCAGGCCGCGAACACCGTCGAGCCCGTTGCCGAGGAGGCCAAGGAAGAGGCCACTGAAAGCGCCGAGCCCCGCACTGATCTTGCCGAGCCGGACCCCGAGCTGGTCGCCGCCGGAGAAAAGGTGTTCCGCCAGTGCAAGGCCTGCCACCAGATCGGCGACGGCGCCAAGAACCGCGTCGGCCCGATCCTGACCGGCATTGTCGGGAAACCTGCCGGCACGGTCGAGGATTTCCGCTATTCCAAGGCGCTCAAGGGCATGGCCGATGAGGGGCTTGTCTGGGACGAGGAGAACCTCAAGGCCTTCCTTGCCGATCCGAGGGGCTTCATGAAGGGCACCAAGATGGCCTTCGCGGGGCTCCGCAAGGACAAGGATCTCGACGCGATCACCGCCTATCTGGCGAGTCATCCCGAGTGAGCCACCTCGCGCCAGCGTCCTTTGCGGCGCTGGCCGCGCTTCTATTGGGCGGGGCCGCTCAGGCCAAGCCGATCGGCGATGCGGATGCGGGGGCCGAAGTCTTTGAGGTGTGCAAGGTGTGTCACCAGGTGGGGAAGGGCGCGCAGGATGGCGTCGGCCCGCACCTCAACGGCATCTTCGGACGCCGCGCTGCCGCGCATGACGAATTTTCCTATTCCAAGTCCATGGCCCGCGCTGGGGCCGATGGGCTGACCTGGACCGCCGAGACGCTCGACGCCTATATCGAAAACCCCCGCGCCCTTGTTTCGAAAACGCGGATGAGCTTTCGCGGCCTCTCGGATCCGGTTCAGCGCGCCGATCTCTTGGCTTACTTGCGCAGCTTCTCCGATGATCCCTCGAACCTGCCCGAGGCGCCGCCGACGGCGCGCGGCACCGATCACGACCTCGACCCCGCAATTCTGGCGCTTGTCGGCGATCCTGAATATGGCGAGTATCTCTCCAGTGAGTGTCTGACCTGCCATCAGGCCGATGGCAGCGCGCAGGGCATCCCGTCCATCACCAACTGGCCGACCGAGGATTTCGTGGTGGCCATGCACGCTTACAAGGCCAAGCTGCGACCCCATCCGGTGATGCAGATGATGGCGGGCCGCCTGAATGACGAAGAAATTGCCGCACTTGCCGCCTATTTCAAGGAGCTCGATTAACGAGGGCCACACTCTGGGAGGAGAAGACAGATGACATTGAACAGACGCATTTTCTTGGGCACCGGCGCCGCCGCGGCCGCATCGCTTGCCGCGCCTGCCGTATTGGCGCAGGACAGCGGCAAGCCCCGTGTTCTCGTCATTGGTGGCGGCGCGGGCGGGGCCACAGCCGCGCGCTATATCGCCAAGGATTCGGAGGGCGCGATCAACGTCACCCTGGTCGAGCCGTCGCGCAGCTATTTCACCTGCTTTTTCTCGAACCTCTACATTGGCGGCTTCAAGGAGATGGACGATCTGGGCCATACCTATGGCACGCTGGCCTCGAAATACGGGATCAACGTGGTGCATGACTGGGCCGTCGGCGTCGACCGCGACACCAAGACCGTCGCCCTCGCCAGCGGCGCGTCCCTGCCCTATGACAAGCTGATCCTGAGCCCCGGCATCGATTTCGTCGATGGTGCTGTCGAAGGCTGGTCGCTGGCCGCGCAGAACGCGATGCCCCACGCCTACAAGGGTGGCACGCAGGCGGCCCTGCTCAAGGCGCAGATTGCGGCCATGCCCGAGGGCGGCACGTTTGCCATGGTCGCACCGCCCAACCCCTATCGCTGCCCCCCCGGCCCTTACGAGCGCATTTCGATGGTGGCGCATATGCTGAAGGCGTCCAACCCGACCGCCAAGATCATCGTCGCCGATCCCAAGGAGAAATTCTCCAAGATGGCACTCTTTCAGGAGGGCTGGTTGACGCATTATTCGGGCATGGTCGACTGGATCGGCGCCGATTTCGGCGGTGGCAACGTGTCGGTCGATCCAGACGCGATGACGGTCACCATCGACGGCGAGGTCACGAATGTGGATGCCTGCAACGTCATTCCGGCGCAAAAGGCAGGGCATATCGCCGAGATGGCGGGCGTCACTGATGGGGGCTGGGTGCCGGTCAATGCCGCCGATCTCAGCAGCAAGGCCGATCCTGACATCCATGTGCTGGGCGATGCGGCGGATCAGGGCGACATGCCCAAATCCGGTTTCGCCGCCAACAGCCAGGCCAAGGTCTGCGCCAATGCGGTGCGCGGCGCGCTGACCGGCAGCCGCGTCTTTCCGGCCAAGTTCACCAATACCTGCTGGTCGCTGATCGACACCAATGACGGGGTCAAGGTTGGCGCGACCTATGAGGCGACGGATGAAAAGATCGCCAAGGTTGACGGCTTTATCTCGCAGCCGGGCGAGCCTGCGGACCTGCGCAAGGCCACATACGAGGAATCCGAAGGCTGGTATGCCGGTATCGTCGCCGATATGTTCAGCTAAGGCGCTCGGGCCGCGCCCTTTTGGGTTTGGCCCGACCACCGCAACCACCAATCCGGCCCGAGCCTGACTTATATCAAGGTGCGGGCCATCCGGGCATGCTTGAGTGGTGCCCGAACAACGGAGGACATCACATGAAACGTTTCATTCTGGCCGGTATTCTGGCCCTCGCCGCAGGGCCGGGCAGCGCGGCGGATCAGGCCGTCACCTATCCTTATGAGGGCAGCTTCGGCGATGCTGCCTTCGCGGTGGAAAACGCCATCATCGGGCGGGGCCTCGTCATCGACTATGTCAGCCACACTGGCGAGATGCTGAACCGCACCGCCGAGGATGTGGGCAGCGACAAGGAGCTGTTCGTCGAGGCCGACATCTTCCTTTTCTGCTCGGCACAGGTGTCGCGTCAGGTGATGGAGGCCGATCCGATGAATATCGCGCATTGCCCCTATGGCATCTTCGTCGCCGATCAGGCCGGCGAGGTGATGATCGGCTATCGCACCTATCCCGAGGGGCCGATGCAAGAGGTGCAGGCGCTGCTGGACGAGATCGTCAAGGAGGCGATGGAATAGCGCGCCTCTGCATTGCGGCGGTGCCCGCGCGCGCCGCCGGTTTGCGCTAGAACAAGGTCCCATTGCGCAGGACATGCGATGTCATGGCACGCGGGCGATTCGCCCGTCCTGTTGTCGTAGCCAATGAGAGAGGCTGTCAGATGTTGGACGCATTGCTAGACCGCTTTGGCGACGGGGCCGTGCTGGCCATGGCCGGGGCGCTGGTGGGCGTCATATTCGGCGCGGCTGCACAGCATTCGCGGTTTTGCCTGCGCGCCGCCTCTGTTGAGGTCGCCGAGGGGCTGCTGGGTCCGCGCCTTTATATCTGGCTGATCGCATTCACCGCCGCTGTGGCCTCGGTGCAGGGGCTCATCGCGCTTGGCTGGCTAGACGTGTCCGCCTCCCGCCAGATCGCCGCGACGGGTAGCCTTTCGGGCGCCATCATCGGCGGATTGATGTTCGGCTGTGGCATGATCCTTGCGCGAGGCTGTGCCAGCCGTCTGCTGGTGCTATCGGCCACGGGCAACTTGCGAGCCATCGTGACCGGGCTGGTTTTGACGCTGGCGGCGCAGGCCGCCCTGCGCGGTGTTCTGGCCCCGACGCGCGAAAACCTTGCCGCGCTCTGGCTGGTTCAGGGCGGGGATGCACGCGATTTGCTGGCCCGGCTGGGGCTGAGCGCCGAGATCGCGGCTATCTCGGCAGGCGCGGCGCTGACCCTCTCGCTGCTGCTGGCGCGGCGCAACATGGTGCCGCTCAGCCGTGCGCTGGCGGCGGCCATCGTGGGATTTGCCATCGCTTTAGGTTGGGCCACAACCTACGCGATCTCGCAGGTCTCTTTCGAGGTCGTGCCGATCTCGTCCGTCACCTTTACCGGCCCGTCCACCGATACGCTGATGGGCCTTGTCGATAATACACGCTTGCCGTGGAGCTTTGGCGTCGGCCTTGTCCCCGGCGTCTTTGCCGGCTCGGGCCTGATGGCGCTGGCCACGCGCGAGGCCAGGATTGAGCGCTTCGGTCCCGGAACTCCGATGGAACAATACCTCCTGGGCGCCGTCCTGATGGGCTTCGGCAGCATGTTGGCGGGCGGCTGCGCCGTGGGTGCGGGCATGTCCGGCGGCTCGGTCTTTGCCCTTACCGCCTGGGTTGCGATCACCTGCATGTGGATCGGCGCCATGGCAACGCACCGCCTTTTGGCCAGTGCGCGCCGCGCCGCGCCGATCACTCCGCCGGCTGAATGACCGGCGCGCGTGCCAATGCACGATCGGCAATCAACGCGCCCGCCGCGATCGAGGCCAGCGCGACAATCGCCGCAACGCTCAGCATCGATACACCCGACAGACCCGCGCCCACGGTGCATCCCCCGGCCAGAACACCGCCAAAACCCATCAACGCGCCACCCGCGACATAGCGCAGGGTTTCAGGTGCGCCGGAGAAGCTGGCAAAGGCCAGCTCGCCCCGGATCAGCGCCGAAAGGAACGCCCCGGCAAAAACGCCGCCCACAACGCCCACACCGAACCCGGCAGAGATCGAGCTGGACGCGACAGTCCAGAACAGCGTGTCGGCCCAAGTCGAGGTGAAGGCCATTGAATCCACGGGCAGCGGGTCAAACTCATCCATCAAAAGCCAGCCGGTCGCGATCCAGCCCGCCACAACGGTCAGGCCGATCACAGCCGCCAGCGCCACATGCAAGGCGCGGGGGCGCAAGGCCGAGATGGCCGCGACAAGGCCGGCGATCAGCAGCGCCGCCCATGTCAGCATTCCCCCCGGCAGCTCGGCCAGTGAGGCGATGCCGATATCCGTCGTGACCGATCCCAGTGCAACGCGCACCGGCGCAAAGACTCCCTTGAGGGTGGCATGCGCCACCAGGGCAAAGACCAGCAGAACCGTCAGTGCGCGCAGGTTGCCGGTACCGCCCAGCACGGTCAGGCGGCTGACGCAGCCGCGCGTCGCCACCATGCCGATCCCAAAGGCCAGGCCGCCCACGATGATCGCCAGCAAGGGCAAGTCATTGACCATCAGGCGATGGTCCGACAGGTCCACCCAACCGGCCCAGATGGCCGCGCTGGTAGCGGCGATCGCGGTGGCGAGGGCGGCGGCCCAAGTGCCCAAAGCGGGCGCTCGGTCCGGCCCGGCGACAAGACCGCGGCGCAGGCAGAAACGGCTGATCTGGGCAGCGATGCCAAACATCAGTCCCAGCGCAAGCCCCAGGATGAGGCGCGCGCCCTGAGCGTCGACCGGCAGATCGTAGAGTTCAAAAAGCATGACGGATAAGCCCCCAAAGCGAAGCGTGGCAAAGATCCGCCTTATCTCTGGCTTTGCGCCTTTAGGTCAAGCCACACAACTCAAGACGCTGTTCCGCCATGGCGCCGCAGGTCGGAACACTGTTCCAACAAGAAAGGGTCGCGCAGATAACCCGCGCGACCCTGTTCCGAAAACCTGAAAATCGGCCCTCATTCTCAAAATTGCTCGAACTCCAACTGCTCGAACACGCGCCCGGCATTCTTGGTGGCCAGCTCCTCGAACGTATCCAGAGTGGCATAGGGAGATTGATCGACGTAATACGCCTCGGCCAGCCCGCCGCCCTCGTCCAGAACCGCGCCGACCTGCTCGCGCAGATAGACGAGGTAATCCTTGGTATAGCGCCGGACCTGATCCATGTTGGTCGGGTGGCCATGCCCCGGAATGACGTAAGTCGCCTCCAGCGGCTCGAACGCGCTGTCCCACGTCTCAAGCCAGTCGGCGGTCATGGTGTCGGGAAAGATCGGCAGCATTCGTTCGTGAAACGCCATATCGCCCGAAATGACGAGGTCCTGGTTGGGCAGCCACAGCACGATATCGCCGGGCGAATGGGCGGGGCCCAGATAGCGCGCCTCGATCCGAAAATCGCCCATCTCGACGGCGTACTCATCCTCGAAGGTCTCGGTCGGCACCTGCACCTCGGTCCCCTCAGCACGGTCCTTGTTATAGCCCTGCATGGATTTCAGGATCGCGGGTCCATGTTTTTCCACCACTTCGGCGGCATCGACATGGGCGACGATGGGCACGCCCTGCTCGGCCCAGTAATTGTTGCCCAGAACAGCGTGGCCCTGTCCGTTCTCGTTGAAGACCAGCTTGACGGGCTGATCCGTCACGGCCTTGATCTCGTCATGCAGCGCCTTGGCAAGGCCATAGGACGCGCCGCCATTCATCACCACGACGCCGTCACCGGTGACGATGAAGCTGAGATTGTTGTTATGGCCCGCATTCTCATAAGTGGGCGGGGCGGTGGCGCCGATAGCGGAAAAGACGCCGGGAATCACCTCCCACGGTTTGTCGTAGAGCAGCGAATCGGGGTATTTGTCCGCGATATCCTCGCTGGCATGGGCCGTGGTGGCAGCCGCCAGCAGTATCAAGGGTAGGGTCCAGCGCATCATGCATCCTCCGCCGCGAAGTGGTAATTCTCGCCGTCCCGCTCGACCCGGCCCAGCCCGCCATGCGGCAGGTGAAAGCCCAGAAGCGTGATGTCATCCGTTGCCAGCTGATCCAGCAGGCGCATCCGTGTCTTGGCCCCCAGATCCTTGTCCTGATCAGCGCCGCTGGGCCAATCGGGCCGCGCGAAGGCCACATGACCATTGCCGATGGCATCGCCGCCCACCATCAGCGCGTCCGAGCCATTTCGGACCTCGAATGACATATGGCCGGGCGTGTGGCCGGGCGTTGAATGCGCCATGACCCCCGGCAGGACTTCCTGACCACCGTTGAAGAACTCGATGCGCTCCTCGATGGCCGCCAACCGCCGCGCCGCGCCTACGGCAAAGGACGCGCGTGCCTCGCCTATGGTGCTGACGGTATTGGGATCGGTCCAGTAATCCCATTCAGCCTGCCCAATCATCAGTTCGGCGTTTGAAAAAATCGGCTCGTCGAAATCGTCGAGGATGCCCCAGAGGTGATCGGGATGGGCGTGGGTAAAGACGACATGCGTGATGTCCTCGGGCGCCAACCCCTCGGCTTCGAGACTGCTTTGCAGCTTGCCGGCGCTGGGCATGAAGGCGGGGCCGGAGCCGGCGTCAAAGAGGATCGTCTTGTCGCCCTGCCGCAGCAGCGTCAGGTTGCAGGGCGGCTCCAACTGGTCACGCGGCACATTGTAGCGCGACAGGATCAGGTCCAGCTCGCTCTCGGGCAGACCCTCGAACGCGAATTCGGGCGGCAAGACCAGATGCCCGTCGCTCAGCGCGATCACTTCGGCCTCGCCCAGCCGAATCGCGGTGCGTGCCAGCGACAGCGAGGGCACACCACTCAGCGCCAGGCCTCCCAGACCGGCCAGAACCGTTCTTCTATCCATATTCATGTTATTTCCTCCCACGGAAACAAATTCCATTTGCTGAATATCGCATCACGGGGGGAACAAGTGCAACACCTGGCTCAGCCGCGATGCAGCGCCGGGGCGGGAGGGCGCCGAAGGCCTCTTTGACCTTCCTCGTTGCCAAGATGCCTCTCACATGCTTATTTTTCGATGTGTTGCGGCGGGCAGGCATGCTCGACGAGAAATTCAACCGGAAATGGCCGCGCTTTTGCGGGCTGCGCCGGAAAACAGGGATGATGGTCGAACGTGAAAATCGGTGTTCCGAGGGAGATCCTCGACGGGGAAGCGCGCGTGGCAATGACGCCTGACAGCGCGGTGCAACTACAGAAACTGGGCTATGACTGCGCGATCGAGAGCGGCGCGGGCCGGCTGGCCGGCTTTGCCGATGCCGATTACAAGGCCGCGGGCGTCGAAGTGGTCAAGACCGCCGCCGCCCTATGGAAGGTCGCCGATATCGTCGCCAAGGTGCGCCCCCCCACCGGGACCGAGCTGAAACGCCTGCGCAAGGATCAGACGCTGATCACCTTCTTCAATCCGGGCGGCAATGACGACGGAATGGAGGCGGCGCGCAAATCCGGCGCCAGCGTCATCGCGATGGAAATGGTCCCGCGCATCAGCCGCGCCCAGAAGATGGATGCGCTGTCGTCCATGGCCAATATCGCGGGCTACCGCGCCGTCATCGAGGCGGGCAGCAATTTTGGGCGCTTCTTCACCGGCCAGATCACGGCGGCGGGCAAGGTGCCGCCGGCAAAGGTGCTGGTCATCGGCGCTGGCGTCGCGGGCCTTGCCGCGATTGGCACGTCCACGTCGCTGGGCGCTGTCACGCTGGCCTTCGACGTGCGCCCGGAAGTGGCCGAGCAGGTCGAGAGCATGGGCGCCGAATTCGTCTATCTCGATTTCGAGGAGGCGGCAGACGGCTCCGAAACAGGCGGCTACGCCTCCGTCTCCAGCCCCGAGTTCCGCGAGGCGCAACTGGCCAAGTTCCGCGAGCTGGCGCCCGAGGTGGACATCGTCATCACCACGGCCCTCATCCCCAATCGCGAGGCGCCCGAGCTGTGGACCGAGGATATGGTCAAGGCGATGAAGCCCGGCTCGGTCATCGTGGATCTGGCCGCCGAAAAGGGCGGCAATTGCAAGCTGACGGTGAAGGACGAAAAGATCGTTACCGACAATGGCGTCACGATCATCGGCTATACCGATTTTCCCAGCCGGATGGCGGCGCAGGCCTCCAGCCTCTATGCTACCAACATCCGTCACATGATGGCCGACCTGACCCCCGAAAAGGATGGCACTCCCGTGCATGACATGGAGGATGACGTCATCCGCGGCGCGACCGTGGTCCACGCGGGCGAGATCACCTATCCGCCCCCGCCGCCCAAGATCAAGGCCATCGCGGCCAAGCCGAAACAGGCCGCACCGGCCCCGACCGCAGAGGAGAAAAAGGCGCAGGAGCTGGCCCTCTTCAAGAAACAGACCAAGACACAGGCCATCCTCCTCGGCGTCGGCGCGGCGATCATTCTATTGGTCGGGGCCGTGGCACCCGCAAGCTTCATGAGCCATTTCATCGTCTTCGCATTGGCCTGTTTCGTTGGCTTCTCGGTCATCTGGGGCGTGTCACATTCGCTGCACACGCCGCTGATGGCGATCACCAATGCGATTTCGTCGATCATCATCCTTGGCGCGCTGATGCAGATCGGGTCCGGCTCAATCCTGGTGATCGTGCTGGCGGCGCTGTCGGTCTTCATGGCCGGGGTCAACATTTTCGGCGGGTTCCTCGTCACGCGGCGCATGCTTGCCATGTTCCAGAAATCCTGAAGGGGCACACGCTATGGAATACGGATTCACAACGGCCGCCTATGTGGTGGCGGCAGTCCTCTTCATCCTGTCACTGGGCGGGCTATCGGGTCAGGAAAGCGCCAAGCGCGCAGTCTGGTATGGCATCATCGGCATGGCGCTGGCGGTGCTCGCCACGTTGATCGGCCCCGGTACGGGCCTGTGGCTGCTGTCGCTGCTGCTGATCGCGGGCGGGGGCGCCATCGGCGTGGTCGTCGCCAAGCGGGTGCAGATGACGGAGATGCCGCAACTTGTGGCGGCGATGCACAGCCTTGTCGGTCTTGCTGCGGTTTTCGTGGGCATGATCGCGCATTTTGAGATCGGGCGCGTGATGGCCTCTTTCGCTGATGCGGGCCTCGCTTTTCCGCGGGATGTCCCTGATTGGTCGCTGACGGCATCGCAGATCGCAGAGCGTGCCGCCGCAGCTGGCGAGCTTACCGGGAGTTTCGGCACATTCGCCGCGCTCATCGCCAAGAAGACGGCGGTCGAGCTGAACATCCTGCGCGTCGAGCTGTTCCTCGGCGTCTTCATCGGTGCGGTGACATTCACCGGCTCGGTCGTGGCCTATGGCAAGCTGGCCGGGCGCGTATCCTCGGCGGCGAAAAAGCTGCCGGGTGGTCACATGCTGAACGCGGGCGCAGCGGCGATCTCGCTGATCTGCCTGATCTGGTATTTCAACACCGGCGGGTTCTTTCCACTGCTGGTGATGACGCTTCTGGCCGGGTTCATCGGGTATCACCTGATCATGGGGATCGGCGGCGCCGACATGCCCGTGGTCGTGTCGATGCTGAACTCCTATTCGGGCTGGGCGGCGGCGGCGATCGGCTTTTCGCTTGGCAATGATCTGCTGATCGTGGTTGGCGCGCTGGTCGGCTCGTCCGGTGCGATCCTCTCCTACATCATGTGCAAGGCGATGAACCGCTCGTTCATTTCGGTCATCCTCGGCGGTTTCGGGGGCTCCGCCGGCCCCGCGATGGAGGTCGAGGGCGAGCAGGTGGCCATCGACGAGGCCGGGGTCGCGGCGGCGCTGAACGAGGCGTCCAGCATCGTGATCGTGCCGGGCTACGGCATGGCCGTGGCGCAGGCGCAGGGCGCGGTGTCCGATCTGGTCACCAAGCTGCGCGCCAAAAGCAAGAATGTGCGCTTTGCCATCCACCCGGTCGCTGGCCGCCTTCCCGGACACATGAACGTCCTTCTGGCCGAGGCCAAGGTGCCCTATGATATCGTTCTCGAGATGGACGAGATCAATGACGATCTGAAGGACACCGACGTCGTGATCGTCATCGGCTCGAACGATATCGTGAACCCGGCGGCGCAGGACGATCCCAACTCGCCCATCGCGGGCATGCCCGTGCTGCGCGTCTGGGAGGCGGGGCAGGTCATCGTGTCCAAGCGGGGGCAGGGCACCGGGTATTCCGGTATCGAGAACCCGCTCTTCTACAAGGACAACACCCGCATGTTCTACGGCGATGCCAAGACGTCGATGACGTCGCTCCTGCCGCTGATCGACTGACCAACTGCGCGGCCTTCGGGCCGCGCAATTCCCGCCATCAAGGGCGAGGGGTGCGGCGATCTCCGCAGGTTAACCGCCTGGTTGAGACCGTCAGCGCGATCAGCCGACGTTGCCTGACCGCCTTGAGCGTCACAAAAGCCAAAAACGTGCGCAGCTCTGTTGGCAGGGATCTGGCCCTCAGCGCCACGCACGTCACCTCGGCCGGCCTTGGTCATTGCGAAGGCATCGCGCAGACCGGGCGGGAAGCGCATCAGGCTGCACGCGAAGCCGTGCATATCACCTCCCCCCGAGGCACGCTCGCGGACGTCATCGCCCGCGCGCAGAGCGGCGATAAGATGGAGACGCCACCCGGCGAGGACATCGCGATCGATCCGGAACCCTACCAGCGAGCGGTTTCGGCGACACCGTTCGAGAAACCGTAAAGGCCCGGCGAAGAAAGCCGCTCAGAGACCGCATGAAAACCCGCTGAATATTTGCCTGCGCCGCACGCGCTTGCGTCGAGATATTACGAAAACCCAGCCCGATACGACCGCTCCCGATGCGCCATAGTGGTGCGATCATCATCAGGCCAAGATGAATACTCAAAAGAGCCGTCGGGGATGTATCCCCGCTAACTGGTCGTCGCGCCAAGCCAGCGCGACCGTTCTCTCGGTCTTCTGCTCCGACGGGAAATCTTTCGGTGCCGGCCGCCGCGCATGACGGATAAGCCGTACATGATTACTCTCACCACGGCGCTGCTCACGTTCCGACTTGAGGATTCGCCGGATCGCAAGTGACGAAATGTCGCGGAAGTCGACACTTTGGTAGCGCGCATACTGCGAGATCCTGCGCAGGAGTGTCTTGATGTCGGCGTCGGACCGTCCGAAGCCTTGCCTTCCAAGTTCACGCAGATGCTGACCTGTTTCAGGGGGCCGTTGCCATGGAACAGAAGAACGCACAGCACCGGCATCCGCAAGTCATGGCGCGCCAGAAGCCGGCGTGCTGTGACGAGAGTCATTTGGTCGTATTCGCGCTGGAATACCCGGACGGATGACGTCAGTTTCTGGGCGAGGTTGCCGGGTGCGTGATGTGCGGGGGCGATCATTATGGCCTCCAGATGTTGCGTTCTGGATAGAAGTTGGAGCCGATCGCGGGCGCACATAAATGCGTCGGCATCGATTTCTTACAGATTACTGGATGACGGTCTGGTGCCAATTGTGCTGAAGGTCCTCAGCGTTCCGAGAGGGTCTTGGCATGCGCAGCCTTCACCGCGACGTCGGGCACGAATTAATCGATCATGTCCTGACGTGGACCGATGAGGTAGCTATGCCCAAGGATCGCGCTGACGCGAAATGCGGCGTTTGTCCATGCTCGAGGTCTTCAGCCGACGCCAAGGATGCTCTCTGACGATCACATGGGGCGTGTCACTGTCTAACTTGATGTCGTCGAGTGCGAGACCTGTTGCTTCCGCAAGCCGCATACCGCTGTCTGACACTAGGGAGACCAGCCAACGCAATTCATCATCCTGGTCACGACATGCAGCTTGGATATCCGCGATTGCCTCTTCGGGAATTGGCTGGCGCTCGGTAACGCCTGCCTTGCGATCAAAGTAGACCTTCGCAAATGGGTTGTTCAGATCAATCCCGACTTCCGAGGCGGCAAAATTGATGATGGACCGCACCGTCCCGAAGACCCGTGTTATGCTGCTACCTGCAAGACCCTTGCTGACGAGCGCATCCCGAAACTTATTGGCGTCCTTGCGTGAATGGGTCGTGATGCTCTTGTTGCCGCAGATGTCTATGAGATAGCCGCAGGAGCGCTCCGCCGCCCGCTTGAACGTATCCGGGCGGCCTTGACCCTTCAGCCGTAGATAGATCGCCACTGCCTCTGAAAGGTCTACGGCGTCGCCAGCGTCTTGTGAAATCGGGCCGCGAGAATGTGGCTTGCTTTCCGCGTCTCGTAAGAGGTGCTGACCCGACAGATCACATTCCTGCAGCCGCAGGTGATACCAATATTCATCAAGTCTCTGGGCGGCGCGAATTGCTCTTGAGGTCGCAACCGATGCAGACTTGGTTCGCAGCGAACATGACACCCGCGACGAAGAATAATGATGCTTTAGGTCTTGTGGCAGCCTGCGGCTAAAGTAGTAAACGCCTGCTTTGACAAATGCGTGGGGTGCGTGTGGTATACGCCATGTACTACGCTTGCTCCATCCTGAGATAAAGCTGAGGCAAAACAACGGCTTGTCTTGAGTATTGGTGCCCAGGAGAGGACCTGTTGCGTTCTAATAATGTATATATAACAGTAACTTACAATCCTGTAAATGAGCGTTGTGGACCTGATTGTGGACCCACTTAGAAGTCAGAGATCAGAGAATCTCATCGTCTCCGCCACCCACACATAAATTATGATTATGAATAAAAATCAGATACTTATGTGCGGCGTAGAATTTCCAACCACACACGATAACCACACACACCGGCCACACTCAAAAAGCCTTCCACCCGTGGCTGGACGTTTTCACCAGTCCCCGACCTCCACATAACTTGCTGACGACGATAAGCGTCTTGCCAGTCGGGAGTGTTAGTGGAAGAGGTTCAACTAGGCTTGTTGTTGCTCAGGGGGCCGATGAGTGAAACGTCAGCCAAAACGCCAACCTGAGGGTGATCTAGGGCAGCGCGGAGACACTTCTGCGGTTTTCAGTGTCAATCAGCATTCAAAATTGACCCCTTATCGGCGTCCAATACTGACCCCCTCTGGTTCTGAGCTGGCCCGCCGC
>NZ_JBHFPF020000006.1:0-209247 GCF_043355895.2 Roseovarius maritimus
CATAAGGTCGGCCATAAGGTCGGACCTATCATCACCTCCTGAAATCCGTCAGGCGGCCCCCGCCGGAGGCATACGATCAAAGCTCTGGAACGCGAAGTCAAGGAACTGCGCACCGCCAACGAGATCCTGAAGAAGGCGTCGGCGTATTTTGCCCAGGCGGAGCTCGACCGCCCGTTCCGCAAATGATCGCCTTCATCGAAGAGCATCGCGAGGTCTTCGGGGTCGAGCCGATCTGCCGCGTTCTGCCGATCGCCCCGGCGACCTTCCACCGTCATGCCGCCATTGCCCGCAACCCTGAGCTGGCCTCGGATCGCGTCAGGCAAGACGGATCGGATTTCGAAGAGATCAGACGCGTCCATGACGAGAGCAGAGGCCGTTATGGCGCGCGCAAGGTCTGGCACCAGCTTCGACGCGACCAGCACGATATTGCGCGCTGCACAGTGAAGCGGCTCATGCGAGAACACGGATTACAGGGGGTTAAACGAGGCAAGAAGAAGACCACGAACCCGGATCCGGCGCAGTCTTGCCCGGATGACAAGGTCAATCGGCAGTTCATCGCGGATGCCCCCAACCAGCTCTGGGTGTCGGATTTCACCTACGTGTCGACCTGGACGGGGATGGTCTATGTGGCCTTCGTCATCGATGCCTTCGCCCGCAAGATCGTGGGCTGGCGCGTCTCAACCTTGATGACGACAGGCTTCGTGCTGCCCTCTCGGCAGATTGCTGCGCAATCGCCTGCCGGGTAACAGATGCCCTGAACCAGGCCATTTGCCAACGGTGCCCAGCAGAGGGAAGCGGGCTTATCCACCACTCTGATCGCGGCAGCCAATATCTGTCCATCCGTTATACCGAGCGGCTGGCAGATGCCGGTATCGACACCTCGGTCGGCAGCGTCGGGGACAGCTATGATAACGCGCTGGCCGAGAGCATCATCGGCCTGTTCAAGACCGAGGTCATCAACTTCCTCGGCCCGTGGAAATCCATGGGCCACGTCGAATGGGAGACCCTGCATTGGGTCAGCTGGTACAACACCGAGCGGCTACACAGCGCCATTGGCTACCGGCCGCCGCAAGAACAGGAGGACGCATTCCATGCGAGCATGAACGCCCTTGAAAAAGCCGCCTAAGTCTTGAACAAAACACTAGCCGGTAAACCCGGGGCGGTTCAAACCTGAAATCAATGGGTCCTGAGCCTCGTTTGCGATACGCTTTTTTCAGGAAACGGTGCCACCTGGATCGAATAAGAACTGTAAATGCAAACGGGGCTATCAAGCGTTGCTCCAAAGCCCCGTTTTAAATCATCTCAGGTCGTCACTTTACACGCACCACCTTCGGCATATCGTAGGTGCCATTCACGATCGGGGCATAGGGTCCGTAGAACCGCGCGGCGAAACGGAACCCGTCAGGCGGAGCCGGAAGCCAGTTCTTGGCTTGCTCCGGATCGGTGGGCTTTTCGTGCTGGATGTAAAACACCAGCTTGTCGTCCTTGGGCGTGATATCACCCGCTTCCAACATGAAACTGTTGACCGTGTAGCGGTTGATTTCGTTCGCAACGAAATAGCCATTAGCATCGTAGATCGGAATCGACCAGAACTGGGTCACTGGCGGCAGATCGTTCATGCCGAAGGTCAACGTGTACTTGTTCTTGCCGCTGAACAACTCGCCATCGGCATCGGTAAACAGGAACCCGCCGACGTGCGATATATTCTTGTCGGGCGCGCCCCAGGCAGCATCCGCGATCACCGCGCGATCCAGCCAGTGGGTCTCAAATCCGCCCTCGTTGCGTGTGATTCCCCAGCCGTTCATGTCGATCATGCTGGTTTTCAACGCCTTGCGGGTATTATCGAACCCGGCTTTGAAACCGGTCTCCAGCGCCTTTTGCTGCTCGGCGGTCAGCGTGTCCCAGTCAAAGGTCAGACCCTTGCCGATGTTGAATGCCTCAAGTTGCTTCAGCATCTCGACTTCCATGAGCGAGTCCGCGTCCGTCGGCATGGTTGGGTCGTTCAAGATGACACTGAGCAGGGTAAAATATTGCTCGGGCGTCTGCTTGTCGACCTGACCGAATTGATATTCAGGCATGCCGTCGGGGATCGGAAAATCGCCCAGAACCTTTTTTCTGTCGGCCTGCGCAATGCCATTGTGATCATTGGCCAGCCAGTCGGCCAGTGGCGTCATGGTTACTTGATCCTGAAGGTCATTGAGGATCTTGAACTCGGCGGCAGAGTTGTTCTCGACCGCCATCCGAACAATGGCAAAGGCCGTCAATGCCGGCCACTTGACGATGTCGGTGGTCGGGAAGTCGGCCGGAACATCGCCGGTGAACCCCGGCGGCACCAGGATATACTTACGCGCCTCCGTACCATTAAACGGCGAACCAACGATCAACCTAAAAATGCCGTACTGATCCTGAATCTGAAGGCTGAAATAGCGATCGGTGATTTCGGGCATTTCCACGACGACAGGGCCTGCGCGCAGATCCAGAAAGCCAGAACCATACAGGGTGGTCGCGTTGGGCGTAACGATAGGGTAGTCTGGGGTGATCTGCTTGCGGATCCAATAGAACTGATTCAGGCCGGGGAGGACCGCGTTGGTCGTTGCCTCGTTCTGGGTGTAGGTCCAGCGGGTGCCGTAATAAATCGCCTGTTGCAGCCCATAGAGATAAGCCTGCGCGGCCACCTCTTCGGGTTTCGGGACGGGTGCCGTGTCATCCGCCTGCGCGGGCATCGCAAAGCAGAGGGCAGCGACGGCCATCATCAGCTTTGATGTCAGGCTTTGAAGTATCATCATTTTCACTCCTTGGTTTACTGTTTGGTCGCGACTCGCCCAGCGCCCTGTGCGCGTAAACCGATGATCCTGCAGATTCTGACCGTAGTCGCAGGCTGGGGTCATCGAAAACAGGCGGCGCGCTTGCCGTGGCGCATGCCGCCCGGTGAGCTGCCTCACCGGGCGGATTGATTTCAGTCGGTCACGCGCTCAATGGAGGGCGCCGTCCAGCTGCCGTTCAACGCGGCTTCCTTTGGCCAGTAGAGACGCAAGACGACCCAGAAGGGACCCTCGGAAGCGGGCAGCCAATTGGCTTCCTTTTCCTTCCCAGGAGATTCGTTCTGGAAGTAGAGGGTCAAACCGCCATCATCGTCCCTTACGAACTGATCCATCATCGTCGAGTTCAAAAGGTAGCGGTCAAGCGGGTTGGCCACGAGCAGGCTTGCCGGAAGCTCGTACATCGTGAGGGACCAGAAAGCGTTCACAGGCGGAAGCTCGTCCGCAGGGAAATGCAAGGTATAGCGGTTCGCGCCGTTCAATGTCTGGCCCGTGGAATCAACGGCCAGAACTGGATACATCGCCTCTTCCTTGGCGTTGCCATAGATGCCGACCGTGCCGAGCCAGCGGTAGAGGTAGTTGTCCCCAAGGAAGTCGCGGCTGCCGAAAATGTCACCGGAGGTGATCTTGCCGACATTCATCTTCTGCACGACGTCAGCGAAATCGGCCAAGGCATCATCGCGGCCTGCTTCGATGGCCGCCGTCATCTCAGGCGAGAGGGTGGAGGGGTCAAAGGTCTTGCCGCCTTCGATGCCGATCTTGGCGAAGCGTTCCCTGAGCGCCGCCTCGCTCTGCACCGGCGGGCTGTAGCTCAGCACGAAGTTCATGATGTTGAAGAACTCAAGCGACGTCTTCTGGTCTTCGGCGCTGAGCGGCTCGATGAAATCCATGTCCGGAGCGGGCGGCGGTGGCGGGGTCCCAAGGAAAGCCGATAGGGGCTGTATCTGGTACTGTGCCTGGATGGCCTCGACATTGCCGATATCGTCGGGGTTGAACAACTGCGTGCGCATCGCGGCCATGCCGAATTCGGTATCGGACGTGTAGACATGGTCGATGCCGTCCGGTGTCTCGCCGGTCCAGCTGGGCCCGACCACCATGATATTTGTGGCATCATTGCCGGTGGTGCGCGACCCTGCGTAACCGATAACATACGTGTACGCATCCCAGATCTGGACGGAATAGTAGCGGTCCGCCTCGATCTTGGGCAGGGAAATCACGATGGGCTCGGCCCGCAGATCCAATCCCGCCCAGGAATAGGGCGTGTCCGAATTGGGCGACTGTACCGCTGTATCGGCGGGCGTGAATACCCTGTTGATGTTCGCGAGCTCGTTCCAGGGGGCTTTGAATTCCGGGCTGCTTTCATCGACGAAAAAGGAATAATTGACGCGGTAGTTGTCGACCAGCGGGTAGCCGTAGGTATAGGCTTCCTTGGCAATTTCGCGCGCTTCTTCCGGAGTGACATCCTGCGCATGAGCTACCGGCGCAAGCAAGGCTGCCGCCGCAACGGCCGCAGCAAGACTGAGGGTTGTTATTTTCATTGAAGATCTCCCATTTGTATTTCTTTTTTTCCTTGCATGACCGTGCCGACAGCGCGGTCGGTAATGTTATTCGAGATCACTTTTGCACCGGCTCCAGATCGCCGACCTTCCAGCTCTTGTCGAACCAGGGCTCAAGCGGTCCATAGAGCCGGAACAGCACGTTGTATCCCTTGCCCGGAATGGTCTGAACCCAGTTGGCTTCCTGACCTTCGGGCGCCTCCGGAGCGAACCAGATCTCGGCGGTACCGTCCGCATCCACGATCATCGCCGTGTCATTGCTGTCCACGCCAGCCATCTTCTGATCGGTCTCCAGAAGGGACCGGGTCTGATTGTCATAGACCACGAAAGACCAGAAATCCTTGGCTGGGATCGGTCCGGGCAGCGTCACCTTGTAGGTCTTGGTTCCATCGAGGTACGCGCCATCGGAATCGCGGACAGTCATCGCATAGACCGATCCCGCGCCGGCCTTTTGGAGGGCCATCGCCGGGGTAATACCGGTGTAGCCGTAAAAGAACATCGTGGCCGCGTCCATCAGCCGCTCAGGCCCGTCCTGAAACAGATAGCTGCCGCCGATGAACGGCGTGAACCATTGACGGTCCTCATAAAAATTCGCGGATGGCTCGCGCGATGCGAAAAGGAAACTCCGCGCCGTGGCGTTGCCCACCGCAGCCGCCTCGGTCAGGATTTTCTCCATCCGCTCGTCAGGTGCAAAGTCCTGACCTTTGCGGATGCCGATCGACGCATAGAGGCCGACAGTGGCGGGGTCTACCCAATCGGCAGGCTCGGCCTGCACAACCTCATTCAGCTCTTCGTAGAAGCTGAAGTCATTGGCGCTGATCGTGTTGAATTGCTGGCCCGATGCATTGACGAAATTGGTCGCAGGCGGATTATCGACGGCAGTCAGCGGATAGACCTTGGTGCTCGACTTCACATGCTCAACCGCAGCGGCGATATCGCCATCTTTCACAAACGCCCGAAAGAACAGAAGCAAAGTATTGGTCCGCGGTTCTTGAACGAAATAACCTGTTTCGGGCATGGCGTCGGTGTTGCCGGGTGGCACAAACAGGTATTTCCCCCCCTTGCCGGCATCCGGCCCGGTCACACCGATATCGTTGACCCAACGAAAGTCTGCGTCATCCACGGGGCCAAGCACGCCGGTCGGCACCTCCATGACCATCGGCCCCTCGGACAGGTCGAAACAGGTGAAGCCGTAAACGGTTGTCGTGTTCGGCGTGAGGAAAAGGGACCGTGCATCCATGAGGTCTTCGGTAATGCCAAAGGCCTCGTTTGCCTTGATGCCGATGCTATCAAAGCCGTTACATACCGCGCGGATCGAGGTGGCGGAAACGCCGGTCAAGAATGCCTGCACGCCGCGCATGAAATCGAGGTTGTCATAGACAAGTTCAACGGTCTTTTCGTCGGGCGCGCCGTCCTTGAAGTTCAGCGTGCCAATTCGAGTGTCAGTGCTATCAGGCGTCGTGATCTTGGCAGGAACATCTGCCGAATAGGTAGCGGTGTTTTGCGCAAGTGATGCAGAGCCTGCAGTCATTCCGGTGGCGCCGCCCACGAGGAGTGCGAGCGCACCCTTGATTGTCAAACGGTTCATTGCCCACGATTCCCTGATGATTCCCCTCGAAGTCATCAGGCTATCCCTCACCCGGCGATGGCTCTGCCCATTTCGCGCCATACTGGGAATGCTGTCTTTAAAATTCCGCCCGGTTCTGTGCCACTGTCCCGTTACAGGTCGAGTTCAGGCGCAAGCACGTCAGGGGGCGCCTTGAAGCAACGAGATAACGGACCGGCGGACTTCCCATCGTGCCTTTTAGCCGGGTTCGTGCAATACGGCGTGCTGAACACGCCACATGTGTGCAACCACATCCAAGCTTCTTCAGGCGATTACCCGATCGGCCTCAGAGGCTTCTGCAATGCGTTGGTTGCGATACTGAGATGGCGTAACGCCCGTGAACCGGCGAAAGGCGCGGGTGAAATGTTGGGGGCTGTCGTAGCCTACCATCATGGCCACATCGATCACTTTCATGCCGGGATCTTCGAGACGCTTGCGCGCAAGCTCGAAGCGCGCCTCCTGAAGGATCTGCGAGTAGGTGCTGCCACTCTGTTTGAGCCTGCGTTGCAAGGTTCGGGCGCTAATACCCGCTATTTCAGCGGCTACCGCTATGTCGATACGGCCCTCGTTGAGATAGGGCTGAATCAATACGCGCATCAACCCAATGAACTCCCAGGCGGATCGAGCATCCTCCACTTCCAATGGCGCCAGCACCGCCGGTGCCTCAGAGGCGGATGTCGGCGGATTGCAGGTTGATCGGGCAAGGTCTGCGCGCGAGACGACAACGGACGTGTTCGGCTGGCCCACCATGATACGGGTGTTGGGAAAGGCCGCCTGGACCGCCGGAGGAGGGCACATGGGGGATACGAAACAAATTTCACTCGGGCACCATGCCGCTCCCATGACACTGCGTATGACGGAAATGACGCCTTGCACGTTCAACCATTCGGCAAAACACAGGAAACGATGCTGACCCAACTCGGTCATGCAGCAGCCAATACGCAAATCATCGCCCTCGTGCCGGATGCTGACGTCAAGGGCACTGTCCTCGAACCTGGCAATCGCAATCACGGCCTCAAGACGCTTCAGGCCGGTTTGTGCGGTCATGATGGCTATTTGATGGGCCGGGCACAAAGAGGCCAGAGAGGCCTTTTGCGCACCCAGCAGCCCTAATTCCATAGGATGGAAATCGTGGCCAGTCCGTGCAACCCACTCAAGTACGACTGGAACGCTCACATAAAGGTTCGGCGTTTCTTCTATGCGTGGAGGCAATAGTGAGCGTGCAAGGTCGCGGTCAACCGGAGCGCCCGCATCGCGGAGCACGGCAATATAGTCGAGCAGATGAGTTGCCCTGACAAGCGCGAGTCTCCCTCCCAAATGCGATCCTCCTCGCGTCGTCGCGCAGATTTTGGCGCGCAATGGTCTGAGCTCTCGATCCGAATCGTTCAACCTGTCGGCACAAGAGCCTTTACCTGAGGTTAGCATACATGGCGCACCGTACGAAGGAACTCGAGCCGGGGCATTCCAAGTTGAGGTCTGTGATCGCCGGACTTGCTCTGGCGGGGAACGTCTCTCTGGAAACAGTCGCTAGACATCTCAGTGTAAGTCCCCGAACGCTTCAACGCAGATTGAATCAACGTGGCGTCTGCTTCTGGTCCTTGGTTGAGAAGAGCCGGTTCGAGATTGCCGCCGCCTTGTTGTGCGACACGGATCTTCAGATCCAGGAGATCGCCAGAAGACTTGGCTACAGCACTCCTGGCGGTTTCAGCCGTGCCTTCACCCGGTGGGCGGGTTGCGCCCCCAGTGTTTTCAGGAGCGCGTGCATCGCGCGCGCCACTCGAAGTAGATTGGCGTGAAATGGGCAGAACTGGCCCAGGTCCATTAGTAGAATGGCAACCTTGAATTGATCGAAATGTGCGCGCTCAGGAAGGTATCCATCACACAAATCGGCCGCCCCTATCACGCATCCTGCAACGCCCGCGTCACTCTCGGGCACCCCGCTTCGGATGCTACCTCATTAACCCATGTTTGGAGAATCCAGATGAAGCTCTCGAAGACAAACACTTGCGGCACCGAAGGATGACACGGGCGATTGGCAGGCCTGTTATACGGCAACGGCCGAGTTTGATCGTCATGTCTGCCTCCGCGGCGGTGACCCTGTCGGCCGGCGCAGCCATGGCGCAGGAGTACCAAAACAGTGTGACGCTTTACGGTCTCGTGCCTTGGGTCGACACGGAGGTGACGGGGAGCGGGGGCAATTCTGCCAATTCGTCCGCCAAGCCAGGTGACATCATCGACGCGCTCGACTTCACTTACATGGTCGCGGGCGAAAGCCGGTTCGGAAAGTTCAGCCTGCTTTACGACGCCATCTACACCGATCTGGGAGAGAGCGGCACGCTGGGCGGGCCATTCGCCGGTCAAACGAATGTCGACGTCAAGATGCAACTGGCCTCGGCGGCGCTCGGCTATGCGCTTTACGAGGAGAATGGCAAATTGCTTCAGGGCTATGGCGGGATCCGCGTGGTCGATGTCCGGACTGATGTCGGGCTGGTTGGTGGTGGCCCGGTCGGCGCCGCGTTTGACGCGAGGATAGACAAGACGTGGGTCGATCCGATGATCGGGCTTCGCGGTCGCATTGAACTGAATGAAAAGGTGTCTCTGGGCGGCTTTGCAAGCATCGGCGGATTCGGCGTCGGGTCCGATATTTCCTACGATATTTTTGGCGGGTTTGAGTATGCGCTCAGTGATCGGTTCAGCGCCAATGCCGGATTTCGCTATTTGAGCTTCGACTATGACGGCGACACTGCTGATCTTGAGCTTGAAATGTACGGCCCCGTTGCCGGGATAACCCTGCGTTTCTGACTATGACAATTGGGGACAATGAAATGAAAATCAGCTCGGCAAACACAAACGCGAAGACATCAGTACCCTCTCGAGGGGGGGGGATGCCGATCGAAGGCAATTCTGGCTGCCAGCGCATCTTTGGTCTGCGCAACTGTCGCGCATGCACAGGACACCGACTTGGCCAAGAAACTGGCCAACCCGATTTCCTCTCTGATCAGCGTTCCATTTCAATGGAACTACGACTCGAACATCGGACCGGCGGATGATGGCGAGCGCGCGACCCTCAATATCCAGCCGGTCATTCCGATTTCGCTGAACAGCGACTGGAATTTGATCACGCGCGTGATCCTGCCCGTCACGTCGCAGAGCGACATCTTTCCCGGTGCCGGCGATCAGTTCGGCCTGGGTGATACGACTGTCAGCGCGTTCTTCTCGCCTGTTCAGCCCGCTTTCGGAAAATGGATCTGGGGCGTGGGACCGGTCGCGGTATTGCCCACAGCCACGGACAGTCTGCTGGGCGCAGAGAAATGGGCGCTCGGCCCGACGGCGGTTGCTCTGACGCAATCGGACGGATGGACCATCGGTGCTCTGGCCAACCATGTCTGGTCCGTCGGTGGTGACAGTAGCCGCGCGGATATCAACAACACGTTCCTCCAACCTTTCGTCTCCTATACCTCTGCCACCGCGTGGACATACACCCTCAACACCGAAACCTCCTACAACTGGGAGTCCGAGGAGTGGTCGGTTCCCATAAATGCGCAGGTTTCGAAACTAACACGGATCGGGGATCAACCGGTTAGCATTGGCGTCGGCGCGCGCTATTGGGCCAATAGCACGCCGACCGGCCCCGAAGGCTGGGGCGCGCGTGCGTTTCTCACCTTCCTGTTCCCGAAAGGATAATGACACGGCCAATTGGGGGAGCGTGTGAATGAACAAGCAAGCCTCGGAGATCTGGATCCGCCGACCCGGTCACCGAAACCGCGATCGCGCCCGCCAGATCGCGCATCATCCGGGGTGTCTGGTAGATGAATGAAGACCCGACCATCGAGGCTGCAAGGATTTCGCGCGGCGGCCTCTACTACAGGATGCAGTCGCGGCTGGGCCTTGTGGAGGAGGATCAATTGCGACCGGTTACCCGGGCGCTTTTGTTTGTCCTGATTGCATGGGGTGCGCCTGTGGTCATCAGCATCTTCGAAGGATCGGCGTTTGGAGACACTTCCGAGACATCTTTCCTTCTTCACTTGCCCGTGCTGTCGCGATTTCTTGTCGGGATTAGCCTGCTCATCGCGATGGAACCGGTGGCGGAACGTCAACTCGCGGCAGTTCTGAACCCTCTGCTCAGCCGCCCACTGCTTGCGACCGGCTCGCAGGCAGCGGCTGCATCTGCGGCGACCCTTGCCGTGCGACGCCGCAATTCCTCCTTGGCCGAGATCATCTGCTTCCTCATAGCCTGCGGGTTCTCAGTTGGAGCAGCTTACACACTTGGGGCCTTTGATGAGGCCTCCTGGGTCTTTACCATTGGCAGTGGCGGAGACCGTTTTTCTTACACTGCTCTTTGGTGCCTATGGGTCAGCAGCCCGATATATTTTTTCCTCGTGGCGCGCTGGATTTGGCGCATCGTCGTCGTGGGGTTGTTCCTGAAGGCGATTGCCGCGCTGGAGTTGCGGCTGACGGTCACCCATCCCGACGGTGCCGGCGGGCTCGGCTTTGTGGGCGCATTTCCAAATACATACACGCTCTTCGTTCTTGCTCTGAGCTGCAACCTGGGGGCGGCAATCGCGGGACATCTGAACGCAGAGACCATCAGCGCAACCACTTTTACCGCGGTAATGGTCATCTGGGTTCTGATCACGAACGGCCTGCTCGCCTTACCGATGCTGTTCTTCACCGGACCCCTTCAAGACCTCCAGCAAAGAACGCAGGATATCGCGCAGGCCCAGGCCACGCGATATCACATCGCCCAGGAGCATAGCGTGTTGCAAGAGAGCATCAGTAAGGCGTCCGAGGACGAGATATCGTCGGAGAGACCCGTGTCGGACCCCGGTGCGATATTCAAGGCCGCCAGAAACCTGTCCACAGTGCTGATCCAGCGCATGGCACTTCTGCCTATTTCTGCGGCGGCAGTTCTTCCCGTCTTCGCAGCCGGCGCGACGCAGCTACCCCTGAAGGATCTGTTTCAGATCCTGCGCAAACTTTTGTTATTCTAAGATGATGTGACATGAAAACAGGTTCCATCCGGCCGTCGACCGGCACGTGGCTCAAGAAGTACCTGTTTGACTGCTCTTTATTCTCGGAAATCCATCCCCATTGAGGAATTGTTGTATGTTCAGTCTCAGCTCTCGCTTTCCAACCAAGGAATACTTGCAGAGCATCGGTCGTTCTCACGGCGCAGGCGGTCCGCGCACTGTTCTGTCAGCAGGCTTCTCTCCGTTCGTGAGGCTTCGAAATGCATTCAGGCAGGGCGGGCTTTCACAAGCACGGGCCGCAACGTTCAGGCGGGTCGTGGCGCTTTGGGTTATTTGCCTCCACGCCATTGCTGGAGATCCCGGGCCGGTGGTGGCCGCCGAGAGCAACCTGGATCACAAGCTTTCTCCCCTGAACAAGGCATCCTCCAAGCCGGAATTCGGCCTGCGAAGCGGATCGGTGATTGTCGCGCCGGTGCCGTTCAGCGACCCGATGATCGACAGCGGGCTCGCGATAGGGGCGGGATACCTCTTCAATATCGATGAAGGGTCGGATACGTCCATGCTGGGTATCGGCTACCTGGGCTCGCAAAACGGGTCAACGGGCTACGGACTGACCTTCAATCTGAACTTCATGGAAAATCGGTGGTCCATTGGTGCCACCTACATCGATGCGGATATCAACTATGATTTGATATCGCGGTTCGGAACGCTCCCCATCGAACAAGAGGGCGAGTTGATCAAGCTCAAGCTCCTCTATGGCATCACCCCGGAATTTCATCTCGGGGTGAGTGCGCGTTATCTTGAATCCACCATAAGATCATCGGACCCGATTTTCCCGAGCCTCCCCACGAATATCCGATTGCCCGATGGCTTCAGTTCGGTCGGCTTTGGCGTTGTCGCGGATTACGCGCGACTGGACGAAAAGATCTATCCCACCTCCGGTTTCAACCTTTCGTTTTCCGGCACCTACAACAAGCCGTCCAACAGATTTGGGAAAGAGTACTTCAAGTCCATTCTGACCTACGACAAGTACTTCACTGCCGGCGATGACGGCGTTGTCGCGGTCCGGTTGGCCGGATGTTCGGCCCCAGGACGTGTCCCTTTCTACGATCTATGCTCACTGGGCGGCACAGACTCGTTCCGCGGCTTCAACATCACCGAATTTCTGGACAATGCACTTCTATCCTCGCAGGTCGAATATCGCAAACGGCTGGGAAAACGGATAGGTGTGGTCGCCTTCGGCGGCGTGGGCGCCGTCGGCGGCGGATTTAATGATCTGGATGACGTTGGATCAGCGGTAGGCTTGGGTTTGAGATACCGGGTATCCAAGAAATTCCCCGTCGACTTTGCAGTGGACGGCTCCATCAGCGACGAAGGCGACAGCTTGCTCTACATCTCGGTGGGACAAAGGTTCTGATGACGGGCAACGGAGTTTAATCAGCGGATTGCGACTGTAATATAGCGTACCACACTTGGTCTGCTCACACTCAGTGCCTGCTGAGGATTTTGCCAACAGATCTCCAACAGTAAAGAGCCGTTGTATGCCTTATTTGACAGGAACCAACATTGGACGTTGCGGTGGCCCAAATCCTGGCCGTATGGACCTCTGAGCGCGTGTCTGGTGTGGTAGTGGAAAAGATCCTTAATCTGGCTTGAATGGTAGCTTTAATGTAAGCGTCAGCTGACCCCCACCTGTTCTGGATCGGCCGTTTCTGAGAAGCCGGTCTTGTTTTGGAACAGGGATGGAGTTTCTCCATGGAAGATACGTTGGAGTTTTTCCGGTCGAGGCGGAGCTGATGTCTCCACCGCGGGTCGACGGCGGTGGCCTGATGATCTGAAGGCCCGGATCGTCGCGGAGACCCTGGAGCCCGGAGTGACGGTTCGCGAGGTTGCCGGGAGGTATGGCGTGCGCGCGAACCGGATTTCGGAATGGCGGAGGCTTGCGAAGGACGGCAAGCTGGTTCTGCCGGCCGTGTCGGAACCTCCTGGATTTGCGCCGCTGATGCTTTGCGATGAGGATCCTTCGTGTTCATCGCCGGAGACCACCTCGGCCCCGGAGGCACCTTCGATCGAGATCATCGTTGGTGAAGTATCCATTCGCTTGAAAGGGAACGCTTCGGCAGCGCAGATTGCCGAGATCGTCCGGGCTGTGGGCTGCCGAACATGATGATGCCTTCACACAGAGTGCGCATTCTGGAGGTGACGCAGCCGGTCGACTTCAGGAAGGGGCATGACGGGCTCGCCGCACTGGTACAGTCGGTCCTGGAGGAGGACCCGTTCACCGGCACTGTGTTTTTGTTCCGGGCGAAGCGAGCCGACAGGCTGAAGATCCTCTTCTGGGACGGTAGCGGCCTGGTAATGGCTTACAAGCGATTAGAGGAAGCCACCTTCACCTGGCCGGCGGTTCGGGACGGGGTGATTATGCCGAACCGAGCGCAGTTCGAGGCGTTGTTTGCCGGGTTGGACTGGCGCAAGGTGAGGGCGCTGGAGACTCGCCGCCCGGCTGCGGCAGAATGAATCAGGCTTGGAGAATGGCGCGCACCTGACGCCGTTTTTGGCTATCCTGCGGCCATGTCCACCGCCGCCACCATCGACCTTTCCGCCATCCCCGAGGCGCAGCGCGAAGCTGTCACCGTGTTGCTGCGTGAGCGAGATGCGCTGAAGGAGGCCAACAGGCGCCTCGAGCATCTGGTCGCCGAACTCAACCATGTCGTCCACGGAAAGCGGTCCGAGAAGCTCAGCGAGGATGACCGGCAGCTGGCTTTCGAGAATCTCGAGATTGCGGTAGCCGAAGCCGAGGAGAAGCAGGAGGTGCAAGCGCCGTCCGAGAGCCGGCGCCGGCGTGCGGCCCGGCGCAATCGGGGCAAGCCTCGGAAACCGCAGCCGGATAGGCCCTGACATAACAGGCGTCGCTGTGCGGCAGATCGAGGGCAAAGAAATGCGCCTTCTGCTCGACACCACCGATTATGACCATCGCCTCATCTAAGTTTGCTAAGTGTTTACGCCGCTTACGAACGTGGTGTTGGAACGCCCTCTAAAGTTCGTAGACGATAGTCGGCGATTGAGGAATCTGGCGGTGCGAGAAAAAACACTTCAAATTAAGACAAGAATGCTTTGGGGCGTTAACAAATATCGGATGGCCGCTTTTTTGTGGCTGTGTCTCGCGCCGCTTTCCGCGACAGCGCAGGATATAACGTCTCAAACCCCCGGGCTGCTTCCTGGCGTGAACAAGGAAATGTTGGTCGACCTGGCCACCTTCAATATCACGGGAGGATGGGCCTACTCCAGTAAATGGGGTGCGGGCCTGATGGACATCTATCAAAGCGGCGACGGGATCGTCTTGGAAATCGTCTCTGGCTCGACATGCGATCCCGAAGCATGTGCACCTTGTCAGGGGCAATCGAGGACAAGGCGCTTATGGTGTCCGTGGCTGCGCCCATCCCCGGGGACGGTGGACATCGGTCGTATCTTGTCGCGACACGTCGCCAGTCCTTCAGCCTTCCGAACATGATCTCATTCCGGTTGAGACGTTCATATCGCCGCCTGTCGTATGTCACGGTTGTAAAGCGTCTTGTGCGGGCCGTAGTCTGCGGTCGCCATTGTCTCTTGGATCAATGGCGCGACAATGGCTCACCATCGCGCAACCCATTGCGACTGATGAAGATAATCCCTTGTTCAGTCCCGGCATTTGGTAGGTCGCAGTCAAGATGGATCAGATATGGATCTGAAGTCCGCATCTTGCAGATGTGTTCGTAGGGCGTGAGGCCGCCGAGCGTCTTGAGCCTGCGGACGAAGTTGCAGGCGTCCATGAAGTCGGCGAAATACCGCCCCGATACCGGCCGCGTTGACGAAAATCAACTCCGTTCCCTCCATGCAACCTATGATGGAACCATGGATTGGTGGTTGTTTCTGATCACACCATAGGCACCGCGTTTTTTGCCTGTTTTTGACTATTT
Source organism: Roseovarius maritimus (assembly GCF_043355895.2). Classification (NCBI taxonomy): domain Bacteria; kingdom Pseudomonadati; phylum Pseudomonadota; class Alphaproteobacteria; order Rhodobacterales; family Roseobacteraceae; genus Roseovarius; species Roseovarius maritimus. The sequence continues at coordinate 14,908 of NZ_JBHFPF020000006.1, forward strand.
CAGATGACTGACGGGGCGCATTTGCCCTGCCTATAAGGCTGCCCCCAGCCCGGACGGAAATATTACAGGAGGACATCACATGAAAACCGAAAAAGACCGCATGGATCCAATTGATGCCAAGATCTCTGATATGCAGGCTGTGCGTCTCGCGGATTTGACCGGAGCGCCGCTGCAAACCCTCAAGGGCCAGAAATTCAGCAAACTTCACAAAGAACTGCAATGGCGGATCGATCCGGACCTGCTGCTGTTTCGCCGCGTCTGCGGGCAGGTTGTCAAACGCAACCCGGTCTCGGGTGAATTGGAGGGCGTGCCCAACGCCACCGTACATGTCGAGGATACCGATTGTTCGTTTCACATCTACAGCCCGCCGGGCTGGCCGCGCTGGTCATGGTTCTTTCCCACGAAATGCAAACGCGAACTGATCGCAACGGCCACGACAGATGAATGCGGCCATTTCTGTGTCTGGATCCCCGCTTGGGAAATCGACTGGATCATCAAATGGCGGCGCGCGCGGCTGTGTTTCCCGACGCTCTATCCCGTCCGTCTGAAAGATTGGCTGGAGCGGATTCCGCTACCCGAACTGGAGCGCGAACCGCCTCGGATCAAATGGCCCCTCCCGCCGGAAGAGCGCTTTGCCGGGCGTCCGTCGGTTGCAGCGACGCCCATCGAAATTCCGAAACCGAAACCTGATCCTTTCATGCGCGGGGCGGCGCAGCCCGCGCAACTGGCCGCGCTGCTGCGGCGACCCGAGGTGCTGGACCGGCTGCGCGAGGAAGCCGGAGAGACCGTTACGGCCCAGCTTGAGACGCTTGTCAGCCGCGGGTCTTTCGGGACCAGCACGGAAAAACTGGAGGCCGAGCTTGAGATGCGCGCGCCTCGCGTGCCGCCACCGCTGCCCGATAGGGGACAGCCATTCGATGCGGATATGAACGATGAAATGCGCAAAGCGGCCCCAGATCTCGACTTTCACCACTGGGTCGGGCCGTTCTGGCGTTGTACCGATATCGTTCTGGGCATCTGGACCAAGATCAGGGACGTCCCCGATATCACCTTCCGGGTGACTCAGGACGTGGATGGCGATGGCACCGACGAAGTGATCTATTCCGAAGGCTTCTTTGACGTGCGTTGGAACAGCACCGGTCTGTCGGATATCGTGCTGGAAGCAGAGGCGCATGCTGTGTCCTCGCCCAATTGCGAAGGGCCCGAGATTGACCCTTCCGGCTGTTCCGCGCCGACAATCCTGACAGCGGGCCTGATGCCGCTTGAGGCCTCCTATTTCGATCTGAGCACGGGATATGGGCGCATGGTTAACCGGGCGCGGTCGGGGGGGCTGTCCACCTCTGCGCGCGACACTCTCACCACGGCACCACTGTGGTCGACGGTGCAACTGCATGGCTGCCACCGCTTTTCCGGCGCAGTGCATTACCGGCTGATGAAGAAACATCAAAGCAGCGGCAGCTTTACCCCGGTACAGGACGAAAGCTGGTGGGCGCCACGCCTAGGGGCGGGGGGGCCGATCCACATCGTGCCAGATTCAAACGGATGGTATCCCATCCTGCCTGCCGGTGATCTGGTGTTTCCGCACTGGTTGCTGAACTGGCGCACGCAGCGCTATGCCAATGGCCGCTACGAGATGCAACTTGAACTGGGCGATGCAGGCAAGAACGTCGTGGATACCAGTGCGGCCGTGCCCATCCAGATCGACAACACCCGGCCCCATGCGGTCTTTACTGCGATGCAGTGGCGTCCGTCAGGAACCGGCGGCTGGTCGCCGCTGCCGGACGTGTGTCCGGTCATTCGCAGGCCCGAAGGCACGGACATCGAAATCCGGGTTTCCTGCGAAGTGTCGGCGGCGCATCTGCGCAATGCCATTCTGTTTGGCCGCAGTTGCGAAGGCACGCCGCTGGGCCGGATGGATGCGACGGCCGACTATGACCACTGGCACGTCACCGATGCCGACAACGCTTGGACGACGACAGCCCGCTTTCTGGTGAGCGGCGCCTCTGACGAGGGGGCCTATACCATTGGCATCAACGCGCAGGGCCGGGCCTTTAACCCTGCGGGGGGCGACGCTGGACCCAGCAGCGGATGGGACTACGACGAGGCCTATTCCTGGACCCACCCGCGGCGCCACATTGCCATCGTCAACATCTGACGGAACATCCCTGCCGGTCCGCGTGACCGGCAGGGCCTTTAACCGATTTGACAGGAATTTATCATGGAACGGATTGCAAAAAGCGGCCTGGACGTGCGAGTCGAGGACCCAAACTGGAAAACCATTTCCAACGCAAAGGTCACCGCAACCCGCAGCGAGGACAACGCCCAATCCAAGCCCATCGTTCTGAAGTTCTCGAAACAGACGCAAAGCTATCACGCGACGGACATTGTGCCGGGGCAGTACCTGCTGCAAGCCGATGCGCCGCGCCTTGAGGGCGACGAACGACAGGTCGTGATCCATGACGGCGCCAATTCTGAACGGTTCGTTCTGGGGCGCAAGGGTATGCCGGTTTATTACCGTGGCAAGATCCGGGTGCCGTTCGATCCCGACCCTGCGCGCCTTGCGGTGGCCCTGGCCCCCGCCAGCCCCGACGATGAGATCGAAAAGCTGAGGGCGCTGATCAGGGAGTTGGGCCTGACCGAGCAAGACGGCATCCCCCAAGAGGTCCGGCAGGAGGGCGTTGCGATCTATACGCACCCCGAAAACGGCGATGCCATTGACGGTGCCATCGCCAAGCTTCGCGCGCATCCCACCGTGGCGGCGGCGGGTCTGGTTCTGAATCTCGAGCCGCAGGCGGTCGAATTCATGACCAGCCAGATCAACGTGCGGTTCAAGGCAGAGATCAGCAATGACAAGGTGCCTGTTCTGGCCGCCCGGCGGGGGCTGCGCGTGGTGCGCAGATTGCCCTATTCGCCAAACGGCTGGCTGTTGGAGGTAGAAGGCGGCGGGTCGCGCGATGTGCTGCGGGTCTGCGAGGAACTGGTCAAAAGCGGCCTTGTTCATTATGCGGAGCCGAACCTGTCGGCCACGGTGCCGGATCAGGCGATCAACCCCACCGATTACCTGGCCCCCGAACAATGGCATATTGATCTGGTGCACCTGCCCGACGCTTGGCAAACCCTGCGCAACAACAATGCCGCGGGCGTCAATCCCGGCGACCCCGGTGATATGACCTTTGGCAGCGAGAACGTCGTGATCGCGGTACTGGACCGCGGCATTCAATCGACCACCACCGGCGGGGTGACGACGGCCGCGCATGCGGATTTTGACGGGACCGTGACCGGCGGCGCCGACAAGGTGGCGCATTTCATCGATTTCAATTCGCTGACGCTGGACAACGACAGCCCGCCCAACAATCACGGCATGGGCTGCTCCGGCGTCGCGGGCGGGTTGGCCAACAACCCGTCGGGCGTTGGTGGGACCAGAATGGGAATTGTGGGTGCGGCGCCCAATTGCCGCCTGATCGGGGCCATTCGCCCCGTGCCCGCAACCGACCAGCAATACGCGGATGCCTTCGTCTGGCTGGCCGGCTTTGATCCCGGCTGGACTGGGGACGGGGTGAACTATGCGGTGGGCACGGTCTTTCCCGCTCCGCCCGCCAATCCGGCTGACCTGATCTCTTGCAGCTTTGGCTGGTCCGCAGGGCCGCTCGCGGGGGTGATGTCGGACATGGTCGACTTTGTCACCACCTACGGGCGCGGCGGTCGGGGTGTGGGCATCTTCTGGGCCGCTGGCAACTCCACTGGCGTCGTACCGGTCAGCTTTGGCATGGCCTTGCATCCCAAGGTCATGTGCGTCGGCGCATCGACCCTTGCCGATGACGGCACGACCGAAGTGCGGAGCGCCTACAGCCAGATCGGCAACAGTGTCGAATTCGTGGCCCCCAGTCACGATGCCTATGTGGGGGGCTCGCCACTGCACAATCCACCGGCAAACTACGGTGTGATCAGTGCAGATCTGCTGGGCAACGGCAATATGCCGGGCGCGCCGTTCCAATCGACCTCGACCAGCGCGCCGGTCAATGCGACCGGGTCCAATGTCACAATGGCGGTTGGCAGCTCGGCCGGGTTCAGCGTCGGCGATGCGGTCCTGATCGGCGTGCCGGGCGCCGCCGACACCGAGGCGCAGTTGATCGTGTCCATTCCCAGCAATACGCAGATCCGGGTGCAACGGTTGCACAACGATCACGCCGCAGGCACTGCCGTGGCAGGCGGGCCTGCCGATTATCAGAACGACTTTGGTGGCACGTCTTCGGCAACTCCGCTGGCTGCTGGCATCGCGGGGCTGTGCCTGTCGGCGAATGCGGCACTCAGTTGGGTGGAGCTGCGCCAGATCTTGCGGCTGTCGGCCACACAGATTGATCTGGGCAATACCACCGCCACCGGCGCCTGGGTCGATACCACCGGCGATGGCACGGTGAATTTCAGCCAGTGGTACGGCTGGGGGCGGCTGAATGCCGATGCCGCCGTGATCAATGCGCGTGACTATGGCCATGCCAGCGACGTGGTGATCCGCGACAACCTCACCGATGTGGGCACCACGCCCTCGCCGGGCTGGCACGCGGTCAGTCCGGACATCTGGACCGACCCCAACAACGTGGCGATCCCGGCCTTGGCCTACGGGACGGCCCCACCGCATTTCAACCCGGTGCGCGGCCAGAACAACTATGTGTTCGTGCGCGTCAGGAATATCGGTACCGCCGCCACCAGCGATTTCTGGGTCCGGGCCATGATCACCCATTTTCCCGGCTTTGAATTTCGCTATCCGCAGGAATGGATGCCGTCCAACATGCCCGGCAGCACGGTGCCCAACCCGTTGGTCCCCGGCACCTACCTGATCGGCGAGACACCGATCGCCAGTCTTGCCCCCGGTGCCGACCAGATCGTCAAGATGACTTGGGACGCAGCCCTTGTGCCGGAAAGCTCGGTCATGGTGGGGGGCATCAACGTGCACTGGCATCCCTGCCTATTGGCCGAAGCAGCCCCCCACGATGGCCCCGCCCCCAGTGGGGCGACATTCGATGTGCGCCGCTACAACGATCTTGCCCAGCGCAACATCACCATCGACGACGATGCCGACAGCAGCGATGCCGATCTGGTCAGCGCAGTGATCGCGGGCACCTCGGATGCAATCGGGATCGACAGCGTCATTCTGGACCGCAGCCTGTTGCCCGGCGATTACCGCGTGTTTGTGCGCATCGCCGACGACCGGCTGATGGCACGCTGGATCACCGAATTGAAGGAGGGAGGCATTCAGGCGGTCGATCCGCTGCCCGGCAGCACGCAACCTATCCCGCATTGGCCGGGTGATGATGATCCGATGGGCAAGCCCAGCGACCCCTGCGTGGTAACCCTGCTGGACCGCGCGCGGCTGGCGGTGCGTTGCGGTACGCAGGGCACGATGATCGTGCACGGCATGCCAAAGACGCAGCTTGAGTTCCGCTGTGGCGGGATGGTCCTGAGCCCGCGCCTCACGCTGGGGCGCTATCAGGGACAGGAGGTTGTCTATTTCGAACAGTCGGCGCCGGCCATCGCCCTGCCGACGCTTCTGGCCGGAGGACGATACGCCCCGCTCGTTCTGGGCATTCAGCGGCCCGACGGGCGGCGCGGTCTGGGCACCTTGCGCGCCACCCAACGCCGCGCCGATGGCACGCTCAGCGCAGGTTACGCCATAGACGCCTGAGGCGCCGGAGCTGACCAAAACCTGTCGCGCGGCCTTGCCGAGCCGCGCGGCAAATGCATGCAAAACATACCTCTGGCTCGCGCCATTGCAGCCATCACCACATAGTAGGGCATTGCGTGTACCGCAGTATTGTGCACCAAAGCAGCCGTTCGCGCGGCTCTGCCAGAACTTCCGCTATGCGGGAGAAAACCGACCTTGTCTCACCTGAACCAAATGACCGCTTTGGCCTAAGTGCAACCGTAGCGAAAAGCAGCATGAGGGGATAGCTAACGGTGATCGCCAACGGCGATGGCTGTGGAGCTAGTCATGTATATGGACAACCGAACTTTGCATTGTTTCAAGGCGAAAACGACTTGAAAATCGTTCGAAATCATAAAAGGTTCCCCACCCCCGACCAGCGCTATTCGAGCGAAAATCCGGTTGCCGCGGCCCAACCTTCCATATGGATGCGCCAAGATGTGTGACTGGTCTTCAAGCCGGCTTTGGAACAAGAATCTGCAAGGAATATGCCTTTTCGGGGCAGCATATCTCGGGCGGCCAAGATCGTTCAGCCGGGGAAGAAACGGACTACTTCGACAGAGCTTCTCCAATTCTGCCTTGCATCCGGTCGACTGCTTCGTGCAGATCGGTGATGAAGGCATCGCTTACCATCGACCGAGTGGCATATCCCGGGGTCAGTATTGAGACACTGTTGGAAACACGGGGCAGGAACCGCCTGATCACAAGCCTCGCCCCTTCGGGCGCTTGAAGCAGATGACTGTAGGCGGTGATCATGTCACAGACCATGACGCAGGTCCCCGCTGCGACAAATTGCAAGCCCGGCATAAAGGTGCGCAGTTCCAAACGCTTGTTGAACCTGCGGCCCGCTGCGGCAAACGCGGCTTCGGTTTGTGCGGCGGTTGTGTGTTCACCGAACAGGGTCGCCATGGGCCGACCATCCAGATCATCGGGTGTGATGCAGTCCGCCGCAACAAGGGGGTCATCGATGGGCAGAACACAGACACATTCAAGATCATAGTCGGACTGGTGGATTGACGTGCGCGGTGCGGGCGTTTCGGAGAACCCCACATCGAACTGCTGAGAGCCGATCAAATCCTCGATCACGTCCGAAGACCGCATAATCAAGGACACATCAAGATCACCCCTGCCTTCGAGAAAGCGCGTGAGAAGCCGGGGAAGAAACACGCTGGACGCGGCGGGGTGGCACGCAATCTGTAGCTTGCCTGACTGAAGTGAGCTTATGCGCTCAAGCGTGCGTTCGGTGCGTTCGACCCGCCCAAGGATATCCTCGCATTCTTCGAGGAAGAAAAATGCCTCCGGGGTTGGCAACAGCTTTCCGTGGGTTCGTACAAACAGGGCAAACCCAAGTTGATCTTCGAGCGTTTGCACCATGGTCGAGACAGCAGGTTGGGTCCGGCCGACAGTGCGCGCAGCCTGACTGATCGAGCCTGAACGCATGACTTCGCGAAACGTCGATAGCTGCCTGAGGGAGAGATCCATGGATATAAACTCAACTAATGAACTTAGAGAAATTATTAAATTGATTTAATATCGTTTGTCCAGTGAGATGGTGTTGCACTCCCCACGAGGTCTTTGTGGGATTGGAGGACCAATGGATACCTTTTCCAAATATCTGCTTACGTCACTGATCTGCATCGTGGCCTTGGGCCAGTTCGTTCAGGTCGTTACCCGATATGTCCTTCAGGTGCCCGTTATGGGGCTGGAAGAAACGATGCTGTACCCGACGCTCTGGCTTTATGTTCTGGGGTCGGTCAACGCATCGCGAGAAAATACGCATATTCGTGCAAACGTACTTGAGATCTTCGTCAAGACTGCGCGGGGCCATACGATTCTGGCCATCGTCGGAGAGGTGATCAGCCTGATCGTTGGCCTTTGGCTTCTGTCATGGGCGTGGGATTACACCCGCTATGCCTGGCGGGTCTGGCGCGAAAGCCCGACCCTTTACATCCCGACGTTCTATTCTGACATCGCGCTCTTGATCGGGCTTGGGCTGATGATGGTCTACACCGCGTGGCATCTATGGTGCCATATTCGCAGCCTGCGCACAGGAGAGCGGCTATGATCGAGATTGCACTTCTTGCCATCGCCATTCTGGTGATTACCCTGACACTTGGCGTGCCGCTGCCCTATTGTTTCGGTGCCGCGCTGATGGTGATGTATTTCATCGGCGACGTGACCATGAAGGGCATGATGCTCTGGGGGTTCCAGCAGCTTGGAAACCCCGTGTTGCTGGCCATTCCGCTTTTCGTGCTGGCCGGAACGATCATGTCGGAAAGTGGAATTGCCGCCTCGCTCTTGCGCTTCGTCAATGCTTTCATCGGACACATACGCGGCGGTTTGGGTGTGGTTGCTGCGGTGTCTTGCGCGGTGATCGGGGCGATTTCAGGGTCCGGCCTGACGGGCATCGCCGCCATCGGCCCGCTGTTGATTCCCGAGATGGAAAAGCGCGGCTATCCGCGTGAGTATGCCACGGCGCTGATCGCCAATTCCTCGATCCTCGGCCTGTTGATCCCGCCTTCGGTGACGATGATCGTCTATGGCTGGGTCACGGATACCTCGATCCTTGCGTGCTTTCTGGCGACCCTCGGCCCCGGTCTTCTGATCATGGTTGCGTTTTCTGTCATCAACCTTGTCATGTCGCGCAAATTCAATCTGATCCTCGACGACAAGCCCACGTTTTCTGAACTGTCGGGCGAGGTTGCCCGGCGTGGGTTCCATGCCTTTCCCGCATTGCTGATGCCGGTGATCATTCTGGGCGGTATCTATGGCGGTGTCATGACCCCGACCGAGGCTGCGGCTGTTGCCGTTATCTACGCGGTACCGGTGGGTTTTCTGATTTATAAAGGTCTGCGACTGGAAAACTTCCTATCGGCAGGCCGCGAAGCCGCCACCGCCGTGGGCGCGATCATGATGATGATCCTCTTTTCCATGATCCTGAGCCAGATGTTCGTCTACGAGAGCATCCCGCAACAGCTTGTGGAGGGGATCTTCTCGATCACCGAAAACAAGGTGCTGTTGCTGATCATGATCAACATCCTGCTTTTCCTGGTGGGCATGGTCGTCAATGACGTAACGGCCATCATCCTGATCGCGCCGCTGCTGTTGCCGCTGATGAACGCCATCGGGGTCAGCCCCGTTCAGTTCGCCGCGATCATGGGCGTGAATACTGCGATGGGTGGTGTGACGCCGCCCTATGCCTCGATCCTGTATCTGGGTGCGCGGATCGGCAACGTGAAGGTGACCAAGGTCATCCCACCTGCAATGAAACTCATCCTGTTCGGCTATGTGCCCGTTGTCTTCCTGACATCGCTCTGGCCGGACCTGTCGCTCTTTTTGCCACGTTTCTTCGGATACGACGTGGCGCCCTAACCACTCTGACCAACTGCAATCCAACAAAGGAGGAAACCCTTATGAAACACGCATTCCTGACAACAGCGACCGCCGTCCTGATGGCGCTTGGCAGCTATGCCCAAGCGCAAGACCTGAAGATGAGCCATGTGCGCCCTCAGGACGCCACGATCGACGTAGAACTGCGCGCCTTTTCGGCTGCTGTGGCCGAAGCGACGGGCGGGGACGTCAATGTCGATATTTTCCCGGCTTCCGCGCTGGGTGATTACACCACGGTGCAAGAACGTATCAGCGTCGGCGCGATCGATATGGCCACGCAACCTGCCGCAACGGCTGTTGACCGCCGTATGCAGATCAGTTCGTTCCCGTATCTTGCAGGCAACTGGGATCAGGCCCGCGCGGTCTATGGCCCCGCCGGTGTCGTGCGCGGGGTCATGGCTGATCTTTACGGTGAACAGGACATCACCATGCTGGCGGCCTATCCGGTCTATTTCGGGGGCATCGCGCTGAACGTGGATCACCCGAATGCCGGATCAGTCGATCCCAGCGGTATCAAGGTCCGCGTTCCGGGAATCAAAAGCTTCCAGCTGACCGGCGAGGCGCTTGGCTATATCCCCTCACCGATCCCCTTCTCCGAGGCCTTTACGGCTGTGCAGACAGGTGTGGTTGATGGCGTGATCGGGTCTGGTGCGGAAGGTTATTATGCCTCGTTCCGTGATGTGACACGGACCTACATCCCTGCCAACACGCATTTTGAGGTTTGGTACATGATCATCTCCAACGAGAGCCTTGCAGGGTTGTCGGACGAGGATCAGGCCGCCCTGAAAGAGCAGGCCGCCGCATTCGAGGCGACCCGTTGGGAAGTGGCCGAGGCTGACCAGACCCGCAATGAGCAGCGTCTTGTCGACGACTTGGGCGCAACCGTCGTGACCCTGAGCGATGAAGAGCTTGCCGCGATGGCTGCCAAGGTCCGTGCCGATGTGTGGCCGCAGGTTCTCGAAGACGTTGGTGTCGAATGGGGGCAGGGCATCCTTGACCAAGTTGCAGCCGCAACCAACTGATCACTATCGGACAGGGCGACATGTTCGCCCTGTCCATACTCTTCAGCAACCGGACGGAACAATGGAAACCGATTATGCCATCATAGGGGGCGGAGTTGTCGGCCTATCGACCGCCTGGGGCTTGCTCAAGCGCGGTCTGACGGTGACTGTTCTGGACGGTGATGACGGATCATTCCGTGCCAGCCGTGGCAATTTCGGTTTGGTCTGGGTCCAGTCGAAGGGCATGAACCAGCCGCGCTATGCCCGTTGGTCGCAACAGTCCGCCGCCATCTGGGCGAAGTTTGCAGCAGAACTGGGTGACAATACTGGAAAAACCGTTCCGCTGGAGCAGAAGGGTGGATATGATTTCCATTTTTCGGAAGAGACGCTACAGGCGAGGGTTGAAAAATATGAGGCGTTGAAGGCCAAACTTGACGGCGACTACCCGTTCGAAGTGTTGGGCCACAACGCGCTACGCAAGGAAGAACCCCATATCGGACCCAAAGTTGTTGGTGCAATCCTGCACCATCAGGACGGGCACGCGAACCCGCTGAAGCTCCTGGTGGCACTGGCCGCTGACGTGCGCCGGATGGGTGGGCGGGTTCTGACCGGCAAAACGGTGACGGATGTGGCAAAAGGGGACGGATTTCGGATCACTTGTGCGGATGGCACGATTGTCAGCGCCGGAAAGGTGGTCCTTTCTGCGGGCCTGGGTGCCGCACAGCTTGGCCCAAATATGGGATTCAAAGCACCCGTTCGTGCGCAGCGCGGGCAGGTTTTGATCACGGAAAAGCTACCAAAACTGATCAACCGTCCATCGCTGATTGCTCGGCAAGTGGACGAAGGCGGCATCCAGATCGGGGCCACCAACGAAGAGGTGGGCCTTGATGATGGCGTCACACAAACCGGGATATCGGGGCTCGCCGCCGAGGCGATCGCTGCGTATCCCGCGCTCGCCCGTGCGCAGCTTGTCCGCAGTTGGGGGGCCTTGCGGGTGCTCTCGCCTGACGGGCTCCCGATTTATCAGGAGAGCACCCAGATGCCGGGCGCTTACCTTGTCACCTGCCACAGTGGCATCACGCTTGCGGCTGCCCATGCGCGGTTGCTGCCCGATTGGCTCGAAGGGACGGCTGACGCCCCTGATCTGGAGGTGTTCAGTGAAAACCGTTTCGCCGTTTCTTGAACTGGAAGATACCCCACGCGTCGAGGTGATGTTTTGTGGCGAGGGTCTTCACCTTCCGCAAGGCGCGAACCTTGCTGCCGCCTTGCTGGCTGCCGGGGTCGGTGTCTTTCGGCACACACCCGTATCAGGTGCGCCGCGCGGCCCGTTTTGCATGATGGGTGCCTGTTTCGACTGCCTTGTCGAAATCGATGGCGTCGTGCGGCAGGCTTGCATGATGGAGGTGTCAGAAGGGCTGCAAATCACCAAGCCGCACCAGACGGAGGCCAAAGATGAAACAGCGTGACCTTGTCGTGATCGGTGCTGGTCCGGCTGGCATGGCAGCGGCGGCGCAAGCGGCCGAACTTGGCCTGAGCGTCACCATTCTGGACGAACAGCCCCGCGCCGGTGGGCAAATCTACCGCGACGTGGACCGTGTCGCGCCGGTGCGCGGGGGCATTCTGGGCAAGGACTACACCCATGGTGCAAATCTGACGGCGGCGCTGCGGCAGAATGCGATTGAACACATCTCCGGTGCGGTCGTCTGGGCGATAGAAGACGGTTTTGTCGTCTCTTATACACGCGACGGTCGCGGTGCACAGATAGCGGCAAAGCGGATACTGCTGGCGACAGGCGCATTGGAACGGCCAATGCCGCTGCCGGGCTGGACCCTTCCGGGCGTGATGACAGCTGGTGCGGGGCAAATCCTGCTGAAGCAATCGGGGGTTCTTGCGCGCAATGCTGTGTTGGTCGGCTCCGGCCCACTTTTGTATCTGATCGCGGCGCAGATGGTGCGCGCGGGCACGCCACCCACCGCCATGATCGAGACGCAGACGCGCCGCGACATGATCCGCGCCGCGCCGCACATTGGAGGCGCGCTGCGCGGATGGCCCTATTTGATGAAGGGGATGGGGTTGTTGGCGGAGATCACCCGCGCCCGCGTGCCGCGCTTCACCGGGACGACCGATATCACGATCTCAGGGCAGGAACGGGCAGAGGCCGTGACGTTCACAAGCCGCGGCCGCACCCACACCATTGGCTGCGATACCGTTATGCTGCACCACGGTGTGGTGCCCAATACGCAGGCCGCACGGTCCCTTGGCGTCACGCATTCATGGAGCGTCCAGCAAGACTGCTTTGTTCCAGACCTTGATGACTGGGGGCAGGGTTCTATCGCCGGGGTCTTTATCGCGGGTGATGGCGGGGGCATTGGTGGCGCAAAAGCAGCGGAATTTTCAGGCCGGCTCTCGGCACTCAAGGTGGCAGAGGATTTAGGCAGCCTCGCGCGGTCCGAACGTGACAGGCAAGCGGCCCCGCTGCGGTCTGCGCGGTCTCGCGAGCTTGCCGTGCGTCCATTTCTTGACGCGTCTTATCCTGCTTACGCCGGGGCTCGCGCGCCCGTTGACACGACGGTGGTCTGCCGTTGCGAGGAAGTCACGGCCGGTGACATCCGCGGCTATGCCAAACTCGGCTGTATCGGCCCAAACCAGGCCAAGGCCTTCGGGCGGGCGGGTATGGGGCCTTGTCAGGGCCGCTATTGCGGAACGACCGTGACGGCTCTTTTGGCAGCCGCGAATGATCAGACACCGGATGAGACAGGGTATTACCGCATCCGACCGCCCTTGAAACCTGTGACCTTGGGCGAATTGGCGACCATGGACGACACTGCGCCTGAGGCAGCGGAATAGGAGAAAGACATGATCGAACGTATCGAAACCGGCCAGCGGATGAGCAAGATCGTCAAGCACAACGGTGTGGCGTATTTATGCGGACAAGTCGGAGAGGGAGCGACAGTGGCAGACCAGACCCGCGATTGCCTGTCGCGGGTCGAGGCCTTACTGACAAAGGCCGGATCAACGCGCGAAAAGATGTTGCAGGCCGTGATCTGGCTTTCCGATATGTCAGATTTTGCCGAGATGAACGCGGTATGGGATGCTTGGATCCCTGAAGGCCACGCGCCGACGCGTGCCTGCGGCGAAGCAAAGCTGGCCCGCCCAGAACTGAAAGTCGAGATTATTGTGACTGCAGCTTGCTGATCTCATGCGAAAGGATTTCATTTGACTGGGAGTTTGCCAAAATCGGGTAACAATCCCGAGACGAGCGGCATTCAGGATGGTTGCTGGATTGCCGCTTCGAGCCGAGAGTTCTGAAGCTATTTCGCATTCTTCACCGAAGCGGCCTTTCGTTCACTGCGCAGCATCGGAGAGTCTGGGCTCTTCCGAGGCATTTGCCGTTACTCGAATTAACGATGGCGATGCGGGACAAAGCAGACGCCTGACACCGCCTTCTCAAGGGCTGCTTCCGGCGCATCGCCGACTTTCGACGGAACCCTAGCAGGTTGCGATCGCGGCCCGCATGGCAGGCCTTGGCTTGGGACAGCAAAGCGCGAAAGGCACAACAGATCGAAACCCTGTTACGCTGTTGGCTCTAAATCACACCCATTGCGCGCATTGCATCCGCCACGCGCACAAACCCCGCAATATTGGCACCAAGGACATAGTCGCCAGGCACACCGTATTCCTCGGCAGTGTCATGGCAGGCCGCATGGATATTGACCATGATCTCTTCGAGTCGGTTTTCCGTCTTCTCAAAGCTCCAGCTGTCGCGGCTGGCATTTTGCTGCATCTCCAGAGCCGAAGTCGCAACCCCGCCGGCATTGGCCGCCTTGCCCGGGGCAAACATGACGTGTGCATCCTGGAACAGACGCACGGCTTCGGGGGTGCAGGGCATGTTGGCCCCTTCCGCAACGGCAATCACACCATTTTCGACAAGTGTTTTCGCGTTGCTGCCGTTGAGCTCATTTTGGGTGGCGCAGGGCAGTGCGATCTCGCACGGAACATCCCAGATCGTGCCATCCTCGACATAATGGCAGCCGTCACCGCGCAGCGCCACATATTCGGAAATGCGTCCGCGTCTGACCTCTTTGATCTGTTTGACCAGATCCAGATCAATGCCGTTTTCATCGACAACATAGCCACCCGAATCCGAGCAGGCGACAACCTTGCCCCCAAATGAAATGACCTTCTCCATCGCATAGATGGCCACATTGCCTGAACCTGATACCAGGCAGCGCTTGCCTTCGAAATCGTCGCCTTTCACTGCCAGCATGGAACGCACGAAAAAGGCCGTGCCAAAACCCGTTGCTTCCTTGCGTGCCCGCGAGCCGCCGTAAACAAGGCCTTTGCCTGTCAATACGCCCGCCTCAAACCGATTGTTCAACCGCTTGAACATGCCGAACATATAGCCGATCTCACGTGCGCCGACGCCAATATCTCCAGCCGGAACATCGACATATTCACCAATATGGCGATGCAGCTCGATCATGAATGACTGGCAAAAGCGCATGACCTCGCGGTCGGATTTTCCTTTTGGATCGAAATCCGACCCGCCCTTGCCGCCGCCGATCGGCATGCCCGTCAGTGCGTTCTTGAACGTTTGCTCAAAGCCCAGGAACTTGATGATCCCCACATTGACCGAAGGATGAAAACGGATGCCACCCTTGTAAGGGCCAAGCGCCGAATTGAACTGCACCCGAAACCCACGGTTGATCTGAACCTGATTGTTGTCATCAATCCACGGCACGCGAAAAATGATCTGGCGTTCCGGTTCGCAAATTCGTTCGATCAAAGCCTCGTCAGAGTATTCGGGGTTTCGCGCGATGACGCGGCCGAGGCTTTCGAGGACTTCGCGTGCGGCTTGGTGAAACTCATTCTCGCCCGCATTACGGTGCAGAACGGTGCTAAAGATAGGCTGGAGCTTCTCGTCTACAGTATTCACGATGCAACCTTTCTGTGTTTTTTGCCTTTGAAATGCCTAGGAAACAAGCTGCCTGCAACAGCAAACCGACTGATCGGGCCCCTGTTTCACCGACAGCAAAGCAGATCTTAAGGGCAAACGCCGCGAAGGGCGGCTTTCTGCGCCAAGCAGCCACCTATGCGTGCCGCTGCATCCGTCAATGCGGGCTCAAAGCGGTCAAACGTTTGGTAATGAACGCATCTTTCGGCGGCCCGCGGTGATCAATACATCCGGTAAGGCGCGCCGCAGAAGGGGCAGCGCCCTTATGTTATTTCGGATACCCTATGGATTTCAGCGCTACCGCGATCTCGTCTAGAATTGCCGGATCGTCAATGGTTGCGGGGGGCTTGAACGCTTCGCCGTCGGCGAGGCTGGACATGGTCCGGCGCAGGATCTTGCCCGACCGCGTCTTGGGCAGGCGGTCGACGATCACGGCCAGCTTGAAAGCGGCGACCGGGCCAATCTTGTCCCGCACGAGGGCGACGCATTCGCGGGTGATCTCCTCGGCCGGGCGATCGACGCCCTTGGTCAGGCAGATGAAGCCGATGGGCACCTGGCCCTTGAGATCGTCCTTGGCGCCGAGGACAGCACATTCGGCGACGTCCGGATGGCTGGCCAGCACCTCTTCCATCAGGCCGGTGCTGAGGCGGTGGCCTGCGACGTTGATGACGTCATCCGTGCGCGCCATGATGTAGAGATAGCCATCCTCGTCGATCATGCCGGCATCGCCGGTCTCATAGTAGCCGGGGAAGGTGGTGAGGTAGGATTTGCGGAACCTGTCCTCGGCATTCCAGAGGCCGGGCAGGGTGCCGGGGGGCAGGGGCAGCTTGATCGCGATGGCGCCCAGCTCGCCCACCGGTTTGGGGGTGCCGTCCTCGCCGAGGATCTGGATATCGTAGCCCGGCATCGCGACGGTGGGCGAGCCGATCTTGACCGGCAGCGCCTCGACCCCGGCCGGATTGGCGGCGATGGCGCAGCCGGTTTCCGTCTGCCACCAATGGTCATAGACGGGCTTGCCCAGCATGTCCTGCGCCCAGATGATCGTGTCGGGATCCGCGCGCTCGCCCGCGAGGTAAAGCGCCTGCAGGTTCGACAGGTCGTATTTCTTCAGAAACTCGCCCTTGGGATCCTCGCGTTTGACTGCGCGAATTGCCGTAGGGGCGGTGAAGAAGCTGCGCACGTTATGCTCGGCGATGACGCGCCAGAAGGTGCCGGCATCGGGATTGCCCACGGGCTTGCCTTCGAAGACTATGGTGGTATTGCCATGGATCAAAGGCGCGTAGCAGATATAGCTGTGGCCAACGACCCAGCCCACATCCGAGGCAGCCCAGAACACATCGCCCGGGTCGACATTGTAGATGTTCTTCATCGTCCAGTTGAGCGCGACCAGATGGCCCGCCGTGGCGCGGATCACGCCCTTGGGTGCGCCTGTGGTGCCAGAGGTGTAGAGGATATAGGCCGGATGATTACCCTCGACGGGCACGCATTCGGCAGGCTCGACGCCATATTGGAAGGCGTACCAGCTGACGTCCCGGCCCTCGATCAGTTTGGCGACCTCTTGTTCGCGCTGGAAGATGACGCAGAAATCGGGCTTGTGCGTGGCCTGCTCGATCGCGCCATCGAGAAGGGGTTTGTAATGGACCGTGCGGTTCGGCTCGATCCCGCAGGAGGCCGCAATGATTGCCTTGGGCGTGCAATCGTCGATGCGCACGGCCAGCTCGTTGGCGGAGAAGCCGCCGAAGACCACCGAATGGATGGCGCCGATGCGCGCGCAGGCGAGCATCGCCTCGATCGCCTCGGGGACCATGGGCATGTAGATGATGACGCGGTCGCCCTTTTCGATGCCCTTGGCGCGCAAGGCTCCGGCCAGGCTGGAGACGCGGGACTGCAATTCGGCATAGGTGATGCGGTGCTTGGTGCCGGTTACGGGACTGTCATGGATGATGGCCGCCTGCGCGCCGCGCCCTGCCTCGACATGGCGGTCGACCGCATTGTAGCAGGTGTTCACCTTCGCATCGGCATACCATTCGTACATGTCGTTGCCGCGATCGAACAGCGCCTTGCTCGGGGGTTCGTCCCAATCGATGCCATCGGCCTGCTTCAGCCAATATGCCTCGGGGTCGGATTTCCAACTCTGATATATTTCAGCGTAGCCCATCTGTGCTCTCCCATGCAGCTTGTGACATGTTTACGGCGCGGGCAGGGGGCGGGGCAAGGCGCGTGCGCGCTAACAGGTGCGCAAGAATGCGAAAACGTCTGCGCTGTGCCGTCCGTTCCTTATGTCTGGTGCGGCTTGTGTGAATTTTTTCAGTCGCCGGCCAAATCTGGCCGATCACTGCACTTTTCAGGCGCAGATTGGCTGATGAAGTCTGCCCTGCCGGGGCGGGTCTTCATATTCAGCTTGAGAATCCATGCGGCTGTGAGATCCTTGGAACCAGGCCCGGCATGGTGTCGGGCCGCGATAGCGAGGTCTGCCAGCATGGCAAACGCACCCAAACCCCAGCCCAAGGAAGCCGGCGCAAAACCCGGTGGCAAGAAGAAGTAAGGTCCCCCGGGGACCGTGCAAGACTGCGCCGCCCCGGTCATACGGGACGGCGACTAGACATCAGCCATAATGCGCGACCGGCGTACCGGCGATGGCGGCCATGTTCAAAAGCCCCCGCGCCGTGATCGAGGGTGAGACGATATGCGCGCGATTGCCCATCCCCATCAGGATCGGGCCGACTTCCAAACCGCCGCCCTTCATCTTGAGAATGTTGCGCACACCCGAGGCCGCATCGGCATTGGAGAAGATCAGCACATTGGCCGCGCCCTCCATCCGGTTGTCGGGCAAAAGGCGCGCGCGCAATTCCTCATCAAGGGCGGTATCGATATTCATTTCGCCCTCGTAGCAAAAATCGCGGGGCTTGGCGTCCAGTAGCGCGATGGCCGCGCGCAGGCGCTTGCCGGAATCCTCGCCCTGATTGCCGAACTGCGATTGCGAGCAAAAGGCGATCTTGGGTTCGATGCCAAAGCGGCGCACGTGGCGCGCCGCGCCAAGGGCGGTTTCGGCCAGATCCTCGGGCGTGGGGTGAACCCGCACATGGGTGTCCGCGATGAACAGGGGGCCATCCTCGAGGATCATCATGCTGAGCGCGCCATGTGGGTGGTGCTCCTTGTCGCTCAGGACTTGCGTCACGTAGTTCAGGTGCCAGCGATATTCGCCGAATGTCCCGCAGATCAGGCTGTCGGCCTCGCCGCGATGCACCATGACCGCGCCGATGGCAGTGGTGTTCGTGCGCATCACCGCCTTGGCCAGATCGGGCGTCACGCCGCGCCGCTTCATCACCTCGTGATAGCTGGTCCAATAGTCGCGGTAGCGCGGATCGTCCTCGGGGTTGACCAGCCGGAAATCGCGACCGGGCCGGATGTTCAGGCCCATCCGCTCGCAGCGCGCCTCGATCACGCCGGGGCGGCCGATGAGGATGGGCTGTTCGCTGGTTTCCTCCAGGATGGCCTGCGCCGCGCGCAGCACGCGCTCGTCCTCGCCCTCGGCAAAGACGATGCGGCGGGCATCCTTCTTGGATGCTTCGAAGACCGGGCGCATCAGCAGCGCGGATTTGAAGACCGAGGCGTCCAGCTTGGCTTTGTAGGCGCCCAGATCCTCCATCGGGCGGGTAGCGACCCCGCTTTCCATCGCGGCGCGCGCCACAGCGGTCGAGACGATGCCCGACAGGCGCGGATCAAAGGGCTTGGGGATCAGGTAATCGGCGCCGAATGTCATCGGCTCGCCCTGATAGGCCGCTGCCGCCTCGGCAGAGGTGGTGGCGCGGGCCAGTTCGGCGATGCCGTCGACGCAGGCGATCTGCATCGCGTCATTGATTTGGGTTGCGCCCACATCCAGCGCGCCGCGAAAGATGAACGGGAAGCAGAGCACGTTATTGACCTGGTTGGGGAAATCGCTGCGGCCCGTGGCGATGATCGCGTCCGGTACGGCCTCGCGGGCGATGTCGGGCATGATCTCGGGCGTCGGGTTGGCCAGCGCAAAGACGATGGGCCGCGGGGCCATTTTCTTGACTTGCTCAACGCTGAGGACGCCGGGACCGGAGAGGCCGAGAAAGAGATCAGCCCCCTCGATCACATCGTTCAGTGTGCGCAGATCGGTCTTTTGGGCGAACTCGGCCTTCTGCGGGTTCATATCATCGGTCCGGCCTTCGTAGACGAGGCCGTTGATGTCGCAGAGCCAGATATTGCTGCGCCGAACGCCCAGCTTGACCAGCATGTTGAGGCAGGCGATGCCCGCCGCGCCCCCGCCCGTCGAGACGATCTTGATATCCTCCCAGCGTTTGTTGGCGACGTAGAGCGCATTCGTTGCCGCGGCGCCCACGACGATGGCGGTGCCGTGCTGATCGTCGTGAAACACGGGAATGTCCATCCGCTCGCGGCAGATCCGCTCGACGATAAAGCAATCGGGCGCCTTGATGTCCTCGAGATTGATCGCGCCGAAGGTGGGCGCCAACGCGCAGACGATCTCGGCCAGCTTCTCGGGATCGGATTCGTTCACTTCCAGATCGAAACAGTCGATATCGGCGAATTTCTTGAAGAGGACCGCCTTGCCCTCCATTACCGGCTTGGAGGCCAGCGCGCCGATATCGCCCAGTCCCAGAACGGCCGTGCCATTGGTGACGACCGCCACCAGATTGCCGCGGCTGGTATAGCGGCTGGCATTGGCTGGATCTTCCTTGATCTCAAGGCAGGCCTCGGCGACGCCGGGCGAGTAGGCGCGGGCCAGGTCGCGACCGTTGGCCAAGGGCTTGGTCGCGCGGATCTCGAGTTTGCCGGGTTTTGGGAATTCGTGGTAATGAAGGGCCGCCTGCCTTAGCGTGTCGTTGGGATCGCTCATCCTGCTGCTCCTCGTTGATTGGGTAGTTTAGCGTTAAACTACTTTTTGTTCCGGCTGCAATCTGGTGCAAGAGTGCATCTTTGCTGCCCGCCGTGCAACTCGCATCATCGGCGCGTGCCTGCCGCCCGGCGCGCAATCAAGTGGATTGCCCTTGCGAACGGCATCTGAAACATAGACCGCACCCAACCGCCGGAGGATTCCATGCAGCAGCATCTGACAGTCGTCAAACACCCGCTCGTCCAGCACAAGCTGACCCTGATGCGCGAGAAGGCCACGTCGACCGCCGTCTTTCGCCAACTCTTGCGCGAAATCTCGCAGTTGCTGGCCTATGAGGTCACGCATGAGCTGCCGATGACCACGCGCGCGATCGAAACGCCGATGCAGGAGATGGACGCCCCCGTACTGGCGGGCCGCAAGCTGGCGCTGATCTCGATCCTGCGGGCGGGGAACGGCCTTTTGGATGGAATGCTGGAACTGATCCCGTCGGCGCGGGTCGGTTTCGTCGGGCTTTACCGTGACGAGGAAACGCTGAAGCCGGTGCAATACTATTTCAAGGTGCCGGACCAGTTGGGCAAGCGGCTGGTGATCGTGGTCGATCCGATGCTGGCCACGGGCAACTCCTCGGCGGCGGCTGTCGACCTCCTGAAACAGGCGGGCGCGACCGACATCCGCTTTCTGTGCCTTCTTGCTGCGCCCGAGGGCGTCGCCCGGATGAAAGAGGCACATCCGGACGTGCCCATCGTCACGGCATCGCTGGACGAGCGGCTGGACGGCAAGGGCTATATCCTGCCCGGCCTCGGCGATGCCGGAGACCGGATGTTCGGCACGAAATAAGGCGCGGCCCCCTCTGCTTGCCTGTTTACTCGGCCCCTGAATTGCGGCAACAATGTGGCACATCTTGTGGGGGCACTATGAAAATTACACGCGTGATAGCGATTGCGGTCATGACGGCGACCTGCGGTCTGAGTTACGCGCAGGCCAAAAGCCTGCGTGATGCAAGCGAACCTGCCGAGTTTCCGCCCAGTTCCTACACGGGCCGCCAATATGTCGATAGCGAGGGCTGCGTTTTCGTGCGCGCCGGGATTGACGGCAACGTGACATGGGTGCCGCGCGTGACGCGTAGTCGCCAGATCCTTTGCAATCAGCAGCCATCGCTGGCCAAGGCTCCCGTGCCCGAACCTGCGGCAACGCCTGCGCCGGTGCGCCAGGTGCCGCAGCCCAAAGCGGTCGCCGCGGCCCCCAAGCCTGCGCCCCAGCCTGCTCCGAAGAAGGTGGTGCGCGCGGCACAGGTTCCTGCTGCAAGCAGCATGCAAAAGCCTGCCCCGCAACCCGTCAGGGTTGCCCCCGTGCGGGTCAAGCTCGTGCCCGCCCCCAAGGCGGTGCGCGCCAAGCCTGCACCCGCACCTGCGCCCAAGCCCGTGCGCCGCACCGTTCGTTACTCCGAGGCGTGTGCCGGGACCAGCGCCATTTCCGCGCGCTACACTCGCACCGTTTCGGGCTATGCCGTCCGCTGCGGTCCACAAACCGCAGATCATGTGACGCGCGTGCCGGGCACGCAGGCTGTCCGCAGCGCGCCGCGCGCGATTGCCGCGCCGTCCTACGTCGTTGCGGCGCCGCGTCCCACGGCTGTACCCGCCTATGATCCCGCGCCCGCCGTGCAGAAGGCCGTTGCGACAAAGCGTGTCGTGCGCGTCGATCCGGTCACGACTCGCGTTGCGCCGCGCCACGTGGTTCGCCAGCAGGTACGCGCCACGCGGGGGATCAAGACGCCAAAGGGCTACAAGCCTGTCTGGACCGATGGCCGCCTGAATCCGCACCGCGCGCACCAGACCTTTGCAGGCAAGGCGCAGATGGAGCTGATGTGGACCAAGACCCTGCCGCGCCGCCTGATCCTGACCGAAACCGGGTATGATGTGTCGCGCCAGCATCCGGGCCTGATCTATCCTTACACCAGCTATGAACAGCAGCGCGCAGCGATGAGCGCGCCTGCCAAGCCCGCCGTCACGGTCTCGACCAAATCGCGTCAATCTGCGATGACGGTGCAAGCACCCAAGGCGCGTACCACCGGATTGGCGGGTGGAAATAGCTATGTTCAGGCGGGTGTCTACACCACCCGCGCGCAGGCGCAGCAGGCGGCGCAGCGGCTGGCAGGCGCCGGCCTGCCTGCGCGGCTGGGCAGTATGACGCGCGGCGACACGCAGTATAGTCTGCTACTGAGCGGCCCTTACGCCAATGCCGAAGCGGCGCAGAGCGCGCTGGCCCGGGCGCGTGGTGCCGGCTTCGGAAACGCCCGCCTTCGCTGATCACGCAACATCTGAATGATGAAATCGAGGCGCCGGGTCCGAAAGGACCCGGCGTTCTGCATGAGGCATGGGTGTGCCGCGGGGGCCGTGTCAGCCGCCGCAGATGCCCTGCAGGCGCAGCCAGTCGCTATCGCTCAGGACAGGGGGCGGAACCTCGGTGGTGAAAGGGTCAGCCTCGATCAGGGCCAGCGTGCTTTCGCCCGAAATATCACGCGCATAGGCATAGGGGGTGGCGCGCACCGACCATGTCTTGAACCCTTCCAGCAACGCGTCATCCGAAATCTGCTGCATTGGCGCGTCGGCCAGAAGGTATTCGGCATAGCTGCGAAGCGCAGCCTCGCCGGGATCGCCAGTGGTCAAGAGGCGAAGGGCCGCGCCGATCCCGGCATGGTCCAGCAGCCGGCCCAGAGGATCATGCACGCGCGCGCGCAGACGCTCGGCCACTATGTAGCCGGCGACGACATCGGGCTCTTCGTAATCCTCGACCAGCGAGCGGTGGATCAGGATGGTGCCGCCGGGCAGCGTCGCCGTGCTGTCGACACCGCCGCGCACGACGCGCAGCGCACCGGCGCCGCGGGTGGATGGCAGGCGCTGGGCCAGGTTGGCCAGTGATTGCACTCCGCCGGATGCCCTGCAGGGCGGACCGGTCACGGTCTGCATCTCGCGTTCAAGCGCGGCGCCGATCTGGGCGCGCTTGACCGGCGGGACGACGCGCAACGCATGATCGCGCACCGCCCCCGGCAGCCAAAAGAGCGCGAGTGCGCCGATCACGACCGCCGAAGCCAGCAGGATGCCGTGGCGCAGCCGCCCCGGATGGGGTCTTTGGCGTGCAATGCCTGCGCGCAATTTCTCGATCGCGTCGATCATATGGGATTCCGAGGCATCCAGTTCAAGCGTCTCGCCACTGTCGCCATCGGGATGATAGATCGCGGGCAGATCGCCGGGATTGGATCTGTTGACCGCCGGGATCGACCAATGCGTCAGTACCCGGTCGCGCATATCGGTGATGACGAGGGTCGCATCGCCCACCGAGACAACGACTTCGCAGCGCTGATCGTCGGGCGCGGCGCGCCAAAGGCCCGACGCTTCGAGCCGTTCATATTCGCGAAGTGCCGTCATGCCTGCCCATGCCCCTTTTTGCGCGCAGATTAGCATGGGCGCGCGGGCGGCGGCAACGCTTGGCGCGCTATGGGGATGCCTCCCCTGTTTGAGTGGGCGGGAGCCTTCGGCGGGGATAGTCAAAAAGACGGAATTACCTAGAGAATTGATTTTCAATGTATTTAGGAGATCTTCCTCTGATCTGTCGCACAATGGTGTCACACACAGATGTTGGGATCTGTGATACCGATCTCCACGCTTTGAAGATGCACCTGTCCATCACTACGCAAGATGTGGTGCCGGAAGCATGGATGACTCGCGCGGCGAGGGAGGGCATGGAGTTGACCGATCGCAGCAAGCGCACCGGAAATGTCGAACTCCTGCAGTTGCGTAAGGTTTCCCTATTATCCACCAACCGAAGCGTGGGTCAAACGCGCTGAGTGTATAGCGACTTTGCACGAAAGGCGTTGGGACTTGCGCCATTCAGACTCGAAGATATGGTATCCAGATGGAAGAACTTTACCGCCTGCCCGTCAAATTTGAGACCGAACGATATCTTCTCCGACGTGTGGAGATTGATGATGCGGCAGTCATTTTCAGCAGTTATTCAACCGACGCGGAAGTAACGCGGTTTCTCGGGTGGCGACCGCACAAGAGCATCGGCGACACAGAAGCCTTTCTCAAGATCGCGGCATCTGAATGGGAGCAAAGAAAAGGTTTTCCCGTCGTCGCCTTCTGCCGGGAACAGCCTGATAATCTTGTCGGAATGTTTCATCCGCGTTTGATCGCTAATCGTGTGAATTACGGCTACGTATTGCGAGCTTCGGCCTGGGGCAAAGGGTGCGCCTCAGAAGTCATGATCTGGCTGGTAAATCATGCGTTGTCACACCCAGCCATATTCAGGGCGGAAGCCTTCTGCGACGTGGAAAATGCCGCGTCTGCTCGCGTTATGGAGAAAGCAGGAATGACGCGCGAAGGTATTTTGAGACGCCACTTCAAGCATCCGAACATCTCGGACGATCCTCGTGACTGTTTCATGTATTCCAAGGTGCGATAAGGGACTCGAAGCTGCCGGCAAGGCATCAGCCGATCTTATGGCCAGATCAGGCCCCATTCATGAGTGCGACGCATTTGCCGCCCAACTGACTGGCGGTTCCCTCTGTATCGTCCATCATCTCACGGATGGCATGGCCGAGTTTCCAGGCAGTTTTCTGATTAACGTCCAGGATCCGCGACATCACGACCGAGGATATCCCTTTGCTTGATGTCAGCACGAGAAAGATCGCAGCTATCCAGAGTCGAAGATCCAGCTTGGTTGAGTGCATCGGCGTTTTTGTGGTGACTGTGAATTGACGGCGACACTCCTGCTCGGAATATTGATATAGCCCAGCACGCGCAGATTGACAGCGCAACGCCACAGACCGCACACTGCCGCGGTGAGGACAATAGCGACCGGTGGGCCAGATCATTTCTTCAAGGAAAACGCGACCGTGATGTTCGCTCGGCATTTTCTTCCAGATGTCTCTCACGGATTTCAGTTCTGTGATCATGTCGGCACTCCAACAACGGGGAGCCGACAATATTGGCCAGCTTCCCGTTTTCGGAAGGAGACGGGTCATTTCGCGCAAAATCGGGGCAAGCTCAAGGTTTACCTATGGTTTCAATCCAATAGCTCAACCAGCGCTTCTTATTGTGGATAATCGGGTAAGGTTTTGATTGCAGGCGAGGCGGCAGGCTGAGCGCAGGCCGATAGCGCAGGCCTCAATCCCGAGCCAGAGATCGCCCGGACATTGGCTGAGCATATGATAGAGGCGATGCCCTCTTCTGCGAAGGCAGTGGGCTTTTCCAAGCCAGCGACCGCTAAGGTCCAGTCGATATCATATCTGAACAGGAGGCCACGGTTCTCGGCTATGTCACCGCAGTTCGGCGACAGAAAACTTCCGATCCTTTCCCGGAATTGAAGCCTGAGAGGCACGTGAACCGATCGCTGAAGAAACATGGTGAGACCGTTTATCTAAATTGGCTGAGCGCGCAGAAGCTGGTCTTCGACGGCAACAAGCCGGGCCATGGCATACATTCCTTCCGCCAATACATGAATGACACGCTGGCGCGGGAAGCGCTAGACACCCTTGATCCGCTCGCTCCAACTCTCTGGCCATTTTGCCACCTGCCGGTCTCACGGGTCATGGACACCTGCCTGCACTAGTGTCGCAACGTCGCATAAAAGTGTATCACTGCGACCAGGGCGCCAGCCGAAAGCATCGATTTTGCGTGTGTCAGAGCGTCTTCGCCAATCGTCTCCGGTGACGATGTTTGAGGCAAGAAGAAGCGGGGCGCGCCGGCTTTGACTGGACTTGGCGGCGGGGCGTGATTAGATCGCCTGCATGGCAAAGACTGACGAGAACAAGAATTACAAGGTGATCGCCGAGAACCGGCGCGCGCGCTATGACTATGCGATCGAGGACGATATCGAATGTGGTATCATCCTCGAAGGCTCCGAGGTCAAATCGCTCCGCCAGGGCGGCGCGAATATCGCCGAGAGCTATGCGACTGTGGACGAGCATGAGCTGTGGCTGGTCAACAGCTATGTGGCGCCCTATGCGCAGGCCAAAACCTTTGGCCACGAAGAGAAACGGCGGCGCAAACTGCTGGTTTCCAAGCGCGAATTGGCGCGGCTGTGGTCGGACACGCAGCGCAAGGGAATGACGCTGGTGCCGCTGGTCCTTTACTTCAACCATCGCGGACTGGCCAAGCTGAAGATCGGCATCGCCAAGGGCAAAAAGAATGTCGACAAGCGCGCCACCGAGGCCAAGCGCGACTGGGCCCGCCAGAAGCAGCGCCTGCTGAAGGATCACCGCTGATGGAGATGCTGGCTGCAATGATGTCGGGCGCGGTCGGCGGCGTGATGGCGCGCGGCGCGCTGCGGAGGGGGCGGCGCGGGCTCTGGCTGGCCACCGTGATGGGCATATTGGGCGGCGGGGCCGCATGGTGGGTGCTGGCGCAGATCGGCCCCGGCGAGAAGGCCGGGCCGCTGGTCATCTGGCATGTGGTGGCAGGCGGTGCAGGCGGCGCGGCGCTGTCGGCGCTGGCGATCCTAGCGCTGGCGCGGGCAGCGCGCTGAGGCACCCTTGCCTCTGCTGCGGCCCGGTTATACTCAAGACAAGCAGCAAACGAGGGAGCTATCATGTCTGGGGACGATCCGAAAAACCTGGTTTCGACCGATTGGCTGGCCGCGCATCTGAAGGACCCGGATCTGCGCATCCTCGATGCGACGACATTCCTGCCGGGCACCGGGCGCGATGCAAAGGCCGAATACGAGGCGGCGCATATTCCCGGCGCGCGGTTTTTCGACATTGAGGAGATCAGCGATCACCGCTCGGAACTGCCGCATATGGTACCGACGACCGAGAAGTTCATGTCGCGGATGCGGGATATGGGCGTGGGCGACGGGCATCAAGTGGTGGTTTATGACACACATGGCCTATTCTCGGCGGCGCGAGTCTGGTGGCTGTTCCGCCTGATGGGCAAGTCCGATGTCGCGGTTCTGGATGGCGGGTTTCCCAAGTGGCAGGCCGAGGGCCGCCCGGTCGAGGACATGCCCCCCATCGTGCGCGACCGTCATATGACGGTGCGGCGCCAGAACCACATGGTGAAGGACGTCACGCAAGTCTCGGCAGCCTCCAAGCTGGGCGATCATACCATTCTGGACGCGCGCGCCGCGCCCCGTTTTCGCGGCGAGGCGCCTGAGCCGCGCCCGGGATTGCGCGCAGGCCATATCCCCGGATCGCGCAACGTGCCCTATAGCGACCTTCTGAACGAGGACGGCACGATGAAGTCACTGAACGAGCTGCGCGCGGTGCTGGATGCCGCCGGGGCAGATCTGAGCAAGCCGGTTATCACCACCTGCGGGTCGGGCATCACGGCGGCGGTGATCAACCTTGCACTGGTGCGGATCGGGCATGAGGGCGGCGCGCTTTATGATGGGTCATGGGCCGAATGGGGTGCCTTTCCTACGGTGCCGGTTGCCACGGGCGACGCCTGATCATGTTGGAATATCTGCCGCAGCAAGCGCCCGACGGCATTTTGCACCTGAAAGAGCAACTGCGTGCCGATCCGAGGGCCCACAAGGTGGATCTGGGTGTCGGCGTCTACCGCGATGCCTCGGGCAACACGCCGGTCATGCGTGCCGTTCGGCAGGCCGGGCGGCAGTTGTGGGAGGCCGAGACGACCAAGACCTACACGTCGCTGGCTGGGGATCCCGCATTCCTGGATGCGATGCGGACGTTGGTGCTGGGCGATCTGCCTGCCGCGCATGTGGCGGCAATCGCGACGCCCGGCGGGACGGGCGCGGTGCGGCTCGGCTTTGATCTGGTGCGCATGGCACAGCCCGAGGCGCGCGTGTTTCATACCGATCCGACCTGGGGTAATCACCTGAGCATCCTGGCCTATCTGGGCATGGAGACGGTGCCCTTTCGCTACTTCGACGCAGGCACGCATGATGTGGATCTGGAGGGTATGCTGCAGGATCTGGCGCAACTGCGTGAGGGCGATGTTGTGTTGCTGCATGGCTGCTGTCACAACCCGACCGGCGCCGATCCGGACGACGAGGGCTGGCAGGCGCTGATCGGCGCCATCACCGCCGCGGGCGCCCTTCCGATGATCGATCTGGCCTATCTTGGCTTTGGCGAGGGGATCGAGGCGGATGCCGCCGCGACGCGCGCCATCTGCGCCGCATGCCCCGAGGTTCTGATTGCCGTCTCCTGCTCCAAGAATTTCGGCGTCTACCGCGAGCGGGTGGGCGCTCTGATGGCGGTGATGCAGGACGCAGGCCATCAGGCGCGCGCCCAAGGCGCGCTGACGCATCTCAACCGGCAGACATATTCCTTTCCGCCCGACCACGGCGCGCGGCTGGTCACCATGGTGCTGAACGACGCAGTCCTCCGTGCCGAATGGGAGGCCGAGCTGGACGAAATGCGCGGCCAGGTCCAGGGCCTGCGCGCCGCGCTGGTGCAGGAGTTGCGAGGGCGCACGAATTCGGACCGGTTCGATTTCATTGCCCGGCACCGGGGCATGTTCTCGATGATCGGGGCGGGCCCGGCGCAGGTGACGCAGATGCGCGAAGCGCATGGTATCTACATGACACGCGACAGCCGCATCAACATCGCCGGACTGAACGCCCGCGACGTGCCGCTTCTGGCTTCGGCGATGGTCGAGGCCGGACTCTGACCGACGGCGCTCTGACGGCCTTGCACGTCCCGGCGTCATGCCGTTATCTGCTGCCATGTCTGATCCACGCACCACACCGCTGATCCGCTCGCTTCCTGCCTCCGTGCCCTTCGTCGGCCCCGAAGTGCAGGAGCGTCAGGGCAATTTCAAATTCGCCGCGCGCCTCGGTGCGAATGAGAATGTTTTTGGCCCCTCGCCGCGCGCGATCGAGGCCATGGGCAAGGCGGCGTCGGAAATCTGGAAATACGGCGACTCGGCCAGTTTCGATCTGCGTCAGGCCTTGGCCGCGCGGCTGGGTATCGCGATGGAGAATATCCTGATCGGTGAGGGTATCGACGGACTTCTGGGCTGCCTGGTGCGTCTGATGGTGGCGCCGGGCGATGGGGTGGTCACCTCGGACGGAGCCTATCCCACCTTCAACTACCACGTCACCGGCTTTGGCGGCACGCTGCACAAGGTGCCCTACCGCGACGATCGCGAGGATCTGCCCGCCCTGATCGCCCGCGCCGCCGAGACGGATGCCAAGCTGGTCTATTTCGCCAATCCCGACAACCCGATGGGTACATGGTGGGACGGGGCCGAGGTCGCCGCCGCGCTGAACGATCTGCCCGAGGGGTGCCTTCTGATCCTCGACGAGGCCTATATCGAATTCGCGCCAAAGGGCACGGCGGCGCCGATTGCCATTGACGATCCGCGCGTCATCCGGATGCGCACCTTTTCTAAAGCCTATGGTATGGCGGGCGCGCGGATCGGATATGCACTGGGAGCCGCGCCGCTGATCGCCGAGTTCGACAAGATCCGCAATCATTTCGGCGTGAACAGCGCGGCGCAGGCCGGGGCGCTGGCCGCGCTCTTGGACGAAGGCTGGTTGGCCCATGTGCAACAGCAGATCGCACAGGCGCGCGACGAGATCACCCGCATCGCCGCGCAGAACGCGCTGAGCGCCGTGCCCTCGGCCACCAATTTCGTGAGTGTCGATTGCGGCAGGAACGGCGATTTCGCCCGCGCGGTGCTGGCGGGGCTGATCGCGCGTGGCATTTTCGTGCGGATGCCGGGCGCGCAGCCGCTGGACCGCTGCATTCGCGTCAGTTGCGGACGCCCCGAGGACCTGGCCCTTCTGGCCAGCGCCTTGCCGGGCGCGCTGCAGGACGCGCGCGGCTGAAGCTGCCCTAGCCTTCCGCGATGACCTGCGCGGCGGCGCCCACCGCGCCGCGTCCATGCGGGATATTCAGCGCCGACAGCCCTGCCTCGATACTGCCCAGGACGCCCAACACCATATGCGCGTTGACATGGCCCATATGCCCGATGCGGAAAAACCCGTGCCAGGCCGGGTCCGAAGGCTCGGCCATGCCAAGTCCGACACCCAGCGTCACGCCGGTATGCTGCTCAAGCCAGGCGCGCAGATCGCTTGCACCCGGTGCGGGCACCGAGAGGGCCGTCACGGCGCGGCTGCGATGGTCCGGATCGGCAATGTTGATGCGCAGCGCGCCCTTTTCCGCCCAGACATCGCACGCGGCCCAGACGGCACGGGCCAGCCGGTCATGCCGCGCCCAGACCGCCTCCAGCCCCTCGGCATGGATCATGTCGAGCGCGGCGCGCAGACCGTAGAGGTGATGCGTCGGCGCGGTGCCAAAGAAATACTGGTAGAATTCCTGCGGCGCGCTGCGCAGCGTCCAGTCCCAATAGGGGCTGACCCGTTCAAGGCCGCGCCGCACCTGCGCCGCCTTCTCGCTGAAAAAGACAAAGCCGAGGCCCGGCGGCATCATCAGTCCTTTCTGGCTGCCTGTGACCAGGATATCGACGCCCCAGGCGTCCATCTCGAACCGGTCGCAGGCAAAGGACGCGATGCAATCCGCCATAAGAAGGGCCGGATGCCCCGCCGCATCCATTGCGGCGCGCAGGCCGGGCATATCACTGAGCGCGGAGGATGACGTGTCGACATGCGTGGCCAGCACCGCCTTGATACTGTGCGCGCTATCGGCGCGCAGCGCTTCTTCGACGCGGGCCGCATCGATGGGCGAGGCGCGTCCAAAATCCAGCACCTCCACCTCGATACCCATGGCGCGCGCCATCTCGGCCCAGCCATGGCCAAAGCGGCCGGTGATCAGCGCCAAGATCTTGTCGCCGGGGGCCAGGGTGTTGGCGAATGCCGCCTCCCACGCACCATGACCGTTCGACATGTAGATGGCCACATGCGCGTCGGTGCGCGCGACGCGCTTCAGATCTGGGATGATCGTATCGACCATGTCGATCAGCGAGCCGGCATAGATATTGGGCGATGCGCGGTGCATCGCGTTCAGCACCTTATCGGGCACGACCGACGGGCCGGGGATCGCCAGATAGGATCGCCCGCCGGCCAGTGCACCGTTGTTTCCCGTTCCGCTCATATCGGCCTCGCTCTTGTGGGTTTGCGGGCAATCTACGCCCATCGCGGGCGGCGTCAATGCGCCCCGCGCTTGCCTTGCACGGCGCGCGCTATTAGACGGTGCATTCCTGCCGCAGCGCCCGAGGCCCGCATGTCCCTATTCAAACGCTTGGCCACGTGGGAGCGTGACCTGCGCCAATCCTACAACACGGATCTCTCGACCCCCGAGAACCGGCGCCGCGCACATATCTATAACCTCTGGTTCGACCACGCGATCCTGCGCGGCGTCTGGACCAATGAGTTCGAGGTCGCGCCGGGTGTGTGGCGCTCGAACCATCCCACGCATAAACGCTTTGCCGCGATGAAGGCGCGCGGGATCAGGTCCGTCCTCAACCTGCGCGGAGCCGCCGGCGCTGCGCATTACCTGACCGAGAAAGAAAGCTGCGCCGCGCTGGGCCTGACGCTGGTCGATGTCACGCTGCACGCGCGCTATGCCGCCCCGCCCAGCGACATCGCGGCGCTTCTCCATGCCTTCCGCACGATCGAGCGGCCTTTTGTAATGCATTGCAAATCGGGCGCCGACCGCGCGGGCTTTGCCTCGGCCATCTATATGATGGTGATCGAGGGACGCCCCGTTGCCGAGGCGCGAGCCATGCTGGGCCTGCGGTTTTGGCACGTCAGACGCTCGCGCACAGGCGTTCTGGATTATATCCTCGACCTCTTCGAGGCGCGCCACGCCGAGACCGGCATCGGCTTCGAGGAGTGGGTGCAGACCGAATATGACAACGCGCAGGTTCAGGCCGATTTCGAGGCGAATTTCAAACCCTGGTTCTGAAATCGCCTAGCGCGCCCCGATCCGGGCCGCCATATCCAGCATTCGGCAACTGAACCCCCATTCATTGTCATACCAGCCAAAGACACGGGTCAGCCCGCCCTCGGCCACGGATGTCTCGCGCCCGCACATGATGATCGACTCGGGCCGCGCCCGCAGGTCGGACGAGACGAGCGGACGCTCGGTCCAGCCGAATACATCCGCATAAGGCCCACCCTCCGACGCGGCTTTCAACACGGCATTCACAGCATCGACCGATACCGCCTCGCGCAGTCTCACCGACAGGTCGATGCAGGACACGCTCGCCGTTGGCACACGGATCGCGCGCGCCTCGATCCGGCCCGCCAGATGTGGCAGGACCAGCGCCATCTGCCCATGCGCACTGGTCGTCGTCGGCACCATCGACAGCGCCGCCGCGCGGCTCCGCTCCAGGTTGCCGCGCGGCTTGTCCACCGTGGGCTGGCTGCCGGTATAGCAATGCACTGTCGTCATCTGCCCCGACAGGATGCCGAACGTCTCATCCAACAGCCGCGCCAGCGGTGCCAGCGCATTCGTGGTGCAGGATGCGTTCGAGATGATGCTCTGATCCGCCAGATCGCCGTCATTCGCCCCCAGAACCAGCGTCACATCCGCCTCCGCCGACGGCCCAGAAACAAGCACGGCGCGCGCCCCCGCGGCGATGCCCCTCTCGGCCATGGCCCGCTTTCCGGCCATGCCGGTGCATTCCAGCACAAGGTCCACCCCGCTCAGATCCAGCTGGCGAAGGTCGGATGCCGACGAGAACGGCACCCGCTGTCCATCGACGATCAGTGCGCCCGGCTCCGTGATAACCGCGCCGGGCCAGTTGCCATAAACGCTGTCATATTCAAACAGATACGCGCATGTCTCCAACGGTTCGATTTCGTTAATCGAGACAAGCTCGACATCCGTGCGCCCGGCCAGGATGATCCGCAGGATCGCGCGGCCGATCCGGCCAAACCCGTTGATGGCAATTCTGACTGGCGGCTGCTGCACGGCGTGACCTCATCCAAACTTGCCAATCGCTAGCGCATCGCGCCCCGGCCCGCCACCCCCTCGGCGCGCCCCCCCCCCCGGTTCTTCCTGCTTCAAATATCCTCGCCGGAGGTATGGAATCTCTTTTGGCAGTGGCCGTTGACTCTGCGCAAATCCCGGATATAAGCGCGGCTTCATTGGTGTTGGTGGCCCCCGCAAGGGGATGCCTGTCGGGAGCAATCCAGAGGACAACGCCCTTCGATAAAGCAAAGAAGGAGATCAGCCGTGACCAAACGCACGTCTGCCAAGTACAAGATCGACCGCCGCATGGGCGAAAACATCTGGGGCCGCCCCAAATCGCCCGTCAACCGCCGCGAATATGGCCCCGGCCAGCACGGCCAGCGCCGCAAGGCCAAGATTTCCGACTTCGGTCTGCAGCTGCGCGCCAAGCAGAAGCTCAAGGGTTACTATGGAGACCTGACCGAAAAGCAGTTCAAGCGCATCTATTCCGAGGCCGCCCGCGTCAAGGGTGACACCGGCGAGAATCTGATCGGCCTGCTTGAGCGCCGCCTCGACGCCGTCGTCTACCGCGCCAAGTTCGTGCCCACCATGTTTGCCGCACGCCAGTTCGTGAACCACGGCCATGTCAAGGTGAACGGCCAGCGCGTCAACATTCCCTCCTACCGCGTGAAAGAGGGTGACGTCATCGAGGTCCGTGACCGCTCCAAGCAATTGGCCGTTCTTCTGGAGGCCGTTCAACTGGCAGAGCGCGACGTGCCTGATTACGTCGATGCCGACCACTCCAAGATGACCGCCACCTTCGTGCGCACACCGGGCCTGTCGGATGTGCCTTACCCGGTGATGATGGAGCCGAACCTCGTCATCGAATTCTACGCACAGAACTAAGCGTACCGCGCTTAATTCTGCACAGATGCAACACGTGAGGGCCGCACCGGGAAACCGGGGCGGCCTTCGCTCATTGGCGCTGGTCAAGTCACGTGGGCATGGCTAGAACGGGCGTCGTTGGAGGGGGTCGCATGAGCAACATCACACCGCAGCCGGGTATTCTGGACATCACGCTCTACCAGGGCGGGGCCGCGCATGTGCCGGGTGTCGCAAATGTGGTCAAGCTCAGCTCGAACGAGAACCCTTTCGGCCCCAGCGAGGCCGCGAAGGAGGCGTTCCGCAAGGCCTCCTACCACCTGCACCGCTACCCCTCGTCGGATCACGCCGCACTGCGCGAGGCGATTGCCGAGGTGCATGGCCTCGACCCCGAACGCATCATTTGCGGAAATGGTAGTGACGAAATCATCGCCTTTCTCTGCCAGGCCTATGCCGGCCCTGGCGATGAGGTCATTCATACCGAGCATGGCTTTGGCATGTATCGCATCAGCGCATTGGCCAATGGCGCGACGCCTGTCGAGGTGCCGGAACGCGAGCGCGTGACGGATGTCGACGCGATCCTTGCCGCCTGCACCCCTGCGACCAAGCTGGTCTTTATTGCCAACCCGAACAATCCAACGGGCACGATGGTCGGCGAGGGCGAGGTCGCCCGCCTTGCCGCGGGCCTGCCCGATCATGTCCTGCTGGTGCTGGACGGCGCCTATGCCGAATATGTCGAGGGCTATGATGGCGGCGCGGCGCTGGTCGAGGCACGCTCGAACGTCGTGATGACCCGCACCTTTTCCAAGCTCTACGGGTTGGGCGGTTTGCGCATCGGTTGGGGCTATGGCCCCGAGCATGTGATCAATGTGCTCTCCCGCGTGCGCGGCCCGTTCAACCTGTCTTCCGCCGCACTCGCCGCGGCCGAGGCGGCGATCCGCGACACCGAATGGGCCGAGAAATGCCGCGAGGGCAACACCCGCTGGCGCGCCTGGCTGGCCGAAGCGCTGGCCGAGCATGGTGTGCCCTCGGACACGTCGCTGGCCAATTTCATCCTCGCCCGCTTTGCAAATCAGGCCGAGGCCGAGGCGTGCGACGAGCATCTGAAATCGGAGGGCCTGATCGTGCGCCGCGTGGCGGGCTACAACTTGCCCAACTGCCTGCGCATCACCGTCGGTGACGAGGCCAGCTGCCGCCGTGTCGCGCACGCCGTGGGGCAATTCATGGCAACGGCCCGATGAGCCAGATCTATGGCCGCGTCGCGTTGATCGGTCTGGGGCTGATCGCCGGATCCATGTCTCTGGCGATGCGCCGAGCAGGACTGACGGGCGAAACTGTCGGCTATGCCCGGTCAGAAGCCACGCGCGCCATCGCGCGCGAAATCGGCCTCTGCGACCGGATTGAGGATAGCGCGCTTGCCGCTGTCGAGGGCGCAGATCTGGTGGTGCTTTGCGTGCCCGTGGGTGCCATGGGCGATGTCGCCGCCGAGATCGCCCCGGGGCTGAAGCCCGGCGCGACGGTCAGCGATGTCGGCTCGGTCAAACGCGCGGTGATCGACGCGGTGGCCCCGCATCTGCCCCAAGGCGTGCATTTCGTGCCCGCGCACCCGCTGGCAGGGACCGAGCATTCCGGTCCGCGTTCGGGCTTTGCCGAACTTTTCGACAATCGCTGGTGCCTGATCGTGCCGCAGGAGGGCTCGGACCGCGCGGCAGTCGAGCGCCTCGAGGCGCTTTGGCAGGGCATGGGCGCGCTGACAGACGAGATGGAGGCGGAGCATCACGATCTTGTGCTGGCTGTAACCAGCCACGCGCCGCACCTCATCGCTTATACGATGGTCGGCGTGGCCGATGATCTGGGGCGCGTGACCGATAGCGAGGTCATCAAATACTCTGCTGCCGGCTTTCGCGATTTCACCCGGATCGCCGCCAGCGATCCGACCATGTGGCGCGACGTGTTTCTGAACAACCGCGAGGCGACGCTGGAGATCCTTGGCCGCTTCACCGAGGAACTCTTTGCGCTACAGCGGGCGATCCGCACCGGCGATGGCGATCATCTGCACGAGTATTTCACCCGTACCCGCGCCATCCGGCGTGGCATCATCGAGGCGGGGCAGGATACCGACGCGCCTGATTTCGGCCGGACACGCGGCGGATGAGGAGCGCTGCGATCATGGCCGCCGTGATCGCCGCCGCCAGCACCGCCTTTGCCGCTGCGCCTGACACCTCCCTGCGCCCCGTTGCGCGTCCCGATGCACCGGAGATATCCCAAGGCATGCCCCAGGCAAGCGCCGCGATGGGCGCATCTGCGGAGATCAAGGAGGGTAGCGGTGGCCTTCGTTCGTCGCTCCGTCCGCTTTCGCGCCCGCTTGCCATTGGACGCGCGGCGCAAAAGCGCAAGGAGGCCCGCGCGCGCGGCATGGTCTGCGGTGATCCAGGTATTCAGGGCGAGGAGGTGGGCCGCGTGCCGGGCCGCATCTCGGGCTGCGGGATCGACGACGCGGTCAAGGTGCGCAGTATCGACGGCGTTGCACTTAGCCAGCATGCGTTGATGGATTGCCGCACGGCGGGGGCGATCAAATCCTGGATCGCGGGCGGGATGAAGCCAGCGGTCGGCGGTTATGGAGGCGGAGTCGCGCAGCTAAGGGTTGCTGCGCACTACGTTTGCCGCTCGCGCAACAACCAACGCGGTACCAAGATTTCGGAACATGGCAAGGGCCGCGCCATCGACATTGCCGGGTTTCAATTGCGCGACGGGCGCACGCTCACGGTGCTGAGCGATTGGGGCCGCGGGCAAAAGGGGCAGATCCTCAGTCAGATGCACCGCTCGGCCTGCGGACCCTTCGGGACTGTCCTCGGCCCGGAGTCCGACCGGTTCCACGCTGATCATTTCCACTTCGATACTGCGCGCTATCGCAGCGGCAGTTACTGCCGCTAGGCGCTATTGAAGCCGCAGGACCGGGGCAGGGGCGATGGGCACCGGTCCCAGCCAGACGCGGCCCTCACCGAGGCGCAGCGGTATGTCCAGCGCGCTATCGCCGCCCGCCATCATCGAC
This sequence comes from Roseovarius maritimus, assembly GCF_043355895.2. Taxonomy (NCBI): domain Bacteria; kingdom Pseudomonadati; phylum Pseudomonadota; class Alphaproteobacteria; order Rhodobacterales; family Roseobacteraceae; genus Roseovarius; species Roseovarius maritimus. The sequence goes on from NZ_JBHFPF020000006.1 coordinate 51,584, forward strand.
AGCGCCGCCTGGGCCGTGTCGGCCATGTCGGGGGTGAGCGCGCCCGTGCTGCGCGCAATCTCCAGCGCGTCCTGCCAGCCGCGCGCCTTGAGGGTGATGTCGCCTTCGGGCAGGCCGCGCGCGTCAACGTCCAGCGCCCCGGAAGCCTCGAGCGACATCGCGCCCCATGTAACGGCAAGGCGGGCGATCTCGATGCGGGTGGGCTGCGGGCGCGCGCGCTCGATGGCAAAGCGATCCCATGGCGCGGTGAAGTCGACCGTGATATCGGCCGCCACGCTGTCAATGACGCGGGGCACCGAATTGGAGCCTTCCAGTTGCGCCATCAGCGCGGCGGGCGGAGCCATGTCCGTGGCGGCAAGGCCCAGGTGATAGCGCGCATCGGCGCTGCCGTCCTCGATCCGCTCGGCCGCAAGGCGCAGCGCCGCCACCGACAGCGCCTCGCCTTCCGCGCCGGCATGGGGGGCCAGCGACAGCGCTTCGCCGGTCAATGTGGCGCGCCGAAGGGCAAGGGCCGTGCTGGGCGCAACCACCATCGACGCGCGCATATCCGCGCTGGACAGAATGAACTCTCCGCCCGGCGTGGTGATGCTCTGCGTGTGCGGCCAGACGGCGATCACGTGATTGGGCGTATAGCTGAGCGTCAAAAGCTGAAAGAATGGCGCCTGCCAGCCAAGGCCAGCGGCCGGATCGGCCAGCCGCAGGGCGGTAAAGCTCGTGTCGAACCGGCTGGGAAATCCCTGCACCTGCAGCGCACCGTACTCGGCAACCCACCCCTCGGCGCGGCGCGCGTCAAACCAGGCGGCCAACCCGGATTTCAGGGCGCTCGACCCGATGAACCAGTAACCGGCCCAAGCCGCCGCCAATGCCAGACAGATGGCCAGCAAAACTCTCATGCTCGCACCCCTTTTGCGCCTCAATGCAAAGGTGTTTATAGAGTGTTTCGGCGCGATGCCCATGGCCCCGAGGGCCAAAGCAACAGGAGAGGCGAGAATATGACGATGTGGGTGTTCGGCTACGGCTCGCTGGTGTGGAATCCGGGGTTCGAGGTGGATCACCAGATCATCGCGACCCTGCCGGGCTATGCGCGCAGTTTCTGTATGCGCTCGATCCACCATCGTGGCACCGAGGACGAGCCGGGCCTTGTCCTCGCGCTGGATGAGGCGCATGGCGCAGAATGCCATGGTGTCGCGCTGGCCGTGCGGGCAGGGCAGGAGGCCGAGACGCTGGAATATCTGCGCGCGCGCGAACTGATCTCCGCCGCCTATCTCGAGCGGGATCTGGACATCCGGCTCGACGACGGGCGCATCGCCCGCGCGGTGACCTATGTGATCGACCCGCATCACGTGCAATATTGTGGCGGTCTTCCGCTAGAGGAGCAGGCCCGCATCATCGCGCGCGCCGTCGGCGGGCGCGGGCCGAATACCGAGTATCTGCACAACACCGCCGCCCATCTGGCCGAGCTTGGCATCAGTGACAGCGATCTGGAATGGCTCTCGGCGCGGGTGCAGGCGCTTTGCGGTTAACGCCTTGGCTTGGCGGGGCAATCCGCGTAGGGTGAGCAGAGCGAAAACAAGTGCCTGGAGCGTCCGCATGGACAAGCCGGACCGCGAGGTCGAGCAGCAATTCTCACAGCCGTTGCGCCAGATCGTTTCCATGTTTCTGGTGCTGGGCTTGTCTGGCCTTGGCGCGTTCATGGCGCTGCCGCGCGTCTTGCCGGTATTCGAGGCCAATCCCTATCTCAACGGGTTCATCTTCTTCGTCTTCCTGATCGGCGTGGTCACCTGCTTCTGGCAGGTCTTTCAACTGATCGGTTCGGTTCGCTGGATCGAGAATTTCGCGCGTGAGGTGCCGGGGGCCGATGGGGTGAAGCCGCCGCTGCTTCTGGGGCCCTTGCCCACGCTCTTGCGCCAGCGCGGCAAGCGGATGCAGATCTCGCAATCCTCGGCCCGCTCGATCCAGGATATGGTGGCGCAGCGCATCGACGAGGCGCGTGAGATCACGCGCTACATCGTCAACCTGCTGATTTTCTTAGGCCTTCTGGGCACATTTTACGGCCTTGCCACCACCGTGCCCGCGCTTGTCGAGACGATCCGAGGCCTTGCCCCGCAAGAGGGCGAAGGCGGAGTCGAGGTGTTTACCCGCCTGATGACGGGCCTGCAATCGCAACTCGGCGGGATGGGCGTGGCCTTCGCCTCGTCCCTCCTGGGCCTGGCCGGATCGTTGATCGTCGGTCTGCTGGAGCTCTTTGCCGGGCATGGGCAGAACCGGTTCTACCGCGAGCTGGAAGAGTGGATGTCGACCATCACCCGCGTCGGCCTTGCCGGTGCCGAGGATGGCAGCAGCGAACAGGCGCTCTTGACCGGCATTATCGACCAGATGAGCGAGCAGATGGAATCGCTCCAGCAGATGCTGACGCAATCGGATATCGCCCGCGCCGCCTCGGACGAGCAGATGGCGGACTTGACCGCCGCCGTCGCGCGGCTGGCCGAGCAAACTGACGGTACCGGCGCCACCGCCGCACTGGGCCGCGTCGCGGATGGGCAGGAGCGACTGATCGAGGCGCTGACCGCGCGCGAGGTCTCTTCCGAAACGGGCCTCGATGCCGAAAGCCGGATGCGCCTGCGCTCGATCGACGTGCAGATGCTGCGCATCCTCGAAGAGATCAGCGCCGGGCGCCAAGAGGCCGTCAGCGAATTGCGCATGGATATCGCCGGACTGAAATCCGCTCTGATGGGCGCGCGCAGTGCGCGCCGCAGCTATCGTGCCGCGCCCGGCATTGTTGCCACCCCGCGCGACACGCCGGAGCGGGAGGGCTGATCCATGGCCCTGTCGCGCCGCACCGGGCAACGCTTTCAGTCGTCGATCTGGCCGGGTTTCGTCGATGCGATGACGGGGCTTCTACTGGTCCTGATGTTCGTGCTGACGATCTTCATGGTCGTGCAGTTCGCGCTGCGCGAGACGATCACGGGGCAGGAGACCGAGCTGGACACGCTCTCGTCCGAGGTGGCGGCACTGTCGCGCGCGCTGGGGCTTGAGCAGGACCGCAGTGCGACCCTGCGTGAACGGGTCGGGGCGCTGACGACCACGCTGGAGGATGCGCGCGAGCGGCAGGACCAGCAGACCGCGCTCATCGCCTCGCTAACCGAAGCCAACGAGGCGGCGAGCGCCCGCATCGCCAGTTTTGAAGAGCAAGTGGCGGGCCTTCTGGCCGAACGGGATACGGCGCTGGGCCGGGTGGATGACCTCGAGGCTGCGCGCGATACGCTCATCTCGGACAAGGAGGCGCTGCAACTGGCGCTGGCCGATTTGCGCGACGAGGTCGATGCCGAGGCCGAGGCGGCCCGCCTCGCCGCCGCGCAGCGCGATGCGCTGGAGGCGCTGGCCGCCGAACTGCGTGCCGAGGCCGAAGGCAGTGCGGCGCAGCTGGAGCAAACGGAGGCCGAGCTGAGCGATGCCGAGGCCGCGCGCCTGGCGCAGGCCGCTGCTGCTGAGGCGCTGCGCGAGCGGCTGCAAGGCTCACAGGCCGAACTGACGGCGATGACCCTCGCTCTGGAAGAGCAGCGCCGCCGCGCCGAGGAGACGCTGACCCTGCTGGCCGCCGCCCGTGACGGGCGCCAGGATCTGGAGGCACAGCTGGCCGCCGCGCTGGCCGCGCGCGAGGTGGAAGGCGCCGAGGCGCAGAAGCTGGTAAACGATCTGGAGACGGCCGAGGGGCGCATCGCCGCGCTGGAGGCCGAGCTGGCGGCGCTCAAGGCCGACCGCGCCCTGACCGAAGCCGACGTGCAGGAACAGCTAGCCGCCGCCCTCGCCGCCAAGCTGGCCGCTGAAAACGAGGCCGAAGAGCAGATGAGCGCCGCCGAAGAGCGCGCGGCCCTCTTGGCCGAGGCGCGCGAGCGGCTGAATGCGCAGGAGACGCAAACCGAAAAGGCGCAGCGCGAGCAGGAATTGCTGAACCAGCAGGTGGCGGCGCTGCGCGATCAGCTGGGCCAGCTTCAGGCGCTGCTTGACGATGCGAAGGAGCGCGAGGCGGCGAGCGATGTGCAGCTACAATCGCTGGGCCAGGATTTGAACGCCGCGCTGGCGCGGGTCGCTGCGGCTGAAAAGCGCCGGCGCGAGGCTGAAGAAGAAAAGAACCGCCTGCTTGAGGCTGAAAAGCAGGATCTGGAGAAGTACCGCTCGGATTTCTTCGGTCGTCTCCGCGACGTGCTCGGCAATCAGGACGGAGTGCGCATCGAGGGCGATCGCTTTGTCTTTTCCTCCGAAGTCCTGTTCGACCAGGGCAAGGCGGATCTGTCGAATCCCGGCAAGAACGAAATCGCCAAGGTCGCCGAGATCCTGCGCAAGGTCGTGGGCGACATCCCTGATGGCATCGACTGGGTGATCCGTGTGGATGGACATACGGACGACGTGCCGATCATCGGTTCGGCCGAATTCGCAGACAATTGGGAGCTGAGTCAGGCGCGCGCCCTGTCGGTTGTGCGCTACATGATCGATTTTCTGGGGGTGCCGCCCGATCGTCTGGCGGCGAACGGTTTTGGCCAGTATCAGCCTGTTGCGGAGGGGGATAGCGCGGAGGCGCGGGCGCAGAACCGGCGGATCGAACTGAAATTTACCGAGAGATAGGGCCGGTCTGCGCTGTACCCTCGGCGGTGTCGATGACGGTGCCGTCTCGTAGCAGTTCGGCCCGGGCGGTGTAGCTGCCCTCGGGCCACGGCGTGCGGGCGCGTTTGCCTGCTGCCCGGAAATATTGCGCTTGCGCCTTGTCGATCGCGGCCTCTTGCTGGAACACCGTCTCGCCGTTGGGGCCGATGATGGTCAGTTGCATGGTGTCGCCCTTGCGTGCGCCATAGCCATAGCCCCACGCGACCAGCGACGGTGCATCCGTGGCCAGCGCCTCGATGGCTGCTGTGCCCGCCTTGATCGCATCGTAATCAGGGACGGTGACCGAAAGACCAGCGGCAAGAAGGCCTCCGGGCTGATAGGCCGGCAGATCGATCCAGAGCGGATCGGCCCCGACTGCGCCACAGCCCGCTTCGGGGCGGAAAGGATCGACCGTCTCGCCATCCTTGCGCAGGCTGATATGAACATGCGGAAACTGCGTGCGCCCCGACAGGCCAATGCGGCCCAGCGGTGTGCCGCGCTCGACGACATCGCCCGTGCGCACCATCAGCGAGCCTTCCGCCATGTGGCAATACTGCGTCTCCCAGCCGTTGCCGTGATCGATGGCCACGCCATTCCCGCAATCGCGCCCCGCCATCTCCGACTCCATGTCAGCGCTGAAAATGCGGTCTGGCATCCCGTCACGCATGCCGCGCACGGTACCGGGGGCGGAGGCGAAGACATCCACACCGGCCTCCATCGCGGCAAGCGACGGCAGGCCGAAATCGGTGCCCTTGTGTCCGTCATAGCTGAGCGCCCCGCACATGTAATCTTGCGCGGCGGGGCTGGGATCGGCGTCCGGATATTGCTGGATGAAGCACGTGTCGCCCAAGGCGCAATCGGCAGGCAAGCCCAGCCGCGGCGCGTCCTGGGCATCTGTGGCGCCGGCCAGCATGGCCAGCGCCGCAAGAGATGCGATGCGTATCACTCGGCCGTCAGGAGCGGCGGCTTGCCCCCGCTCAGACGCGGCGTGTCGGGGCCGCTGATCTGCAGGTCGATCTGCCCGTCCTTGACGCCAACCTTGACGACGCCGCCCTTCGCAAGCTTGCCAAAGAGAAGCTCCTCGGCCAGCGGCTTCTTGATGTGCTCCTGAATGACGCGGGCAAGAGGGCGTGCACCCATCTTGTCGTCATAGCCTTTGTCGGCCAGCCATTCAGCGGCGGGTGTGCTGAGCTCAATCGTGACGTTTCGGTCCATCAGCTGCGCTTCAAGTTGCAGCACGAACTTCTCAACCACTTGCAGGATCACTTCCTTGGGCAGCGCGCCGAAGGAAATCACAGCATCCAGACGGTTGCGGAATTCGGGCGTGAACGTGCGCTCGATCGCTGCCGTATCCTCGCCCTCGCGGCGGTCCCGGCCAAAGCCGATGGCGGATTTCGCCAGTTCGGACGCACCCGCATTCGAGGTCATGATCAGCACCACATTGCGGAAATCGACCGAGCGGCCATTGTGATCCGTCAGCGTGCCGTGGTCCATCACCTGCAACAGGATGTTGAAGACATCCGGATGCGCCTTCTCGATTTCGTCCAGCAAGAGCACGCAATGCGGGTGCTGATCGACGCCATCCGTCAGAAGGCCACCCTGATCGAAGCCGACATAGCCCGGAGGTGCGCCGATAAGGCGGCTGACCGCGTGTTTCTCCATGTATTCCGACATATCGAAACGGATCAACTCGACACCCAGAACATCGGCCAACTGGTTCGCGACCTCGGTTTTACCGACGCCCGTGGGACCCGCGAAGAGGTAGTTACCGATGGGCTTTTCTGGCTCGCGAAGGCCCGCGCGGGCCAGCTTGATCGCGCTCGAGAGCGCGTCGATGGCCGCGTCCTGGCCAAAAACGACGCGCTTGAGCGAGGTTTCCAGGTCCCTGAGCACCGCCGCATCGTCCTTCGACACGTTCTTGGGCGGGATGCGGGCGATCTTTGCGACAACGGCCTCGATTTCCTTGACGCCGATGCTTTTACGGCGCTTGGAGGCAGCGACCAGATGCTGCGCCGCACCGGCCTCGTCAATCACGTCAATCGCCTTGTCGGGCAGCTTGCGGTCATTGATATAGCGCGAGGCCAGGTCGACAGCGGTCTTGATCGCGTCATTGGTATACTTGACGCTGTGATGTTCCTCGAAATAGGGCTTGAGGCCCTTGAGGATCTTGATCGTGTCATCGACCGACGGCTCGGCCACGTCGATCTTCTGGAACCGGCGGGCGAGCGCGCGGTCCTTCTCGAAGTGCTGGCGGAACTCCTTGTAGGTGGTCGAGCCCATGCAACGCAGTTTGCCGCCCTGCAGGGCGGGCTTCAGCAGGTTGGACGCATCCATCGCGCCGCCCGAGGTAGCGCCTGCGCCGATCACGGTGTGAATCTCGTCGATGAAGAGAACCGCGTCGGGATGGTTCTCCAGTTCGGTCACGACTGCCTTCAGGCGTTCCTCAAAGTCGCCGCGATAGCGCGTGCCGGCCAAGAGCGCGCCCATATCCAGCGAATAAATCGTGGTTTTCGAGAGGATTTCAGGCGTCTGACCCTGCACGATCTTGTAGGCGAGGCCCTCGGCGATGGCGGTCTTGCCCACGCCGGGATCACCAACGAGGATCGGGTTGTTCTTCCGCCGGCGGCAGAGCACCTGGATGCAGCGCTCGACCTCGGCGGCGCGGCCGATCAGCGGATCGACATCGCCGGTGCGCGATTTCTCGTTCAGATCGACGCAGTATTTGGCCAGGGCAGACTCGCCCGGCTCGACCGCGCTCGACTCCTGCGTGCTGCCTTGAGTGTCCTCATCGGCGCCCTGCACGGGCCGCGCCTCGCCAAAGGCGGGATCCTTGGCGACGCCATGGGCGATGAAGTTCACGGCGTCGTAGCGCGTCATGTCCTGCTCCTGCAGGAAATAGGCGGCATTCGACTCGCGCTCGGCAAAGATGGCGACCAGCACGTTGGCGCCGGTCACTTCGGTGCGGCCCGAGGATTGCACATGGATCGCGGCGCGCTGGATGACGCGTTGGAATGCCGCAGTGGGAACCGCCTCGGAGCCTTCGATGTCGGTGACGAGGTTCGAGAGCTCATCATCGATGAACTCGACGAGGGTAGTGCGCAACTCTTCGGAATCGACGCTGCATGCCTTGAGCACGCGGTGGGCGTCAGGCTCGTCCACGAGGGCGAGCAAGAGGTGTTCCAGTGTGGCGAATTCGTGCTGGCGTGCGTTGGCCAGCGCCAGTGCGGCGTGAATTGCCTGTTCCAGTGTGGTCGAGAATGAAGGCACGTGTTGGTGCTCCTTCTTGTCTGGTGCGGCGGTGTGCCGGCAACCTTGGCCTGATATTCTTAAAGTTTGGTCGATATCGGCCACGCTTCAAGGTTTTATTTGCACAAGCCTGTCACTTTTCCGCAATAATGTGGCTGTGTGCTGTTTTGGGCGGCGGGTTCAGAAGGCGTCCTTGCGCTTGCGGATTTCGGCAAAGACGGCGGCGTCGGGCGCGTCCTGCATGCCCAGATGCGCCCGGATGTCCGGGTCGGCGGCGCGCAGAAACGGGTTGGTGGCCAATTCCTCGGCCAAGGTTGAGGGAATGGTGGGGCGGCCCTCGGAACGGGCCGTTTCTATTTGTGATGCCCGCGATATAAGATCGGAATTGCCGGGATCAACACTCAGCGCGAATTTGGCGTTACTCGCCGTGTATTCATGGCCCGAATAGACCAGTGTTTCGGATGGTAGCGCCATAAGCTTGCTCAGCGAAGCCCACATCTGATCGGCTGTGCCTTCGAAGAGGCGACCGCATCCCAGCGCCATGAGGCTGTCTGCGGTGAACACGGCGCGGCTGGCAGGGAAATGAACGGCGATATGGCCCACCGTATGCCCGCTGACATCCAGAACATCGCCTGTCTGAGACCCGATGGTGATCTCGTCGCCTTCGGCCACGGCGATATCGAGGGGGGGCAGGCGGTGCGCATCGGCGCGCGCGCCGATCACTTCGGCGGGATGGTCCGCCAGCAGATCGTCCAGCCCCTGAACATGGTCGGCGTGATGATGCGTGAGCAGAACATGGCTCAGCGTCCAGTCGCGCTGCGCCAAGGCATCCTTGATCGGCCCGGCCTCGGGCACATCGACGCAGAGCGTTTTTCCCGTGCCGGGATCATGCGCCAGAAAGGCGTAGTTGTCTGACAGGCAGGGGATCGTGGCGATTTCGAATGGCATCTGTCGCACCTCGCGGTCTTTGGGCCTGGCATGGCAGGCCGGGTGGCGGGCCTATCAACGGTTTTCCCAGCCCGCATCATAAGCTAGGCTCCAGCGTGACGGATCAAGGGCGCGACCGCAATGCATGTCGACGTGCAGGAGTTACGGAATTTCTATTATCGCAGCACGCTCGGGCGCGCCGTGCAGAAAACCGTGCGCGCCGAGATCGCCGCCGTCTGGCCCGAGGCCAAGGGACAGACTGTGGTCGGCTTCGGCTTTGCTGTGCCGTTCCTGCGGCCCTACCTTGCCGACGCGCGGCGTGTGATCGCGCTGATGCCCGGCCCGCAAGGGGTAATCGCCTGGCCACAGCGGATGGCCAACATCTCGGTCCTGTGTGAAGAGACGCTCTGGCCGATCGAGACGGGCCATGTCGACAAGCTATTGGTGATGCACGGTCTGGAGGCCAGCGAGCGGCCGGCGGATCTGCTGGATGAATGCTGGCGCGTGCTGGGTCCGGGGGGATCTGCATTGTTCGTGGTGCCCAACCGTGCAGGGCTTTGGTCGCGCAGCGATCGTACACCTTTCGGGTCGGGGCGGCCCTACAGCCAGACCCAGCTGGAGACGCTGCTGAAGTCGCACAGCTTCCTGCCCGAGCGTCATCTGACCACGCTCTACCAGCCGCCCAGCACGCGCCGCTTCTGGCGCAAGACGGCAGGCATGTGGGAGCGTCTGGGTGGCCATCTGTCAGTGATTGCTGCGGGCGGCGTTCTGATGGTCGAAGCGACCAAGCGCGTGCAGGCGCCGCGCGGGCCGGGCCTCAAGGTGCGCGCGCGCAGCCCCTTGGGTGCACTGGCACCCAAGCCAAAGCCGGTGGCCGGGCAGGCCTAGCCGGGCGCGCTGCGCCTGATTTCACCTGGTACGGAAAGTCGCGGCAGGAGGGCGCGAGGCCTGCCACCGCCACTTTGACCTGTTTAGCGCAAACAGCGATGTGCCGGATTCGCCACCCGGGTCGCAAAATGCGCCATTTCGATGGCTATTTTTTCTGCCAAAGCGCCGCATGCCACCTATCCTGTTGAATTCACGGGGTTTTGATGCGAGCGCGCGAAAACCATAGCAACTTGCGAGGTGGCGAAGGCTCTGCTAGACCCACGCCGGATTACAATGATAAGAGTGCTGAGTGCTCGCCAACGCCCCCTCAGACGCAAACCCGCGTCTGTCGCCGGGGCCTAATTGTCGAAAGGGTGGACGTGTCCGAACCAGCTTCGATTTCCTCGGGTATCGCTGAACGCTATGCGACCGCGATCTTCGAGATCGCGCAAGACAACAACCGACTGGGCAAGCTGGAGACCGGCGTCGACCAGCTGGCCGAGGCTCTGGATGCCAGCGACGATCTGCGTGACATGATCAGCAGCCCCATCATCAGCCGCAGCGAGCAGGAAAAGGCCATCATCGCCATTTCCGAGCATCTCAAGTTGACGCCGGCACTTTCGCGCGGGCTGGCCCTGATGGCGCAGAAGCGCCGTCTGTTCGCCGTGCCCCAGGTGGTCGTGCAGTTGCGCGCGATGATTGCGGACCACAAGGGCGAAGTGCAGGCTGACGTTACCAGCGCCAAGGCGCTGACCAAGGCGCAGTCCGACAAGCTGGCCAAAACGCTCAAGTCCAATGTCGGCAAGGACGTCAAGATCAATGCGACCGTTGATGAAAGTCTCATCGGCGGTCTTATCGTCAAGGTGGGCTCGAAGATGATCGACACGTCGATCCGCTCCAAGCTTGCATCGCTCCAGAATTCAATGAAAGAGGTCGGATAAATGGGTATCCAAGCGGCAGAGATTTCTGCAATCCTGAAGGACCAGATCAAGAATTTCGGCCAGGAGGCCGAAGTGGCCGAAGTGGGCCGGGTTCTGTCTGTCGGTGACGGCATCGCCCGCGTGCACGGTCTGGACAACGTCCAGGCTGGCGAGTTGGTCGAATTTCCGGGCTCGATCATGGGCATGGCGCTGAACCTCGAGGCCGACAACGTCGGCATCGTGATCTTCGGCTCGGACCGGGACATCAAGGAAGGCGACACCGTCAAGCGCACCAAATCCATCGTGGACGTGCCGATCGGTGATGCGCTGCTGGGCCGCGTCGTTGACGGCCTGGGCAACCCGCTGGACGGCAAGGGCCCCATCGAGACCAAGGAGCGCGGCCTGGCCGACGTGAAGGCGCCGGGCATCATCCCGCGTAAATCCGTGCACGAGCCCATGGCGACCGGCCTCAAGGCCGTCGACAGCATGATCCCCGTTGGCCGTGGCCAGCGCGAGTTGATCATCGGTGACCGCCAGACCGGCAAGACCGCCATCGCGCTCGACACGATGCTGAACCAGAAGTCGATCAACGACGCTGCCGGCGATGACGAGAGCAAGAAGCTCTATTGCGTCTATGTCGCGATCGGCCAGAAGCGTTCGACCGTGGCCCAGCTGGTGAAAAAACTGGAAGAGACCGGCGCGATCGACTACTCGATCGTCGTTGCCGCGACCGCGTCCGACCCTGCGCCGATGCAGTTCCTCGCGCCCTATTCGGCGACCGCGATGGCCGAGCATTTCCGCGACAATGGCCGTCACGCCCTGATCGTCTATGATGACCTGTCCAAGCAGGCCGTGGCTTACCGCCAGATGTCGCTGCTTCTGCGCCGCCCGCCCGGCCGCGAAGCTTATCCCGGCGACGTGTTCTACCTGCACTCCCGCCTGCTCGAGCGTTCGGCCAAGCTGAACGAGGACAATGGCGGCGGCTCGCTGACGGCTCTGCCGATCATCGAAACGCAGGGCGGCGACGTGTCGGCCTTTATTCCGACCAACGTGATTTCGATCACCGACGGCCAGATCTTCCTTGAAACCGAGCTGTTCTATCAGGGCATTCGTCCCGCTGTGAACACCGGCCTCTCGGTCAGCCGTGTCGGCTCCTCGGCCCAGACCAACGCGATGAAATCCGTCGCGGGCCCGGTCAAGCTGGAACTGGCGCAGTACCGCGAAATGGCGGCCTTCGCCCAGTTCGGCTCGGACCTCGACGCCGCCACCCAGCAGTTGCTGAACCGTGGTGCGCGCCTGACCGAGCTGATGAAGCAGCCGCAGTATTCGCCGCTGACCAACGCCGAGATCGTCTGCGTCATCTATGCAGGCACCAAGGGCTATCTGGACAAGATCGCGGTCAAGGAAGTGGGCCGCTTCGAGGCGGGCTTGCTCAAGCATCTGCGCGGCAAGCATTCCGACCTGCTGGACTGGATCACCAAGGAAGACCCGAAAGTCAAAGGGGACGCCGAGGACAAGATCAAGGCCGCGATCGACGGATTTGCCGCCGACTTCGCTTAATTAAGGGAAAGGACGCAAGGCAATGCCAAGCCTCAAGGACCTTAAGAACAGGATCGAGTCGGTCAAATCGACCCGCAAGATCACCAAGGCCATGCAGATGGTCGCCGCGGCGAAACTTCGCCGCGCGCAGGACGCTGCCGAGCAGGCGCGCCCCTATACCGAGCGTTTCAACGCCGTTATGGGGCGCCTCGCGGCATCGGTCGGCAAATCCGAAGGTGCGCCCCGTCTGCTGAGCGGGACGGGCAAGGACGACACGTATCTGTTGATCGTGATGACGGCCGAGCGCGGGCTTTGCGGTGGCTTCAACGCCAACATCGCCAAGCTGGCCAAGCAGGAAGCGTCCAAGCTGATCAGCGAGGGCAAGACCGTCAAGATCATGACCGTCGGCAAAAAGGGCCGTGATGCGATGCGCCGCGACTACGGCAAGTATTTCGTGCATCACATCGACTTCAGCGACGTCAAACGCATCAGCTATGCCGATGCCCAAGGCGTGGCGACCGAAGTGCTGAACCGTTTCGACGAAGGCGATTTTGACGTGGCCAAGATCTATTTCTCGGAGTTCGAGAACGTGGTCACGCAGATTCCGACCGCGCAGCAGATCATCCCGGCCGATTTCGATGCGCCCGAGGAAGAAGATGCGGGCGCCTTCTACGACTACGAGCCGGACGAGTCTGCCATCCTGGCCGATCTTCTGCCGCGCGGCGTGGCCACGGCGATCTTTGCCGCTCTGCTGGAAAACGGGGCGTCCGAACAGGGCGCGCGCATGTCCGCGATGGACAACGCCACCCGCAATGCAGGCGAGATGATCGACAAGCTGACCATCGAGTATAACCGCTCGCGTCAGGCCGTGATCACGAACGAGCTGATTGAAATCATTTCGGGCGCGGAAGCGCTCTAGAACACGAACCGGAGACAGCAAACATGGCAAACGCAAAAGGCAAAATCACTCAGGTGATCGGCGCCGTGGTCGACGTTCAGTTTGGCGACCACCTGCCCGAGATCCTGAACGCCCTGACCACCGACAACAACGGCAAGCGCCTCGTTCTCGAGGTTGCGCAGCATCTCGGCGAGAATACCGTGCGCACCATCGCGATGGACGCCACCGAGGGTCTGGTGCGCGGCCAGGAAGTGACCGACACCGACGGCCCGATCACGATCCCCGTGGGCAACGCCACGCTGGGCCGCATCATGAACGTGGTGGGCGAGGCCGTGGACGAAGGCGGCGACGTCTCGCGCGAGGAAACCCGCTCGATCCACAACGATGCGCCTCCCTTCGCGGACCAGTCGACCGAGTCGACCGTCCTCGTGACCGGCATCAAGGTCGTCGATCTGCTGGCGCCCTACGCCAAGGGCGGCAAGATCGGCCTCTTCGGCGGTGCCGGCGTGGGCAAGACGGTTCTCATCATGGAACTGATCAACAACATCGCCAAAGTGCACTCGGGCTTCTCGGTTTTCGCCGGTGTGGGCGAGCGGACGCGCGAAGGCAACGACCTTTACCACGAGATGATCGAATCGGGCGTTATCGTTCCCGACAACCTCGAAGAGTCCAAAGTGGCGCTGGTTTACGGCCAGATGAACGAGCCCCCGGGCGCGCGTATGCGTGTGGCCCTGACCGGCCTGACGCTGGCCGAGCAGTTCCGCGACCAGTCGGGCACGGACGTTCTGTTCTTCGTCGACAACATCTTCCGCTTCACGCAGGCAGGCTCCGAAGTGTCCGCCCTGTTGGGCCGTATTCCTTCGGCTGTGGGCTACCAGCCGACGCTGGCCACCGACATGGGCCAGATGCAGGAGCGGATCACCTCGACCAACAAGGGCTCGATCACCTCGGTGCAGGCCGTCTACGTTCCCGCGGACGACCTGACCGACCCTGCACCTGCGACCTCGTTTGCGCACCTCGATGCCACGACCGTTCTGTCGCGCGCCATCTCCGAGCTGGGCATCTACCCCGCCGTGGACCCGCTCGACTCGACCTCGCGCCTGATGGACCCCTCGGTCGTCGGCGAAGAGCATTACCAGGTGGCCCGTGACGTGCAGGGTATCCTTCAGCGCTACAAGTCGCTGCAGGACATCATCGCGATCCTCGGCATGGACGAGCTGAGCGAAGAGGACAAGCTGACCGTGGCGCGTGCCCGGAAAATCCAGCGTTTCCTGTCGCAGCCCTTCGACGTGGCCAAGGTTTTCACCGGCTCGGACGGTGTCCAGGTCCCGCTGGAAGAGACGATCTCGTCCTTCAAGGCCGTGGTTGCCGGTGAGTACGATCACCTGCCCGAAGGCGCCTTCTACATGGTGGGCGGCATCGAGGACGTGAAGGCCAAGGCCGAGCGTATGGCATCCGACGCTGCATAATGCACCTGCCGGACCGCCCATTTTTTGACACGGGCGGTCCGGCACATCCGCAAATGAAGGAGGCCATCCATGGCTGACACAGTGCAATTCGATCTGGTATCGCCCGAGCGCCTTCTGACATCCGTGCAGGCGCGCGAAGTGCAGATCCCCGGCGCCGAGGGCGATCTGACGGCCATGGCCGACCACTCGCCGCTTATCACCACGCTGCGCCCCGGCATCGTGCGCGTCACCTCCTCCGAGGGCGAGCAGGAATATGCCGTGACCGGCGGTTTTGCCGAAATCAATGGCGACAGCGTTTCGGTCCTTGCCGAGCAGGCGATTCCGCGCGCCGATATGACCCAAGAGCATTTCAAGGGCCTCGTTGAAGATGCGAAAGCGCGTCTGGAAAAGACCCGCGAGACGTTCAAGAACGAACCCGGCCCCGTCGACGATGCGGCCAAGCTCCTGTCGGACATGGTCGCCATGGGCGAGCATATGGGCCTCAGTGCCTATTGATATCGCCGGCTCAGGCAAATGATTCAGGGGCCTGCATCTTGCGGGCCCTTTTTTTATCGTGGATCATAGTTTCGCCGGAATGCGCCGTTAGGGCGAAGACGGCGGGTAACGATCAAAGTTAGTATGAAGCGCATCGACACGAAACTCATGGGGATCGATCAGGGCGAGACTGTCCTCTTCTCGGATTTCGAGAAGGGCGGCGCCATGTGGACGGGCGAGGGCGAGCGCACGCGCCGCCATTCGATCCGCTTTACCGAGCAGTTTCGCAATCTGCCTGCCGTACATTGCGCCCTGTCCATGTGGGATATCGACAGTGGCACCAACGCCCGGGTCGAGGTCAGCGCCGAGAAGATCACCGAGGATGGCTTTGAGGTGGTATTCCGCACTTGGGCCGATACCCACATTGCACGCGCGCGGGTGCGCTGGATGGCTATCGGCGAGGTCTATCACGAGGATGACTGGGACCTGTACTGACGCCCCGTTCCTGCGGCGCAATCAGTTCCCGAACTGCCCCTCATAAACCGGCTCCAGTGTCGGCGTCTCGAACAGGGACGAGACCGACGTGCCGTTCCAGATGTTCAGGATCGCCTGCGCAAAGACCGGCGCCGTCGGGATGATGCGGATATTGGGCGTGTTGCGGACCGCTTCGCTGGGCGCGATCGTGTCGGTGATGACCATGGATTTCAGCACCGAGTTGGTGATCCGCTCAACCGCGGGGCCGGACATGACACCGTGCGTCGTGTAGGCATGCACCTCGGAGGCGCCATTCTCCATCAGCACTTCGGCCGCTTTGCAAAGCGTGCCGGCCGTGTCGCACATGTCGTCCACGATGATGCATTTTTTGCCGGCAACGTCGCCAATAATGGTCATCTCGGCCACTTCGCCCGCTTTCTCGCGGCGCTTGTCCACGATGCTGAGGGGCGCGGTGATCCGCTTGGCCAACTCGCGCGCGCGGGCAACACCGCCCACATCGGGCGAGACGATCATAACGTCATCCATGCTGCCCTTGAACTGCTTCATGATGTCGAGGGCAAAGACCGGCGAAGCATAAAGGTTGTCCACAGGAATGTCGAAAAAGCCCTGGATCTGCGCCGCGTGCAGGTCCATCGTCAGAACTCGCTCGATCCCGGCCTCGACCAGCATGTTCGCCACCAGCTTGGCAGAGATGGGCGTGCGTGCCTTCGAGCGGCGATCCTGCCGGGCGTAGCCGAAATAGGGAATGACGGCGGTGATGCGCGCCGCCGAGGACCGGCGCAGGGCGTCGGCCATGATTAAAAGCTCCATGAGGTTGTCATTCGCCGGGTTCGAGGTGGGCTGGATGATGAACATGTCCTCGCCGCGCACATTCTCGAAAACTTCGACGAAGATCTCGCCGTCGTTGAACCGCTCGACCCGCGCGTCGACGAGGCCGACATTGACGCCCCGGTGCATCGACATGCGCCGCGCGATGGCGGTGGCCAGCGGCATGTTGGCATTGCCCGAAATCAGTTTCGGCTCTGACGTGGATGACATGGCTGGGGTCCCCTGGATGGCTGGAGCGGCGGAGGCCGTTGACGGATTCGCCGCGTTGACACCGCTTAGCATGGGCGTAGGGTCTGGCAAAGCTGCCGAAGCCGCGAGGGGGACGAAAACATGGCCGTTGCTGCATCTTTTTGCATAGATCGCCGCGGGGGCCGTGTCTGAGATGCCGCGCGGCACGTTTGGCGGCTTTCCCACCTATTGGACGACGTTCGGGCAGGGACCGCGTCCGGCGCTGATGATTCACTGCAGTCTGGCGGAAACGGCGATCTGGGGCGGTATGGCGCGCGAGATGTCGGGGGCACTGACCATGACGGCGTTCGATCTACCTGGCCACGGACGCAGCGATGACTGGGATGCGCGCGGCGAGATGAGCGAGGTCTGCGCAGGCATCGCAGCGGATTTCGCTCGTCGCGGCGCTCCGATGGATGTGATCGGGCACAGTTTCGGCGGCGTCGTCGGGCTCAGGCTGGCGATGACACGGCCTGATCTGGTGCGCAGCCTCGTGATGATCGAGCCGGTTTTTTTCGCCGCCGCCCTTCAGGCCGCGCCCAAGCTGTTTGCGAGTGGGGTTGAGGAAATGAGTGGGTTCGAGGCCGGGATGGCGGTGGGAGATCTGGCGATGGCGGCGCAAGGGTTCATCGGCGCCTGGGGCGGCGGGCGCCCGTGGGAGAGCTTCGTGCCGGAGGCTCAGGCGCGCATGGCCGCTCAGATGCCGCTGATTGCGGCGGCTGGCCCGGCGCTTGTCGACGATATCGGCGGGCTTCTGGCGCCCGGCGCGCTGGAGGCTGTCGATATTCCCGTACTGCTGCTGGAAGGCAGCGAGGCGCCCGCGATCATTCCTCACATCAACGGGGCGCTGGCCGCCCGTCTGCCCCGCGCCCGGCGCAGCGTGATCGGCGGGGCCGGACACATGTCGGTGGCGACGCATCCCGCGCAGGTCAGCGCCGAGGTGCTGCGGTTCCTGCGCGAAGTGTGAGACGCCGCGCGCTAGCTCTTTGCGAGTGCCAGAAATTCGTCGATCAACTCATGCGTCATCGACCAGTCGCAGACGAGGCGCATCATGATGCGCTCCTCGGGGTCGCCTTCCAGGTCACCCCAAAGGCCATAGACCGCGCCGCCCGCCTTGAGCCTCTGGTGATCGCGGCGGGGCAGGGTGGCAAAGATCATGTTCGCCTCTGGCTCTTCGACGAACGCAAGGCCCGGTACGTCGCGCAGGCCAGCCGCCAGTCGCGCCGCATTGGCATTGGCCGCGCGCGCCGCCTCCAGCCAAACGCCATCCGTCAGGTAACCCTGCATCTGGGCGGACAGATAGCGGTGCTTGGAGAAAAGATGCGCGCCGCGCTTGCGCCGCAGCTCGAATTCCCACGAATGTGACGGATCGAAGAAGATCACCGCCTCGACACCTGCGCAGCCATTTTTCGTACCGCCAAGGCTGAGCGCGTTGATGCCCGCCTTCCAAGTCATCTCGGCGGGGGTGCAATCAAGTGCGGCCAGCGCATTGGCAAAACGCGCGCCGTCCATGAAGGTGGGAAGGCCATAGTCTTGCGCTACCCCGGTCAACCCGCGCAGCTCGTCCAGCGTATATAGCCGTCCCATTTCAGTGACTTGAGTCAGCTGCACAGGCCCGCGCTGCGAGGTGTGCACATCGCCCTTGCCCCAACCCTCGATGCGGGCGCGCAGCTGATCGGGCGTCATCTTGTCGCCCTCGCCCACAAGGCTCAGCTTGGCGCCGCCGGTGTAGAATTCGGGCGCGTGGCACTCATCGACGTTGATATGTGCCAGCGGCGTGCAGAAGACCGCATCCCACGGTTTCGCCATTGTCGCCAGCGCCAGCGCATTGGCCGCCGTGCCGGTGGCGACCAGATAGACTGCCGCCTCGGGCGCATCAAAGAGGTTGCGGATCTGGTCGCGCACACCGTCCATGATGGCATCCGCGCCATAGCTGGGGTGATACCCGGTATCGGCAGCCACCATCGCCTGCGCCACTGCAGGGTGCATCGGTCCGGTGTTGTCAGAGGCAAAATACATCAGGTCGGCTCCTCGATAATATGATCTTCCCAGTCGTCTTCGTCGATTTCGAATTCGGGCACCGTGCGGCTTTGCATGGACACGCCCGCGTCATGCACCGATTGCGGATCGCCCGAGATCAGCGGATGCCAGTCATAGAGTTTCTTGCCCTGCCAAAGCAATTTGTAGGCGCAGGTTTCCGGCATCCAGTAGAGGTTGGCGTCCATGTTCGTCGGCTTCAGCACGATGCATTCCGGCACGAACTGGTGGCGAATCGGGTATTGCGCGCATTGGCAGGTGGTGTCGTCGAAAAGGCGGCAGGCGACGCGGGTCATCACGACCTCGCCAGTATCCTCGTCCTCCAGCTTGTTCATGCAGCATTTGCCGCACCCATCGCAAAGCGCCTCCCATTCGGGGCGCGTCATGCGGGTGAGGGGGGTATCCTCCCAGTAGCGGGGGCGCAGCGGGGCGCTCATAAGGCGTCCAGCAGATCGCGCGCGCGAACGCAATCGGCATCCATCTGGGCGATAAACGCCTCGAGACTGTCGAACTTTGCCTCGGGACGCAGATAGTCGACCAGCGCGACGGAGAGGTCCGCGCCATATAGATCGCCGGAAAAATCAAAGAGGAACGTTTCCAGATTTGCCTGCTCGCCGTCGAACATGGGCCGCACGCCCAGGGAGGCGGCGCCGTGATAGAGGCCCTCATGCGGGCCATTCAGCACATCGACCAACACGGCATAGACGCCGAAGCGCGGCGGGTGCAGCCCCTCGATCGACATGTTGGCTGTAGGGTAGCCCAGATCGCGGCCGCGTTTGTGCCCGCCGACTACCGTGCCCTCGATCCGGTGCCAATGTCCCAGCATCGCGGCGGCGTCGCGCGGGCGCCCATCGCCCAGCGCCGTGCGGATCGCGGTCGAACTGACCGCGCCATCGGGGCCGGCGACCAGATCCGACAGGGTCACGTCAAACCCCATCTCGGCGCCAAACTCTTTCAGCATATCCGCCGTGCCCGCGCGCCCCTTGCCAAAGCAGAAGTCGCGGCCCACAACCACATGGGCAAGGCCGAGACCATCGGCGATCACCTCCTGCGCGAAGGCGCGAGGGCTGAGCGCGGCCATATGCGCATCGAACGGCAGCTCGAACAGGGTATCGACGCCAAGTTTGGCCAGCCGATTGGCGCGCGCGCCCGAATTCATCAGGCGAAAGGGCGGTGCATCCGGTGCAAAATATTCGCGCGGGTGCGGGGTGAACGTGACGACGCCCAAGGGAGCGCGCCCGACATGACGCGCAAGGTCGATCACCGCTTGGTGGCCAAGATGCACGCCGTCGAAATTGCCGATCGGGGCGCTGGCGCCCTTGGCCGTGGCCGGGACGGCCTTGTAGTCACGGTAAATACGCATGGGGTGAGGCGTAGCGCGCCCCATGCGCCTGCGCAAGCGGGGATGCGATCTGCTGCGCGCCCTAGTCGAACTTGCGCGACGGGGCCATCACGGTCGCCTCGCCGATCAGCACCTTCTTGCCGTCCACCATGCAGCGGCAATCAAGGCCGACGCGCCGCTTGGCATGGTCGATCGAGATCACCTCGACCTCGGCTGTCACCATGTCGCCGGGGCGCACGGGCGCGAGAAATTTCAGCGATTGGCCCATATAGACGGTGCCGTGGCCGGGAAGCTGCTCGCCAATGACGGCCGAGATCAGGCCGGCGGTCAGCATCCCATGCGCGATACGCCCCTCGAAAATCGTGTCGCGGGCATAGTCATCATCCAGATGCACCGGGTTCCGGTCGGTCGAGACCTCGGCGAACATCTCGATATCGCGGTCGGTGACGACTTTGCGCAGATGGCGCGTCATGCCCATTTCGATATCTTCGATGCAGATCGTGCCGCGCGGCATATTGTCCAACATGAGGCCCTCCGGGGTGGTCGCGTGGGTAACTTTAAGACGTCGTCGCGCCCAATATTGGAACTTTATTACTTTGCAGGCGCAGAAAATCAACCCTTAATCTGGCTTTTGTAGCGCCGGTTGGCCCTTGTTTTAGCGCAGATGGCTGATCGTGTAGGTCGGGCTGGCCTGCTCGCGCGCCAGATAGGCCTCGAGTTTTTCTGGGTCGATGCCGTCGGTCCCATTGGTCTCGGCCGCTGCCAAGCCGCCGGTGATGAAGAGCGAATCGAAATTCTCGCCCATCGCGCCCGCGATATCGGTGCCGATGCCGTCGCCTATGGCGAGGATGCCCAGATCGCCCACATCCTTGCCAATCGCGGCCAGACGGCGGCGGGCGAGGTCATAGATCGGCGGGTGCGGCTTGCCGAAATAGAGGCTCTCGCCGCCCATCTCGGTATAAAGCCGCGCCAAAGCGCCCGCGCACCACTCGCGCACGTCGCCGCGGTCAACGACGATATCAGGATTCGCGCAGAGGAGTTTCAGCCCCTTTTGCTTGGCATAGAGGAAGTCGGCGCGGTTCACGGACGGGTCGGCCATCGGATCGAACGGGCCGCAGCAGACGATGCCGGTCGCTTCATCTAGAGGCACGCGGGTGATCTCCACCGGATCCTCGATCACTTCCATCGGCTCGAAAAACCCGAAGTCACGCTCGGGCTCGCCCATGAAATAGACCTTGTCCCCGACCACACCGCGATACATCGCCGCGCGCGCCGAATCGCCGGAAGTGGCGATGGCGTCATAGGCATCTTCGGGCACGCCGAATTCGTGCAACTGCGCCGCTACCCCCTTGCGGGGTTTCGGCGAATTCGTGACCAGCACGACCGTCCCGCCGCCAGCGCGGTAAGTCTGCATCGCCTTGACGGCCTCGGGGTAGGCCGTCACACCGTTATGCAGGCAGCCCCACAGATCGACGAACAGCGCGTCATAGCGGCTGGACACTTCGGCGAGCGATTGGATGATCTGGGTCATGGCAGTCTCCTGTGCGGGGTGTTGGATGCAGATATGGCAGGCAGCCGCCCGCATGGCCAGAGCGGATGGGGTTGCGGCGCCATCAGGGGCTCGGCAGATTGGCGTGTGAAAGGCAGGGCAGTATGCACGGCAACGCACCTCACGACCACGGCGATGGCGGGCACGGCCATTCGCATATTCCGAAGAATGAGACCAAGATCGCCATTGCCGCCGCGCTGACCGGCACCTTTATGCTGGCGGAGGTGATCGGCGGTGTCATTTCCGGCTCGCTGGCGCTGATCGCAGATGCGGGGCATATGCTGACCGACTTCGCGTCGCTCATGCTGGCCTGGCTGGGCTTTCGGCTGGCGCGGCGCCCGGCGGACTGGAAGCGAACCTATGGGTTCGACCGGTTCTCGGTGCTGGCGGCCTTCGTAAACGGGATGTCCCTTTTCGTGGTGGCCGGCTGGATTCTTTGGGAGGCGGTGCAGCGCCTGAACGACCCGCAGGAAGTGCTGGCCGGGGTCATGCTGTGGATTGCGCTGGGTGGTCTGCTCGTGAATATCGCGTCCTTCTGGGTGCTGACCAGCGGCGGCAAGGGCGAGAATCTGAACGTGCGCGCCGCCGCACTCCATGTCATGGGCGATCTGCTCGGCTCGGTCGCGGCGCTGGTGGCGGCGCTGGTCATCATCTGGACCGGCTGGACCCCGATCGACCCGATCTTGTCGGTACTGGTGGCGGTCATCATCCTGCGCTCGGCCCTCGCGGTGGTGCGGCAGAGCGGGCATATCCTGCTGGAAGGCGCGCCCGACGGGTTTGACCGGCGCGAGGTGGCGCGCGCACTCCGCGAGAGCGTGCCAGGCCTGAGCGAGGTCAGCCACGTTCATGCCTGGTCGGTCACGCAGGAGCGGCCGATGGTGACGATGCGGATCTCGCTGGAGGCTGGCACCGATGCCGCCACCGCCAAATCGGCCATCCGCGAGAGACTGCAAGAGCATCACGGGATCGGCCACGTCACCATAGAGGTCGAGACCTGACGCTTAAGGCGCCCCGTATAGCGCCGCGGCGAGCAGCAGAAGCAGCGCCGAAACCCAGGCGAGGCCGATCACATTCAGCGTCGTCGCAAACGGCTGCTTGCGCGTCTTGTGACGCAGATGTCGCTGCGCCAGCTTGGCGGCGGGCCACCCGCCGACCAGGGCCAGCGTCAGCAGACGTTTCTCGGGCGTGCGCCAGCCCAGCATCTCTGATTGCCGCTTGTCATAGGCAAATGCCAGATAGGTCGCCAGATTGACCGCAAGGAAATAGCCACCCAGCGCCGCCGGATGGCTCAGCCCTTGCATGCGTTAAAGCTTGAGGTTCGGGATGATCTGTTTCTTCCGGCTCATCACGCCGGGCAGGACCACGGTATCGCCCTCGACCTTGGCACCAAAGGATTTCTCGGCCAGGCCCTTGACCAGATCGTTCGGCACCAGCAGCGTCGCCTCCTCATTGAGGATGTCGACGACAAAGAGCAGGACCTGATCGACGCCATCCTCGGCGGCTACAGTTTCCATCGAAGCCATCAGGCTGTCTTTCCGGTCAAGCACCACCTGCGGGGCGGTCGTCTCGAGGACCGAGACGCGGAATTTCTTGTTCGGTAGCTCGAATTCCTTGCTGTCCATGCGAAGGAGTTCCGCGTCGGAGAAGGCCGAAACGTCGGACTTGGCCGCGAACATCTGGGCGGCGTAGTCGCCAATATCGACGTTCAGATCCTTGGCCAACTCATGCGCAACGGCCTCGTCCTCCTGCGTGGTCGTCGGGCTGCGGAATTCCAGCGTGTCACTGAGGATGCAGGACAGCATCGCGCCCTTCACGCCCTCGGGCATCTGCGCCATGTCCTTGCCGATCATCTTCCACATGAGGGTGGCGGTGCAGGCCAGGGGCTCGATCCGGATCTCCAGCGGGCCGCGCGTCTCAAGCCCGCCGACGAGGCGGTGATGGTCGATGATGCTGCGAATATCGGCGCTGTTGATGGATTTGGGCAGTTCGGCGGGATTGTTGGTGTCCACGATGACAACCGGCTGATCGGCCTCGACATCCTCGATGATCTCCGGCGTGTCGAGGTTCCAGCGCTTCAACATGAAGGCCGCTTCGGTGTTGGGCTGGCCCAGCAGCACGGGCTTGGCGTCCTCGCCCTTGATCTCGTTCAGATACCACGCCCAGATGATGGGCGATCCGGTGCTGTCGGTGTCGGGGGAGGTATGGCCGAAAACGAGAGTTGTCATGGGCTGCGGTCCTTGGGCTGAGCGTTGCATTTTGCGCGCGTTATAAGCGCAGCATCCGGGCTTGTCACGGGGGGCGGGCACGGCCAAACATGGCGGATATGACCAAAACCGCCGAAACTGATCTGTATCCGCCCGTCAAGGCGTGGCTGTGCGCCCAAGGCTATGACGTCAAGGGCGAGGTCGGCGCAGCGGATGTGGTGGCGCAAAAGGACGCCGAAATGCTGATCGTCGAGCTCAAGCTGGGCTTCTCATTGGTCCTGTTGCAACAGGCCGTGGCCCGGCAGGCGCTCTGCGATGCGGTCTATGTCGCGGTGCCGCGCTGGCGCGGCAAGGCGGGGTGGAAGGCGTTCAAGGGCAATGTCGGCCTTTGCAAACGGCTGGGGATCGGGGTGCTGTCGGTGGATGCGTGCGGCACAGTGCAGGCCCATTGCGCGCCGGGGCCGTTCCAGCCGCGCAAATCGCCCAGGAAACGCGGCCGCCTCATGCGCGAATTCGCGGCGCGCTCGGGCGATCCGACGCATGGGGGCACGAACGGGCAGGTGATGACCTCCTACCGGCAGGACGCGCTGGCCTGCGCCGCTCATCTGGCCGGCGCGGGGCCGTGCAAGGGGGCCGAGGTGGCGCGCGCCACGGGAGTGGGCCGCGCGACAAACATCATGGCGGTCAATCACCGGGGCTGGTTCGTCCGGGTCGAGCGTGGCGTCTATGCCGTGACAGAAGCGGGCGCCGAGGCCGCGCGCTGCTATAGCCCCGGCGCGCCCACAGCAGAGTAATTGCGCAGATAGCTGGTCATCTGCCACCGGATCAGAAAATCCGCGTCGATCTCGCGGTAGGCGACATTCGCCATCTGCGCCGCGGCCTGGATTCGCGTCTCGTAAGGGCCGGTGCGCCCGTCCCGGTCGATCATCAGGATGACGGGCGCCTTGCCGGTCAGATGCGCGGCAAAGAGCGCCTGCTGCACGCTGTCCAGCGCGCCGCGCTTGTCGAGGGCAACCTCGATCACCTCGGCCTCGGTTTCGCAATCGACGCGGATGCGGTGCAGATCGTAGCCCGCCGAATAGCCGTGCTGCGTCTCGGCCTCGCCGCCCGCGATGAGCGCGCAGAATATGGCGGCAAATCCCAGCTCGTTCATGGCACGCTCCCTTCGGGTTTGCGGCAGGATAGGGGGATTCCCCTCGCCGCTGGGCCCAAAGGTTAACAAAAGGTTAATGAAACGTTAACAGCATCGGCGCAGAGCGATTAGTGCTGTGGCAAGACGCGCAGCCCGCGCATCTCCGGTATGATGACGGTGCCGTGAGGCCGCGTGAACTTTCGCATCATTCTGCCGTTGACAGATGGTTCCACGCTCCCTAATTACCTCCCGTTAGCACTCGCCCCGAGTGAGTGCTAACGGTTCGATATCGGACCGTGAAAACGTAACTTTGAGCTAAGGAGCCTCAGAGATGGCATTTAAACCGCTGCATGACCGCGTCCTCGTTCGCCGCGTTGAAGGCGAAGAGAAAACCAAGGGCGGCCTGATCATTCCCGACAGCGCCAAGGAAAAGCCCAGCGAAGGCGAAATCGTCTCGGTTGGAGACGGTGCCCGCAAGGACAATGGCGAGCTGATCGAGATGGCCGTCAAGGCCGGCGACCGCATCCTCTTCGGCAAGTGGTCCGGCACCGAGATCACGATCGACGGCGAAGAGCTGCTGATCATGAAGGAAAGCGACATCCTGGGCAAGATGGCCTGATGATCGCATGAAGTGCCTGCCCGGACGGGCCAGGGCGCATCATCCCTTTCAATTCATTCAAAAGGAAATCGAGACATGGCTGCTAAAGACGTCAAATTCGATACCGAAGCCCGCAACAAGATGCTCAAGGGCGTCAACATCCTGGCCGACGCGGTCAAGGTGACCCTTGGCCCCAAAGGCCGCAACGTGGTTCTGGACAAGTCCTTCGGCGCACCGCGCATCACCAAGGACGGTGTCTCTGTCGCCAAAGAGATCGAGCTGGAAGACAAGTTCGAGAACATGGGCGCGCAGATGGTCAAGGAAGTGGCCAGCCGCACCAATGACGAGGCCGGCGACGGCACGACCACCGCGACGGTTCTGGCCCAGGCCATCGTCAAGGAAGGCATGAAATCGGTTGCAGCGGGCATGAACCCGATGGACCTCAAGCGCGGCATCGACCTGGCAACCGCCAAGGTCGTCGAAGCCATCCGCGCCGCTGCACGCGACGTGTCGGACAGCGCCGAAGTCGCACAGGTCGGCACCATTTCCGCCAACGGCGAAAAGGAAATCGGCCAGCAGATCGCGGACGCGATGCAAAAGGTCGGCAACGAGGGTGTCATCACCGTCGAAGAGAACAAGGGCCTCGAGACCGAGACCGATGTCGTCGAAGGCATGCAGTTCGACCGCGGCTACCTCAGCCCCTACTTTGTGACCAACAGCGACAAGATGATTGCAGATCTCGAAGACTGCATGATCCTGCTGCACGAAAAGAAGCTGAGCTCGCTCCAGCCGATGGTTCCGCTGCTCGAGCAGGTGATCCAGTCGCAGAAACCCCTGCTGATCATTGCCGAAGACGTCGAAGGCGAAGCGCTGGCGACCCTCGTGGTCAACAAGCTGCGCGGCGGTCTGAAGATCGCAGCCGTCAAGGCCCCCGGTTTCGGCGATCGCCGCAAGGCGATGCTGCAGGACATCGCGATCCTGACCGGCGGTCAGGTCATCAGCGAAGACCTGGGCATGAAGCTTGAGTCCGTCACCATGGACATGCTGGGCTCGGCCAAGAAGGTCACCATCACCAAGGACGAGACCACCATCGTCGACGGTGCAGGCGAGAAGGCCGAGATCGAGGCGCGCGTTGCCCAGATCCGCAACCAGATCGAAGAGACCACGTCGGACTACGACAAGGAGAAGCTGCAGGAGCGTGTTGCGAAACTCGCAGGCGGCGTTGCCGTCATCCGCGTCGGCGGCATGACCGAGGTCGAAGTGAAAGAGCGCAAGGACCGCGTCGATGACGCACTGAACGCGACCCGCGCGGCGGTTCAGGAAGGTATCGTCGTTGGTGGCGGTGTTGCCCTGATCCAGGCCGGCAAGGTTCTGGAAGGCATGACCGGCGAGAACAACGACCAAACGGTCGGCATCTCGATCGTGCGCAAGGCCCTTGAGGCTCCGCTGCGCCAGATCGCCGAGAACGCAGGCGTGGACGGATCGGTCGTCGCGGGTAAGATCCGCGAATCCAATGATCCCAAGTACGGCTTCAATGCGCAGACCGAAGAATATGGCGATATGTTCAAGTTCGGCGTCATCGACCCGGCCAAGGTTGTGCGTCACGCTCTGCAGGACGCCGGCTCGATCGCCGGTCTGCTGATCACGACCGAAGCCATGGTTGCCGATCGTCCCCAGAAGGACGGCGGCGGTGCCGGTGGCGGCATGCCCGACATGGGCGGCATGGGCGGCATGATGTAAGAACGGCCCGTTTCGCACCGCGAAATGGACTGACGGCATCACGACAGTGCATGAATGACAAGGGGTCGCCCAAGAGGCGGCCCCTTTTTCGATACCGGCTGGCGGGCCCAAAGCGATCCGTGTCTCCGGCGGGGGGTGTTTTTTGCAATACTCGCAGCGGGCAGTCCTAGGCTTTTCTTGGGCCAAATACCCAAAATCAGCTTCTAGCCGCCCAGCGCCTTCAGAAGGTCATGGGTGGCAAAGCCATCGGCGTTAAGCCCGGCTGACGCCTGGAAAGCGCGGATGGCGTCGATGGTGTTGGGTCCGATGATGCCGTCGATCTTTTCCACGGCAAAGCCGCGCCGCTGTAGTCGGCGCTGGAGTTCCTTGCGCTGGGTCGCGCTGATCGCAAGGTGCTGGCGTGGCCAGGACGCCTCGATCGCCGGACCGCCCCTTAGCCGGTCCGACAGATGGCCGACGCCAATGACATAGGCATCGGCCTTGTTGTAGCGTTCGAGCACTTCGAAATTATCGAAAATCATGAAAGCCGGGCCACCAGCCCCTCCGGGAAGAAGAATCGACGCGCGGCCATGGTTCGGCACGGTGCGGCCTCGGATATCGCGGATCCCTTCGGCGGCCCAGACGTCGGGGCTTTGCATCAAGGAGCGGCGCGCGCGGACCGGATCGAAGCTGTCGGGCAGGCGCACTTCGACGCCCCATGGCTGACCGTGACGCCACCCGAAACTCTTGAGATAAGCGGCAGTCGAGGCGAGCGCATCGGTGGGATCGTCGGACCAGATATCGCGCCGCCCGTCGCCAGTAAAATCGACCGCATGGGCCAGGTAAGAACTGGGCATGAACTGTGTGTGGCCCATCGCGCCCGCCCAGCTGCCGGTCATCGCCGTCGGTGCCACATCGCCCGATTGCAGGATCTTCAGCGCGGCCAAGAGCTCTTCTTCGAAGAAATCGCCGCGCCTGCCATCATAGGCGAGAGTCGCCAGCGATGCGATAAGCGGCTTGTCCCCGCGCACCGCACCATAGGCGCTCTCGAGTCCCCAGATGGCCGCGACGACCTCCTTTTCGACACCGTAGCGCTGCTCGATGTCGCGCAGGGCGGCGCCGTGGCGCGAGATGGCGTCGCGCCCGTTCGCGACCCGGGAGGGCGAGACGGCGGTGTCGAGATAGTCCCAAATCTGTTTCGAGAATTCCGACTGGTTGCGATCCAGCTGGACGATGCCGGAGTCGTACAGCGCCCCGGAAAGGGCGGCGTCGAGCGTGTTCTTGCGGATACCTGCGGTAGCGGCGCGGCTGCGCAATCCGAGCAGCCATTGCCGGAAGCCCGCATCAGATGCGGCCACGCGCAGAGCGGCCTGTGCCAGCCCCTCGGGGCGGACCTGCGGGCGCAGATCACTGGAGAGATCAGCGACAGCATAGCTCGGCGAGATCAGTAAAATCAGTGCTGCCGTTTTCAGTTTGAGGTTGCGCATGGCTTGCCTCCCTGCCTGCTGCATTCGCTGCTTTTGTGTCATCCTACGCAACAATCGCGCAGCACGAAAGAAGGCACCATGCGTGCTTTGCAAGGTTTCGCCGATAAGTTCCGGGAGTGTTCTTCAGCCGATCAGTCGCTCAGCCGCCGCACCGGTGAGATAGCTGATCCGCCCGCCCGCGATGGTGCCTGCGATGCGGCGTGACGCACGCTCCAGAATGACCAGATCGGCGCGCTGCCCCGGTCTTAGCTCTCCCCGATCAGTCAAGCCCAGAACCTGCGCAGGCCCCTTGGATACCAAGTGCCAAGCGCCTGCCAGATCGTGAATCCCGGCATCGGCCAGCAGAAACGCCGCGCGCCGCAGCGACGGGTAGTGATAATCCGAGGCAAGCGAGTCGATCAGCCCCATCGCCGCCATGTCGGGCGCACTGGCGTTACCATTATGCGAGCCGCCCCGCACCACGTTGGGTGCGCCCATAACAATGGCGTCGCCGCCCGCGCGGGCGGCCTCGGCCGCTTCGATCGTTTCCGGAAACTCGGCAATCTTCACGCCCAGCCCGCGCCATTCGTCGCGCCCAGCCTGACTGCGATCATCGTGGCTGCCCATCAGCACACCGGCGCGAGCAAGATCCGACGTCAGTCGCGCCAGCGCTTCGGGCACCCGGTCCATCCCGGCGTGAAGGGCCTGCATCGCCTCCAGATGTTTTTCGGGATTGCGGCCGATCCGCAGCGCTTGGCCCGTCAGGCGCGGGGGCCTCTTGCCTGCCTCCAGCGCCTCGTGCGGCAGGTGGTCATTGAAGACGACATAGCCGATCTGATGCTCGGCGACGAGCGCGGCGACGGTGCCGTAATCCTCCAGCATCGACAGCTCGAACCGGAGTTGCACACGCAGGTCGGTCATCGCCTCCGGGCGGATCCGCGCCAACCCGTCCAGCACCGAGCGGGCGAAATCCGGCCCGCGCATCCCGCCCTCCCAGCTGTAAAACTGCGCGAGGGTCGCTGTGGTGATGCCATTGGCCGCCAGTTCGGCCTCGGCGGCAATCAGGCCCGTTCCGATGTCCTTCATCGCACCGCGCCGGGGGGCAAGGTGCCGCTCGAACCCGTCGCCGTGGGCATCGACGATGCCGGGCAGGATGGTGAACCCGCTCAGGTCCACCGGCCGGCCACCGCCTTCGCTGACAAGGCCGCCGGCAATACTCAGCGGTGCGCGGTCCAACCCACCGGGGCGCAGCACATCGGCCCCCTCAAACTGTAACTCAAGCGTCACTCGTCCCCCCAGCCAAAAAGGTCGCCGAGGGACATCTGATGGTCGAAGGCGCCGGTGGCAAGGAATGTCTCGACCTGCACGATGACCATCGGATTGTTCATCATGAAGGTATGAGTCACCGGCAGGACGATATGGTCGGCCATCCCGTCGACCCGCGTCGAAGCGACGGAGACCTTGCCATCATCCGGCCCCTCCAGCAGCAGCGAGAAATAGGGGTTGAGCGAGCGTGTGCCGGCAATCACCCCCAGCTCGAAATCAACGGGCGGCAGGCTTTCGGTAAAGGTTCCGGGGCCTGTGTCCAGCTGCATGCCGGCCGGGCCGTTCAGCCACTCGAAGAGCTCCAGCCCACCAAGCTCGTCAACGACTTGGCTGCCGTGATTGGGCGGCGCCATCATCACCACGCGCCCCAGTTTGGTGGGCCGGTGCGCGGGCAGCCACGCTCGGAGCAGGATGCCGCCCATCGAATGGGTGACGAAATGCACCGTCTGATCGCCGCAGGCGGCGACCGCTTCGGGCAGAACCTCGTCGGCAAGAACGGATATTCGCGCCTCGGTCGAGGGATAGGAAGGACGCACGACCGTCATCCCCGACAATTCCAGCGCCTCCTCCATCACCAGGAAGGACGCATCGCTGCGCGCAAGGCCATGCAGCAGCACGGCGCAGTCCGCCCGTGCCGCCAGTGGCAGCCCGGTCAGGATCAGCGCAAGCGCCGTCAGGATGCGCGGTGTTTTCATCCCTATGCAGATATGCGCAAACTGATCCCACGAAAAGGCCCGATCCGGGCCGCCATCGGTGAAAGCCCGCCCATGCCCATTCGCCTTGCCGCCCGCGCCGTCCTGATCCACGAGGACCGGCTGCTTCTGGTCAACGCCTATCCCGGTGCCGCAACCGATCTGTGGTGCGCCCCCGGCGGCGGGGCCGAAATGCATGCAAGCCTGCCCGACAACCTTGCCCGGGAGGTTTATGAGGAGACGGGGCTGCGCATCGATGTCGGTGCGCCTTGCCTGGTCAACGAATTTCACTGCCCGCGCCGCGGTTTTCACCAGGTCGAACTCTTCTTTCGCTGCGCTCTCGTCAGTGGCACGCTCAGCGACGATTGGTGCGATCCCGAAGGCATCGTCACCCGCCGCCGCTGGTTCACCAAGGATGAGCTGGCCTCGATCCGGCTCAAGCCGGACAGCCTGCCGGATGTCGCCTTTTCGGATACCATCGGCTATGATCCTCTGGAAATAATCGTAGGCTGATGACCCCATGAACAAGGCTTTTACCAAGGAGGACGATGGCAGCACCGCGCCCCAGCGGCTGGACGATCTGCCAATCTCTTCCCACCCCAACCACGTCACGCCCGCCGGGCTGGCGCAGTTGCGCGCGCGGGCCGAGGCGCTGGAGACCGAGATCGACCGCCTGCGCGCCGCCACGGATGATCCCCAAACGCTCTACCCGCTGGCCGTGGCCGAGCGCGATCTGCGCTATGTCGAGGCGCGCCTGGCCTCAGCCATGCTGGTCACCCCGCCCGAGGGTGGCTATCCGCGGGTGCAGTTCGGCGCCACGGTCGATGTGCTGGACGAAGATGGCCGCGCCATCAGTTACACAATCGTCGGCGAGGACGAGGCCGATCCGGCCGCCGGCCTCATTGCTGCGCCCTCGCCGCTGGCGCGCGCCCTGCTGGAAGCGCAGGTGGGCGATGTCGTCGAATGGCCTCGCCCCAGCGGCATGATCGAGTTGGAGGTGACGGGCATCCGGCACGCCCCCTAACGGCGCAGGGACAGGGCCACTCCGCCCAGCACAAGGCACGCCGCCACGGCGAAATCACGCGTCAGCGGCTCGCCCAGCAAGGCCGCGCCGCCGATCATCGCGAGGATCGGCACGCTCAGTTGCGCCGCACCCGCGCTACTGGCTGCGAGGTGCGGCAGCACCCTGTACCACAGCGCATAGCCCAGTCCCGAGGTCACGCAACCCGATATCGTGGCCAGTGCTGCTCCCTCCACCGTCATTCGTAATACGCCCGATTGAGGCCAGAGCGCCAACGCCGCTCCCACCATGAGAGCCACTATCGAAGCCAGCAGAAACTGCGCCGCCGTCCCGGCCAAGGGATCGCCGCCGCCGCGCCCGGCCAGCGAATAGACGCCCCAGGCCGCACCGGCTGCCGCCATTGCAAGCCCGGCCAAGAGCGGCACATTGCCCCCCGAGCCGGGCCAGAGTAGCCAGATCAGTCCGCCAAAGGCTATCGCTGCCCCCACCCATCGCAGCGGCGGCACAGGCTCGCGCAGAGAAAGTGCGCCGCCAAACATCGTGATCTGCACAAAGCCGAAGAGGATCAGCGCGCCCAGTCCCGTATCGAGCCGAAGATAGGCCGTTGAAAAACCGAAGACGTAGACCAAGAGCGCAGCGACTCCGAGCAGGCGCCGCCCGCCCCTCAGGTGCAAGCGCCCGCCGCGCAGCCATGCCAGCGGGACCAGCACCCCCGCACCTGCGATCAGCCGCAGCACGCCGAAGGCAATCGGATCTGTGCCGCCATCTGTAAGCGCGGCGCGGTTCAGAACGGAATTGGCGGCAAAGGCAGTCATGGCCAGCGCCACCAACAATAATAGCCTCACGCCCGCGATCCAGCCGCTGGCGGATAGATCACGCCCTTCGCCAACTCCGGCGGCACGGGTCCGGCCACGGCCAATGGCCCTGATGGCCCCGGGGCGGCCGCAAAGCCTGCCCGCTCAAAAAGCTCCAAAGGGCCAGATGCAATCACGCTCTGCCCGCTCAACCGCGCCCATTCGGACAGCACGCCCATCAGGCGCCGGCCATGTCCCGCGCCCTGCCATTCCGGTTCTATCGCCACGGTTGCAACGTAAAGGCATCCTGCCGGGGCGCGCATCCGGGCCAGTGCGTAATAGCCGACGATTCCGTCCTGAAACGGCAACACTACCTCACCCGCGATATCCCCCGCGCTGCGCAGCGCCGCGATCATCCGCGCTGTTTCGGCATCACCCGTTGCGCGCAGCAGCAGATCATCCACCGCCGCCTCGTCGCCGCGCCGCAAATCACGGCTGAACTCAGGGAATCTCAATATCATGGTAGAGCCTCTATCACGCTCGCCGAACCATGCCACGCGTTCTTCTTGCGGAAAGTATCCCCGCCCGCTGCTCCGCGCTGCGCTGCGCGGCGGTCGGAAATCAGTCGTTATCGCTCAGGCCCGCGCCTGCGCCGGAGATCCGGCTTTGCTCGGTATCGGGCGCGTAGGTGCGCGCGGCGAGGGCGGCGAGGCGGGCGGCGGGCGCGTCGGCCAGATCGTAGCGCAGCTGGCATCCCGGCAGGGGCAAAGTGTCATTCATGCCATGTTCGACGCGGACGTCTCCAAGCGGCGCCATCGGTACTGTGACGGCGCCCCTGACATCTGCGGCGAAGGCGAACTCGCCGCCGTCCCAGATCATGCGCTCGGCCTGCTCGCCATCCTCGGCGGCGGCCCGCACGAAGGGCAAGAGCAGAAGGGGATAGGCGCAGGTCTCGATCCGGATGTCCCGGCTGGGCGCGTCGTTCTGGGCAAGGTCGCAAAGGGCCGCGCCCGCCGAGATGGGGCAGATCACGCCGCCCGCCGCCGTCCATGTGTCGAGATCGGTATCGGCAGGGCGCATCTGCGCGTGGGGCGTGCGGTCATGGGCCTCCAGGAATTCGGCCAACGCCTCGGGCCCGGGCAGGCCGATTCCGGCCAGCCAGCGCACCGCCTTGCCCGCTTCTTCGGCCATGCCCCAACTGAAGCCCGAGCCGCGTGCGGCCTTGCGCGCAAGGCCCTCGATCTCGCTCAGCGACCAGCTCATGTTGCCTCCAGCGGTGGATAGGTCCAGTCATCTGCATCGCCGGTCGCCAACTCGGCGGGGTAGGGCGCGTTCTGGAACATGGTGATGCGCACCCAGCGATCCGAGCGTGGATCGAAATGGCAGGCGCCGAAAAAGCTGAGCTTGGCGCGCAGCATGTCGATGGGCAGAAGGGAGGCGCCGATCGTGTTGCCGCGGATCTCCGCATAGGGCAGGCGTGCGGCGATCTGGGCGCGGCGCACGATATGGCGATGCTCGGGATGGGCGAGGGTGAAGGCGGCGACGGTATCGCCCTCGAACACCTCCAGATCGGCCATCATGCGGGCGGCATCGCGGCCCGGGCAAAGGGGCTGCTCGTAGGGCTCGACCGGCTCAAGACGGCGCTCGCCCAGACGCGGCTCCAGCTTGGCCTCCGAGACATACCAGACGCGCGCCTGCGCGTCAGGCGCGTTCCAGTCGATCTCGAGCGCCCAGCCGTAGATGTCGCGCATGATGATGGCGAGACGCTCGCAGGGCATGCCGCCCCAGATGCGCCAGTGGCGATCCTCGTCACAGGCCATTTCGTCAGCGAGGTCATCGACCATCTCGGGATAGGGCTCGAGCATGAGGGATACGACTTGTTCCTGCCCCTCCAGCGTCAGAGTGTCCTCGGCCCAGTGCCAGATCGCGTCCCAGGGGCGCATGCCGGTCAGGGCGGTTGGCGTCAAATGCGCCTTGAGTCGTGCCAGATCGTTACGCAGGTCCGCCAGCTTGGCGATTTGCGCGGGATGCTCGCTATGCCATACCTTGGCATGCAGGATCGCGCGGTCCACCATCTCGCGGAATTTCTCGGCATGGTGCGGCGTGGCATACGGTAGCGATCGGACTCGCGACAGGGCGGTTTCGCGTGCGGCGATCCAGCTGTGCAGCAGGGCCGGGTGATTGAGCAGGTAGGGCGCCATGCCGAGGCCGGTGGAATTGCCGATGCCAAAGCGGCGGCGCAATCCTGGGTCCATCGGCACGGCGGTTTCAGGCGCGCGCTGGCGGGCCATATCCTCGACCAGGTCCATGACGAAGGCACGGGTCAGGTAAACCGACAGCATCTCGATCTGGTAGGGTGCCTGAAACTCGGGGCGGCCCGAGGTCGCGGCACGGTCCGCCGCGCCGAATTTGCCCGAGCCATAGACGGCCGTGGTGCGCATCAGGTAGCCCACGTCGTCGATCATGGCCGCGTCGGGCTGGCGGCCTGCCGAAAGCGCTTCCACAACGTGATCCCAGAGGCGCACCGAGCGGTTGGCGCGGCTCAGCGAAAGCTCGCTTTCAGAAATGCGACCGGCCTCCTGCAAGGGCACGTTTGCGCGCAGGCGGGTGATGTCGGCCTCATTGGGGATACCGTCAAAGAGGGTGAAGGTCGCGTCCCATTCGGTCGCGATCACGCGGTCCGAGCGTTTCGCAGGGTCGAGGTCATTGGCAAAGGCGACGAGGCTGTAGCTGCGCAGCGGTCCGTGGGCGGTATAGACCGCGGTGCCGATGCCT
The DNA here is from genome assembly GCF_043355895.2 of Roseovarius maritimus. NCBI lineage: Bacteria > Pseudomonadati > Pseudomonadota > Alphaproteobacteria > Rhodobacterales > Roseobacteraceae > Roseovarius > Roseovarius maritimus. The sequence continues at coordinate 86,771 of NZ_JBHFPF020000006.1, forward strand.
GCTGCGTCGATGTCGAAAAGCCTGCGCTCGATTCGCCAGTTTTCGGATTTGAGGCGGCGCAACAGGATGCGCATGAAAGAAAGACGGCTTTGATGGAAGGAGCCCAATCGTTCCAGCCGCATCACCTGATCTGGCTGGCGCATGGCGGCGATGGCGGCGGTCATGTCAATCTGCATGTTGGACTCCTCCTCTCAAATAAATAGGGCGGCCCGTTCGGGCCGCCCAGTGTTTTCATATCAATCCGTGCCGCGCCCCTTCGCGAGGGTGATGCGGAAGGCGTCCCAGAGCGAGGGCAGCAGGATCAGCGACACCGGCACGGCGGTGACGACGATAAAGCTTTGCAGCTTGCCGATGCCGCCCGACCCGGTCCAGATCAGGATGAGCGCCATGATGCCCATCGTCACGCCCCAGAAGACGCGCACGCCAGTCGAACTGCGGTCCTCGTCCGACATGGCAACCGAGATCACGTAGGTCATCGAATCGCCCGTCGTGGCGACGAAGATCGTCGTCAGGATCAGGAAGAGAACCGACACAAGGAAACCAAGCGGCATCTGCTGCGTGATCGCCAGAAGCGCGGCGGGCAGGTTGAAGCCCTCGAACGCGGTCGAGACCGAGCCGGGATTGTTCAGCTCGAACGCGATGCCCGAGCCGCCGACGATCGAGAACCAGAAGGTGGTCACGACGGGCGCGACGATCGATAGCATGATGATGATCGAGCGGATCGACCGGCCGCGGCTCACCCGCGCGATGAACATCGCCATCAGCGGGCCGTAGCCCATGAACCAGCCCCAGAAGAACACGGTCCACCAGCCCAGCCAGCCCGGATCGCCAAAGACTTCCGCATCGCCGCGATAGAGCGCCATACCGAAGAAATCGCTGATATAGGTCGAGAAGCCCTGCGCGAAGCTGGAGAAGATGAAGGTGGTCGGGCCGGCGATCAGCATGTAGGCCAGAAGGAGGCCCGCGAGGATCACGTTGATCCGGCTGAGGATCTGGATACCCTTCGACAGACCTGTAATGGCCGAGATCGTGTAGAGCGCGACCAGACCGCCGATTACAACCGCTTGGGTGGTAAAGGTGTCAGGGATGCCGAACAGGGCATTGAGGCCATAGCTGACCTGCAGACCCAGAAAGCCCACCGGGCCGACGGTGCCCGCGACCACGGCGATGATGCAGGCGGCGTCCGCGATCCAGCCGATCGGGCCGGTAATGGCCGCATCGCCGAAGACTGGGTAGAGCAGCGTACGGGGCGCCATCGGCAGGCCCTTTTCATAGTGGTAGTGCATCAGCATGATGCTGCTGAGCGCGCCCAGAATGGCCCAGGCCAGGAAACCCCAATGCATGAAGCTTTGGGCCATGGCGGGGCCGACCGCGTCGGCCGTGCCAGACTCGGCGCCGAAATAGGGCGGCGACGAGAGGAAATGCGCCATCGGCTCGCCCGCGGCCCAGAAGACGCCGCCACCGGCAAGAAGCGTACACATGATCATCGCGCCCCACTGGAAAGCCGGGAACTCAGGCACGCTCATGTTGCCCATGATCGCGCGCCCGCCGGGCATCACCACCAGAACGAGTCCGATGAGGAACGTGGCCAGCAGCAAAATCTGCCAGTAGAGGCCGAAATACTTCGCCGAAAAGGCAAAGCTGGCATCCACGATCGCGGACAAAAGATCCAGATTGACCAGCGCGACGATACAAAAGAGGGTGATGAAGCCTCCGGTGATTGCGAATAGGGGTTTGTTGATATGCGCGCGGGGCTTGCCCGACGCTGTTAGATCGCTCATTTTCACACCCTCCCTGAGTGTAGAATTGATGCCGGATGATACCGACAATCTTTTAATTGCCCGCGGATTCGGCTGTGAAAGCGCGGGGGATGAAGTTTTCTTCGAAGAAACGCAACCAGTTGCCACCTATCAGCCCGGCGACTTCGGCCTGGTCAAAGCCGACCTTCTTGAGACCCGTCTCGAAATTCACGAAATCCCGGTTGTCCTTGAACCAGTCTGGCTGCGGCGGAAAACCGGGCGCGGCGGCGCTGCCTTCGCCATAGTCGATCTCCTTGGTCCAGCGACCCGTGCGCATCCATTCGACGATACTGTCGGGCTGATCCTGGCAAAGATCCGTGCCGATACCGAAATGCTCGGCCCCGAACTGGTCGGCGGCGCGGGCGATCATCTCGCAGAAATCACGCAGCGTGCAGTCGGACTTGCCCTTTAGATGATGAGGATAGGCCGAAAAGCCCATCATGCCGCCGTTTTGCGTCACCGCGCGAATGACGTCATCGCGCTTGTTGCGCAGGGCCGGCTGCCACGAATGCAGATTGGCGTGGGTGATCGCGATGGGCCGCTCGCTGATATCGGCGGCCTCGATCGTGGAGCGGTCCGCGGAATGGCTCATATCGACGACGAGGCCCACGCGGTTCATCTCCTTGATGACCTGTTTCCCCATGCGGGTGATGCCGGGATCCTCGGCCTCGTAGCAGCCCGTGGCGAGCAAGGATTGGTTGTTGTAGCTCAGTTGCATGAAGCGCGCGCCCAGATCGTGCAGCACTTCGACGAGGCCGATATCGTCCTCAATCGGGCTGGGGTTCTGGAAACCGAAGAAGATAGCCGTGCGGCCGGACTCGTGCGCGCGGCGCACATCGCCCGCCCACCGGCCCTTCATGATCAGATCCGGGAACTGTTCGAACCAGCGATTCCAGCGCTCGATGTTCAGCACCGTCTCGCGGAAGGTCTCGTGATAGGCGATGGTGACATGCACCGCGTCGAGGCCGCCCGCGCGCATCTCGCTGAAGATCTTTTCGGACCAGTTGGCGTATTGCAGGCCATCGATGCGGGGGGCGAAATCGGTCATGCGGCCTTACCGGACCCGCTGGCGGGGTCGCGTATTTGTGGAACAGTGAACGCGAGAGTTGGGTCAGGCCGGATCATGACGGTGTGCCGCTGGAGATGTAGGCGGTTTTCACGATGGTATAGAACTCGCGCGCGGTCCGGCCCTGCTCGCGCGGGCCGTAGGAACTGTCGCCGCGCCCGCCGAAGGGAACGTGGTAGTCCGTGCCGGCCGTGGGCAGGTTGACGGTGACGACACCGGTGCGGGCATTGCGGCGGAAATGCGTGGCGCGGGCGAGCGAGCGCGTGACGATGCCTGAGGTGAGGCCGAAATTCGTGTCGTTGACGACCTTGAGGCCTTCGTCATAGCTGGCGACCTTGATGACGCAGGCGAGGGGGGCGAACATTTCCACGCGGTTGATTGCCATGTCGTTGGTGGTGCCGGTGAAGACACCGGGCGACATGAAATAGCCTTCGGTGCCCAGGGTGAGGCGCTCGCCGCCGCAGGCGAGGGTTGCGCCCTCTGCCTTGCCCTTTTCGACCCAGGCGAGGTTTTCATTCAGCTGGCTTTCCGAGACGACCGGACCGATCTGGGTGCCGTCAGCCAGCGCGGGGCCGACCTTCATCGCCTTGGCACCGGCGATCAGCTTCTCGGTGAAGGCGTCATGCACGGCGTCCATCACCACGAGGCGCGAGGAGGCAGTGCATTTCTGCCCCGTGCCGCCGAAGGCGCCGCCGAGGGCGAGAGTCAAGGCGAGGTCGATATCGGCATCGTCGCAGACGAGGAGCGCGTTTTTCGAGCCCATTTCCATTTGCACACGGGTGAAGTTCTGCACGGCGGCGGCAGCGATGCCGCGGCCAACGGGCACCGAGCCGGTGAAAGAGATGGCATCGACTTTCGGGCTTTCGACCAGCCGCTGGCCCACGTCGCGGCCGGCGCCCATGACGAGGCTGAAGAGCCCCTTGGGGATGTCCTGGCGCGAGATGATCTCGGTCAGCGCATGGGCCGAGGCGGGGGTGACGTTGGCGGGCTTCCAGATGACCGCGTTGCCATAGGCGAGGGCGGGCGCGATCTTCCAGCTGGCAGTTGCGGTGGGGAAGTTCCAAGGGCTGATGATGGCCACTGTCCCGACAGGCTCGCGGCGCACGTCGATCTCGACGTCGGGGCGCACGCTGTCGGCGGTCTCGCCCAACTGGCGCAGGATCTCGGCGGCGTAATAGGTAAAGAATTGGCCGGCGCGATAAACCTCGCCCTTGCCTTCGGCGAAGGGCTTGCCCTCTTCGCGGCTGAGCAGTGTGCCCAGCTCTTCGGCGCGTGCCATCATTTCGGTACCGATGGCATTCAGTACGGCTTGCTTGCGCTCAAGCCCGTAGGCGGCCCATTCGGACTGCGCGGATTTGGCGGCGTCGAGGGCGCGGTCCAGTTGTTCGGCGCTAGCCTGTGCATAGGTGCCAATCACGTCCGAGAGGTCGGAAGGATTGATGTTTTCGATCTGGCCGGGGCCGGTGACCCATTCGCCTGCGATGTAGTTTTTGCGAATGTCTGTCATGATGACGATCCCCTTGTCCTTCGCGCGCTGCGGGCGCGCCACTGTTTCGGTCGCGGCAGGGCCAGATGGGTGAGGCACCCACGCCTGCCCTTTAAAGCCAAGAGTGTCAGGCAAGAACGCGCTTCAGGGCAATCGCAAAGTGATTAAGGTAACTTCAGTAAAATTGAAATCTGGAAGAACTCAGCCCGCTTTGGTCTGAACATCTGCCTCGCTGATAGCGCGGGCGAGGGATTGTACGGCAGGGCTGACCTCGGCCTCGGGGGGCATGACCATCCAGACCTCGCGGCACGCGGCGCTGCCTGCAAGTGACAGGAAGGCGAGGTCCTGAAACTCGGGGGGAACGGCCAGTCGGGGCAAGATCGTCACGCCAGCACCAGCGCGCACCATGCTGAGAATCGACGCGGTGTTGCGCACCATCAGGCGCGAGGCGGCCAGAACGGGCTGAAAATCGGCATCGGTGATCTGCGCGCAGAGCCCGTTGGCGATGAATTCGACCCCGGCAAGATCCGCCCATGTCAGGCGATCCCAACGGGCGGCCAGCGGATGCTGGACAGGGCAGACCACACCGAACGCATCCGAGAACAGCAGATCGCGGCGAAACCCGGGCAGGGGCGGCAGCGAGCCAATGCCGATGTCGGCGCGCGCCTCGATCAGATCGCGCTGGACCGTGCCGCTGTCAGTATCGCGCATGTCAATACGCACGCCGGGGCGGGCAGCCATGAAATCGCGCAGGATGGGCGGCATGACTGTTTGCGCGACCGAGGGCGTGCAGGACAGGCGCACATTACCGGCCTTGGCGTGGGACAAAGCCTCGATGGCCTCGATCGTGCGGGCGTAATGGACCAACTCGCGCGCGGCCTCGGTCCGGATCAACTCGCCCAAGGGAGTGAGGCGGGATTTGCGCGCGCTCTCGAAGAGGGGTGCGCCGATATGATCCTCGAACTGGCGCAGCATCATCGAGATGGCCGAAGGCGTGCGCCCAAGCGCTTCCGCCGCGCCGCTCAGGCTGCCGTGATCCGCCACCGCCTGAAAACAGCGCAGCATTTCGATCTTGATCGCCATATGCCTCTGGATGCCTCGCTGTCGCTTTGCCATGATCCTAGCTCAGCGCGGCGCCGCGCCGCAATTGACTAAGGGGCTTTCATGGTGCAATGGAAGGTCAGCACTGCCGAGGAGACGCCAATGCCCGCACGTATCTATCGCCCCGCCCGCACCGCCATGTCGTCCGGCACCGCCAAGACGCGCAAGTGGGTGCTGGAATATGTCGCGAACACGGCGCGCGAAGTTGATCCGCTGATGGGTTGGACGTCCTCCAATGATACGCAGGCGCAGGTACGGCTGACCTTTCCGACCAAGGACGCGGCGCTGGAATACGCGCAGGAGCATGGCATCGACGTGGTCGTTCAGGACCCCCAAACGCGCAAGCCCAATATCCGCCAGGGTGGCTATGGCGAGAATTTCGCAACCAATCGCAAGGCGGTCTGGACGCACTGATCGCTGTAAATCTGGGCAAGGTTGTCTTGGAATTGGGGTGAGAATTCCGCGACGGTGCTTGCCTGCCTATATGTTGTGGGCGCGGCTCTTTGTGCTACATGATCTGGCTTCACGCCGCTCTTTCCGAAAAATTACTTTCATTATGACCTTCAGGGCGGCCGGTTCGGTCACTCCAATCGTGTCAAACCCCGCTGGAGCCTGTCTCTGATGACCATTGCCTACCTCGTCACCCATTCCGGCGGTTTCCATGCTGATGAGCTGTTGTCTTCGGTCATTCTGACGCGGCTGTTCCCTGTAGCAGAGCTGATCCGCAGCCGGGACAAGGCATGGGTCACGCCCGCCGAGGATCGGATCATCTACGATGTCGGGCGCGAGTTCGACGCTGCCACACAGATTTTCGATCATCATCAGCGCCCAAACCCGCTGCGCGAAGATGGCCAACCCTACAGCTCATTCGGGTTGATCTGGGCGCAGTATGGTCGCGACTACCTGCGCGCGATGGATGTGCCTGAAAAGGATGTGGGCGCGATCCACGCCTCGTTTGATCATGATTTCGTACTGCCGGTTGATTTGCTCGATAGCGGCGCAGTAGATGCGGCCGAGGCCGGACCGCTGTTTGCCGGGCTGACCCTGCCAGTGCTGCTGGAAAGTCTGAAGCCGGTCTTTGACGACCGCGAAGAGGGCGCTGATGACCACGCCTTCATGGCGGCACTGCCGGTGGCGCGCGCCCTTGTCGAGGCGCAGATCAAACGCAAGGCCGCCACGTTCCGCGCCGAGGCGATGGTGATGGCAGCCATTGAGGCCGCAGGCGAAGGGCATGTTCTGGAACTGACCATGGGAATGCCTTTTCGCGCAGGCGTGGAAAAGGCCGGCGCCGATCATCTGCTCTTCGTCATCCACCCGCGCGGCACCGATTGGGCGCTGACCACGATCCGCTTGGGTGATGACACATTCGACAATCGCGCCGACCTTCCTGCCGCCTGGGCAGGATTGACTGACGGTGCGCTTGAAGCTGCTTGCGGCGTGAACGGTGCGAAGTTCTGCCACAACGGTCGGTTCATCGCGGTGGCAGCTTCGCGCGAAGCGGTCCTAAGAATGGCGGATATCGCGGTGGCTGAGGCTTTGGCCGGGTAATGTTCCTTTAAGCCGATGCGTTGTTCAGGAACGGCTGCAGGAGCAATGCCATCATTGAATGCGATGGATCACGAGCTTCAAAGTCTAGGTCCAACTCGAACAGCGAGATGCGGATGCCGGACCGACGCAGGCGGTCTGTCCAGACAAACGACGTGAACTTGGACCCCTTGTCGCGGTTCATGATGTCCGGCGGTCCGAACCGATAGATGGCCTCGTTCGGCGCTTCGATCATTGCCCGGCAGGCGATTGCAAAGCAATCTGCCGAGAGGGAGCAGATAGGTGATGTCCTCGCAACAGATCTGGTTTGGCCGGTCCACACGCAGCCCCCCGCAGCAGGTACGGATAGGTCTTTTGCCCTCGTCCCGGCTTGCTGGTGTAGGGGTCTGGTTCCCTCTCGGGCATCGCTTTGCGATACCCTGCCAGGCAGCGGATCGGCATGAGCCTCATCAGACGCATCAGCCGACGGATGCGCTTCTCGTTCACCGCATGGCCCTCGTTGCGCAGGTGCCATGTCATCCATTGACCGTCAGAGCATTGCATCGCAATGCCCCGAGAGGCTGGCGAACGGCGAAGAACGGCGTGTCGAGGAACCGCAGGTCGATCAACCGCATCAGCGCAAGGTTCTGCTCTGTCTCACCCTGCGGCGCGTAGTAGAATGACGAGAGTGGGATGGAGAGCAGAGCACACTGCTGGCCGACCGACAGGTCTGGATGGTCACGTTCGATCATGCCCCGCCTCACTTGCCGTCCCAGGGCTTGAGCCTTCTTTCCCAAAAAGAGTTGGCCACCGCATGGGCGGGTTTTCTCGGACCATTGGCGTTCACCCGCCCATTCACCCGATCCTGTCGTGCAGGTCCCTGATCTGGTCTTCATCAATCACCGGTGCCTTGCGGCTGCCGCGCTCGAAAACACCGGACGCGCCATCCAGCAGCGCAGGTTTCCATTGTTTGATCATCGTTGGATGCATGCCGAACCAACTCGCCTGTTCCGAACGGTCCCCTCGCCTTTCAGCGCCTCCAGCGCCACGTTCGCCTTAAACTGAGTGGCATGCCGCTTTCGTTTCGACATCTTCAATCTCCTTCGTGGTGAAGATCAGCAGACAGCAAATTCGAGCTTACGTCAGTGTCCAGTTTTCGGGGACCACCTTAAAGTCTCACATCCTTCTGCAATTGCTCGCAGAACAACCGCGCGGCATCCTCGACGAAGATCGGATTGGGGCGTGATTTACGCCGTCGAGACGGCGCTTGATCACGGCGTCGCCGAGGTCGCCACGTCGATACTGCGCCTTCAAATCGGCGACGGCTGCTTCATCCTCGTTGATTGCATCGAGATATGCGAAGCCGAAATTACCCTCGACCTTGCCGGGATCCGCGATGCGCAGATGGCCTGGATCGGTATACATCGCGCGCACCGCTGCCGAAATGGCATCCGGCGAAGCGCAGAGACGGATGGCATTCCCGCCTGATTTTGACATCTTGGGCTTGCCGTTAATGCCTGGCAAGCGGCCACGCCTCTGAATGACAGCTCGCGCCTCTGGCAGGATGACCTTTCCGGCGGCCGCATTGACGCGGCGCACGGTCTTGTTCGTCTGTTCGATCAGCGGCGCCCGGCGACCATCGCAAAGGAGGTCCGCTCCGAGCCATCCTTGCTCAATTGAACTGAGCGATGAGATTGGCGGGCCGCTGCGGGGGCCGACTTCAGGGCGGTATCCAACATGACCCTGCCGGCCGTCCACGAGACCAGCATCTGCAACCGAACACGCGCGGGGAACGGGGTGCAGCTTGAGCTTCCTATGTCGCTACGTCGCAGGTTGGCGGCTGATCAGAATGTCCTGGGCGCCTTTTGCCTGGCCGTCCGAAAGGTCATCTCATCAGCGTCAAAAAATTGAAAGTCCAATCGTCCGGTCTGATCCGCTGAGACGGCGCCGTGGAACCTTGGCGTGGCAATCCTGGTTTCCAAGGAAACGGAGGATGTCAGGATGGCCAAGTTCAAAGTTGGAGACCACGTGAAATGGAATTCCGAAGCGGGACATGTGACCGGCGAGATCACCAAGATTCACACCGAGGATTTCGACTATAAGGGGCATACCCGGCGCGCATCGAACAACGATCCGCAATACGAAATCGAAAGCGACAAGACCGATCACATCGCCGCCCACAAGGAAGATGCGCTGACGAAGATCGACTGATGATTAGCGGGTTTCGCACAGTCGGGCACTCGAACCGAAGCCTTGCGGGGTTCATCGGAATCTTGCAACTGGCTGGTGTGCAGTCGGTGGCGGACGTGCGCAGTTATCCGCGCTCGCGCAGCAATCCCGCCTTCAACATTGACAGCCTGCCGGATGATTTGGGCTCTTGCCAGATCGGCTATCGCCATTTTCCCGATCTTGGCGGGCGGCGGAAGGTTCAGGGCGATGTTGCGGACAGCGTAAACGCGTTCTGGCGCAACCGGAGTTTTCACAATTACGCGGATTACGCGCTGTCCGAACGGTTCGCCAGCGCCTACGATGCGCTTGTCGAGTTCGGCCAAAGCCGCCTCATTGCCATCATGTGCTCGGAGGCAGTTTGGTGGCGCTGCCATCGCCGGATCATTGCGGATTATCTCCTTCTGAACGGGTATGAGGTCATTCACTTGATGGGCAGCGGCCGTGAAGACCGGGCGGAGCCGACGCTGGGCGCGACCCGGATGGCGGACAGGAAAGTCGTTTATCCCGCGGCTGCGCAAGCATGACCGGCACGGCATGCAGTTGGCCCGCCCGGTTTCGCCACGAGGCGGTTTAACCGAGTGTCGGCACGCCGACCTCGTTTCGCTCGAACATCGCCATGCGCAGGCTCTGCGCGATCCGCTCGGCGCGGACGACCAGATATTCGACGGCCTCCGGGGTGGGGGCGGTATCTTCCAGCGTGGCGCGGAACAATTGCAGCCAGAGATCGAAATCATCGCGTCGGATACCACGGAGCCTTTGATGTACGGCCACCGGCTTGCCCGCGTAACTGCCCGTGCTCAGTGCGATTGAAGCCCAGAACCGCTTCATCCGGTCCAGATGTGCTCCCCAATCTTCACCGAGTTCGGCCTCGAAGATCGGGCCAAGACGTGCGTCGGCGCGGATGCGGGCATAGAACTCATCGACCATGCGCGCCAGATACGCCTCGTCAATGCCGATGATCCCGGCTGCCTCCCTGATCTGGGCGCGCTTTCTGTCCGAATAGCCGTGCGTGATCGAAAAATCGTGTTTCATCTCGTTCCCTTGCGCGCCTTTCCTTCAGCCCTGTGCCGCAGCGTTTTTCATCTCATCGAGGGTCAGCACCGAATGCGCGTAGGCGGCGCCCGCCCGCATCTCGGCGGCGATCCAGATGGCGTCCATGATCTCGGCCTCGTCCGCCTCGTGACGCAGCGCCGCCTTGGTATGTTCCTTGATGCAATAGGGGCATCGGGAGACATGGGGCGACGGCCACCGCGATCAGCTGCTTGGTCTTCGCGTCCAGAGTGCCATCGGCAAAGACCGCCTGACTGAAAGCTCTTTCGGCCTCCGGTGTCAGGGCCTTGCGGCGCTTTGCAAGCGCGCCGCTTTTGGCGGGAAAAATCGCATCGGTCATAAACATTCCTTTCCGGTGGTCAGCGGTAACCGTCGGGGCAGGTCAGGCACGGCCGCTCAATCGCGGTGATCGAAGGTGATTGCGATCGGATCACTTGCGGGGAAGCTTCCGTCGAGCGCCGTGTCGAGCAATGAATCGAGACGGGCGGGTTTCGATGTCTTCCCGGCGTCGCCGGAGCCTGCCGCGCTGGGCACTACCGATCGCGGGCTTTTGGGTGCGCCGACGTAATCCACCGCCGTGCATGAGAGGACAGAACCGGCCGCGTCGGCGATGATCCGGGCGCGGCGGGTGCTTGAGAAGAACGTCAGCCGCACACGGCCGATATCCGCGCCTTCCCCGGTTTCGAACCTGCTGGTGACAGTGCCGTCGCGCATGCGGATCCGTAAATCGAGCGGCTCCAGCTTCAGGGCTTTTGCTACGATGTCGGCATCGATCTGGATCATGCCGGGGCTGATTTCAATTTCAGACATGGCGATCTCCTTTTCTGGATCAGGCCGCCGCTGCATCACCAGGCCAGGCGCAATCTGCGACGGTCGATCGATCCAGGTCTTTCAGGAACGCCTCCTGTGCGGCCAGAAGGCGGGGCTTCAGACGGCAGCGCGGTGTCAAAACGCAATTCCCGCCATCTGCCTGACAGCATTCGACCAAGGCAAAGCGCCGCTCCAGATGGCGCACAACACGGCCAAGACCGATCTTTCTTGCGTCCTGCGCAAGGCTGATACCGCCGCCCGCGCCGCGCTGCGTGATAATAAAACCGCCACGGGCGAGGTCTTGCACGACCTTGGTCAGATGATGTTGCGAAACGTCGAGTTGCGTGGCCAGATCGGTAGTGCTCAGCCGCTCGTTCGGGGTGCTGGCGAGCCGCATCAAGATCCGCAATCCATAATCGGTGAAAGCCGCAAGGCGCATGGGTGGTTCCTTAATTGGTATTGACAATACTTATTATAGGGCGGCATAAATGGTATTGTAAACTCCAATTAAGAGCAATCGGTCGAGCGCCCCGTCTTGAGGTCAGCGCTGTTTTCCGACGGGCCGAAGGCGTGGCGCGGACTCGACTTCGAGCAGTCCAACGTCAAGGGGAAGTGCAGATGAGTGAAGCAAAAGTGACCGAAAGCTACGACAATCGCGGCTTTTTTACCCGCTGGTTCATGTCAACCAATCACAAGGATATTGGTGTCCTCTATCTGTTCACCTCGGCCGGGGTCGGGCTAGTCGCCGCGCTCTTGTCGGTTTTCATGCGTCTCGAGCTGATGGAGCCGGGGGTGCAATACCTGTGTCTGGAGGGACTGCGGTTCGTGCCCTCGGCTGCGGATTGCACACCGGACGGGCATTTGTGGAACATCATCGTCACCTATCACGGCATCCTGATGATGTTCTTCGTTGTGATTCCCGCACTTTTCGGAGGCTTCGGCAACTATTTCATGCCCTTGATGATCGGCGCGCCAGACATGGCGTTTCCACGCCTCAACAATCTCAGCTACTGGCTGTTCGTTGCGGGCACCAGCCTGGCCGCCGCATCGTTCTTTGCGCCGGGTGGCGATGGCTCGCACGGGGCAGGGGTGGGCTGGACGCTCTACGCGCCGCTCTCGGTCGGGGACGCGGGCATCTCGATGGATCTGGCGATCCTCGCTATTCACGTCTCGGGGGCCAGTTCGATCCTTGGCGCGATCAACATGATCACCACCTTCCTCAACATGCGCGCGCCGGAGATGTCGCTGTTCAAGGTACCGCTCTTCGCCTGGTCAATCTTCATCACGGCATGGATGCTGCTGCTGGCAGTGCCAGTCCTCGCAGGGGCCGTCACGATGTTGCTGGTCGACCGCAACTTTGCCACGACATTCTTCGACCCCTCGGGCGGGGGTGATCCGATGCTCTATCAGCACCTGTTCTGGTTCTTCGGCCATCCCGAGGTCTACATCGTCGTTCTTCCCGGCTTCGGCATCATCAGTCATGTCATCGCGACCTTCTCGCGCAAGTCGATCTTCGGATACCTGCCGATGGTCTGGGCGCTGATCGCCATCGGGGGGCTGGGCTTTCTGGTATGGGCGCATCACATGTTCACTGTCGGCATGTCGATCACGCAGCAGAGCTTTTTCCAGATCGCCTCGGTCACGATCGCGGTGCCGACCGGGATCAAGATTTTCTCATGGCTGGCGACGATGTGGGGCGGGTCCGTCCAGTTCAAGACGCCGATGCTGTTTGCCATCGGCTTCATCTTCCTCTTTACCGTCGGCGGCGTAACCGGTGTGGTCGTGGCGCAGGCCAGCCTCGACCGGGCCTATCACGACACCTACTATGTCGTGGCGCATTTTCACTACGTGATGAGCCTCGGCGCGGTGTTCGCTCTGATCGCCGGGATATACTACTGGATCGCCAAAATGTCGGGGCGCCAATATCCCGAATGGGCGGGGCAGCTGCATTTCTGGATGTTCTTCATCGGAGCTAACCTCACCTTTTTTCCGCAACACTTCCTTGGCCGTCAGGGCATGCCGCGCCGCTACATCGACTACCCCGAGGCGTTCGGCCTTTGGAATGCGGTGTCAAGTTGGGGCGCGCTGCTGTCCTTCGCGTCTTTCCTGCTGTTCATTGGGATCATCCTCTACACGCTGCTGGCGGGCAGGCGCGAGACACGGGCAAGCTACTGGAACGACTACGCCGATACGCTCGAATGGACCCTGCCGTCGCCTGTCCCCGAACACACGTTCGAAGTGCTTCCCCAGCCCAAGGACTGGGACAGACAAGCGGCCGAATGAGGCGGGGGTGGCACGCCGATGGCGACATACACTAGCTGTTGGCTGACTGAAGCGGACCGGTCACTACTTAACCTGGTATTCGACACGCATTGCTTCGCACGGTCCAAGTCCCCCACATGGCCGCCGTTTGTGCGGCGCGCAACGAAGTTCCACTCTCCGCACGATAAGCCTGTACTGCCAGGGTCGACTGTTCACAGAACGCATGTCAGCTGCGGGCATCCGACATCCGGGCGTCTAGAGGCGGCGTCGAGCCGAACTCGATCGATAAAGGGAGGCGCCGACGCTCCTGGCATTGCCATTAACTTGCGCCACGAATGAGCTTACGGCAAGACAGGCTCGAGCACCGCCGCGACTGATGGGGAACCGCAATATGATGAAACCTGCGGCATCCCCAGAATTCCGGCGCGTTCACCTATGGGCACGAAAATTCGCCGATCTGTCAGAATGATCTCCAATAAAATGACCCGAAAGCCGGTTAAATCCTGAGGTTCTCTCACCGACACTGAACAGGAAAAAATTTACTGGACGGCATCAGCTCTTCGATTGCCGCAAGGGGAGTGAGAACAACGGATCCCTCTGAAGGATTACGCTGACGCCGCCTGAAAGACGTGCAATGTCTGGATGGCGTGACATGTATGAAATGCGGTGACCGAAACGCCGTAATGCTCTCAACGCAAAAGATTTTGTAGTGTCGGACGTGCCGACAACAATTTTCCATCACGTCTGGCACAGTCATGCACCGTAGCCACTCGCCAGCAAAAATGTGGTTTGTTGGCGCTGCGCAAATTATATGGAGACGCGCTGCGCCAAGAATGGACGCGGACGTGTTCATCCGAGAATTGGCGAATTATCTCGGCGTGCATTACGAAGCTGGCTGGCGCATGAACAGAAACTTCTGTTGGACTTATCGCCACGCGGCGAAGGGCTGGTCCGAGATGTGATATGCGTAAAAAACTCAGCTTGCCGGAGGATAAGGAGCTTGGCGAGATTCGATAGGCTCTGGCTTCTGCCACATCCTGGGCGTCCAGGGCTGAGTTCTGAGCTCGCCGGTCGTCGAAAGGATCCAATCCATGTATGGCAAAAAAAAGCTGCGCAGTGCGACTGACCAGCTCCGCCCGCCCGGAAGCGCGGTGCCCATCGGGAGCTACACCACGACACGGGACACCATCACCGCGCAATTCAATCGGCAGGCCGAGCCGGCATTTCTTTGGTTTCCGGTTCACTCAGAAGGGCGGCAAACCTGTATTTCAGTCAAACTTGAACGCATCGCGGTGACATACAAATACCAAGCGATTATGGCGGAGTCCGGGCATGGAAAAGGCCGGCGCCGATCACCTGCTCTTCGTCATCCACCCGCGCGGCACCGATTGGGCTTTTCCAGCCGAGCGGTGAATGCCGACACGCGGGGGGGGGATATGGAACCCTCCGATATATCTGGCGACGGCTTTTCAGCTTGGGCGCGGCTTTGCCAGTCGACGGGTCAGATCAGCTCGGACTTGATGGTTTTGAAGAACGTTTTGACAGCGGCGGTGTCGCAACAGTGTTCGCGTCCGCCCATTGGAATCAGGGCATGGCGTTTCCGCGGCAAGGCCTGGCGGTCCACCGGTAATCCTCCAGTACTGCAACGACCGTCGACCTGATTGAGACGGGCATCAAGACTCCTGGAGAGTTTCTACTGCCGCCTTTTCAACGCGATGCAACGACCGAGATGTCGCGGCGGGTAGCGGCCCGCGACGGCAAGCCGATCACCATGCGCTTTCCTGCGATAAGCTATTGAGTTCGCGCAAATGTTCGGACTCTAAGGGGTGGTCTTGATCGGATTTACCGCAAGACCTGACCTGGGTCCGTCATGTTCGGACGCTCTATCCAGCGCAGGCCAAGGCGGGGGCCGGGCGCATGTCCAGCAGTGCGGCCAGATCGCAATTGCCTTTCACGAGATCTTCCAATGTCACCATATCCAATTCGTGATAGAACGCCTCGACCGCGCGCGCGATGAAGTGGCGCAGGCGGCAGGTATCGGAAAGCGGGCAGGTATTCGTGGTATCGGCAAAGCACTCCGCAAAGGGCACCGACGCCTCGAAGACGCGAAACACCTGACCGACAGAAATCCTGTTCATCGGGCGGGCCAGCCGCAGGCCCCCACTGCGCCCCCGTATGGTTTCCACGAAACCGTTGCTTTGCAGTAGGTTGACCACCTGCTGGGTGTGATTGCTGGAGGTGTTGCACTTCTCGGCAATGTCAGCGGTGCGCACAAGCACCCTGTCATTGACGGCGCAGGCCATCAGGATGCGCGAGGCAAGGTTGGTGCGGGTGGTCAGGCGCATGGGGGCAAAGCTCTGTTGCAGATTCCAGTTTTTCATTCCTACCTGCATTGGGCCGCCCGGTATTTGATTCAGATCAGATCGCAGCAGGCGAGACGTGAATAAGTGGTTTCAGCGATTCAATTTTAAGGCTCTTTTCCCCGTGACGGTCTCAAGGCCAGAAATTATGGATGCGCCCGCCGCAGGAGGGCCAGGGCGCGAAGAGCTGCTGCAGCCCGGCAAATCCATGCAGCGCCGGGCCAGCCGGCTGTCCGCATTGGCGGCGCTGGTCTGGCCCTTGCAGGCCGCGCTTGTCGCATATGCGCTGGGCGGGTTGTTGACCGGCGCCGATGTATCGGCGCTGGGTGCGGCGCTGGGCTTTGCCGGCCTTGGCGCGCTGCGGGTGCTGCTGAGCGTGCTCAGCGAGGCGCAGTCGCAAGCGGCGGCCGAGGCAGTGATCCATGCCGCGCGAGCAGAGATCATCGCGGTCGAGGCGCGCCGTGCATCGGGCAGCCCTTCTGGCGGCGCCGGAAGCATCGCGGCACTGGCCAGCGAGAAGCTGGACCTGCTTGCGCCCTATATCACGCGCTACGCCCCCGCGCGGGCGCGGGTGATGACGGTGCCGCTGGTCATCTTGCTGTTGGCGCTGTCGCAATCCTGGGCGGCGGCGCTGATCCTGGCAATCTCGGGGCCGCTGATCCCTGTCTTCATGGCGCTTGTCGGTCTGGCGGCCAAGGAGGCCAGTCAGCAGCAGATGGCCGAGGTCGGCAGCCTCAACGATCTGCTGGTCGAACGGCTGTCGGCCTTGGTCGATGTCCGGCTTCTGGGCGCGGGTGATGCCGTTCTGGGCGGGTTCGCCGCCAAGGCGGGCGATTTGCGCAGCCGCACGATGGCGGTGCTGCGGGTGGCCTTCCTGTCCTCGACCGTGCTCGAGCTTTTCGCTGCCATCGGTGTTGCGATGGTGGCCGTCTATGTCGGTTTCTCGCTGCTCGGGGTGCTTGGCTTTGGCACATGGGGCGATCCGATGACGCCGCAGGCCGGAATTTTCCTGCTGCTGTTGACGCCCGAATTCTATCAGCCGCTGAGGGATCTTGCGGCGGCATGGCATGACAAGGCCGCCGCCGATGCCGTTCTGGATGAGTTCGAGGCGTGGCAGGGCCAGGAGACCGCTAGCCTTCTGGGGCGCGGCGGTGAGGCGCCGCCTCTGGCTGGCCCCGCGGCCATTTCGCTGCGGGGCTGCGTCTTGCCGGGGGGCCTCGCGCTGGCGAATATCGACATCGCGCCGGGGGAAAGCGTGGCGCTGATGGGGCCTAGTGGCGCGGGCAAGACCTCAGCCCTGCGCATAATGGCGGGGCTGATCACGCCGGTCTCGGGACGGGTCAGCGTGGCCGGGCGCGCGCTGGACGGCGCAAGCGCGGATGCCTGGCGCGCACGGATCGGATGGATGCCGCAGGCTCCTCATTTCGTGAATGCCAGCCTGCGGCAGAACCTGACCTCGGGCCGCGAGGGCGATCTGGACGCCGCGCTGCGCGACGCGGCGGTGACGGATGTTGTCGCGCACCTGCCCAAGGGGCTGAACACCCGGCTGGGCGAGACCGGTGGGGGCCTCTCGGGCGGCGAGGCGCGGCGCCTGACGCTGGCTCGCGCGATATATGGCGCCCCGGATGTGATTCTTGCCGACGAGCCGACGGCGGATCTGGATGCGGTCACCGCGCAGGCCGTGGCGGATGGGCTGATGGCGCAGGTCGCCCGCGGCGCGACGCTGGTCGTCGCGACCCATGACGAGATGCTGGCCGCGCGGATGGACCGCATCATTCGCATCGGAGGCGCGGTATGAGGGCGCTCTGGCAGATCTTTCGCCTGATCCTGCGCGAAGAGCGCGTTTCCCTGACGCGGGGCGCGCTTCTCAGCTTTGTGGTGCTGGCCATGGGGGCGGCGCTGCTGGGCCTGTCGGGCTGGTTCATCACCGCTGCCGCCGCTGCCGGGTTGGCCGGGATGGGCGCGGTCTTCGATGTCTTTCGCCCCTCGGCGATGGTGCGGTTTCTGGCGCTGGGTCGGGCCGCGGCGCGCTATGGCGAAAGGGTGCTGACCCATGACGCGACGCTGCGCGCGCTCGAAGCTTTGCGCCTGCGCCTGCTGAGCGGGCTGATGGGCGCGCCGCATGATCGGATGATCCGGCTGAGGGGCGCGCAGGCGCTCAACCGCCTTGTCGCGGATATTGACGCGCTGGACGGTGTGCCCTTGCGTCTGGTCCTGCCGGTTCTGGCGGGTGTTGCGGCGCAGGGGGCGGCGTTCATCGCCCTCTGGGCGCTGATCGGCCTGCCGGTCGCGCTCTGGGTGCTCGTCGGTTTCGTCGTGGGGGCTACCGTCATCTTCTGGCGGGCCGCGCGCCGAACGGCGCCCTTGTCGCGCCGGGCCGAGGCGGCGGCGCAGGCGACGCGCGCCCGGCTGATCGACATGATCCGGGCGCGGCGCGATCTGGCGGTTCAGGGGCGTCTTGTCGCCCAATCCGCGCATGTGCTGTCGGCGGACGACCGGCGGCTTGCCCTGCGCCGCGATCAGGACCGGGCCGAGCGGTGGACCGGGGCCGCGCTCGAGATGCTGTCGGCCTTCGTTGCCGCCGGAACCCTGTGGCTGGGTATCACCATGGTGCAGGCGGGAGAGATTGCGCCCGCCTTCGCCGCGCTTGGCTTCTTCGCGGCGCTGGCGCTGTCCGAGACGATTGCGCCGCTGCGCCGCGCGGCGGGTGATCTGGGGCGGATGGCCGAGGCCGCGCGCAAGGTGGCGCGTGACATCGCGCTGTCAGAGGTGCCGGAGGGCGCTACTGCTGCGGGGCGCGCGCTGCAGTTCGACGCGGTGACGCTTAGCCGCACCGGGTCGCAGGTGCCCATCATTCGGGATCTGTCGCTGACCGTCCGGCCCGGCGAAACCGTTGCCATGACCGGCCCCAGCGGAGTGGGCAAGTCAACGCTGCTTCTGGCTGCTGCGGGGCTGCACCCGGTGGCGGCGGGACGCATCACGCTGGGCGACATGCTCATTCCCGACTGGGACGAGTCTGCGCTGCGCCGCGCGCTCACGCTCTTGCCGCAGCGCAGTGCGCTGATGTCGGGGTCGGTGGCCGATGCGCTGCGCCTTGCCGCGCCGAACAGCAGTGATGCCGCTCTTTGGCAGGTGCTGGAGGCGGCGGGTCTGATCCGTCTGATGGAGGCGCGGCAAGGCCTTGGCACGATGATCGGCGGGCGCGGCGACGGCCTTTCGGGCGGCGAGGCGCGCCGGCTGACCCTGGCCCGCGCGATGCTGCGGCGGCCCGGCGTTCTGCTGTTGGACGAGCCGACAGAGGGGCTGGACGATGCGACCGCGCGCGAGGTTCTGCGCGGCATCCGCGCCTACCTGCCGGATGCCGCGATCCTGATTGCCGCCCACCGCAAGGCCGAGATCCAGTTCGCGGACCGGGTCATTGCCCTGAAATAAGTTGCATCCGAGATGTTGGTTATTGACCCATGTCAAGGATTCCTCGCCATTCAAGGCGCACATATTCCGACATTGGAATTCTTGGGCGGTAGCGAGTCGCCGCCTGCAAGCTGGAGCTGATTGGATGGAATTCGGTATTGTCGAGTTGTCACGACTGCAATTTGCCGTGACGGTAATGTATCATTTTCTCTTCGTGCCGCTGACGCTGGGTCTGTCAATCCTCGTGGCGATCATGGAGACGGTCTATGTCATGACAAACCGCCCGATCTGGCGGCAGATGACCAAGTTCTGGGGGCTGCTCTTCGGGATCAACTTCGTTCTCGGTGTCGCCACGGGCATCACGATGGAGTTCCAGTTCGGCATGAACTGGAGCTATTACAGCCATTATGTCGGCGACATCTTTGGCGCGCCCTTGGCGATCGAAGGACTGATGGCCTTCTTTCTCGAGGCGACCTTCGTCGGCCTTTTCTTCTTTGGATGGGACAAGCTGAGCAAGGTCGCGCACCTGGTCGTCGCCTGGCTGGTTGCCATCGGCTCCAACTTCTCGGCGCTGTGGATCCTGATCGCCAATGGCTGGATGCAGAACCCGGTGGGCGCCGAATTCAATCCGATGACCATGCGCATGGAGATGACCGATTTCTTTGCCGTCATCTTCAACGAGGTGGCGCAGGCCAAATTCGTGCATACCGTCTCGGCGGGCTATGTCACGGCCTCGGTCTTTGTCATCGGTGTCTCGGCCTGGTACCTGCTGCGCAGTCGCCATACCGAACTGGCGCGCCGGTCGATCACCGTTGCGGCGGCCTTCGGCCTCGCCTCGGCGTTTTCCGTGGTCTTGCTGGGCGACGAATCCGGTTACTCGGCCACACATAGCCAAAAGATGAAGCTGGCCGCCATCGAGGCGATGTGGGAGACGCATGACGCCCCTGCGCCCTTCAACCTTGTCGGCATCCCCGACCAGGAGGCGCGCGAGACGCATTACGCCATCGAGATCCCTTGGGCCATGGGCCTGATCGGAACGCGGTCGCTGACCACGGAAATTCCGGGTATCAACGATCTGGTCGCCACCTCCGAGGAGCGTATCCGCTCGGGCATGATCGCCTATGAGGCGCTGATGGAGGTGCGGGCCAACCGCGACGCGACCGATCCCGCCGTCATGGCGACGTTCGAGGAGCATTCCGCCGATCTGGGTTATGCCTTCCTGTTGAAGAGGTATGTCGAGAACCCGGTGGACGCGACCGAGGATCAGATCAAGGCGGCGGCGAATGACACGGTGCCCATGGTCTGGCCGCTTTTCTGGGCGTTCCGCATCATGGTGGCGCTTGGCTTCGGCTTTATCGCGACGATGGGGTATTTCTTCTACCGCGCCTCGTTCAAGGGCATGAACTTTCCGCGGCCCGCGTTGCATCTGGCGGTCTGGATGATCCCGGCCCCGTGGATCGCCGCCGAGCTGGGCTGGTTCGTGGCCGAGTTCGGGCGCCAGCCCTGGACCGTGGACGGTGTCCTGCCCACGGCCATGTCGGTCAGCGCCCTGTCGATGACCGAAGTGGCGCTGACGCTGGCGGGCTTCGTGATCTTCTACACGATCCTCTTCATCGTCGAGATGGGCCTCATGCTGAAATACATCCGCAAGGGTCCGTATCAGGATGTCGAGGAAACGGACGCCTGGAGAGACCGCCACCACAAACGCCTGGCCGGCGGGCACAATGCCGATTCCATCGCAACCCCTGCGGAGTAAGAGCTATGATTCTACACGACTTTATGGATTACGAGACCTTGCGTGTGATCTGGTGGGGCCTCTTGGGCGTGCTGCTGATCGGCTTTGCCCTGACGGACGGATTCGACATGGGGGTAGGGGCGCTTCTGCCCTTCGTTGGCAAGACGGATGTCGAGCGGCGCATCACCATCAATACGGTCGGCCCCGTCTGGGAGGGCAACCAGGTGTGGTTCATCCTCGGGGGCGGCGCGATCTTTGCCGCCTGGCCGCCGCTCTACGCGGTCAGCTTCTCCGGCTTTTACCTTGCGATGTTCGTCATCCTTGCGGCGCTCATCGTGCGGCCCGTGGCATTCAAGTATCGCTCCAAGCGGGATGATGTGCGCTGGCGCAGCACGTGGGACTGGGCGCTCTTCGCCAGTGGCGCGGTGCCTGCCCTATTGTTCGGCGTGGCCGTGGGCAACGTGATCCAGGGCGTTCCGTTCCACTTCACCGATGATCTGCACACCATCTACGAGGGTGCGTGGTACATGAAATTCATCGGCTTGCTCGATCCCTTCTCGATCCTTGCGGGCCTGGTGTCGCTGTCGATGCTGATCATGCATGGCGGCGCGTGGCTGACCCTGAAGGCCGAAGGGCCGGTGCAGATCCGTGCCCGCGCCATCGGATCGCTCGCCGCGCTGGTCGCGGTCGGGGGCTATGTTCTGGCGGGGCTATGGCTGGCCTTCGGCATCGAGGGCTTTGCCATCGTCGGCAGCTATGTGACGGATGGCCCGTCCAACCCGCTGCATTTCGAGGTCGCGCGGTCGGCAAGCTGGCTGACGGCCTATACCGACCGCCCGTGGATCGCCATTGCGCCGATCATGGGCATCATGGGCGGGCTGCTGACCTTCATGGGCCTGCGTGCCGGGCGCGAGGTGTCGACGCTGCTTTTCTCCAAGATGGCGATCCTTGGCGTGATCTCTTCGGTGGGCCTGACGATGTTCCCGTTCATCATGCCCAGTTCCAGCGATCCGCGCTCGTCGCTGACCGTCTGGAACAGCTCGTCCTCGCACCTGACGCTCTTTGTCATGCTGGTGGCCACGGCGATCTTCATGCCGCTGATCCTGATGTACACCGCCTGGGTCTACAAGGTGCTGTGGGGCAAGGTCACCGATGCCGATGTGTCTGAAAACTCCGACTCTGTTTACTAAGGAAAGGAAATTCCGATGTGGTATTTTGCCTGGATTCTCGGCCTTCCGCTGGCCGCCATCTTTGCGGTGATGAACGCCATGTGGCTTGAGCTGAAAGAGGATGAGCGCGTCATGGCCAAGGGGTCTGCCAGCCCGGCTAGGC
Source organism: Roseovarius maritimus (assembly GCF_043355895.2). Taxonomy (NCBI): domain Bacteria; kingdom Pseudomonadati; phylum Pseudomonadota; class Alphaproteobacteria; order Rhodobacterales; family Roseobacteraceae; genus Roseovarius; species Roseovarius maritimus. The sequence continues at coordinate 108,936 of NZ_JBHFPF020000006.1, forward strand.
CGCCGCGCGACTGAGCCGGGTTGCGGGCGGCAGGTCTTGCTTGCCGCCCTGCGCCTTGCAAACATCAAAAAGGTCTCACTATGTCCGTCATATCGCCCAATCTGGCATCATCCTCCCGGCTGTCCCATTACCCGGTAACCTTCTTTGCCATCAGCATGGGGATGATGGGTCTGACGCTGGCGCTGCGCGCGGCCGAGCGGGCCTTCGGGCTGGCGCATGGTATCTCGCAGGGCGCATTGGTTTTGTCGGTCGCCTTGCTGCTGGCCGTTACGGCGGGCTATCTGGCCAAGGCGCTGCGCTACCCGGCCGAGGTGGCAGCCGAATGGCATCACCCGGTCCGCATCGCCTTCTTTCCGGCAATTTCGATCTCGCTTTTGCTGCTCGCGACGGCGCTTCTGGATATCGCGCCTACCCTGGCCGCGCCGCTATGGCTTTTTGCCACGCTGCTGCAGGGCGGTCTGGCGCTGGCGGTGATCTCGGCCTGGATCGGGCACCGCTCGTTTCAGACGGGGATGATGACGCCCGCCTGGTTCATTCCGGCGGTGGGCAATGTCATCGTCCCGCTGGCGGGCGCACGACTTGGCTATATCGAACTGTCGTGGCTCTTCTTTTCGGGCGGGCTGATCTTCTGGATCGTGCTGCTGACGATGGTGATGAACCGGCTGATGTTTCACGACCCCCTGCCGGGCAAGATGGTGCCGACGCTGACGATCCTCGTCGCGCCTCCGGCTGTGGCCTTCACGGCCTGGATGGGCCTTGCGGGCGCTCCGGGGTTTTTCGGGCAGTTCCTGCTCAATGCGGCCTATGTCTTTGCCCTTATCGTGGTGACGCAAGCGGCCAAGCTGCGCAAACTCCCCTTCACGCTATCATGGTGGGCGCTGTCCTTTCCGCTGGCCGCGCTGGCGATCGCCAGTTTCGGCTACGCCGGTGCGGCGGGGTCAGAGGTGCATAAATGGATCGGCGCGGGCCTTCTGGCACTGCTGATCGCCGTTGTGGCCGCGCTGATCCTGCGTACTGCCACTGCGATGCGGGCGGGTGCGATCTGCGTGCCCGATTAGGCGGGCGCGTTTGCCGCAGTTGGCCTTTGCCGATATCCGGTTCGACGCTGGCCATCGACTTTCGCACTGAATGTGGTCAGGCTCCGCAACCGTGCGACGTCAAAGGGGAAACACGCATCATGAGGGCCGATCTTACCGCAGGCATTGCATGGCCTCGATCAAAGCATGCCATCTGCAGGTTGAGCACCAGCCGCGCCCGTGCCGGCTGAGCCCAAACGCATATCTCCGATGCACATCGTCCCCTCATATCGCCGTGACGCCAGATCCCTTCTGGTGCTGGGCATGCCGCTGATCGGCAGTCATCTGGCGCAGATGGCGATCCATCTGACGGATTCCGTCATGCTGGGCTGGTACGGGGTCGAGGCGCTGGCGGCGCAGGTTCTGGCGCATACTTTCTTCTTCCTTTTCTTCATCATCGGTTCTGGCTTCGCCTTTGCCGTGATGCCCATGGTGGCCACTGCCGTTGCCGAAGGGGACGAGCGGCAGGTCAGGCGCATCACCCGGATGGGCGCCTGGGCATCGCTGGGCTTTGCCGCGCTTGTCCTGCCCTTCATGATCGGCTCGGAGGCGATTTTCCTGAAGTTGGATCAGAACCCGCAGACCTCGGCGCTGGCGGGCGAGTATCTGGCGATTGCGGGCGCGTCGATCATACCGGCGCTGATGGTGATGGTGCTGAAATCCTATCTTGCCGCGCTTGAGCGCACGCAAGTGGTACTGTGGCTGACGCTGGCGGGGGTCGCGCTCAATGCGCTGATCAATTACGCGCTGATTTTCGGCAATCTGGGCATGCCCGAGATGGGCGTCCGCGGCGCCGCCATCGCATCGCTGGGCGTGACCACCGTTACGATGATCGCGCTGGGCGTATATGTGGCGCTCGCGACGCCCGAACATGCGATTTTCGTGCGCGTCTGGCGCCCCGACTGGGAGGCCCTGCGCGAGGTTTTCCGCCTCGGCTGGCCCATCGGGATCACCAATCTGGCCGAAACGGGCCTTTTCGCCGCCTCGTCCGTGATGATGGGCTGGCTGGGAACGGTGGCATTGGCGGCGCACGGTATCGCGCTTCAGCTGGTGTCCGTTGCATTCATGATCCATCTGGGCCTGTCGAATGCCGCGACAGTGCGCGCGGGGCAGGCCTACGGGCGGCGCGACAAGGGCGCGCTGCGTTCGGGCGCGGTGGTGGCCGTGGGGCTGTCCGGGGCGTTCGCGCTGCTGACGGTCCTGGCCTTCATCGGCATTCCAGAGACCCTCATGTCCGGCTTTCTGGGGCCCGATGATCCGGACCGCGGGGCGGTGATGGCCATGGGTACGGGCCTTCTGGTTGCGGCGGCACTCTTTCAGTTGGCGGATGCGGGGCAGGTCATGGCGCTGGGCCTTTTGCGGGCCGTGCGGGATACGCGGGCGCCCATGGTCATTGCGGCGGTCAGCTATTGGGGGATTGGCATCCCGGCCAGCTATCTGTTCGGTTTTCCCTTGGGGCTGGGCGGGGTCGGCGTCTGGGTGGGGCTGGCGATCGGACTTGCCGCGGCATCGCTGCTGCTTGGCATCCGGTTCTGGCGCTGGACGGGCCGGTGGCTGATCTGAGTGCGCTTACGTATCGCCCAGCAGGCGGTCGGCTTTCTTGCGCACCAGAACGGTGCGCAGATCATGCATCGCCAGCAAGAGCGCGTCGGTGACAGCCTCCAGCTGTTCATCCGTGGCCTTCGATTGCACCCAATGCGCGGTAGTGTTGAGGTAGTCGACAGCGCGGTGGATATCGTCGATATCGCGATATTCCAGCAGTTCCAGCCGCTCGGCCATCCACTCGTTGATGACGGCGGTGTCTTCTGCGGTCAGCTCACGCTCGCCATGGGGCTTGATCTCGCCCTTGCGGATATTGACCACCGCGATCTGATCGAGATCGATCCGGCGCTGCCGGTTCTCGGTGTCGACGCGGAACACGAAGGCGCCGTTTTCGCGCACCCTGAAATAGTAATCAGGCAGCTCTCCGGCCATGGTCCGCGTCTCCTTCCGGGTCGATCAGCTCAGGCTCTTGCAGAAGTCCTGTATTCGTGTGCAGGCCTCTTTCAGCGCCTCGTCGGAGGTAGCGTAGCTGACGCGGAAGTTGGGTGACAGACCAAATGCCGCGCCAAAGACCACGGCGACACCCTTGGCCTCCAGGAGTTCAGTGGCGAAGACCTCGTCATCGGTGATCTTGGTACCGCTGGGCGCTGTCTTGCCGATGCAGCCATTGATGGACGGATAGACGTAGAACGCGCCCTCGGGCATGGGGCATTCGATCCCTTCGGCCTCGTTCAGCATCGAGACGACCAGATCGCGGCGGCGCTGGAAGATCTCGTTATGCTTCGGAATAAAATCCTGCGTGCCATTCAGCGCCTCGACCGCCGCCCACTGGCTGATCGAACAGGGGTTCGACGTGCTCTGGCTCTGGATCTTGCCCATTGCCTTGATGATCTGCTCCGGCCCCGCAGCATAGCCGATGCGCCAGCCGGTCATCGCGTAGGCTTTGGAGACGCCATTGCAGGTCAGCGTTCGGTCATAGAGCTTGGGCTCGACTTGGGCCGGGGTACAGAACTCGTAGTCGCCGAACACGAGATGCTCATACATATCGTCGGTCATCACCAGCACCTGGGGGTGGCGCAGCAGTACATCGGTCAGTGCCTTCAACTCGTCCCAGGTATAGCCCGCGCCGGTCGGATTGGACGGCGAGTTGAAGATGAACCACTTGGTCTTGTCAGTGATCGCGGCCTCCAGCTGATCTGCCGTGATCTTGTAGGCGGTATCCATGCCCGCCTCGACAAACACAGGCTCGCCGCCCGCCAGCAGGACCATGTCGGGGTAGCTGACCCAATAGGGCGCGGGGATGATCACCTCGTCGCCCGGATTCAGCGTGGCCATGAGCGCGTTGTAGAGGATCTGCTTGCCGCCCGTGCCGACGCTCACCTGCGCGGGGGTATAATCGAGATCGTTGTCGCGCTTGAACTTGGCGCAGATTGCCTTTTTCAGCTCGGGGATGCCATCGGGGGCGGTGTAGCGCGTCTTGCCCTCGTCGATGGCCCGCTTGCCCGCGTCACGGATGTTCTCGGGCGTGTCGAAATCCGGCTCACCGGCGCCAAGGCCGATCACGTCGCGCCCGGCCTCCTTCAGCTCGCGCGCCTTGGTGCTGACGGCGATGGTGGGCGAGGGCTTCACGCGCGACAATGTCGCGGACAGGGTGATCATGTCGTTCTCCGGATTTGAAAGTTGCGCGTCGCTGTTCTAGGTTGCCCAGCAAGACGGATCAAGTGTGATCACGGCAACAGGCAGGGAGATGACGAGAATGGATGACGACACCGCCGAGAAGTGGTTCGACCCCGACGCGACAACATTTGGCGATCGTCTGGCTGGTGCGCGAGAGCTGGCGAACATGACACAGGCGCAGCTGGCCAAGCGGCTGGGCGTCAAGAAAAAGACGCTCGACGATTGGGAGAACGACTTGCGCGGCCCGCGCGCGATGCGCCTGTCGATGTTGGCCGGTCTTTTGAACGTGTCGCTTCTGTGGCTGCTGACTGGGGATGGCGACGGGCCGGGCGAGCCGGGCGAGGCAACCAGCTATGTGCGCGGTAGTCATCAGCTGCTCGATGAAATCCGCGCGATTTCCGCCCAGATGAAGCTGAACGCCGAGCGGCTGGCCCGCGTCGAGGAGGAGCTTCATGAATTGCTGAGGGATGAAGATGCCGGAGACGCGTGAGATCCGCCTGCGCCGGCTGACCATGCGCTCGATGCGGCGGGGCATCCGCGAGATGGACATCCTTCTGATGCGCTACTCGCGTGCCCGGCTGGAAGGCCTGAGCGACGATCAGCTTGACCTCTATGACGCATTGCTGGAGGAAAACGATCAGGACCTTTATCAATGGGTCAGCGGTCAGGTGGCGCCGCCCGCGCAGTATGGCGTGATGATCGAAGATATCGCGTCGGTCCCCGATACCGCCTGATCGGCGCGGTTTTCGGGAAATGCATCGCATTTTATCGGTAAAAGCGTTTTATGGGCGCTGTTTAACCGATTGTTCGGCAATTTGGGTCAGTTTCTTTCTCGAGCAGGTTATGCACGGAGAAAGAAATGAGCATGCACAAATCCATGGCGCCCGCCGCCCATGACCAGGGCTTCATGTCCGGATATCTTGATGCGCTGTCGCTGGTCGAACGGCTGCACCGTCTGCTGCTGGACGTGATCAAGGACGAATTCGAACGTGTCGGCGTTCTCGATATCAACGCCGTTCAGGCGCTGCTTTTGTTCAATATCGGCGATCATGAGGTGACGGCGGGCGAGTTGAAATCGCGCGGGTATTACCAGGGCAGCAATGTCAGCTACAATCTCAAGAAGCTGGTCGAGATGGAGTACATGCACCACCAGCGATGCGAGATCGACCGCCGCTCGGTCCGGGTGCGCCTGACCCAGAAGGGCAGGGAGATTCGCGATGTGGTGACAGAACTGTTCGGCCGCCATGCAGAAGGGCTGCAATCGAATGGCGTCTTGGGCGCGGACGGGATCGACCAGATCGCTGGATCGCTGCGCCGGGTCGAGCGATACTGGGCCGATCAGATCCGCTATATCTACTGAGCGGGCGGCGTTCCTGCCAAGGACAGCGCGGCGGGCCGCAGCTCGCGCAGGAGCTTGCGAGTCATCGCCGCCTCGAAATCGCTGAAATCCTGCGCGGTCTCGGCAAACGCGCCAGGGCCGCGCAGAACATGGGTTATGTAGTGATCCAGGAGGGTGCGGGTATAGGTCAGGTCCTTAGTGACATTGTCCCGCCCGCCCGGGTTGACCACCAGCGCATTGACGGTGATGCCCGCGCCTGGGTCCATCAGGGTCATCTGCGGCGGGGGGCCCGAGTTGGACGGCCCGTCGCCGGAAATATCGAGTGTATGCTGCCAGCAGTCGCCACGCCGCTGCAGCAACGCGCCACCATAGTGCATCGCGGCACCAAGCGCCGTATAGGGGTCTTCGAAGCGCATATTGGCGCGGCGGAGGACCTGCGCGGCGGCCGCCACATCCCCAGGTCCGTGCAAGTCGGTCCAGTTCAGCAGCAACCTCTGCTGATCCTCCGCGCCCCATTGGTAAACGGCGAGCGCGACATGAGCGCCGGGCATGGCGAAAAGCGCCGCTTGTACCTCTTTATCCGTAAGCGCGTTTGCGACCCCGTCCAGTTGCAACCGGTACTCGGCAGCATCGACCGATCCGGAGACGTCCAGCCCCAGCGCCAGCGCAAGGCGGCAGGCCGCCTCCGCAGGATGAGCCAGCAGTCCGAGGTATAGCACGGCGGCTGCAACCCTATCCATGCGGCGACAGGCGCGGCTCATATACGCCGCCCAACATCATGTCATTGATTTCGCGAAACAGCTTGCGCGTCATCGCAGCGCGAAAATCTTTGAACCCTGCGGCAAGTTCGACAAAGGCGCCGGGTCCGCGCACCACCTCGCCGCGGTAGAACGCCTCGACTTCGGGATCGTCCCCAAGAATGACCAGCCCGTTCACCTGCACGTCCCGCAAGGGAAAGTGTCGATACGCTTCCTGCGGGCCATAACCGTAATTGTTGATGCCATCGCCCGAGATGTCGATCACACGGCGACCGCAATCGGGCCCTTTGCGCAAAAGGGACGAGGCATAGCCCAGCGCCTGCCCGACCGATGTGGGAAAGCCCTCATAGCTGCGGGTGATGTTGCCAAGGACCAGCACCGCGCGGTCTATGTCGGCATGGCTCGCCAGGAGGCTCCAATCCAGATGCATCTGCTGCTGGAACCGGCCCGACCATTCAAACACCGCGAGTGCCACAGCACCGCCCTGACCGCGCAGGATGGCATCCCGCACATCCGGAGCGTCCAGTGCGGCCGCAAGGCCAAGCCGCTGCAAATCGTATTCGTCGGCATCGACCGACGCTGAGACGTCCAGCGCCAGAACCAGCGCCAAGCGGCAGGAGGTCTGCCCCGCCGCCGGTACCGCCCAGAGCGCCGTAGCCGCAGTCAGGGCTGCGGCCATGCGGCGCGCCGTAGACGGGATCCTTACCAATGCCCCGTGTTTTCCATGCTGGCCCAAGGCTCGGCCTTCTCCAGCGCGTCCCCCGCCTGAAGCAACTCGATCGATATGTTGTCGGGGCTGCGCACGAAGGCCATATGCCCGTCGCGCGGCGGGCGATTGATGGTCACGCCGTTGTCCATCAGGTGCTGGCACATCTCGTAGATATCGTCGACGCGGTAGGCCAGATGGCCGAAATGGCGGCTGTCATCGGGCAGCTTGTCATCGCCATCCCAGTTATAAGTCAGCTCGACCGGGCACTCATCCTGCCCCTCGGGCGCCATGAAAACAAGGGTGAATCGGCCGCCCTCATTTTCCATGCGCCGCGTCTCGCGCAGGCCCAGAAGCTGGAAAAAGGCCATGGTCTTCTCCAGATCCTTCACCCGGACCATCGTGTGCAGATAGCGTATCGTCATTTTTGCGCTCCCAATTCATGAAACTCGCAGCTTATCCTAGTGGGATATTGCCACGCGTCCACCAGCCTTTAATTTGGTGCGATCTGTGGCTAGACAGAAACCTGACCGACTCACGCAAACAGTCCCGCGCCAAGGAACCCGCACATGCCCCTCACCCCCGAGCAGACAGCCGAAATCGAGGCGCAGCGCGCCGAGCCGCAGTCCACCCTGCGCGCCACCGCGCATGGGATGGAGGCGCATCTTTACACCGCCTACCCGGTGCTGGATCATGGCTTTGTCCGGGTGATCGACTACATGGGCGACGATGCCGCCATCACGCAGGCCGCGCGCGTCAGCTATGGCAAGGGCACGAAATCGGTGCAGAACGACGAGGGGCTGATCCGCTATCTCATGCGGCACTGGCATTCGACGCCCTTCGAGATGTGCGAGATCAAGCTGCATGTGAAGCTACCCGTCTTTGTCGCGCGCCAGTGGATCCGCCACCGCACCGCCAACGTCAACGAATACTCGGCCCGTTATTCGATCCTGGACCGCGAGTTCTATATCCCCGCGCCTGATGCGCTGAATGCGCAATCGGTGGTCAACAATCAGGGCCGGGGCGAGGTGTTGGAAGGGGACGAGGCGCAGCGCGTGCTGAAATTCTTGCAGGACGACGCGATGCGCGCCTATGACCATTACGAGGAGATGATCTCGACCGAGGGGCAGCAGGGCCTCGCGCGCGAGCTGGCCCGCATGAACCTGCCCGCCAATATCTATACGCAGTGGTATTGGAAGGTGGATCTGCACAACCTCCTGCACTTCCTGCGCCTGCGCGCGGACAGCCACGCCCAGTACGAAATCCGCGTCTATGCCGAGGAGATCTGCAAGATCGTCGCCGACTGGGTGCCGTTTGCCTACCGCGCCTTCGACGATTACCGCATGGGCGGCGCGCAGCTCTCGGCGACCGCGCTGGATTGCGTGCGCCGGATGATCAAGGGCGAAGAGGTAACGCAGGAGAATTCCGGCATGAGCAAGGGGGAGTGGCGGGAGTTTGAGGGGGTTATTGGAGAAAAATCCTGATCGAATTGCGTAAGCTGGTTGGTTTTGTTGATGGGGGCTCGGTAGGGCGTTTGGATAATGATTTCTCTGATTTAGAGAAGGCTTCGCAGCATGCGTGGGTTGATCCGACTACGCTTGATGATGTGCAAAAAGACCAGATTGGCAGTGTTTACCGGAAGATGTGATAGAGCAAAACAGAGGATCTGCGCCAAAACGCGAGAGTGGCTTGAACAAGCTGCAAAAAGTTCTGGCTGCGTGCGATGAGCTACTTAAAAATGAATCATGTGATAGGCCAGGCTGGCTTAGGTTGCAGTATATTCTTACAAAGTTTCCTGCATGTTTATACGCCCTGCGAGCGAGTGGCAGTAATTTAGGGATTTTTAAGCTATATGAAAATCACTCATCGATACGTACTTAAAGCGCTGAACATAGTATTGGCAGATGACAACCTTATCGTTATCCGCAACGAAGGAGGCCTGGCAAGCCAAATCGGATTTTGGGCTCTTGGCTATGAGTTCACTCTATTAGGCTATAAAGTTAAGTTTGACAATTCTTGGTTTAAATCAAACGGCTTGGATATAAATGGACTGTTTCCAAGGAATCTGGATTTTCCCAAAGCGTTTCCATCCCTTCAGATGGTCGAAGCATCGAAATTTGAAAGGTTCGCGCTTAAGAAGATCAACAACTTCAGGGAAGGGGATTTTGATGATCTTGTCGTGCCAGCGTATCTTGGCGGATTTTATGACCGCTGGGCGCTGGTTCAAAAACACCAAGAACATTTGTACGAGAGCTTTTCGCCCGATGACGCTTATTTTACAGAAACAGACTTGAAGGTTCTAACGCAGATAAACCAAAATGAGAGTGCGTGCGGTGTGCATGTTCGTCGAGGAGACCTTGCAAAAGACCATCAGCACTATGGGAAATCTTTGAGCGAAGATTACTTTATAAGGGCGATTGATGAAATCTGATCCAGATTTGAGAATCCATGCTTTTATTTTTTTTCAGATGAACCGGAATGGATAAAATCAAATATCATCAGAAAGCTGGGGCCTGACATTTCTCATGTTGTTATGGACAACAATGGTTCGGACCGAGGCTTTGTGGACTTGTACCTTTTGGCCCGATGCCGTTCATTTATCAGCTCGCAGGGGGCTTATGGCAAATACGCCAGGGTATTGGGGGACCCATCCCGCCTAATTATTGAGCCAAGCTCTTACGCTCTTTTTGACAATAGTGACGAAAATGTGATTGTGCTGCAGGTCTAAAAGGGAGTCACCATCAATTTTCCCGAGCACCTGTGCCTATTGCCTCGAAATAAGGCCGATAACCGGATCAAATTTTATGCCCCATCTACGCGGGATTGGAGGAGCTAAAGGCTTTTCCTGAAGTCCCGCCGCCGACCTCGTGTCGATTGCAGACGCGTCGCGCAAGAAGATATTCGAAACATAGTAAATTGAAGCTATCAGTTTCCAGCACACCTAGCGTAGCTTATTTTCGCTCCAGCCATCCACCCACAACATCCACGAACGCCCGCGGCTCTTCTGCATGCAGCCAATGCCCCGCGCCTTTCAGCGTCATGAACCGTGCCTTGGGGAAGAGCGGCTTGATCACCTCGCGGTGCTCGGGCAGCACGTAATCCGACTGTTCGCCCGACAGGAACAGGGCCGGGCCGTCATAGTGGCCCGAGACCTCGGGAAAGCTCATGATCTTGAGCATCTCGGCGGCCAGCACGTCCAAATTCAGCCGCCAGCGGCGCTTGGCCACGTCCAGCGATTGGAGGAAAAACGGCACCAGCTCGGGGTTGTCCACCACCGCCTCCAAGAGGGGCGCGGCGTCGCTGCGGCGCTCGACGCCCGAGAGGTCCACCGATTTCATCGCGTCGATATAGGGCAGCTGGCTGTGCTCATACGTCACGGGCGCGATGTCGGCCACGATCAGGCGGTTCACCAGGTCGGGCTGCGTCAGGGCCAATACCATCGCCGCCTTGCCGCCCATCGAATGGCCCAGCACGTCGACCGGGCCATCCTCGGCCTCGATCACCTCGGCCAGATCGGCGGCCATGTCCGGGTAATTGTGGGAGTCCTGCCACGCGCTGTCCCCGTGGTTGCGCATGTCCACGGCAATGACGCGGCGCGCGTCCGACAGGCGTTTGGCGATTACGCCCCAGTTGCGGGCCGAGCCGTAGAGGCCGTGCGCGATCAGAAGGGTGGGGGCATCCGTTCGGGCGCCATGTTCGACAATGTTCAACATGGCCCCTGCTTAGCGCGCCCGCCTGCGCCGTTCCAGCCCTATTGAGCGGCTATTGAGCATGGCCCGCGCCGCCTGTAGGCTCGCGCGCGAACAGGAGCCCGGCATGGTCGATTCCACGACATTTCAAAATGATATCAACACGGCGTCAGAAAAGCTGCGCAGTCGTCTGGGCGCGCGGGGGGCAACATTGGCCAAGCAGCTCAAGCGCGCGGGCCGCGCCTTGCCCAAATCCGCGCGCGCCGGGGGTCGCAGGCTGGTCGAATTGCAGAAGATGATGGCGCATCCCCGGCTGCGCCGCCTTGTGCGCGCCGAGGATGCCACGGCCGCGCTGGCCGCGCTGAACGCCCCGCTCGACCAGGTCGACGTCAAGGAGAGGCGCAAGGACCGGCTGTTGCACTTTGCGGGCAGCTTGGTGGGCAACCTTTTGCTGCTGTTGCTGCTGCTAGTGGCCCTGTTGCGCTGGCGCGGACTGATCTGAAACGCAAAACGGCGCCGCTACCTGCGGCGCCGCATTTGTCCAAGTCCCGGCCTTAAAGGTTGGGGTAAAGCGGGAAGCGTTCGCACATTTCTGCAACTTCGCGGCGCACCTTGGCCTCGACCTCCTCATTGCCGTCGGCGCCATTCGCGGCCAGACCATCGACAACCCGGGTAATCCAGTCGCCGATCTGGCGGAACTCAGCCTCCTTGAAGCCGCGCGTCGTGCCCGCCGGGCTGCCAAGGCGCAGCCCGCTGGTTACGGTCGGCTTTTCGGGATCAAACGGCACGCCATTCTTGTTGCAGGTGATATGCGCGCGACCCAGCGCGGCATCCGCCACGTTGCCCTTGACGCCCTTGGGGCGCAGATCGACAAGCATCAGATGCGTGTCCGTGCCGCCGGTGACGATATCCAGCCCGCCTTTCATCAGCTGATCGGCCAGCGCCTGAGCGTTCTTGATCACCTGCTGGATATAGCCCTTGAAGGACGGATCCAGCGCTTCGCCAAAGGCGACGGCCTTGCCGGCGATCACATGCATCAGCGGGCCGCCCTGAATGCCGGGGAAGATGGCGCTGTTGAACTTCTTGGCCAGCGCCTCGTCATCGGTCAGGATCATGCCGCCACGCGGGCCGCGCAGCGTCTTGTGCGTAGTGGTGGTAGCGACATGCGCATGCGGGAAGGGCGAGGGGTATTCGCCCGCCGCGATCAGCCCCGCAAAATGGGCCACATCCGCGAGCACATAGGCCCCGACCATATCCGCGATCTCGCGGATGCGCTTGAAGTCCAGCTGGCGCGGGATGGCGCTGCCGCCTGCGATGATCATCTTGGGCTTGTGCTCTTTCGCCAGCTCTTCCATCTGGTCGTAATCCACGTCCAGAGTGTCGCGGCGCACGCCGTATTGCACCGCGTTGAACCACTTGCCGGACTGGTTGGGCGCCGCGCCGTGGGTCAGGTGCCCGCCTGCGTCGAGGCTCATGCCAAGAATGGTATCACCCGGCGTCAGCAGCGCCTGCATCACACCCTGATTGGCCTGGCTGCCCGAATTGGGCTGCACATTGGCAAAACCGCAGCCGAAAAGCTTGCACGCCCGCTCGATCGCCAGGTTCTCGGCCACATCGACATACTGGCATCCGCCGTAATAGCGCCGCCCCGGATAGCCTTCGGCGTATTTGTTCGTCATGACGGAGCCTTGGGCCTCCATCACGGCCGCCGAGACGATATTCTCGGACGCGATCAGTTCGATCTCACTGCGCTGGCGGCCCAGCTCGTTCGTGATCGACGCGTAAAGCTCGGGGTCGCGATCCGAGAGGGACTGGGTGAAGAAACCGGAATCGGACATATGGGGTGGCTCCCTTGGATTGAACAGCGTTGCCGATTGGCGTAGCGGAAAGCCTGCCTCATTGTAAGAAGGGAATGCGACTATTTCCCGTAGCGATGCGGCAGCGCTGGCAGAGCGGCGCAAACTGTGGTGTCATCGGCGGCATGATCGAAATCAGGGACATTCCAGCATGACAGACTGCCATAGATGACGCGCAAGATTGCCTTTCTGGCCAGTGATGCAGCGATGGCGCTTGCCGCGCGCAAGGCGCTGATCACGCGCTATGGCGACACCCCCGAGGAGGAGGCGGACGTGATCGTGGCGCTGGGCGGCGATGGCTTCATGCTGTCCACATTGCATCGGACGCAAGAGCTGGACGTGCCGGTCTATGGCATGAACCGCGGCACCGTCGGCTTCTTGATGAACGAATACGGCGAGACGGACCTGATGGAGCGGCTGGAGGCGGCGGGCGAGGAGGTGATCAACCCCCTCTCGATGCGCGCCGAATCCGCAGATGGCACGCTTCACCATGCGCTGGCCATCAACGAGGTGTCGCTTTTGAGGGGCGGTCCGCAGGCGGCGCAGCTGCGCATCTCGGTCGACGGGCTGGTCCGGCTCGAAGAGCTGGTCTGCGACGGTGCGCTGGTATCGACGCCAGCCGGCTCCACAGCCTATAACTACAGCGCGCATGGCCCGATCCTGCCCATCGGCGCAGAGGTGCTGGCGCTGACCGCAGTCGCGGCCTTCCGCCCCCGCCGCTGGCGCGGCGCGCTGCTGCCCAAGGCTGCCGTGGTGCGTTTCGACATTTGCGAGCCCGACAAGAGGCCGGTGATGGCGGTGGCCGACAGCCGCTCGGTCGAGAATGTCCTCTGGGTCGAGATCCGGTCCGAACCCAGCATCGGCCACCGGATTCTATTCGATCCGGGCCATGGCTTGGAAGAGCGTCTGCTGCGCGAGCAGTTTGTCTGAAAATGCCGCAGCAGGCAGGGAACCATGCGCCCGCCAGCCCGTTACCATCCCAGTAGCGGCGCGGGCATGACCCCGCCGGGGAATTCACACCCGAAAGGAGTTCAGACATGAATTGGGATACCATCAAGGGCAATTGGAAACAGCTGACCGGCGAAGCCAAAGCGAACTGGGGCAAGCTGACCGATGACGACGTACAAGAGGCCGCAGGCGAACGTGAAAAGCTCGTCGGCAAGGTTCAGGAACGCTACGGCGTTGCCAAGGACGAGGCCGAACGCCAGGTAGATGAGTTCGCGGCCAAGCACTAAGGCTCGAACCCTACTCAGATCAGTGTCATGATCGAAAGAGGTGGTCCCAGGCGGGGCCACCTTTTTTAATTGTCTACCATTGGCGTGGCGAAGGTCTGAGACAGGCACCCAAGGCATTTTCTTGGCAAAATACTCATGACTCTTGGACTGTTCTCGGGGCGTGGCCAATGCTGTATGAGAAGCCAGCGGTGCCTTTTACTGCTCCCGCAGCTGCACTAATCTGCGCCCATGATCATCTCGCCAGGCCGTAATTATATCTTCGTCCATATCCCCAAGACCGGGGGCACCTCGCTGGCCACGGCGCTCGAGATGCGCGCGATGCGGGACGATATCCTGATCGGAGACACACCCAAGGCCCGGCGGCGGCGGGGCCGTCTCAAGGGGCTCGGCGCGGCGGGCCGCCTTTGGAAGCACTCTAGACTGGACGACATCTCCGGGGTCATGCCGCCCGAATGGATGTCTCAGGCCCTTGTCTTTACGCTTGTGCGCAATCCGTGGGACCGGATGGTCAGCTACTATCACTGGCTGCGTTTGCAGCGGTTCGATCACCCGGCAGTCCGGACGGCGCAGAGCCATGATTTCCCTACGTTTCTAGGCGTACCAGATATGCAGGCGTCGATCCGATCGCACCCGTATGGGCGCTATGTCCGGCGCGGCCAGGGGGAAAGCGCGCCCTTGTACATCCGGCTCGAAGCGTTCGAGACCGACGCCGCGCCGCTTTGGGATCACCTCGGCTTCCGGCAGAACCTGCCGCATCTCAACGCGTCGCCGCGCGCAAGGGATTACCGGCATTATTATGACGACACGACGCGGCGCTGCGTCGGCTCCCTCTGCCGCGAGGATGTCGAGCGGTTCGGATACCGGTTCTAGGCGGATGCGTCCGAAGGGTAACAGCGGGCGGAAGAAAGGCTGATTGTCCACCGAGAGGCGATACGGCCGCGGCCTGATCATGTTTTAGGCGATAATTTTCCGGCAACGGTGTATAATTGATGCTTCGCTGCGCGTAGTTGGGTGTTGCGATGTTCTTTGACGGGATTGACCGCAATGTTCGAGTGGATTGGCACGCCTGGTGAGACACCCCCTGCGGCCAGTGACGGGCAGGGGCGGGACGTGCCCGGCGTGGGGCAGGCGGGGGTGTCGGCGTCTGTCTGCGTGGCTGGGTCCAACGGCTGGCCTGCGCTGGGAACCATCGCGCCAGGTGATCTCGTCCTGACCTTCGACGCCGGGCTACAACCTGTCGCGGAAATCCTGCGAGAGCCGGCATGGGCCGGGCGCGGCCCATTGCTCCCGTCTCTCTGGCTGGTCGAGATCCCGATCCGCGCCCTCGGCAACCGCGAGGTGATGCATCTGGCCGCCGACCAGCTTGTCCTGATCGAGAGCGACGTGGCCGAGGCCGTGACCGGCGATCCCTTCGCCCTTGTCCCGGCCCGCAGTCTCGGCGATGTGCGCGGCATTCACCGCGTCCCGCCCCAGCCGGGGGACGAGATCATCACGCTGACATTTGCCGAGGAACAGATCGTCTTTGCCGGCGGAGGTGCGATGCTTCAGTGCCCCGCCGCTACCTCCGATCTGCTGGAGGCCCCGCCGAGTGCTCCGAGCGCTCGGGGCTATCCCAGACTTTCGGCGCAGGACGCGCGAGAAGTGGCGATACAGATGGATGAGGCCGCGCCTCAGGCGCGATCTGCGGGGCTGCCCGGCATCAATTCATAAGGAGACTTCCAGCCCGGCAGCGCCTCGATCCGAGAAAGCCAGCGATCGATCGCGGGCCAATCGGCGCGCTCGAAGCCGAAGGGCTCAGGATAAAAGAGATAGCCGCAGCAGGTGAAATCAGCATTGCTCGGCCCATCGCCGACGATCCAGTCGCGCGCGTCCAGATGCGCGTCGAGCGTCGCATAGGCGCCCTTGAGCCGCACCTGGATGAATCCGATCACGTCGGGGTTTCGCTTGTCCTCGGGGGCAAAATTCATCAAGAACCGCGCCACGCCGGCCTGACTGCTGAGCTTGTGATTGTCCCACAGCACCCAGCGCAGGATTTCCTGCGCCTCAGCGGCATTGGAGCCACCGAACTTCCCCGTCTTTTCCGACAGGTGCATCTGGATGATGCCCGATTGCGTCAGCACCTTGTCACCATCGACCAGGACCGGCACCTCGCTCATGGGGTTGATCTGGCGAAACTCCGCTCCGCGCGTCTCGCCGCCGAAAAAGTCGACCTTGACCGGCTCCCAGTCGAGGCCGCCAAGTTCGAGCGGGAGCGCAACCTTGTAGGAGTGGCCGCTCTCGCCCATGCAGTAGAGTTTCAATGTCATGCCGATCCTTCCTTTGCCGCGCGTGTGACGGAGTGTCTGCCACGAGAATTCGCGGAACGGTGAACCACAGCGCGCGCGCTTTCCTCATTTCGGACATAGTTTACCCAAAGGCGTAGCGCTATTTCTTGCGCGCTTCCAGTTCGGAATTGAAAAGGCGCAAACGGTGCCCGAACGTGTCCTCATTGATGACGCTGTCGAAATTCTCGAAGAGAAACGACAGCGCCTCGCCCTCATCCAGCCCCGCCTCCTGCGAGAGGCGGCGCAGGCGGCGATAACCGTCCTCGGTCATCGCCACGTTGAAGCGACGGGTCATGCGGAAACGTTTTGGCATCGGCGGCTCCTTGGTGGCTGGCCTGCAAGGGTGGGGCAGGGCGCGCAGAGCGCCGTGCGTCACCATAAACCGCCAACATGTCGCGCGTCACCCCCCGGCGCAGGCGATCATTCGGCCGCGTGCGCGGATCCGTCTCGCTCGGCCAGCATACGCGCAACCCAGTCGATCTGGACGCGCAGCTCGTCAATGGCTCCGTCGAGCTCGTCGCGCTGTCGGATCATGTCCTCCAGCCGCTCGGCGGCCAGTTCCTGCGTGCGCAGCATCTGGCTGTATTGCTGGTCTCCGGCGTCATAGAGGTCCAGCAGCTGTCGGATCTGTTCGAGCGAGAAGCCAAAGCGTTTGCCGCGCAGGATCAGCTTGAGCCGCGCGCGGTCGCGCTTGGTGAAAAGGCGTTTCTGGCCCTGACGGATCGGCGCCAGAAGTTCTTTGGCTTCGTAAAATCGGAGTGTGCGCGGGGTCACATCATAACTGTCGCACATCTCGCGGATGGTCATTGTCTCGCTTGACATGGGGTACCTGGCTGTCTTGTTTCTCTTTGGGGCCGAGATAAGCCACCATGCGGCAGATGCAACATCTGCCTTCGGCGGGTGCCTGCGAACGTTACGTCACTTTTACGTGTTCCCGGCCCGTTTCGGGGGCTTGCGTGTCGGCTGCGGCGGGCCAATAACGGGGCATGAATCCTCGTTTTTCCCTCAAGGTCAAGTGCCTGCCCGGCGGCCTGCTCGAATGAACGGCGCCGCCGCCATCCGGCTCACGCATCGGCGTGTGCTGCGCATCGCGTGGCCCATTGTGTTGTCGAATGCGACGGTGCCGCTGCTTGGGATCGTAGATACCGGAGTCATCGGTCAGCTGGGCGCCGCCGCGCCCATCGGGGCGGTGGGCATCGGTGCGGTGATCCTGACGGCGATCTACTGGCTTTTCGGTTTCCTGCGGATGGGCACCAGTGGCCTGACCGCACAGGCGCGTGGGGCGAATGACCGCGCAGAGGTGGCGGCGATGCTGACGCGCGCGCTGCTGATCGGGGGCGCGGGCGGCGCGCTGATCCTGCTGTTGCATGTGCCGCTCTTTGCGGGGGCCTTTGCCATCGCGCCCGCCAGCCCCGAGGTCGAGAGCCTGGCGCAGGACTACATGGGCATCCGCGTCTGGAGCGCGCCCGCCATGATCGCCCTCTTCGGGATGACCGGCTGGCTGATCGCGATGGAGCGGACGGGGGCCGTCCTGATCATCCAGCTGGTGATGAATGGCCTCAACATCGTGCTGAACCTGTGGTTCGTGCTGGGCCTCGGCTGGGGCGTGGCGGGCGTGGCATGGTCCAGCTTCGTGGCCGAATGGACGGGCCTGATTGTGGCTTTCCTGCTGTGCCGCGACGCGTTCCGGGTGCCGGACTGGCGCAACTGGCCGCTGGTTTTCGACGCGGGCCGCCTGAAGCGGATGGCCTCGGTCAATACCGACATCCTTTTACGCTCGGCCATGCTGGAGGTTGTGATGCTGTCCTTCGTCTTTCTGGGCAGCGATTTGGGGGATGTGACGCTGGCCGCCAATCAGGTGCTGGTGCAGTTCCTGCATGTCAGCAGCTATGTCATGGACGGTTTCGCCTTTGCCGCCGAGGCGCTGGTGGGGCAGGCGGTGGGGGCCAAAGCGCGCGGCGCCGTGCGGCGCGCATCGATCCTGACGGGTGAATGGGGGCTGGGCGCGGGCGTGCTTCTGGCACTTTCTTTCGCGGTCTTTGGCGGTGCGGCAATCGACGCGCTGGCTACGGATGAGGCGGTGCGCGCTGCGGGGCGCACCTATCTGCCCTGGATGGTGGCGGCGCCCATATTCGGGGCGGCGGCATGGATGCTGGACGGGATCTTTATCGGGGCCACGCGCACGCGCGACATGCGCGACATGATGGCGCTGTCGCTGCTGGTCTACGGCGCGTCCCTCGTGGCACTGGTGCCGCTTTTCGGCAATCACGGCCTCTGGATGGGGCTGCTGGTCAGCTATGTTGTGCGCGGCGTCACGTTGGGCGTGCGTTATCCGGCGCTGGAGCGCGCGGCAGGCTAGTCGCTGGTCCGCAGGCGCGACCTTTGGACCAGCCAGATCGTGAGCAGCGGCAGCGCGACGGTCAGAACACCGGCGACGATCAGCAGCATCCCCAACTGGCTGTAATCGGCGGGCACCGTGACGGCACCCGTCTCGCTATCCGTCACCTCGCGCGTGACGAGGAAGATCTGGTTGAGATACTTCGTCGCCAGCGACGAGGCCGAGAGGGCGAGGTTGGTGAAGGAGGCCATCACCGCAAAGAAGGTCGCCTTGAGATGGCTGGGCGCGTTGCGCGCGATCCAGGCCAGCATCGGGATGAGGGCGATCTGGCTCAACGGGCTTTCGGCGGCAGTATCCAGCACGGCGATGAAACGGGCATCGACGATGCCCCATGTCAGCGGCGCGGTGATGTTCTGGATGCCGTAGTAGAGCCCAATATTCGGTAGGGCGAGGATGCCCGCGATAATCGTCAGGGTGAGATAAACGCGTGTCAGCCGACGCTCGGCCATGTAGGGGCGCAGCACCAGCATCGCGGCCAGCGTCAGCAGCGCGGCGATCATGCCCAGCACCGACAGGAACTGCGCGTCGAAACCCAGCCCGTCGATCACGAACCATGTCGCACCGGGGCCGGGCAGGGGCACCGCGCGAAAGACGAAGACAATCAGCGCGGTTCCGACCAGCATCCGCGCCTGCGACTGGCTGAGCGCCTGAACAAGCTGGCGCATGAGGAAGATCACGATGGTCATCGACCCGGCAAAGACGATCTCCTGCGCGAAGGGCACCTTCAGCAAGCCAACCCCGAGCGAAAGCGCGACAAAGGCGCCGCCGCCGATGAAATACCACGGGTTCACCTTGGTTGGCGGGCCGGGCCGCTCCTCCAGATGGGCGGTCTCCTGGCCGTGCGCTCGGGCAACCCTGATCGCGCGGCCCCGCTGCCAGGCGGCCAGCATCACGCCCGAAACCGAGATGGCGGGCACGATCATCGCGATGGCATAGATGCGGGCATAGCTTTCGGCCTTCATCGCTTGCGGCAGATCCTCGACCCCGTTGAAGACCGTGATGTTGATGGCCGAGACGATCAGCGTTCCGCCAATGAGCGCGACCCGGCCCAGCGTCTGCATTGTGGTGTGCAGGGCGCGCGACGTCTCTTCGTCCAGTGGCGCGCCGGCCTCGTCCACCACCGGCACCGCCTCGACCGACATGGCGTCGGCCACCGCGTCCTGCAGGACCAGCCCGCAAGGCATCAGCAGGGTCGCGCCGACGAACCACGCTTCGATCGGCATGAGCGCGGCGAGCGTGTCCGGCGTAGAGACCAGAAGATACATGGTCCCGAGGCTGCAGGCGACCAGCGCGGCGCCCAGCCAGACCAGCCATGCTTTCCACCGCCAGATGATGTCTACCAGGTGCCCCAGCGGCATTTTGAGCGCCCAAGGCAGCCCCGCCCAGAACGCGAGACCGGCAAGAAAGGCTGCAGATAGCCCAAGGTATTCCTTGACGAAAAAAGTGCCGACAATGCCCGTGATCGTCGAGATCCCGTAGGCGAGGTAGACCATCAGCGGTGGCAGATAGGACCAGCGCATCTGCCGCGCGAGATCAAAGACGGTAGCGTCGATCCATCTGGCGACGGGGCCGATCATCCATGCCTCATGGCGCGAGCAAGGTCAGCACCGCCTCGGGCGGACGTCCCATGACGGCGCGGTCCCCGGTCATGGCGAGGGGCCGCTCGATCAGGATCGGATGCGCGGCCATCGCGGCAAAGAGGGCATCCTCGGGGCTGTCCTTGGTCAGTCCGGCCTCCTTGAACGCGGCCTCACCTCTGCGCATCATGGCAATGACCGGCCCGCCAAGCAGGGCATGCACGGCACGCAATTCTGCCTCGCTGGGGGCGTCTTTCAGGTAGAGCCTGACGGCGACATCCGCGCGACCCTGCAGCAGCGCCAGTGCGGCGCGCGATTTCGAGCAGCGCGGATTGTGCCAGAGCGTGATCATAGCCATTCCTCCCGTCCCGTGCCCACGGCCTCGGAGACGTTGCCGAACCCATCGGCCTCCAAGAGCCGGTCCAGCCCCATCACGATGCGGGGCACGAGGCCAAGCCCCTCATAGACCAGCGCCGAGTATAGCTGCACTGCGGACGCACCCGCGCGGATCTTGGCATAAGCCTGCTCGGCGGACCCGACGCCGCCAACTCCGATCAGCGGCATCCGCCCTTCGGTCAGTTGCGACAGCCGCGCCAGAACGCGGGTCGACCGCTCGAAGAGCGGCGCGCCCGACAGTCCGCCCCTCTCGTCCCGATGGGCGCTGCTCAGGCCACTGCGATCCAGGGTCGTGTTGGTGGCGATGATCCCGGCCAGCCCGGCGCGCTGCGCGACCTCTGCGATCTCGGCCAGCGCGGCATCGTCCAGGTCCGGCGCGATCTTGAGGAAGACCGGTATGGGGCGTTCCAGCCAGGCGCGCGCCTCCATCACCCCGGCCAGAAGCGCGCTCAGCGCCGCGCCGCCCTGCAGGTCGCGCAGCTTCTCGGTATTTGGACTCGACACGTTGACCGTGGCAAAATCCAGATGCCGCCCGCAATGGGCCAGCACGCGGGCAAAATCTTCGGCCCGGTCGTCGCTATCCTTGTTGGCACCGAGGTTGAGACCGATGATGGCCCCCTCAGGCCGCTGCGCCAGTCGCGTGGCCACTGCCTCCATACCTTGGTTGTTGAAGCCGAAACGATTGATCACCGCCCGGTCTTCGGGCAGGCGGAAAAGGCGGGGGCGCGTATTGCCGGGCTGGGGGCGCGGCGTGACAGCGCCGACCTCGATCATGCCGAAGCCCGCGCGCGCCAAGGGCGCCAACGCCTCGGCATTCTTGTCGAACCCCGCTGCCAGCCCCACCGGATTGTCCAGCCGCAGCGCCGCCACCTCGCACGCAAGGCGCGGCGATGTCACCCGCCCCGGCAGCGGCACGAGCCCCGAGCGCAGCGCCTTCAGCGCCATCCCATGCGCGCGCTCGGGATCGAACCGGCGCAAGAGGCCGAGGCCGATCCGCTCGACCGCGCTCATTGCGCGCCCGCCGGAAATTGATGAACGCCACCCTTCAGCGGCAGGGGCTGCGCCCAGGCCACGTCGGACAGCTGCAGATCCCGGTAGAGATGCGGGAAGAGCGCGCCGCCGCGCGACGGCTCCCATTCCAGGGCGCCCTCCAGCCGGTCCGTTTCGATGCCTAGCAGGAACAGGCCCTCTTCGCCGGCAAAATGCTTGGCCGCCGTTTCGGCTGCCTGCTCGGGCGTCGAGAGGTGCACATAGCCATCGACTACATCCACCGGCGCGCCCGCGCTGGTGCCGTTGCGGCGCAGCGCCGCCCATTCATCAGCCCGGAAAATCTTGTAAACTATCATGGCTCCCTGATGCCGCGCGCCGCAGGTACCGTCAAGCGTCTCAGCAACGGGCAGGGCACCGCCCTCCGACTTCATCCTGGCGAAAATACTCAAGCCAGGCCCGCCCCGTGCGCGGGCTTTGCTTATACGCGCTGATGCGCCATACCTTTTGCACCGATCCAGCAGGGGCTGCTTTATGAGCGAGGTCAAATCGCAATACGAGGCCTATCCTTATCCGGCCCGCGATCCGGCGGATGAGGCGAAAAGGTTGATCACCGGCTCGCCGTCGCACCCGCTAGAGATCGACCATTTCCTCTTTTCTGGCGCGCGGGACTGGTCGCGGCCGTTGCGCGTGCTTGTGGCAGGCGGCGGTACTGGCGATGGGCTGATCCAGTTGGCGCAAATGATGGCGCAAATGCAAAGGCCGTGCGACATCACCTATGTTGATCTCAGCACCGCCTCGCGCCGCATCGCCGAGGCGCGGGCCGAGGCGCGCGGGTTGGGCGGCATACGCTTTGTCACCGGCTCTCTGCTGGACGCGGCGGATTTGGGCCGCTTCGACTATATCGACTGCTGCGGCGTCCTGCATCATCTCCCCGATCCGGCGGCAGGCTTTGCCGCGCTGCGTGCGGCGCTTGCGCCCGAGGCGACCGAGGCCGGCGGTGGACTCGGTTTCATGGTCTATGCACCGCACGGGCGCGCGGGCGTCTATCCGCTACAGGCGGCCTTCGGCGCACTATTCCGAGGTCTGGAGCCCGAGGTGCGCCTGAAGGCTGCGCGTAATATCGTGGCGGCGCTGCCTGCTGGGCATCCTTTCGTGCGTAATCCCAACCTGGGGGATCACAAGGACAGCGATGCGGGGTTTTACGATCTTCTCCTTCATGCGCAGGACCGTGCGTTCAGCGTGACGGACCTTCTGGACGTGCTGGAGCAAAGCGGCTGGAGCCTCGGTGGCTTCACCATGCATGCGCTTTACGATCTGGCGCGCATAGCGCCTGTGCCCAAGCATCTGGGGCCGCAGCAGCGAATGGCCGTGGCCGAACAGCTGCGCGGCACGATCAAGACCCATGTCGCCTATGCCGTGCCCAAGGGGGCTCGCCATGCGCCGCCTAATGGGCAGAACCGCGCAGCCATCCCGCATCTCAAGGGCGTTCAGGCCGGCGCGCTGGCGCAGGCCATTGCGCGCGGGGCCGCGCCGAAGCTGAACTTCGCAGGCATTGACGCCACGCTCGACCTGCCCAAAGAGGCCGCGCCGCTGATCGCCGGTATCGACGGGCGGCGCAGCATCGCGCAGATCGCTTCAGCGGCCGGTATGGATCCGATCCGCGCAGGCGGGATATGGGCCAAGCTGCATAAGGAGTTGGGCGATTGGGGTCTGCTCCTCTATTCGCGGGCGCTGATCTGATGCCGTTCAGTCGCCGTCAAAGGCGACGAGCGTACGCACATCCATTCCCATCGCTTCGAGGCGCTTGCGCCCGCCAAGGTCGGGCAGGTCCACGATGAAGGTGCAGGCCGCGATGCGCGCGCCCAACCGCTCGATCAGGGCGACCCCGGCCTCCGCCGTGCCACCGGTAGCCAGCAGGTCATCGACGATCAGCACTGTCTCACCCGCCTCAATGGCGTCCTCGTGCAGCTCGAACGTGGCCGTGCCGTATTCCAGCGCATAATCCTGCGTCAGAACCGCGCCGGGCAGCTTGCCCGCCTTGCGCACTGCCACGAACCCGGCGTTCAGATGACAGGCCACGGCGCCCCCCATGATAAAGCCGCGCGCCTCCAGTCCTACGACCTTGTCGATGCCCTTGCTCTCCCAAGGCGCGGCCATCTGCGCCACGGCGCTGCGCAGTCCGGCGGGATCGGCAAGAAGGGTGGTCACATCACGAAACATGATCCCCGGCTTCGGAAAGTCGGGGATGGTGCGGATCAACGCGCGTAGGGATGGCTCGGAAATGGTCTGTCTCCTTTTCAGGTGGTGCTGCGCCGCAGGAACGCGGTGGCCAGCCCCATCGCGATCAGGGCGCCGCCGCCCGCGCGGGTCAGCCACGCGATCACTCCGGGCCGGGCGACGCGTGCGCGCATTTGGTCTGCCAAGAGCGCATAGGCCAACGCGTTTAGCGCTGCTAGCCCTACAAAGGTACCGATCAGGATGGCGAATTGCGGTGCAAGGGATGCGTTCAGCGTTACGAATTGCGGCACGAACGCGATAAAGAAGGCGATGGATTTGGGGTTGAGCGCGGTGACGGCGGCGGCATGCCAAAAGACGCCGCGCCCGGTGACGTCACCGCCCCTCGGCAAGGTCAGCCCGGCGTTTGGCGCGCTGCGGATCAGCTTGACGCCGAGCCAGACCAAGTAGACCGCCCCGATCCATTTCAGCGCGGTAAAAAGCGTGGCCGATGCCAGCACCAGCGCGCCGAGGCCCATCAGCGAGGCTGTCATCGCCACCAGATCTCCCAAGGCAACCCCGCCCGCCGAAGCCAGCGCAACGCCGCGCCCCTTGCTGAGCGCGTAGCTGAGAACCAGCAGGACCGTCGGGCCGGGGATCAGCAAGAGCGCGGTAGAGGCGGCGACGAAGGCAAGCCAGAGGTCCAGGGGCATCAGTGGCACTCCATGCAGGATCGGCGGATCAGTCCGCCTGCCTATTCAGCACACGGCCCGCCACCGCGTCCAGCCTTTCCAGCATGGCGGGGTCCCGCGCCTCGGGTGCGGTCAGAATCGCATATTCCAGCGCGCGGTCGCAGCCATGCGGGCAGGGCGCTGCCTCGGTGTGCAAATGGGACGGCAGGGCGACCAACATGTCCTTGGCGCGCGCGGCATTGCCCATCAAGGTCGCGATGATCGCGGTCACATCGACCTCGCCATGATCCGGATGCCAGCTGTCGTAATCGGTGATCATGGCCACGCTCGCGTAGCAAAGCTCGGCCTCGCGGGCGAGTTTGGCCTCGGGCATGCCGGTCATGCCGATCACGTCGCACCCCCACTTCTCGCGGTAGAGCTTGCTCTCGGCCAAAGTCGAGAATTGCGGACCTTCCATGGCGAGGTAGGTGCCGCCGCGATGCACGCGGCTGCCCGTCGCCTCCGCCGCATCGGCACAGGCGGCGCCAAGGCGCGCGCAGGTCGGATAGGCAACGCTGACATGGGCGACGCAGCCGGGGCCGAAGAAGGATTTCTCGCGTGCGAATGTCCGGTCGATATACTGGTCGAGGATTACGAAATCGCCCGGCGCCATATCCTCGCGGAAAGATCCGCAGGCCGAGGCGCTGACCACATCGGTCACGCCCAACCGCTTGAGCGCGTCGATATTGGCACGATAGGGCACCGAGGCGGGGGTGTGGACATGACCGCGCCCGTGCCGCGGCAGGAAGGCCATGGGCACCCCTGCCAGCGTTCCGGTCAGGATGCGATCCGAGGGCGCACCGAAGGGCGTCTGGACCTCGCGCCATTCGGCGCCCTCCAGTCTTTCCATATCATAGACGCCCGAGCCGCCGATCACACCGATCATTCTCTTCGCCATCCGTGACTCCTTTCGCCGATTTCCCGCTGGGTTTAGGCTCGGTTGCCGCGAAAGAAAAGCGGGCAGAGAGTGCGGCGTTTTTGCCTGAGCCCGGCCTGGCCCATGTGATTTAAGTGTTTCTAAACAGGATTGGTGTCAAATCGGGTGTAGCCAAGAAATCAAAGGAGGAGTAAGGGGGCCACTCGCCCGAAAAGACGCTTATCGACAGGACACACGCCTTGAGAACCTCGCTGGCCGCCTTTGCCAAGACCATCACGATGCCCGATCTGCGCGTGATGCAGGACGAAACCTTCAGCGCCGCGCGTCTGCGGATCGAGCTGCTGTCAGGCCTGACCGTAGCGCTGGCGCTGGTGCCCGAGGCGGTCGCGTTCGCCTTTGTCGCGGGTGTGCATCCGCTTGTAGGTCTGTATGCGGCGTTCCTTGTGGGGCTTGTCACGGCGATTCTGGGCGGCCGACCGGGCATGATCTCGGGCGCAACGGGCGCGCTTGCGGTGGTCATGGTAGCGCTGGTGGCGCAGCATGGGGTGGAATACCTGTTCGCAACCGTGGTGCTGATGGGTATTCTCCAGATGACGGCAGGCGTTATGCGATGGGGCAAGTTCATCCGGCTCGTGCCACATCCCGTCATGCTGGGTTTCGTCAACGGCCTCGCTATCGTGATTTTCCTCGCGCAGCTGGGGCAGTTCAAGGTGCCGGGCACCATGGAGAACACCGGGCATGGCATGGGCGGTGGAGTCTGGCTTAGCGGTCAGCCGTTGCTGATCATGCTGGCACTCGTCGCGCTGACAATGGGGATCATCTACATCATGCCGCGCATCACGCGGATTATTCCGGCGCCGCTGGCCGGAATCGGTGTTGTCGCGGCGCTTGTCATTTCCTTTGGCCTCGACGTGCCGCGCGTCGGCGATCTGGCGTCGATCAAGGGCGGTTTGCCATCCTTTCATATCCCGATGGTTCCGCTCAACCTCGAGACGCTGGAAATCATTCTGCCCTACGCGATCATCCTCGCTGCGATCGGCCTGATCGAAAGCCTGCTCACTCTCAATCTCGTCGGCGAAATGGTAGGCCGCCGGGGCGGCGCCAGCCAGGAATGCATCGCGCAGGGCTTGGCCAACACGCTGACCGGCTTCTTTGGCGGTATGGGCGGCTGCGCGATGATCGGGCAGTCGATGATCAACGTCAAATCGGGTGGGCGCACGCGCATTGCGGGGATCGCAGCGGCGATATTCCTGCTGATCTTCATCCTCTTCGCTGCGCCTTTGATTGAGCAGATCCCGCTCGCTGCGCTGGTCGGTGTCATGTTCATGGTGGTCATCGGCACATTCGCCTGGAACAGCCTGACCATCCTGCGAAAGGTGCCGTTGACCGACGCGATGGTGATCGTCCTCGTGACGGCGGTCACGGTGAAATACGATCTGGCCATCGCGGTGGTCGTTGGTGTCATCGTCTCGGCGCTGGCCTATTCGTGGAACAATGCCAAGCGCATCCATGCGACGACCAAGCTGGACGCAAGCGGCGCTCGCGTCTACAGCATCGAGGGACCGCTATTCTTCGGCTCTGCCGAAGGGTTTGGCGAGCTTTTCGATGTCGAGGGTGATCCGGACACCGTGATCGTCGATTTCGATCAGAGCCGGGTGGTAGACCAATCGGCCTTGCAGGCCATCGAGGGGCTGGCGGGCAAGTATCAGGCCGCAGGCAAGACCCTGCAGCTGCGCCATCTCAGCCGCGATTGCCACCGCCTTCTGACCAAGGCCGGGCATCTGATGATCGACAGCGATGATGATCCTGAATACCAGATCGCGGTAAACTACGATGTGCGTACCGGCGTGCTGGGCGCTGGCCACTAGACTCTGCGGGCATAGCCTGCGGAATTGTGGCCTGCGGCATGTCATGCTAGCCAAGCGCCATGAACCAGATGGAGCGGCGCGGCGGTGGAACTCAGGCCCGAGACGGAGGCGGACTGGTGGGAGGTCGAGGCCCTGCTGGACCTGTGCTTTGCGCCCGGCCGCGAGGCGCTATCCTCCTACCGTCTGCGTGAGGGTATTCCGCCCGTTCCCGGCCTCAGCACAGTGGCCCGCGACGAGGCAGGCATCCTCGCCGGGGCGATCCGGTACTGGCCCGTGCGTATCGGCGATGCACCTGCGCTGCTCTTGGGGCCGATTGCGGTGCACCCGACCCATCAGGGCGAGGGGCTGGGCGCCTATCTCATGCGCGGCTCGCTGGCCGAAGCGCGCGAGCAGGGCTGGGACCGGGTGATGCTGGTGGGCGATGCGCCCTATTACGGGCGCTTCGGTTTTGCCCGGCTGGGCCGTGTGGAAATGCCGCCGCCGACCAACCCCGACCGCGTGCTGGGCCTGGATCTGGCGCCGGGGGCCTGGGATGGCGTCGCCGGCAAAGTGACACGCGCCGCTTGAAACCGGCGCCAGATGCGCCGATCTATAAGCGATGATGGATTTGCTAGACCCCCCGATCGACAAGGCTGCCGTCGCGGCACGGCTGGATGTGCTGGTGCAAAGGCACCGGCGGGCCGGCAATCTGGGCATTCAGGTGCTGAACGTTGTCGGCGGGCGCGCCGAGGCGCTGATCGAGCGTTTACCCGACTCCGTCCAGCAGCGTCTGGAAGGCGGCACCGCTCAAGCGTTGGAAATGGCGATGGGCGCGGCCCACCGCTCGCGCGGAATGGTTGGGACTCAGCCTGGCTGGCTGAGCCGTGCGGTCACCACCGCAATGGGAGCGGCGGGCGGTTTTGGCGGGCTCCCCAGCGCGATGGCCGAATTGCCGATCACCACGACGATCCTTCTGCGCTCCATTCAGGACGTGGCGGGCGAACACGGCTTCGATCCGGCGGAAGAGGGCGTGCGCTATGACTGTGTGCAGGTCTTTGCCGCGGCAGGCCCGCTGGATCATGACGATGGTGCCGATCTGGCGTTTCTCACGACACGCGTCGCGGTCACGGGCAAGGCGATGCAGGCGCTGATTTCCAAGGTGGCGCCGCGCCTCAGCGTCGTTCTGGGGCAAAAGCTGGCGGCGCAGACGGTGCCCGTGCTGGGCGCCGCGGCCGGGGCCGCGACGAATTACGCCTTTACCAGCTATTACCAGCAGATGGCGCATGTCCATTTCGGGCTGCGTCGCCTCGCGATCGAGGCGGATATCCCTCATGCCGAGCTTTTGGAGCAGTTCCGGGCGCGCATCGCCGCTACCCCGGCGCGGCGTTAGAGTTTTTCCCGGAGATAGTCCATGACCGAGGCGCGCACCGATTGCTCTCCGCGCCGCCCGGCGGCGTCGATAACGCTGCGCAACTCGTCCAGATCTGTGCGCCGCAGGATCGATTTCACCGGCCCGATCGAGGCCGGGCGCATCGAGAGGCTGCGCAGGCCGATGGCGGCAAGGCAAGAGGCCTCGACAGGGCGGCCCGCATCCTCGCCGCAGAAGCTGAGCGGGGTATCGGTGGCGATGCAGCGTTCTACGATACCCTGCAGGAAGGTCAGGAAGCTGACATTCAGCGTGTCGTAACGGCGCCGCACGCGTTCGTTCTCGCGGTCGGCGGCGAAAAAGAACTGCTTGAGATCGTTGCCACCGATCGAGAGGAAATCGACGCTGCGGTAGAATTGGTCAGGTGCATAGGCGAGGCTGGGCGTCTCCAGCATCGCGCCCAGTCTCAGCGTCTCGGGCAGAGGATGGCCAAGGATGCGCTCGCGCTCCACCGCCTTGTCCATCTCGGCGCGGCCCGCGTCGAACTCTTCGCGCTGGGCGACGAAGGGAAACATCACCGTCAGGGGACGTCCTTTGGCGCCGCGGATGAGCGCCTGAAGCTGCATCCGCATGACGCCCGGCTTGTCGAGGCCGACACGGATCGCGCGCCAGCCAAGTGCCGGGTTCGGCTCGTCCGTCGGCTTCATGTAGGGCAGCACCTTGTCCGAGCCGATATCGAGCGTGCGAAACACCACCTCACGGCCCTTGGCGGCGTCCATCACGCGGGCGTAGAGCTCGCTCAACTCGGCGCGTTTGGGCATTTTCGAACGGACGAGGAATTGCAGCTCGGTCCGAAAGAGGCCAACGCCATCGGCGCCCGAGCCTTCGAGGCTGGGTAGATCGGCCATGAGCCCCGCGTTCATGGTCAGCGACAGGGTGCGTCCGCACAGCGTCGTTGCAGGCTTGTCCCTGATCGAGGCGTAACGCTCCTGCGCTTTGGCCTGCATCGCCATCTTGTCGCTGAAGGCGGCGAAAACCGTATCGTCGGGACGTAGATGCGCGATGCCCTGGTCTCCGTCGACGAGGATCGGATCGCCGTTGAGCGCCTCGGTCGTTACGTTCTTGGCATGGATCACCAGCGGAATG
Organism: Roseovarius maritimus; assembly: GCF_043355895.2. Classification (NCBI taxonomy): domain Bacteria; kingdom Pseudomonadati; phylum Pseudomonadota; class Alphaproteobacteria; order Rhodobacterales; family Roseobacteraceae; genus Roseovarius; species Roseovarius maritimus. The sequence continues at coordinate 138,680 of NZ_JBHFPF020000006.1, forward strand.
GCCAGCGCGCGGGCGACAATAGTGGCGTGGCTGCCGACGGCCCCTTCCTCCAAAACGATGCCCTTGAGGCTGCGGCCATAGTCCAGAAGCTCGGCAGGGCCGATATTCCGCGCTATCAGGATGGGATCGGGCGGCATCTCGGCGCCGGTCTCATTTCCTTGGCCGGTCAGGATGCGCAGCAGGCGATTGCTGAGATCATCGAGATCGTGCAGCCGGTCGCGCAAATAGGCGTCGCCAACCTGGGTCAGCCGGGCGCGGGCGGTCGATTGTTCTTTTTCGACAGCCGCCTCAGCCGAGAGTCCCCGGCCGATATCCTGCTCCATCCGCCGCATCCAGCCCTTGGAATTGGCAAACATGCGATAGGCTTCGAGCACCTCAAGCTGTTCCTTGTCGCCAAAGCGCGCGCTGCTGAGCATACGGTCAACACCGATGCGCAATTCGTCGACGGCCTCGCCGAGGCGTTCCATCTCGCGCACGGGATCCTCGGCGATGAGGTTGGTGACGACCACGCGCGGCTCGTGCAGCCAGACATGGCCGCGGGCCGTGCCTTCCTGCGCGGTGGTGCCGCGAAAAAGGACGGCGTGCTGGTGGCGCGCGGACATCGCCGCGCCTTCGCCGATGAACGCACCAAGCTCGGCCATCTCGGCCAGCACCATGGCGACGACCTCGACGGCATAGACCTCCTCTTCGGAGAAACTGCGGGCATCCTTGGATTGCACCACCAGCACGCCCAGCTTTTCGCCAAGGCGCTGGATCGGCACGCCCATGAAGGACGAATAGGCCTCCTCGCCGGTTTCTGGCATGAAGCGGAACCCACGCGTGCCGGGCGCGTCGTCGGTGTTGATCACCTGACCGGTGCGCGCGACGCGGCCCACCAGACCTTCGCCAAGTTTCATCCGGGTTTCGTGCACGGCAGAGGCGTTGAGCCCCTCGGTCGCGCACAGTTCAAGCGTGTCCTCGTCGCGGAAAAGATAGATCGAGCAGACCTCGGTCCGCATTTCCTCGGCGATCAGATGGGTAATCTGGTCCAGCCGCGCCTGACCTGCAGCATCATCCGCCATGACCGCGCGGAGGCGGCCCAGCATCTGGCGGCTGTCAGTCTGGAAATCCTGGCTCATCAGCCCTTTGCCTATCCGCGTGCCGGTCGCTGGGGGAGGGGTGAGATCGCCTCAGCCCGCCTTGTCCAACTCGAAGGTATCATGCAGTGCCTGCACGGCGAGTTCCATGTATTTCCTGTCGATCAAAACGGAAATCTTGATCTCGGAGGTTGCAATGACCTTGATGTTCACGCCTTCATCCGAAAGCGTCTTGAACATTTTCGCAGCAACGCCCGACTGGCTGCGCATGCCGATCCCGACGGCGGAGACCTTGGCGACATTGGTATCGGCCACCAGGTTGCCATAGTCGATCCGTCCGGCAGCCACCGCGTCCTTCAGCGCCTTTTCGGCGCGCGCCACCTGATCCGTGGGGCAGGAGAAGGTCATGTCGGTGCGGCCCTCCTCGGAAATGTTCTGGATGATCATGTCCACGTTCACGCCAGCATCGCTGAGCGGGCCGAATATGGCAGCGGCGATGCCGGGGCGGTCGGCCACCGACAGAAGGGTCATCTTGGCCTCGTCGCGGGAATAGGCGATGCCGGTCACAACATTGGATTCCATGATTTCCTCCTCGGCGCAGACAAGGGTGCCGGCGTCATCTGATTGTTCCTCAAAGCTGCTGAGCACGCGCAGCTTGACATTATAGCGCATCGCCAGCTCGACCGAGCGGGTCTGCAGCACCTTGGCGCCGAGGCTGGCCAGCTCAAGCATCTCCTCGAAGGCGATGCGGTCCAGCTTGCGCGCCTTGGACGAGATGCGCGGATCGGTGGTATAGACACCGTCCACATCGGTATAGATATCGCAGCGCTCGGCCTTCAGTGCGGCGGCAAACGCGACAGCGGTGGTGTCCGACCCGCCCCGGCCCAGCGTCGTGATTCGGCCCTCGGGGCTGACGCCCTGGAACCCGGCGACGACGGCCACGCGCATGCCCTCAGCGAACTTGGCCATGATGTTATCGGGCGGAATATCTTCGATCCGGGCGGCGCTATGCGCCGAGGTGGTGCGCACCGGCACCTGCCATCCCTGCCAGCTGCGGGCGGGGATCTCCATTTCCTGCAAGGTCAACGCCATGAGGCCTGCGGTGACGTTTTCGCCCGAGCTGACGACCGCATCGTATTCACGCGCGTCATAAAGCGGGGATGTCTCGCCGACCCAGCCAACCAGCTCGTTCGTCTTGCCCGACATGGCACTGACGATGACGATCACGTCATAGCCCTTGGCCACCTCGACGCCCACACGCTTGGCGGCGCGGCGGATACGGTCGAGGTTGGCGACGGAGGACCCGCCGAATTTCATCACGAGAACGGGCATATGAGGCGTCCCTTGGCTGTGTTCGCAGGCGGTTTACGCGGCGGCGCGCCCAAGGGCAAGAGCGCGCGCCTAAAGCGTTTCGCCCTGACCGTGACGCATTCACTCAAGGCGAAACGCGCGCAACGTTGAGATGCTGGGCGCGTTCTTTGAAGTGTAGTGCCGCAGATTTTTTGCGTAACGCATTAGCCCGAAGCCTCGCGCGCCATCTCGCGCAAGGCGGTCATGGCGTCATCGGCGCGATCGGTCGGCACGAAGAGGTGGTCGTGGTAATAGCCAGCCACCGGATTGACGCCCATCCCCAGACCCGCCAGCCGCGTTGTCACGCGGGCGAGGAAGCCGACCGCATCAAGCGCGGAATGCACGTTGAGCGTGATCATGCGGCAGGCAAATACATGCTCTAGCCCGGCGGCCTGCGCATCGGCCTCGGTCACGATGACAGTGGTGCCTTCACCCTCCTGCATGGTCATGCGGGTCGCAAGGCCGGGCGGGACATCGCGGCCCGGCAAGGTGACGAAAACATACGTTTCCGGATCCAGAACCGGCGACATTCCGGCCAAAAGACGTTTGAGGTCGTGCTCGCCGTTCATGAGTTTGCCTTTGAATTTACGCTCTGGCCCAAAGACCATTCCGCGCCTGGCATGTCCAGCGCGGCGGCCTCAATTCACCTTGCGAACGGGACGGAAAGGAAGGGGGAGGATCGGAACCCCATCCTCGACCAGCTTGCGCGCCTCGCCCAGCCGTGCCTCGCCGTGGATCGAGCGGGTGGGGGCATCGCCCTCGTGCATCTGCCGCGCCTGCTTGGCGAAATCGGTGCCGACATATTCGGAATTAGCCTCGATGCGGCGGCGCAGTTCGGCCATCGCCTGCTCTGCCGGGGTGGACGGTGCGGCGAGCGCATGGGCGCGCGGCGCGTCTTCGGCATCGCCCTTGCGGCCGGATCGGACGCTGGGCGCCATGATTGTCTTTTCGACATCCGTGATGCCGCACACCGCGCAACTGACCATGCCGCGCCCCGAGAGCGTGTCAAACGCGTCCGCGGACTGAAACCAGCTGTCAAAGCGGTGGTCTTGCGCGCATTTGAGTGAGAATTTGATCATCATCCAAAGGTCCGTACAATACCCATTTGAAATAGCTGTATTTCGCTGGATATCAAGACGGCATTGACGGCCTCAGTATTTCGCATGCGCCGGATCGAAGTTGCGAATGAGATGGGCCAGGTCGGCCTCATCGACCATCGCGGCCGCCTTTTTGGGACGCAGCCATTTGCGGCGCCGCTCATGAGCCTCGGGATACTCCGTCGCGATTTCATTCACCTTCATCGCATAAAGCATGGTGACACAGGGCAAATCTTCGCCATCCTCAACAGTCTTGCGATAGGAATAGAGGCCAAGGCAGCGGTCATACATGCGCCCGCGCACGCCCGCCTCTTCCCACGCCTCGATGGCGGCAGACTGGGCAGGCGTCTTGCCATCCATGGGCCATCCCTTGGGTACGATCCAGCGCTTGGTACCGCGACTGGTGACCAGCAAAACCTCGGGCTTGCCCCGCACGATGCGGTAGCACAGCGCACCGAATTGGGTGCGCACATCGCTTTTATGCGCATCGTGCAGTTCTATTGGCTCAAGAGCCGTTGGTTTGTTCATAGTCAAGTATCGTCTGCTCTGTCTTGCTGCGCCATTGGGTTCCGAAGCTATGCCTGCTGCGGGATCATCCTTGCGCTTTTGCTCTTGCGTTCACCCAATATATTGCCAACGGTTCTGAAAAACAACCATACGGCATGTGCAGGCGGATCGGCCCGCCCACAAGGGCGGCCCTGCCTCGCTGCGCTCCATACCGTGGGCAAAAGGGACTGAGATGCGCCGAGTTTTCCTGGTTTGCCGCCTTTGCGCGGCCCTATTCATGGCCGTCTGGGCGATGGGCGTCTGCGCTGAGGCGCGCGTCACAGTCTTTGCGGCGGCATCGCTGCAAGGCGTTCTGAGCGACGTGGCCGAGCTCTATCCCGGCCCTGTGGCGGTTTCCGTGGGGGGCAGCGGCATGATCGCCCGGCAAGTTGCCAACGGTGCACCTGCCGATGCGGTAGTCCTCGCCAATACAGATTGGATGGATTGGCTGGAGGATCAGGGATTGGTCGAGGCTGCGCGCCGGACCGCCCTGCTGGGCAATCGGCTGGTGCTGATCGCCCCCACCGCCACGCCTGACCTGGCCGAGGTCAGCGCGGAAAGTCTGCTGGCCCGCCTCGATGGGGGACGGCTTGCGATGGGGCAGACGGGCGGTGTGCCCGCCGGGATCTATGGCCGACAATGGCTGGAGACAGCCGGCCTTTGGGAAGCGATGAGTCCCCATCTGGCCGAGACCGATAATGTGCGCGCCGGGCTGGCGCTGGTCGCGCGGCAGGAAACGCCCCTGGGCGTGGTCTATGCCACCGATGCCGCCGCCGACCCGAGTGTGCAAGTAGTCTATGAGGTGCCGGAGGCGATGCACGACCCCATCATCTATCCTGCCGCCGCGCTGACACCGGGCGGCGCCGCTTTCATCGCTTTTCTGCAAAGCTCCGCCGCGCGCGAGATATTCGCCGCACACGGGTTCACGCTGGCGGCCGCGCCCTGATGCTGGATGCCGCCGCCCGTGACGCGTTGCTTTTGTCGCTGCAAGTGTCGGTTGTCGCTGTGCTGTGTAGCCTACCGCCTGCCATAGCGGTCGCGTGGCTGCTGGCCCGGCGGAGGTTTCCGGGCCATGCGGCGCTGAGCGCACTGGTGCATCTTCCGCTGGTGCTGCCGCCGGTGGTGACCGGCTACCTGCTGCTCCTGACCTTCGGGCGCAGCGGCTGGATTGGCGGGGCGCTGGCCGAGATCGGGATCGTGTTCGCCTTTCGCTGGACCGGGGCGGCGCTGGCGGCTGGCATCATGGGCTTTCCGTTGATGGTTCGCGCGATCCGCCTGTCGATCGAAGCTGTCGATCCGAGCCTCGAAGAGGCGGCGGGAACGCTGGGCGCAGGGCGCTGGGCGGTCTTCTGCCGCGTCACGCTGCCCCTGATCGCGCCGGGTATACTGGCCGGTGCGGTGCTGGGTTTTGCCAAGGCGATGGGGGAATTCGGCGCGACGATCACCTTTGTCGCCAATATTCCGGGCCAAACACAGACGCTGCCCTCGGCCATCTATGCCTTCCTGCAGGTGCCGGGCGGCGAGGGATCGGCGCTGCGGTTGGTGGCGGCGGCGCTGGTGGTCTCCATCGGGGCGGTGATCGCGTCGGAATGGCTGGCGCGACGCATGGCAGCGAGGAGTGCGGCGTGAGTCTGACCGTCGATATCGCGCACCGACTGGGGGACTTCACGCTGGAGGCCAAGTTCGAGGCGGGGCCGGGGATCACGGCCCTTTTCGGGCCATCGGGATCGGGCAAGACCAGTCTGGCCAAGGCGATCGCGGGGCTTCTGACACCCGAGCGGGGGCGAATCGTGCAAGCGGGCGAGACGCTTTTTGACAGCGAAACGCGCGTTTGCCTGCCGGCGGCCCGGCGCCGCGTCGGGACTGTGTTCCAGGACGGACGGCTTTTCCCGCATCTGACCGTCGCGCAGAATATCGCGTTCGGCGCGCGCTATGCCCCGCCCGGTGCGCAGGGGCTGGACGCGAATGTCATCGAGCGGATCCTCGGCATCGGCGCACTGATGGAGCGGAGGCCGGCCAGCCTCTCGGGCGGCGAGAAGCAGCGCGTCGCCATCGCGCGCGCTCTCGGGATGCGCCCGCGTCTCCTGCTGATGGACGAGCCTCTGGCGGCGCTGGACGGACCGCGCAAGGACGAGATCCTGCCCTATCTCGAACGACTGCGGGACAGTGGGGGTCTGCCGATCATCTATATCAGCCACGCACTGGCCGAGATTGCCCGGCTTGCAGACCGCATCGTGGTGCTGAGGGAGGGACGGGTCGTCAGGGTCGGGGAGGTGACGGAGGTCCTGAGCGATCCGGCCATGGTGCCACTGATCGGCGTGCGCGAGGCCGGATCCGTCCTGATTGCACGCGTGACCGAGGCCAACCCGACGGGCCTGAGCCGTCTTGCAATCAGCGGCGGCCAGTTGCGCCTGCCGGGCATTGACGCCGAAGTTGGAAAATCCGTGCGCATCAGGATATTGGCCCAGGATGTTCTTGTGTCCCTGACGCGGCCCGAGGGACTTTCTTCGCGCAATATTCTGCCTGCGGTGGTTGAGGCGGTGCATCGCGGCGAGGGGCCGGGCGTGGCCGTTTCCCTGCGCCTCGGGGAGGATCGTTTGCTGGCACGCATCACCGCCGAGGCGATGGATGAGCTGTGCCTTGTTCCCGGTACCGCCTGTCATGCGGTGCTGAAAGCGACGGCTGTCGCGCGTGCGGACATCGGGGTGAACGGCTAAGGCATGTGAAAATCATACCTAAATGTCCATCTTGTACACTGCTTAGACCCAGCTTTATGTCCAGATCGAACAAATAGCCTTATTCTGCCAGATGGCAGGCTGCCATCGTGCCGCTATCGCCGACGGGGCGCAGTTGCGGTCGCTCGGCGCGGCAGATATCCTGCGCGATCGGGCAGCGCGGTGCGAAGGGACAGCCGGGCGGCGGATTGACCGGATCGGGCAGCTCGCCGGGCTCGCGCGGGGCGTCGAAAGACCCGCCTTCGAGGCGCGGGATCGCATCCAGCAAAAGCTGGGTGTAGGGGTGCTTGGGGTCGCGATAAATCGCCTCGGTCTGCGCCAGTTCCATGACCTGGCCCAGATACATGACGGCTACGCGATCCCCGAAATGCTCGACCACGCTGAGGTCGTGCGTGATGAACATGTAGGTCAGACCACGCTCCTCCTGCAGGTCATTCAGCAGGTTCAGGATCTGCGCCTGGATTGACACGTCGAGGGCCGAGATCGGCTCATCCGCGACGATGAAGGCGGGATTGGTCACCAAGGCGCGGGCAATCGCAATGCGCTGACGCTGACCACCCGAGAATTCATGCGGCAATTTGCGCTGCCAGCTTTGGTCGCAGCCTGTGGCATCCAGCACATCCTCAACCTGTTTGCGGACATCGGCTTCGGATTTCTCCGGCATCAGATGGCGGATCGGCTCGGCCAATGTCTGGAAGACGTTACGGCGCGGGTTGAGCGATGCATAGGGGTTCTGGAACACCATCTGCATGTCGGCGCGGATCGGCTTGCGCTCGGCCTCGTCCATCGTGTCGATGCGGCGGCCCTCAAAATAGATCTCGCCCGAGGAGGGTGTCAGCAGGCCCATGATGGCCCGGCCAAGTGTGGTCTTGCCGCAGCCGGACTCGCCCACGACGCAGAAGGTCTCGCCCTGCTGGATCTGCACATCGACGCCCGACAGGGCGTGCAGCACGGGCTTTTCCCGGCTGAGGAAGTGCGTCGGCAGGTTGAAGCGCATTTCCAGCCCACGCGTTTCGACGATGGGGGTGGACGCGGATTTCGGATCGGTCATTCTACTGTCTCCGCATCCTTGGGCTCCCCGGCGTGATGCGACAGGTCCACGTGCATGGGGTGAAAACAGGCAACGCCATGTTCGAGAGGCGGCATGGCGGCGCGGCATTCATCCGTCGCGCGCTCGCACCTGGGATGATAGGGGCAGCCCGAGGGCAGGTTGGTGATGGGCGGCATGGAGCCGGGGATCTGGTAGAGCTTGGCACCACGGGCCGAGTTTTGCGGCAACGCTTTCAGCAGGCCGACCGCATAGGGATGCTTGGGCGCGTCGATGATGTCGCGGGTGCGGCCCGTCTCGACGCATTTGCCCGCATACATGATCATGATCCGCTCGGTCACCTCGGCGACAACGCCCAGATCATGCGTGATGAGGATCAGTGCCACGTCATTCTCGCGGCAAAGGCGCAGGATGAGCGACATGATTTCAGCCTGGATCGTCACGTCGAGCGCCGTTGTCGGCTCGTCCGCGATGATCAGCTCGGGATCGGTCAAGAGAGCGATGGCGATGACGACGCGCTGCCGCAGGCCGCCCGACAACTCGTGCGGATAGGCGTCCATGCGGCTCTCGGCCGAGGGGATGGCCACCAGTTTGAGTTTCTCGACGCAGAGCTTGTGCGCCTCGCGCGTGGAGATGCTGCGATGCGCCTTGAGCGTTTCGATCATCTGGGTGCCGATGCTGAGCACCGGATTCAGCGTGACCATGGGATCCTGGAAGATCATCGAGATTCGGTTACCACGGATCCGGCGGATCTGCCGCTCGGACATCGATAGAAGGTTCTGACCGTCGAAGGTGACCGAGCCTTTGGTGACGCGGCCCGGCTCGGCGATGAGGTTGAGGATGGCGAAAGCCAGCATCGACTTGCCGGCGCCCGATTCGCCCACGACGCCCAGCCGCTGGCCTTTTTCGAGCACCAGATCGACACCGCGCAGGGCCTCGACCTCGCCCTTTTTGCCGCGCGGAAAGGCGACATGCAGGTCGTTGACTTCGAGAAGTGCCATCAGTCGTCCCCCCGGCGCAGTTTCGGATTCAGCACGTCGCGCAACCAGTCGCCCAAGAGGTTGAGCGCCAAGACCAGCGTGACCAGCACGATTGCCGGGTAGAGGGTGATCCACCACGAGCCTGAAAAGATGAATTCAAAGCCAGACCGGATCAGCGAGCCAAGCGACGGCTTGTCGGTGGGCATGCCGAGCCCGAGGAACGACAGCGCTGCCTCGGTCATGATCGCCTCGGCCACCTGGATGGTCGAAATGACAAGAACGGGTGTCATCGCGTTGGGCAGGATATGGCCCCACATCACCTTGCGCGCGGGCAGGCCGATCACGCGAGCGGCGTCGACATACTCCTTGTTCTTCTCACCCAGAACGGACGACCGCACCGTGCGCGCGAATTTCGGCCATTCGGCGATGCCGATGATCAGGATCAGCATGATGATGGCATAATCGGCATAGACATTGGCATCGAAGGCCGCCTTGAAAAGAGCGAGCGCGATAATGGCGATCATCAATGTCGAAAGGCTCATCTGGATGTCGGCCATGCGCATGAGGAAGCTATCGACCCAGCCGCCGCGATAGCCGGCCCAGAGGCCGAGGCTGACGCCCAGGATGGCCTGCACGATCACCGCGCCGATCCCGATCAGCAGGCTGATACCCGTGCCATAGAGAATGGTGGAAAACACGCCGCGCCCCTGCGCGTCCGTTCCCAGCCAGAACCGCTCGTCCCCGCCTTCTCGCCAGGAGGGGGGCATTTCGCTGTCCATGATATTCAACTGCAGTAGATCATAGGGATTTTGCGGGGCGATCCATGGCGCAAAGACGGCCATGACGACGAGGATCAGAAGGACGATGCCCGCGCCGATGGCGACAGGGTCCGACAGGAAGCGTTTGATAAATCCTTGCCAGGTGATCATGACTTGGCCCCCGGAAGTTTCACCATCGGGTTGATGAGTGTGTAGATGAAATCGACGATGGTGTTCACGACCACGAAGATCAGACCGACGACGATGATGTAAGCGATGATAAGCGGGGTATCGACGCGGTTGACCGCCTCGAGAAAGAGAAAGCCCATGCCCGGCCACTGGAAGACCGTCTCGGTCAGGATCGTGTAGGCGATGAGCGTGCCGATCATCAGGCCGCCCACCGTCACGACCGGCAGAAGCGTGTTGCGGAAGGCATGGACATAGCGCACGCGCGGTGTGCTGAGGCCCTTGGCGCGGGCGAAACGCACATAATCGGTACCCATCGCCTCCATCATCTCGGCCCGGATGAGGCGGATGAAGAGCGGCAGCATGATTGAGCTGAGCGCGATGGAGGGCAGGATGAGGTGCGACAGGCCATCGAGCGTCAGCAGGCCCGTGTCCCAGCCCCAGGGCAGCTCGACCGTGTCACCACGTCCGAAGGCCGGCAGCCAGCCCAACTCGACCCCGAAGAGCCAGACCAAGAGGATCGCGGTCAGGAAGACGGGGATCGAGATGCCGATAATCGAGGCGGTCATGATGGTCTTGGCCAGCCATTTTTCGCGGTTGATGGCGCAATAGATGCCGCCTGGAATCGACAGCGCGAGAAAGATCACGACCGAGCCGAGGACGAGCTCGAATGTCGCGGGAAACTTGTCCATGATGACTTCAAGCGCCGGGCGCTTGAAGAAGTAGGAGGTGCCCAGATCGCCCTGCACGGCATTGCCGAGAAAGCGGGCGTACTGGACGAAGAACGGATCGTTCAGGCCCAGCTCGTCGCGCAGCGCCTGACGCTCGGATTCGGAGACGGATTGTCCGACCAATTCGCGCAGCGGATCGCCCAGATTGTCCTGGATCGAAAAGCCGATGAGCGAGATGACGAACATCACGATCACGGCCTGAATGGCGCGCCGGATGAGGAATGCGATGATATGCATGATGCGGATACGTCTCTGGCGGCTGCTGGAGGGGATGCGGCGAATGGGCGCCGTCTAGGCCGGTAAGGGGCCGGACGTCAAGCCGATTGGGCGGTTGACGCAGCGGCGGGCCGGATCGCTCCGGCCCGCCTGAAGTGCTTATTCTTCGATGACGAGGTCGCCCAGATAGGGGAAGTTCATCACGTTGAGGACCGGCTCGATGTTCACGCCCTTGCGTGCGGCCCATGCCAGATCCTGCCAGTGCAGCGGGATGTAGGCGGCCTCATCGTAGAGGATCTGCTCGACCTCCTGCAGCATCTCGGCGCGCTTCTCGTTGTCGGTTTCGTTGAGCGATGCCATGGTCAGCTCGTCAACACGCGCGTTCGAGTAGTTGCCCGAGTTGTACTGGCCTTTGCCGGTATCGGCATTGGGCGTCATGTTGAGGAATTCGTAGAAGTTGGCCGAATCCTCGGTGTCGGCATGCCAGCCGATCATCATGATGTCTGCTGCCCGCTCGTCGTATTCGGGCCAGTACTGTGCCTTGGGCATGGTGGTCAGATCGACGTCGATCTTGATCTGGGCCAGCATTGCCGCAGCCGCTTCGCAGATCTTGTAGTCATTCACGTAGCGGTTGTTGGGGCACATCATCGAGGCCGAGAAGCCATCGGCGTAGCCGGCCTCTTCCATCAGGGCGCGCGCCTTTTCCAGATCGAAGCGCGGCTCGAGATCGGGGTTGTGGCCCAGATACCCTTCGGGCGAGTTCTGCGCCGCGACGGTGCCGAAGCCTTTCATGATCTTTTCGACGATGCCCGCGTTGTTAATCGCGTTGTCCATCGCCAGGCGGACCTTGGGATTGGCCAGAGCCTCGTTGCGCTGCTGGTTCAGCTGCAGCGTGATGATGCGCGTGCCCGACATGGTGATCAGATTGGTGTTCTCATCATTCTCGATCCGCTCCAGATCGGTGGGCGGCACGGGCGCGATGAAGTCCACATCACCCGACAGCAGGGCCGCGACGCGGGTCGGCGCTTCCTTGATCGGGGTCAGGATGGCGGTCTGGACGTTGCCGGGGCTTTCGGCGTCCCAATAGTCGGGGTTGCGCTCGAACACCACTTTCACGCCCTGCTCACGCTCGGCGATGGTGAAGGGGCCGGTGCCCGACACGTTCGACGAAGCAAAGCTGTCGCCGTGCTTGGCAATCTCGGCGCCGCCTTCCTCGTAGAATTTCTTGTCGAGCGGGAAGACGTAAGTGGCCGTGTGCAGGACCAGCGGGCTGGGCCCGTCTGTCTTGATCTCGACCGTGTAGTCGTCAATCGCCTCGACCGAGGTCCAGCCCGAGAAGATGCCTTTGAAATCCGCCGAAGATTTCAGGCGCTCGATGGTCCAGACCACGTCTTCGGCAGTCATGTCATTGCCCGAATGGAATTTCACCCCCTCGCGCAATTTGAAGCGCATGGTCGTGTCATCGACCCGCTCCCAATCCGAGGCAAGGCGGCCGTCAAAGCCGAGGTCCTTGTTCCAGCGCACCAGCGGATCAAAGATCATGTGGCTCAGCTGAAGCGTGCCGCCGGAAAGCTGCTCATGCGGGTCGAGCGAGACAGGATCCGCGTCATACGCGAAATTCAGCGTTTGAGCCGGGGCCAGCGTGGCTGCGCCCATCAGCATCGCGGTCGCCGTCGCCGTGGCGAGGTGTCGAAGTGTTTTCATTATCATCTCCCTGAACTTTGTCGCGGCGGGGGCCGAATGAGCGGCGTCCGCCTTGGCGATGGCAAGAACGTGTCCCGATTCTTGGGTTATGTAAAGACCGTGTGATGAGCCATGCCAGACGACGCAAGGGAAAGTCGCTCTAGTTTCAGCGGGCTAAACCGTGCCAGGCACATTCCGTGCAGGTCTGGCGCGCGGGTCGATATGGCGCGGGAGCGGCGCTTGACCCTTTGCCGCGGGGCGATTAGTGATCGAAACGCTCAGGCATAGGCGCCGGGCGGCAGGGGGCGTTTTCGTGACTGAGCGGCTGATGTACCGGCTGGCATGGGTGGTCGCCGCGCTCTGCGTGGCGCCCATCGTGGCGGCTGCTCTGGCGGCGCTGGGCGGTGATCTGGAAACGTGGCGCGACGTGCTGTCCACGGTTCTGCCGCGCTACAGCGCGACGACACTGGCGCTGGTCGTGATCGTCGGCAGCGGCACGGCCATAATCGGCACCTTCACCGCATGGCTGGTCACGGTTTACCGATTCCCCGGGGTGCGCTGGCTGGAAGTGGCGCTGGCGCTGCCGCTGGCCTTTCCGGCATATGTGCTGGCCTATGCCTATACCTCGCTGCTGGACCATCCCGGCCCGGTCCAGACGCTGCTGCGCAGCGTGACCGGCTGGGGCCCGCGCGACTACTGGTTCCCCGAGATTCGTAGCCTTGGCGGCGCGGCCCTGATGCTGACCATGGTGCTTTATCCTTACGTCTACCTGCTCGCGCGCGCCTCCTTTCGCCAGCAAAGCTCGAACGCGTTTCTGGTGGCGCGCACGCTGGGGCGCTCGCCCCTCGCGGCGTTCTGGGCCGTGGCGCTGCCGATGGCGCGGCCGGCCATCGTGGGCGGCACGCTGCTGGCCATCATGGAGACGATTGCGGATTTCGGCACGGTCGCCTTTTTCAATGTCCAGACCTTTGCGACCGGCATCTATCAGGCGTGGTTCTCTCTGGGTGATCGTGCAGCGGCTGCGCAGCTGGCGCTGTGCCTTCTGACCTTTGCGCTGCTGCTGGCGGGGCTGGAGCGGGCGCAGCGCGGCAAGGTGCGCCGCGCGGGTCGGGGCGGCGCGCGCTTCGAGGTGTTGACCAAGCCGCGGCTGACCGGCTGGCGCGCATGGGGCGCGGTTGCGATCTGCCTGCTGCCGGTTCTGCTGGGCTTTCTCATTCCCGTAGTGATGCTGGGCATCATGGCCTACGGTTCGGGGCAGAACCTTCTGGATGGGCGCTATGTCAGCCTGATGGGCAATTCCGTGCTGCTGGCCATGGTGGCGTCGGTCCTGACCGTTCTGGGCGCGATCCTGATCGGATTCCGCGCGCGCACCGATCCGAGCCGGATCTCGCGCGGGCTGGTCGTGGGGGCGGGGCTGGGCTATGCGGTACCGGGCGGGGTCATAGCCGTCGGGCTGATGGTGCCGCTGGCGGGGCTGGACAATGTCATCGACCGGTTCATGGAGACGAATTTCGGCATCGACACGGGCCTGCTGATCACCGGTTCGATCTGGCTGATGGTGCTGGCCTATATGGCGCGCTTCATGGCTGCCGCGCTCAATGCCTATGACAGCGGCATGGCGACCGTGCCCGCGCATTACGACGCCATCGCGCGCAGTCTTGGCAAGGGCGCGGGGCGGCTCTTGTGGAAAGTGCATTTGCCGGTCGCCAAGACGTCAGTGCTGACCGCGCTGCTGATCGTCTTTGTCGATGTGATGAAGGAACTGCCCGCGACGCTGATCCTGCATCCGTTCAACTTCGAGACGCTCGCTGTCCAGGCGTATCGTCTTGCCGCGGACGAGCGTCTGCGCGAGGCGGCGGTGCCGTCGCTGGCGCTGGTGGCTTTCGGGCTGATCCCGGTGCTGCTGCTCTGCCGCACGATCGGGCGCGAGAGCGCGTGACCGCCCCGGTGTCAGTGCACGCCGGCGCCCACCAGACCAATGCCCGACAAGAGTGAGCCCCAGACCTTGAGCCGGGCCCCGGCCGCCTTGATCACGCCGCTTGCGCCGCCTTGCGCTGGGCCGGGATGGCAACGTCCAGATCGGTCTGGGCGACACCGGTCTGCGCCTCTGCGGCGGCCATGGCGGCCGCGGCGGTGGCGCGCTGCGTCTCAAGCTTGCGGACCGCGTCGGCCGTGCCGACATTTCGCTCAAGCAGGGTGCGGGCGTTGGCCAGATCTTGCTCGATCTGGTCCAGTGACACCTGCGCCTGATCGACACTCGCCCGCGCCGCCTTGATGGCCTCGCCCGCCTTGGTTTGGGCCGCGTCGATGGCATCGAACTGGGTGCGCGCCTGTTCGAGCGCTGCTTTCTGCATCGAATCGTCGATCCGGAAAAGGACATCGCCCCGCCGCGACCCGGCTGCCATTCGTGACATTGACCTCGGTCACCGGGCCGCTGGCCTGGGCGATGACCGAGATCGTGCGGAAGGGCAGGATGCCCGAATAGGTCGTGGGGTGAAAATAGAAGATGACGAGGAACAGCATGAAGGCCATCACCGCCCAGCTGAACACGGCCGATTTCATGTTCCAGACAGTCATCGCCTCGCCTCGTCGCGGCGCTTGAGCTGGAAATAACGGATGATGACGGGGAAAGACGTCAGAAGCAGTTCAAACATCGGTGCGCTCGCGATCTGCCGCATCGGAGGCGGCCGGTGCCGTATCGGCAGGGACAGTCTCGGCAATCGTTGTCTTGGTCAGGTGAAAGCGTGACCAATCCGCCATGAGCGCGACCAGGATCGCCGCCAACGGCAGCAGGATACTGAAATGGCCCAGCGGAAAGATCATGTAGAGAAGTGCGAGGACCAGCAAATTGGAAATGGTCTTGGTCAGGGGGCCCGTGCGAGCGGTGCTCGGCCCATCTGTCGAATGCGGCATACAGGACGACCAATCCATAAAGCGCGAGGCAGATCACGCCGAGGGCAATCCACGCCAACACATCCACATCGGCTGGCTGCACGAGCCACATAGGTTCAGCGTGCCCGCCACCATCTGCCATGACCCGATCCCTCCGGTTGTCCAAAAGGGTTGTGTTAGCCTGCGTTTTTCCGTCTCTCTATTGCCATGAGGCTTGTCGCATACGCTGCGGCACCTCTGCGGCATGAAAGTCGCGGCGTGCAGGGGCAGACCGGGTGCGGCGAGACGCCCGGGCCTTAATTCCCGGCGGTCCCCTTGCGGGCGGGTTGGCGCAGCACTAAGACTCCGTTAGGAATGATCCGCTAAACGGCGGACGCAGATTTCAGCATGCAAGGCGACTTATGAACGATCCAATGGACACCTACATGAACACACTCGTGCCGATGGTGGTCGAGCAGACCAGCCGGGGCGAGCGTGCCTACGACATCTTCTCGCGCCTGCTGAAAGAGCGCATCATCTTTCTGAACGGGCCGGTGCATGACGGCATGTCCAGCCTCATCGTCGCCCAGCTGCTGCACCTTGAGGCGGAGAATCCGTCGAAAGAGATCAGCATGTATATCAACAGCCCCGGCGGTGTCGTGACCTCCGGCCTGTCGATTTACGACACGATGCAATACATCCGGCCCAAGGTCTCGACGCTGGTGATCGGTCAGGCGGCCTCAATGGGCTCGCTTCTTCTGACGGCAGGCGCGCCCGGCATGCGCTTCTCGCTGCCCAATAGCCGGATCATGGTGCACCAGCCCTCGGGCGGCTACCAGGGCCAGGCGACGGACATCATGATTCACGCGGAAGAGACGCTGAAACTGAAAAAGCGCCTCAACGAGATCTATGTCAAACATACCGGCCAGACCTTGAAAAAGGTCGAGGAGGCGCTGGAACGCGACAATTTCATGTCGCCCGAAGAGGCCAAGAAATGGGGTTTGATCGACGAGATCGTCGAGAATCGCATCAAGCCTGAAGAGGACGACAAGCCGAAGTCCTGAGGGTAAAGGCGCTACCGGACGGCGCGGCATTTTGCGATTGTCGCCGCCCGGTGCCTGCCATAAGCTAAACGCCACGGCGGCCCGCCCCCCGCATTCGGGCCCCGATTTGCAACGCACCGCCCGAAAGGTAGAACATGTCGAATAGTTCAGGCAGCGACAGCAAGAACACTCTTTACTGCAGCTTTTGTGGCAAAAGTCAGCATGAAGTGCGCAAATTGATCGCGGGACCGACCGTTTTCATCTGCGACGAGTGCGTCGAGCTGTGCATGGATATCATCCGCGAGGAGACCCGCAGCGCGGGCCTGAAATCCTCGGAAGGCGTGCCCGCCCCGCGCGAGATTTGCGATGTTCTGGACGACTACGTGATCGGCCAATTCACCGCCAAGCGCGTACTCTCGGTCGCAGTTCACAACCACTACAAACGTCTGAACAATTCCGGCAAGTCGGGTGATATCGAGCTGCAGAAATCCAACATCATGCTGATCGGCCCTACCGGCTGCGGCAAGACGCTGCTGGCGCAGACGCTGGCTCGCATTCTGGATGTGCCCTTCACCATGGCCGACGCGACCACGCTGACCGAAGCGGGTTACGTGGGCGAGGATGTCGAGAACATCATTCTCAAGCTTCTGCAGGCGTCTGAATACAACGTTGAGCGCGCGCAGCGCGGCATCGTCTATATCGACGAGGTCGACAAGATCACGCGGAAGTCCGAGAACCCCTCGATCACCCGCGACGTCTCGGGCGAGGGCGTGCAGCAGGCGCTGCTCAAGCTGATGGAAGGCACCGTGGCCGCCGTTCCGCCGCAGGGTGGGCGGAAACATCCGCAGCAGGAGTTCCTGCAGGTGGATACGACCAACATCCTCTTTATCTGCGGCGGCGCCTTTGCCGGCCTCGACAAGATCATCGCGGCGCGCGGCAAGGGCAGCGCGATGGGCTTTGGCGCGGATGTGCGGGACAAGGACGATCGCGGCATCGGCGAGGTCTTCAAGGATCTGGAGCCGGAGGATCTGCTGAAATTCGGCCTGATTCCCGAATTCGTGGGTCGTCTGCCGGTGATCGCGACGCTCGAGGATCTGGACGAAGACGCGCTGATCACGATTCTGACCCAGCCCAAGAACGCGCTAGTCAAGCAGTATCAGCGCCTCTTCGAACTGGAGAACGCGCAGCTGACCTTTACGGACGACGCGCTGACCGCCATCGCCAAGCGCGCGATCCTGCGGAAGACCGGCGCGCGGGGCCTGCGCTCGATCCTCGAGGATATCTTGCTGGATACGATGTTCGAGCTGCCCAGCATGGAGAATGTCGAGGAAGTGATCGTCAACGAGGAGGCGGTCACATCGGGTGCCAAACCGCTGATGATCTACGCCGAGGCCGCCAAGAAGGAAGGCGCGTCGGCAGGCTGATAACCCAGTCACAGTCGCATGAGACGAGGGCAGACCATTACAGGTCTGCCCTTAGTCGTTTGAGCGGGCGACATGCCACCGATCCGCCGCTTTCCTGCGCTGCCAACACTGGACCTTTGCGCGGTGATGCGCCATATCAGGTGCAACGACCTTCGGAGGACGACATGGGCATTCTCAACTCGCTGCTGCGCGCCGTCACCTGGTGGCATGGCCAGACCCTCAACACTCAGTTTTATACCTGGCGCCGGGGCGTCAAGGTGGGCGAGGATTCGCAGGGCAACATCTTTTACCGCTCCAAGGATGGGGATCGCCGCTGGGTGATCTACAATGGCGAGGCCGAGGCGAGCCGCGTCAGCCCCGAATGGCATGGCTGGCTGCACCACACCTATCAGGACCCACCGACCGAGTCGCCCTTGCCGCACCAGAGCTGGGAAAAGCCGCATTTGGAAAACCTGACCGGAACGGCGCTGGCCTATGCACCCGCCGGGTCCATCCGCCGCAGCGAGCCGAAGCTGCGCAGCGATTATGAGGCGTGGCGTCCCGAATAGGACGCGACGCCAAAGCAGAGAGCGGAAATGACCGAAAACAAGAGCGAAATCTTCGTGGGCGCCGTGGTGCTAGCTGTGGCGATCGGCTTTGTCGTCTATGCGGGCAAGCTGACCGGTGCCTCGGCGAGCGGCGACAGCTATGAGCTGAGCGCGTCGTTCCGCTCGGCGGACGGGATCACCGTGGGTACGGATGTGCGCCTTGCGGGCGTTAAGGTGGGCCGCGTGACATCTATGGCGCTCGATCCCACGACATACCGTGCGGGCACCACGATCAGCGTGGCCGAGGGCATAGATGTGCCCGATGACAGCGCGCTGGCAATCTCGTCCGAAGGACTGCTTGGCGGAAACTATGTCGAGATCCTGCCCGGCGGCTCGCCCATGTATTTCGCCCCTGGCGACCAGATCGAGTTTACCCAAGGATCGGTCAGCCTTGTCTCCCTGCTGATGAAGTTCGTCGGCGGCGATGAGGACGGCGGGGCGCCTGCGGAATGAAACTCGCTTCTCTCGCGCTGGCCCTGCTGCCCGGATTGGCGACGGCTCAGGAAGATGCATCGCTCGGTACCGGCGCGGTGTTGCGCGGCCTCGAAAAGGTGTCGGGCGATATCGTCGACATGACCTTGCAGCCCGGCGAGCAGGCCCCGATCGGGCCGCTGACCGTCGAGCTGAAGGAATGCCGCTATCCTCAAGGCGATCCGGCGGCGGATGCCTTCGCGTTTCTCACGATTCGAGATGAAGGCGCTGCGGAGCCAATTTTTTCGGGTTGGATGATTGCGTCCTCGCCCGCTCTCAATGCGCTGGATCACCCGCGGTTCGACGTTTGGGTGCTGCGCTGCAGAACAGAGTAGGGCGATACGTCCAGCGGCACTTGCGTGATCCGCGCAGGTCGTTGAAGCGCCTGTGACAGTTCGCGGCGATAGGCGGCACAGCTGATCTCGATCGCACCAAGGCTGGCAAGATGGTCCGTCAGAAACTGGGTGTCGAAAAGGGTGAAACCGCAGCGTCTCAGATGATCGACCAGATGCGCGAGCGCCAGTTTCGAGCCGTCCGTGCCGCGTGAGAACATGCTCTCGCCGAAGAATGCCGCGCCAAGCGTCACACCATATACGCCGCCGATCAGTGCACCTTCGCACCAGATCTCCAGCGAATGGGCATGACCCATCTCGTGCAGCATGATGTATTGATTGCGGATTTCGCGGTTGATCCACGTCTCGTCCCGGTCGGCGCAGGCATCGACGACACCGGCGAAATCGGCATTCAACGATACCTCGTATGCGCCGCGCCGCATTCTCTTGGCCAGACTGCGCGAGATATGCAAGCCATTCAGTGGAATGACACCGCGACGGCGCGGACTGACCCAGAAGATCTCGGGATCGTCGCGCCCCTCGGACATCGGAAAGATGCCCGAGGCATAGGCATGAAGCAGAAGGTCGGGCGTCAGTGAAAAATCGCTATCCTTCATACTGCCCTCGCAGATGTCCCCCTAGCCGCGCAGGTTGGTCTCCAGCCAATGCTCCAGCCAGTGGATGTTGTAGTCGCCGGTCTGGATGTCCTGGTTCTGCAGCAACGCATGAAAAAGGGGCACGGTCGTGTCGACCCCGTCGACGATCAACTCGCCCAAGGCCCGGTTCAGACGCGCCAGCGCAGCAGGCCGGTCAGGGCCGTGCACGATCAGCTTGCCGATCAGCGAATCGTAATAGGGCGGGATCGAATAGCCATCATAGAGCGCGCTATCCATGCGCACGCCCAGACCGCCGGGAGCGTGAAACTGCGTGATCCGGCCTGGACGGGGCGCGAACTCGGGCAGCTTCTCGGCGTTGATGCGCACTTCGATAGCATGGCCGGTGATCTTCAGGTCGTCCTGCTGAAACTCCATCTCAAGGCCTGCGGCCACGCGGATCTGTTGGCGCACCAGGTCGACACCAAAGATGGCCTCGGTCACCGGATGTTCGACCTGAAGGCGCGTGTTCATCTCGATGAAATAAAACTCGCCGTTTTCGTAGAGAAACTCGATCGTGCCCGCGCCGGTATAGTTGATGCGCGCCACGGCATCGGCGCAAATCTTGCCGATACGGTCCCGCTCTTCCTGGGTGATCGAAGGGCCGGGTGCTTCTTCGAAAACCTTCTGGTGCCGACGCTGAAGCGAGCAGTCTCGCTCACCCAAATGCACGGCGCGGCCCTTGCCATCGCCAAAGACCTGGATCTCGATATGGCGGGGCGTGGTCAGGTATTTCTCTATGTAGACTTCATCATTGCCGAAATTCGACTTGCCCTCGGCGCGGGCGGTCTGGAAGGCGCGCTCCATCTGGGCGGCGTTCTCGGCCACTTTCATGCCCTTGCCGCCACCGCCGGCAGTCGCCTTGATGATCACCGGATAGCCGATTTCCTCGCCGATGCGCTTGGCCTCGTCCAAGGTCGGCACGCCGCCCTCGCTGCCCGGCACGCAGGGAACGCCCAGCTGCTTCATCGTGTCCTTGGCCGTGATCTTGTCGCCCATGACGCGGATATGCTCGGCGGTGGGACCGATGAAGGTCAGGCCGTGATCCTCGACGATCTGCACGAAGGCCGCGTTTTCCGACAGGAACCCGTAGCCCGGATGGATCGCCTGTGCGCCCGTAACCTCACAGGCGGCGATGATGGCGGGAATGGACAGGTAGCTGTCGGTACTGGCCGGGGGACCGATACACACGCTCTCATCCGCCATGCGCACATGCATCGCATCGGCATCGGCGGTGGAATGGACGGCGACGCTGTGAATGCCCATCTCGCGCGCGGCGCGGATGACCCTCAGGGCGATCTCGCCCCGGTTGGCGATCAGGATCTTGTCGAACATGGGTTTGCCTTACTCGATGATCATCAGGGGGGCGCCGTATTCCACGGCGCCGCCATCCTCGACGAGGATCCGCTTGACCGTGCCGCCGCGCGGGGCGGGGATATGGTTCATCGTCTTCATCGCCTCGATGATCAGCAGCGTATCGCCCTCGCTGACCTTGTCACCGACCGACACGAAGGCGGGCGCCCCCGGCTCGGCCTGCGTGTAGACCGTGCCAACCATGGGCGAGGTGACGGCGCCGGGATGGCTGGCCGGATCCTCGCCCTGCGCTGGCGCGGGTGCTGCGGCGGGCGCGGGCGCACCGGGCGCGTGGGGCTGCGGCATGGGCGCGGGCGCGGCGTAATGCTGCTGCGGGGCGGCCTCTACCTTGCGGCTGACGCGCACGTTCAGGCTGTCATCCTCGCCATACTCGCGCTTGACCTGAAGCTCGGTCAGCTCGTTCTCGTTCAGGAGTTCGGCCAGCGCCTTGATGAAGGCGACGTCGTCGTCATGCGATTTCTTGGGCATCGTTGATCCTCAAAGGGCTTGCGCCCGTCTTGGCGCATTGTGATTTTTGCCGCTTATATGGCATGCGGGCGGCATAGAAAACCGGGTTTGTGCAAGGGCGGCGCGCCGGGCGACAGGGCGCCTGTGACGCCTGCGGGTTGCCTTGGGTGGGCTCTGGCCTTAAATGCATGTGAATTCCATGCGGTCGCAGCCTACCCGCTCAAAACAAGGACAAAATATGAAGGTCATAGTCATCTGCTCCGGCGGGATGGACTCGGTTGCATTGGCGGATCGCTATGCGGCCTCGGGCGAGTTGCATGCGCTCTTGTCGTTCAATTACGGCCAGCGGCACGCCAAGGAGCTGGATTTCGCCGCCCTCTGCGCGCGCCGTCTGGGCGTGCCGCATCATATGATCGATATCGGCGCCATCGGCGCGGCCCTCAGCGGGAGCGCGCTGACGGACGATATCGACGTGCCGGACGGGCATTACGCCGAAGAGACGATGAAGATCACGGTCGTTCCCAATCGCAACGCCATCATGCTGACCATCGCCTTCGGCATGGCCGCCGCGCAAAAGGTGGATGCAGTGGCGACCGCCGTGCATGGGGGCGATCATTTCATCTATCCCGACTGCCGTCCTGATTTCATCGCCGCCTTTCAGGCGATGGAGGATCGCGCGATGGAGGGCTATGCCGATATCCGCCTGCTGACGCCCTATATTCATGGCTCGAAGGCGGATATCGCCACGGACGGCGCAAAGAACGGCACGCCATTTGCCGAGACATGGTCCTGCTACAAGGGCGGCGATCTGCATTGCGGCCGCTGCGGCACCTGCATCGAGCGGCGCGAAGCGTTTCATCTGGCGGGGATCGAGGATCCGACGGTCTATGCCGATCCCGACTTCTGGCGCGCGGCCACTGGAACGGAAGGGTAAGCCATGTATCGCATCACCAAGGAATTTCACTTCTCGGCCTCGCATCAGCTGTTTGGCCTGCCGGAAGATCATCAATGCGCGCGCCTGCATGGCCATAACTACATCGTCGTGATCGAGCTGGTGTCGGATGACCTGAATGCGCATGGCTTCGTGCGCGACTACCTCGAGTTGGCGCCTCTGAAGCGATATATCGACGACGAGTTGGATCATCGCCACCTAAACGACGTGCTGGGTGACGATTGCGTGACTGCTGAACGGATGGCCAAGCATCTTTATGACTGGTGCGCCGCCCGTTGGCCGGAAACCGCCGCCGTAAGAGTCAGCGAAACACCCAAGACCTGGGCCGAGTATCGGCCATGAGCGAAGTGCTCCGCATCTCGGAAATCTTTGGCCCAACCATCCAGGGTGAGGGCGCGCTGATCGGCGTGCCGACAGTCTTCGTACGCACGGGCGGCTGCGATTTTCGCTGCGTCTGGTGCGACAGCCTGCATGCCGTGGACAGCGAGTACCGCCATACATGGGCGCCGATGAGTGCCGAGGCGGTGATGGGCGAGGTCCGGCGCCTCTCGGGCGGGGTGCCGCTGACCGTGACGCTCTCGGGTGGGAACCCCGCGATCCAGCCGATGGGCGATCTGATCGAGATGGGGCGCGCCGAGGGCTATGATTTCGCCATTGAGACGCAAGGCTCGGTTGCGCGTGATTGGTTTTCGCAGCTGGGCATGCTGGTGCTCAGCCCCAAGCCACCCTCGTCGGAGATGGAGACGGACTGGGACATCCTGCAGGATTGTATCGACGCCGCCAACGGCGCGCCGACGGTGCTCAAGATCGTCGTCTTTGACGAGGCGGATTATACCTATGCGCGGGAGGTGGCTGCGCGCCATCCCGGACTGCCGATCTACCTGCAACCCGGCAATCATACACCGCCCCCGCCTGAGGATGACAGCTGGGCCGTCGATCAGGAGGGCATCGACGAGCGGATGCGCTGGCTGGTCGACCGGGTCATCGCAGATCACTGGCACGCTGCGCGCGTGCTGCCGCAACTTCATGTGATGCTATGGGGAAACAAGCGCGGCGTGTGAGCCCGCGAGAGGAGACGAGATGAGCGAGAATATCTACCAGGATCTCAAGCAGTTGGGCGCCAATACCGCGCTGCCCGAGGATCCCGCCGCGGCCGAGCTGGAACGCGTGAGGAACCCGCAAGCCGATGTCCTTTATAATGTGCGCTTCGTCGCGCCCGAGTTCACGTCGCTTTGCCCGATGACGGGCCAGCCTGATTTCGCGCATCTGGTGATCGACTACGTGCCGGGCGCGTGGCTGGTCGAGTCGAAATCGCTGAAGCTCTACCTCGGGAGTTTCCGCAATCACGGCGCGTTTCACGAGGATTGCACCGTCAGCATCGGGCGCCGCATTGCCGACTTTACGCAGGCCAAATGGCTGCGCATCGGCGGCTATTGGTATCCGCGCGGCGGTATTCCCATCGATGTGTTCTGGCAGTCGGGCGAAATGCCAAAAGGCGCCTGGATCCCGGATCAGGGCGTGCCGCCCTATCGCGGGCGCGGCTAGGACTTTTCATCGAAACGTCTTCGGCCAAAAATTCCGGCGAAATTTTGCGCCCCGCCAGATGACTTGGCGGGGCGCTCTTTGTTATTTCTTGTTCATCCGGTTCTCGATCAAATCATCGACCACCGAGGGGTCGGCCAGCGTCGAGGTATCGCCAAGCGCGCCGAAATCATCCTCGGCGATCTTGCGCAAAATGCGGCGCATGATCTTGCCCGAGCGTGTCTTGGGCAGGCCGGGCGCCCATTGGATCAGGTCTGGCTTGGCAATCGGGCCGATCTCGGTGCGCACCCATTTCTCCAGCTCTTTACGGAGCTCGTCGCTGGGCTCGACATCGTTCATCAACGTGACATAGGCGTAGATGCCCTGACCCTTGATGTCGTGCGGATATCCGACCACGGCGGCCTCGGCGACATCTGCGTGGGCAACCAGGGCAGACTCGACCTCTGCTGTACCCATGCGGTGGCCCGAGACGTTGATCACATCATCGACGCGGCCCGTGATCCAATAATAGCCATCCGCATCGCGGCGGCATCCGTCGCCGGTGAAGTAATAGCCCTTGTAATCCGAGAAATAGGTCTTCTCGAAGCGCTCGTGATCACCGTAGACGGTGCGCATCTGGCCGGGCCAGCTGCTCTTGATGCAAAGGACGCCCGAGGCTTCGGTCTCGGTCTGCTCTTCGCCGGTCTGCGGGTCGAGGATGACCGGCTCGATCCCGAAAAACGGCCTGGTGCAGCTGCCGGGCTTGGTGGGCGTGGCGCCGGGCAGGGGGGTCAGCAGGTGGCCGCCCGTCTCGGTCTGCCACCATGTGTCGACGATGGGGCGCGTGCCCTTGCCGACGATGTCATTGTACCAGTTCCACGCCTCGGGGTTGATCGGCTCGCCCACGGTGCCCAGCACCTTGATATCGCTCAGATCGCATTTCTCGACGAATTCCTTGCCGTGGGCCATCAGCGCACGGATAGCTGTCGGCGCGGTGTAGAATTGGTTCACCTTGTGCTTTTCGCAGACCTGCCAGAAGCGGCTGGCGTCCGGATAAGTCGGCACGCCTTCGAACATGACAGTCGTCGCGCCATTGGCGAGAGGGCCATAGACGATATAGCTGTGGCCCGTGACCCAGCCGACATCGGCGGTGCACCAGAAGACATCGCCCTCGTGATAGTCGAAGACGTATTTATGCGTGAGGCCGGCATAGAGCAGATACCCGGCGGAGCTGTGGACGACGCCCTTGGGCTGCCCGGTCGAGCCGGAGGTATAGAGAATGAAGAGGGGATCCTCGGCATTCATGGGGCGTGCGGGGCAGTCGGGGCTGGCATGCTCCATCTGCGCCTTGACGTCGATATCGCGCCCGTCGATCCAAGTGGTTTGTCCGCCGGTATGTTTGACGACGAGGCAGCGCACCTTGTCCGAGCAATGCAGCAGGGCCGCGTCGGTGTTGGATTTCAGCGCCGTATTGCGCCCGCCGCGCGGGGCCTCGTCGGCGGTGATGACGACCTTTGCGCCCGAATTGTTGATCCGGTTGGCCAGCGCATCGGGGGAAAATCCGGCGAATACAATGGAGTGGACCGCGCCGATGCGCGCGCAGGCCAGCATGGCATAGGCAGCTTCGGGAATCATCGGCAGGTAGATCACCACGCGGTCGCCGCGCATGATGCCCTGACTCAGCAGCACGTTGGCGAAACGGTTCACCTTCTCGTGCAGCTGCTTGTAGGTGATATGCTGGGCAGGCGTTTCGGGATCGTCCGGCTCCCAGATGATGGCGGTCTGGCCGCCGCGTGTCTTGAGATGCCGGTCGATGCAGTTCGCGGCGACGTTCAGAACGCCATCCTCGAACCAGCGGATATCGACATTGCCATGCTTGAACGAGGCGTTTTTGACCTTCGTAAAGGGCTCGATCCAGTCCAGATCCTGCGCGTGATCCTTCCAGAACGCATCGGGATCCTTGATCGAGGCAGCATACATCTTGTCGTATTTCGCGGCGTCGATATGGGCGGATTTAGTGAAATCCGGCGCGGGCGGATATGTCTTGTCGGACATGGATTTGACCTCTCAAAGCTAGTGATGCGGGCAGGGAACCGGGATCACGGGCGTGCGTACACTTCAGATCGCCAGGTATTCTGCGCGCAATTTCTCGTCGTTCAGCACCTCGGCAGCACTACCGTCAAAGACGATGCCGCCAGTGTCAAGGATCACCGCCCTGTCCGAAAGGTTCAGCGCGCGCACGGCGTTCTGCTCGACCAGGATCGTGGTGATTCCTTGCTCCTTGATGATGCGGAGCGTCTTTTCGATCTCGTCGACGATGACCGGGGCGAGGCCCTCATAGGGCTCGTCCAGCAGAAGCACCTTGATATCGCGGGCCAATGCGCGCGCGACCGCCAGCATCTGCTGCTCGCCGCCCGAAAGGGTCACGCCTTCCTGGGTGCGGCGTTCGGCAAGGCGGGGGAAGAGGTCGTAAATCCGCTCCAGCGACCAGCCGATGGGGGGCGCGATCTGCGCCAACTGCAGGTTCTCCTCGACTGTCAGGCCGGGAATGATGCAGCGATCCTCGGGGACAAGGCCGATGCCGGCGACAGCGGCCTCGTGGCTCTTCATCTTGTGCAGCGGCTGGTGATCCAGCCAGACCTCGCCGTGGTTCAACTGGGGATTGTCCATGCGCGCGATTGCGCGCAGCGTCGTCGTCTTGCCCGCGCCGTTGCGGCCCAGAAGGGCGAGGATCTCGCCCTCATGCACGTTGAAGCTGATATCCTGCACGATATAGCTTTCGCCGTAATAGGCCTGCATGCCCCAGACGGAGAGAAAGGCGGGCGCGGTTGCGGCGTGGTTGGCATGTTTGGAAAAGTCGGGTTGTGCGGTCATGTCATTATCCTTTCGGGGCATAATCCGGGCGTGGCGCGGTTTTAGGCGGCGGTTTCGCCCAAGTAAGCTTCGCGCACCTTGGGGTGGCCCTTGATATTGTCCGGCGTATCCTCGACCAGCGGGGTGCCCTGCGCCAGAACGGTGATCCGCTCGGCCAGGGAGAACACCACATGCATATCGTGCTCGATGATGGCGATGGTGATGTCGCGCTCGTCCTTGATCTGCTTGAGCAGGTCGATCGTGTTGTTTGTGTCGGCGCGGGCCATGCCCGCCGTCGGCTCGTCCAGCAGCAAAAGGCGCGGCTCTTGCGCCAGGCACATGCCGATTTCGAGACGGCGCTTGTTGCCCCGGCTCATCGCGGCCGAGTGGTTGTGGCGCTGATCGGCCATGTTGAGGCTTTCCAGCATGTGCTCGGCCTGCTCCATCACGCCCCGCTCGCTGCCGACGCTTTCGATGGCATGCATTCGGAATGCGCCATCGCGCTTGGCAAAGATCGGGATCATCATGTTTTCCAGCACCGTCAGATCACCGAAGATCTCGGGCGTCTGGAAGACACGCGAAATGCCCATCTGGTTGATCTCGTAGGGCTTGCGCCCCAAGACGGACTGGCCGTCAAAGCTGACCGATCCGGTATCGGGGATCAGCTTGCCCACCAGCACGTTGAGAAGGGTGGATTTGCCGGCCCCGTTGGGGCCGATGATGGCGTGCACGGTGTTTTCAGCGATGCTGAGGTTCACGTCCCCCAGCGCCTGCAGACCGCCGAAACGCTTGTTGACGTTCTTGACTTCGAGAATGCCCATGGCTGCGTTTCCTTATTCTGCGGGTTTGGTTTGGTTGGCGGGTTTGGCGCGCTTGCCCTGGACGAGGCGGCGGATGCGCTGCCCCCCCTCGACCAGACCGCCGGGCAGAAAGATGACGACCAGCATGAAGACAATGCCCAGCGTCAGGTGCCAGCCCTTGCCGACGAACGGATAGATCAAGGTGATCACGAAATCCTCCAGCCCGTCGGGCATCCAGTAGAACCAGTCGTGCAGAACGCCCGAGTTGATCTTGGACACGATGTTTTCCATGTACTTGATCAGACCCGCGCCCAGGACCGGACCGATGAGGGTGCCCGCGCCGCCAAGAATGGTCATCAGGACGACCTCGCCGGAGGCGGTCCAGAACATCCGCTCGGGGCCCACCTGGGTGTCCATCGCCACCATCAGGCCACCGGCGAGGCCGGCATACATGCCCGAGATTACGAAGGCCGCCAGCGCATAGGGGCGCGCATTGAGGCCCGTATAGGTCATTCGCGTATTGTTGGACTTGATCGCGCGCAGCATCATGCCGAAGGGCGAACGGAAAATGCGGATCGACAGGTAAAAGGCCAGCACCATGATGATCGCCGCGATGTAGTAACCCGCGTTGAAGGTGAACTGCCATGCGCCGACTATCATGTCGTGGGTGGCCGTCATGTCGAGGCCGAAGAGGTTGGCGCTGGCCCGGTTGCCCGGCGCCAGCGCACCGTCGAGGACGCGCGCGTCGTTCAGCTTCAGCTGCAGCCCCGTCTCGCCCCCGGTGATGGGTGTCAGCACCGAATAGGCCAACGCATAGGACATCTGCGCAAAGGCCAGCGTCAGGATCGAGAAGTAGATGCCAGACCGGCGCAGCGAGATGTACCCCACGACGAGGGCAAAGAGGCCCGCCACGATGACCGACATGATGATGCCGGGGATGATGTTGGCCGTCAGCAGCTTCATCATCCAGATCGCGGCATAGCTGCCCACGCCGAGGAAGGCGGCATGGCCGAAGCTGAGATAGCCGGTCAGGCCAAAGAGGATGTTGAAGCCGATGGCGAAGATCCCGAAGATCACGAAGCGCTGCATCAGGTCGGGATAACCTGCGTTGAATTGCGCCATGTTCGAGTTGACGGGAAACGGGTTCAGGATGAAGGGGGCCAGCAGCGCGAGGGCCGAAACCACCACGAGCAGGATTGCGTCTTTGCGTGTCATTCCCAGCATGGGCTTAATCCTCCATCACGCCTTTGCGGCCCATCAGGCCGCGCGGGCGGGTCAGCAATACAATGATAGCCACCAGGTAGATGACGATCTGGTTGATCCCGGGCAGCGCCTCGAGGACAGCGGACATGGACGCGAAGCTTTCGAGAATACCCAGCAGGAAACCGGCCAGAACCGCGCCTGCAAGGCTGCCCATGCCGCCCACGACGACCACCACGAAGCTGAGGACCAGGAAGTCCATGCCCATGTGATAGTTGGGGCTGTTGATGGGCGTGTACATCACGCCCGCCAGGCCCGCGACGGCGGCGGCGATGCCGAACATGATGGTGAACCGCTTGTCGATGTTGATGCCCAGAAGGCCCACGGTCTCGCGGTCGGCCATCCCGGCCCGCACGACCATCCCGAAGGTGGTAAAGCGCAGGAAGGCAAAGACACCGCCGACGATGAGAAGGGCAAAGGCGAAATAGACGAGGCGCCAGTACGGGTAGATGATTGAATTGGCCTGCATTCCCAGGAAAGCGCCGAAATCGAAGGAGCCGCGGAACGCGCTGGGCGCCGGCGTCGGGATCGGGTTGGCGCCGTAGAAATACTTGATGATCTCCTGCAGCACGATGGCAAGGCCGAAGGTCACCAGGATCTGGTCCGCATGGGGGCGTTTGTAGAAATGCTTGATCAGGCCGCGCTCCATGATGACGCCGATCGCGATCATCACGGGAATGGCAAAGAGGATCGACAGCGGCACGGCCCAGTCGATCATGAAATTGCCTGCATTTTCGCCGACGATGCTGTGGATATAGGGCACATCCACGGTCATGGGATTGCCCAGGAAGTCCGTGCGCGTCTCATCGACGACCTCGTGGCTGAAGGTCAGGATGCGGCTGAGCGTGACGGCGCAGAATGCGCCGATCATGAACAGGGCGCCGTGGGCGAAGTTCACCACCCCCAGCGTGCCGAAGATCAATGTCAGGCCGAGGGCGATCAGCGCATAGGCTGACCCCTTGTCCAGTCCATTGAGGATTTGCAGGATTATCGCATCCATCGTCTGCCTCACATGTCAGAAATCAGTCCGGCCAATCAGCAAGGCCAGGTCAGGCCCCCCGCGTGAGGGGCCGGCGCGCAGGTTGGTTTTTGGATCGTATGGACCCGCCCCCGGATTGGGGGGGCGGGCCGCCGGGCGCTTATGCGCCCGGGTTGCACTCGCCCAGCGTCGCGTCCGCGCCGCCGAACTCGGGCGCGTCGGGGGCGTAGGTCACCTGCTCGGCAGGGGTCACCTCGACGATTTCGACGAGGTCGAATTCGTTCTCGGGGTTCTCCTTGCCGCGCACGACCACAACGTCCTTGAAGCACTGGTGGTCTTCGGCACGGTAGAGGGTCGGGCCGCTGCCCAGACCGTCGAACTCGTAGCCCTCTAGGGCCTCGACCACGGCGCAGGGGTTGAAGCTGCCCGCGCGCTCGACCGCATCCGCGTAGAGCAGGGTCTGCACATAGCAGGTATGCGCCGCCTGGCTGGGCGGGAAGCCGTATTTCTCACCGAAGGATTTGACGAAGGCGTCGGTGCCGACATAGCGGTCACCCTTTTCGCGCTCCAGTTTCCAGTCCCAGTTCTGCGAGCCGAGGATGCCGGCGATGCTCTTGCCGGCGCCGCGTGCCATCAGCTCGGAATAGAGCGGCACGATGATCTCGAACTTCTTGTCGTTGACCATCTTGTCGCGCAGGCCGAACTGAACGGCATTGGTCAGCGAATTGACCATGTTCCCGCCGTAGTGGTTCAGAACCAGCACATCGGCATCCGACTGCAGGACGGGGGTGATATAGGCGCTGAAATCGGTCTGGGTCAGCGGGGTCTTGACCGCGTTGACGGTCTCCCAGCCCATGGCCTCGGTCGAGTTGCGGATCGCTTCCTCGGTCGTGTAGCCCCAGTTATAGTCGGCTGTCAGGTGATAGGCCTTGCGGTCCTTGCCATATGCGTTGGCCAGAACGGGCGCGAGGGCGGCGCCGGACATCCAGCTGTTGAAGAAGTGACGGAAACCATTCGCCTTGCGGTCCTTGCCGGTCGTGTCGTTGGAGTGCGTGAGGCCCGCCATGAAGATGACGCCAGCCTCTTGGCAGAGCGCCTGCACGGCCACGGCCACACCCGAAGACGAGCCGCCGGTGATCATCACCGCGCCGTCTTTTTCGATCATCGACTTGGCCGAGGCACGTGCCGCATCCGATTTTGTCTGGGTGTCGCCGGAGACGTAATCCACCTTCTTGCCCATGATGCCGTTGCCCTGCAGCGCCTTGGAGCTGAAGGTCTGCATCATGCCGCCGTCGCCGCCGCCATTCAGGTGCTCGACCGCCAGCTCGTAAGCGCGCAGCTCGTCCGCGCCCTCATCGGCATAGGGGCCGGACTGGGGCACGTTGAAGCCCAGCGTGACGTTGCTGGCATCGGTGGGGTCGTTGGTGAAGGCCGCGACGCTGCTGGCCGTGAATATCGTCGGAACCGCAAGGCCGGCGCCCGCAACGGCGCTGGTCTTGAGCAGACCACGACGGGTGAAGTTGGATGTGGACATAGAATCCTCCCTTTATGATTAATCCCGGCAAGCGCCTCCTCCGCGCCTTGCCGTGACCGCACTATGTGCAAAACTATTATGACACGGCGAAAGAAAACTTCTCAACAACTGCCTTTTGTAAAACAATTATTTTGTAAAAATATGAACATGCAGGTAAGGTTTTTTGTAAATTGCTGTCAATGCACGGAGGAATTGCATTGAAACATAACGGAAATGATGGGAACGCTGCGGTGCAGCGTGGGCCGGATGCCGGCACATTGACCGGCAGCCGCATCCGCGAGCGGCGGCTGGAACGCGGTCTGGCACAGGGAGCGCTGGCGAGGGAGGCCGGAATTTCGCCCTCCTATCTGAATCTGATCGAGCATAACCGGCGCAGAATCGGCGGTGCGCTCTTGTTACGCTTGGCCGCGGCACTGGGTCTCGATGCGCAGTCGCTGGCTCATGGCGGCGAGGCGGCGCTGCTGGATGGGCTGCGCGAGGCTGCGGGCGACGCGCCCGGCGCGGGCGCTCCGCTGCCCGAAATCGACCGGCTGGAGGAGTTTGCAGGCCGCTTTCCCGGCTGGGCGCAGCTGACCGTGGCCACATTGCGCCGCGCGCAGGGCGAGGCCCGGCGCGCCGATGCGATGGCCGACCGGCTGGCGCATGACCCGCATCTCGCCGCGTCGTTGCACGAGGTGCTGTCGGTCGTCACCGCCATCCGCTCCACCGCGTCGATCCTCACCGATACCAGCGGTTTGGAGCCGGAATGGCAGGCGCGCTTTCACCGCAACCTCGGCGAGGACAGCCGCCGTCTGGCCGAAGGGGCCGAGCGACTCGTGCGTTACCTTGATGATGGGCCGGGCACCGGGCGCGATATCCTTTCTCCGCAAGACGAGATGGACAGGTTCATGGATGCTCATGGCCATCGCTTCGAGGTGCTGGAAGAGGGCGGCGATCCCGAGGAGGTGCTGGAGGCGGTGGAGCTGCGCCCCGACACCGGCGCCCATGTGCTGATCGCCGCGTCCCTTGTGCGCTATCGCCGGGATGCCGAGGCGTTGCCCGAGACGCGGCTCCGTGCCGCGCTGGAGCGGCACGGCATGGCCCCGCTGGCGCTGGCGCAGGATTTGGGCGTGCCGCTCGCGCTTGTCTTTCGCCGCCTGGCCGCGATGCCAGAGGACGTCACCGGCCCCGTAGGACTGGTCAGCGCCGACAATTCGGGCGTCATTCTGGCGCTCAAGCCGCTGCCGGGCTTTGCCGTCACGCGGCTGGCCGGGACCTGCGCGCTATGGCCGCTCTTTCGCGCGGGGGCGCAGCCCGGAATGGCGCTGCGCCAGCGTCTTGTGCAGCCGGACCGCGATGCGCGCCCGGTGCTGGCCCTGACGGCGGTGGAAGAGGCTGCGCCCGGCGGCTTCAACATGCCGCCGCTGATGCATGCCTATATGCTGCTCTTGCCAGACGGCATGGCGGACGGCGCGCCGGTAGAGACCCCTGTGCCCGTCGGCAGTTCGTGCCGGATCTGTCCACGTGGCGATTGCCCCGCCCGGCGCGAGCCGTCGATCCTGCCGGATGCGGTGACTGAATAGGGGCAGATGGAACGCAAGCTTTTGACAGTGCTGGACGCTTGGCCAATAGTGGCGCATGGGCTGGAGCAAGGGGAGGTGCGCCAGATGACCAAACAGGTTCTCTTGATCGAGGACGAGCCGAACATCATCGAGGCGATCAGCTTCATCCTGTCGCGCGATGGGTGGCAGGTGCGCAGTCATACGGGCGGCGCCGGGGCCATGGATGCGGTGCGCACGCGGCGCGCCGATCTGATCATCCTCGACGTGATGCTGCCCCATCGCTCGGGGTTCGAACTGCTGGCCGACATCCGCGCGGATGCCGAGCTGGGCGCGACGCCCGTCCTGATGCTGACCGCGCGCGGCCAGCGCAAGGATCGCGAGATGGCCGAGCGCGCGGGCGCCAGCCGCTTCATGACCAAGCCCTTCTCGAACGCCGAAATGCTGGAGGCCGTGCGCGCCCTTGCGGGGGAAGCATGAGCGAGCCTTCCGCGCCGGACGGCACGCCTGTTCTGGGCCAGACATCGTCTAGCCAACCCTCTGCGCCCAAGCAGCCTGCGGGCTATGCCGTCTTCGTCGCACATGATACCTACCGCCAGCGGCGGATGGTCGATGCAGCGGGGCTGTTGCCGACCCTCGGCGCGGTTCTGTTCGCGCTGCCGCTCTTGTGGCTGGGGCAAGCGGGCGACGCCGCGCGCACGTCCTATGTGATGATCTACGTCTTTGCCGTCTGGGCCGGTCTGGTGATCCTGTCGGCGCTGATCACGCGCAGCCTGCGCGCGTCGCCGGATGCCAGCGAGGATGACGCGCCTGCCGCGGATCATGATCCGCGGGGCGGCTGATGGCCACGCTCAATATCCTTGTCGCGGTCTGCATCACCTATGTGGTCTTCCTCTTTGCCGTCGCCTTTGCCGCCGACCGTGCGGCACGGCGCGGGCGCGGGGCATGGCTGCGCTCGCCGCTGGTCTACACCTTGTCGCTGTCGATCTATTGCACCGCCTGGACCTTCTACGGCGCTGTCGGCTTTGCCGCGCGGTCGGGGATGGAATATGTGACGATCTATCTGGGGCCCAGCCTTGTCATGATCGGCTGGTGGTGGACCCTGCGCAAGATGGTGCGGGTGGGCCGCAGCCAGCGCATCACCTCGATCGCCGACATGATCTCGTCCCGCTATGGCAAGTCGAACACCCTGGCCGTCTGCGTGACGGTAATCGCCGTCATCGGCGCGACGCCCTATATCGCGCTGCAACTGCAATCCGTGACGCTGTCCTTCGCGGCCTTTTCCCCGCCCGACCCCGAGGGCGGAAGTTCCGTTCAGTCGATCGCGATCTATGTGGCGCTGGGACTGACGCTCTTCACGATCCTCTTCGGCACCCGTAACCTTGACGCGAACGAGCGGCATCACGGCGTGGTCATGGCCATCGCCCTCGAGGCGGTGGTCAAGCTTTTGGCCCTCATCGCAGTCGGTATCTTTGTCGTCTGGGGGTTGGAGGGCGGCCTTGCGGCGACGCTGTCGCGGATCGACGCCTCACCCATTGCGGATTTCGACGTGTCGGGCAGCCGCTGGACCGGGTTGACCCTGCTGTCGGCCGCGGCGTTTCTGTGCCTGCCGCGCATGTTTCAGGTCATGGTGGTCGAGAATGAGGACGAGGGACATCTGCGTACCGCCGCCTGGGCGTTTCCGCTCTACCTCATGCTGATCAGCCTCTTTGTCGTGCCTATCGCCGCCGTGGGCCTGGAGCTGATGCCCGAGGGGTCGAACCCTGACCTTTACGTGCTGAACTTGCCGCTGTTCGCGGGGCGGGACGGGCTGGCGATCCTGTCTTTTCTTGGCGGGTTTTCCTCGGCCACATCGATGGTGATCGTGGCGGCGATTGCACTCTCGACGATGGTATCGAACCATATCGTCATGCCCATCTGGCTGCGCGCCACCGGTGGCGCTGCCATGATGTCGGGCGATGTGCGTCATGTAGCGCTGCTGGCGCGGCGGCTGTCGATCGCCGGGGTCGTCATGCTGGGCTATCTCTATTTCCGCATGTCGGGCGGGGGTACGGCGCTGGCCGCCATCGGTCTTGTGGCCTTTGCGGGGGTCGCGCAGTTCCTGCCGGCGCTGATGGGCGGCCTTGTCTGGCGCGGGGCCACGCGCAACGGGGCGCTGGCGGGGCTGGCGGTCGGCTTTGTCCTCTGGATCTATTGCCTCTTCCTGCCCAGCTTTGGCGCGGGGGTGGTCCTGCCGCAGCATGTCTTTGACCAAGGGCTTTTCGGCCTGTCATGGCTGCGCCCGCAGGCGATGTTCTGGACCGGGGGGATGGACCCGCTGGTGCACGCGGTCATGTGGTCGATGGGCCTCAACACGGCGGCCTTCTGCGCCGTGTCCATCCTCAGTTTTCCCCGCCCGGTCGAGCGGCTGCAGGGCGCGCAATTTGTCAACGTTTTCGAGCATTCGCGCGGCCCCGGCACCTGGAGCGGCGGGCGCGGGCAGTCCGAGGATCTGCTGATCATGGCGCAGCGCATCATGGGCGCGGCCGAGGCGCAGGAGCTCTTCAGCCGCGCCGCGCGCCGCCAGGGTCTGAGCGGCTACCTGCCCGAGCCGTCGCCCGAGTTCCTGGAATGGCTGGAACGGCGCCTCTCGGGCTCGGTCGGGGCGGCGACGGCCCATGCGATGATCAGCCAGATCGTCGGGCGCGCGACCGTCTCGGTCGAAGATTTGCTGGCCGTGGCAGATGAGACCGCCCAGATCATGGAGTATTCCAGTCAGCTTGAGGCGAAATCGGCCGAGCAGGCCCGCACCGCGCGCCAGCTGCGTGAAGTGAACGAGAAGCTGACGCAGCTCTCGGTGCAGAAGGATGGCTTTCTCAGCCAGGTCAGCCATGAATTGCGCACCCCCATGACCTCGATCCGGGCCTTTTCCGAAATCCTGCGTGAAGGAGGTCTTGCCCCCGACGAGCAGCAGAAATACGCCTCGATCATCCACGCCGAATCGCTGCGCCTCACGCGGCTTCTGGATGATCTGCTGGACCTTTCGGTGCTGGAATCGGGGCAGGTGGTGCTGAATGCGCAGACCGGCACGCTGGCCGAGGTGCTGGACCGCGCCGTCTCGGCCACGATGGGCAGTACGCCGGGGGTCTTGCGGATCGAGCGTGATCCGGCCAGCGAGGCGGTGCAGCTAAAGACCGATATGGACCGCCTCGCGCAGGTGTTCATCAACCTCATTACCAACGCGCGCAAGTATTGCGACGCGGACGCGCCCGTACTGCGGGTGCGCACCGAAAGGGGCGCATCGGGTCTGACCGTGGACTTCATCGACAACGGCACCGGCATCCCGATCAAGGATGAGGCGCTGATCTTTGAGAAATTCTCGCGGCTTGGAAAGGCGGGCGCGCCGGGGGCGGGCCTCGGCCTCGCCATTTGCCGCGAGATCATGCACCGGTTGGGCGGCACGATTGAATACTTGCCGGGGCAGGGCGGGGCTGCATTCCGCGTGACATTGCCGCGCGCGGCGGTCTGAGGCTGCGAAATCGGCGGGTCTTTCGGTCGGAAACCTTTTGGTAACCGGAATGGCGCTACGGTGGGGCCATCGGCAACTTCCACGGAATGGTGGCGCAGCGCATGGCACAGACAGGCGGCAATACGGTCATTCATCGCAAGGCGCGCGCCTCACGCGAGGAATATCACGCGCGCGCCATGTCCCCGGCCAAGGCGCTGAGGCTGGCGCTGGCGCAGGCATCGGACACGCTCTTTGACCTGCCGATGGTCGTGGCGGCAGTCGAGCAGGTCGAGATTTCGCAAACGGCGCTGCAGGGCGAATTTGCGGGTGGCGGCCTCATGGTGCTGCTCGATGGCCCCAAGGGCGGGCGCGGGGCGGTGCGCATCGACGATGCGCTGCTGGCCGCGCTGATCGAAATCCAGACGACCGGGCGGGTGACCGGACGCGGCACCGGGGGGCGGGCGGTCACCCGCACCGATGCGGCCATCGCTGCGCCTTTGATCGACGCCGCGCTTTCGGGCGCCGAGGCCAAGCTGGCCGAGGATGCGCGCAGCGAGGAGGGCGAAGAGGCGCCGCCGCATTGGGCCTCGGGCTATCGCTTTGGCGTGATGATGGAGGATGCGCGCGGCATGACGCTGGCGCTGGGAGCGGCGGCGTTCCACGTCTTTCGCTTGATGGTAGAGGTCGGAAATCACGGGTATCCCGGTGCGGTCACGTTCCTCTTGCCGGTGCCAGAGGTGCCGGTGCGGCCAGCGATAGATGAAAAGGCGTCGAGCCTGCAACGCACGCTGGAGCAAAGTGCGATGAACGCGCCGGTCAGCCTGGAGGCAGTGCTGGGGCGTGTTACCCTGCCGCTGGAAAAGGTGTGCAAACTTGAGGTAGGAGGCCTTCTGCCCGTAACAGCCGATCAGCAGCTGCAGGTGCGACTGGAGGCAAGCCAGAAACACGTCGTCGCCGTTGCGCGGCTTGGGCAATTGAACGGGGCACGAGCGGTCAAGCTGATCCCGGAGGACGGCGGGGGCACATCCGTGGCCCGCGGCCAGACCGATACCGCAAGGTCAGGCGAGGTAGCTGGCACGGCGGCGCTGGATCTGACGCGGATCGAGGAACTTGCGGAGACGTCCCGGCCCACGCCCGAGAAAGCGCAAGGATCGCCCCCCGCAAAGCAGGCCAGCCCTCCCGTGTCGGACAAGGAAATGATGGAATATGGAGATTTTTGAGAATGAGGTGGCGGCGACTTGTGGATGCCGGCCACCGGGATGCCGGGATGCAGGATGCGCGCCTCAGCGTAGCAGAATGCCGGTCACGACCATCATCAGCCCCAGCACCGACAGGAAAAGCGCGCCGGTATTCACCGGCAGAACCTTTTGCAGGACGGTGCGCATCTGCGCATCGTCCAGATCGGCACGGCGGGCGCGCCAGACGCGCAGGATGCACCAGATCAGCCCCGCCAGCCCGCCCAACGAGACAGCGGCCCCGCACCAAATGAGGATTTGCATATGTGGTCTCCCTGACTGACCGGCGGGCAATCTCCCGCTCTTGCCCTCTAGCGCGCCAAGCCCCCAAGCTCAAGCCACCGGGGGCTTGCGGGAGGGCGGGACGCGCTGTAGTCACGGTCATCTTTGAGGATGCGGAGTAGAGAAATGGACGACCAGACCCCGGATGCAACCTATCGCGTGACCGCTGACGAGCTACGCCAATTCATCGAGCGTATCGAGCGTCTCGATGCCGAGAAGAAGGATCTTGCCGAGCAGCAGAAAGAGGTCATGGCCGAGGCCAAGGCCCGTGGCTACGACACCAAGGTAATGCGCAAGGTGATCGCCCTGCGTAAGCGGGACAAGGACGACATTGCCGAGGAAGAAGCTGTGCTCGAGATGTATAAGGAAGCGTTGGGCATGGCCTGAACGGCCGGCCCGAGCATCGGCCCAAATGCCCGGCGCGTCCGCGGCTGATCCTTGCGGGCCGATGACGGAGAGACCGGATGAAATCTGATATGATTGGGCCAGAGATCCGCACGCAGGCAGTCTCGCGGGTCCTGCGCTGTGCGCTGATATGCTGCGCTCCGGCGGCCATCTTTTATGGCATATCGCTTGAGATCATGACCTTGTCGGGGTTCACAGCCGTCGAGTCGCTGCGCGATCCGGCACAGCAGACGGGACAGTCCAGCTCTCTCGGGTTCCTGTCGAGTAACGGCACCTGGTTCTGGGTTGCGGCAGCGGCGGTGTGCCTCTTTGGCTATACGCTGCAACGGGCGCCGGGCGAGGCGGCGCGGCCGCATGGCAAGCTGCTCTTTTCGCTCGCAGTGTTCTCGCTGGTTCTGGGCGTCGATGATTTCTTCCTGATCCACGACCGCTACGTCGCCGAGGGCATCCTGCTGCCGGCCTACGCGCTGTTCATCCTTTGGATTGCGCGCCGGCATTGGGCGCTGATCCGGGATATCGACGCGCCGGCCTTCCTGATGACGGGCGGTTTTCTGGCGCTTTCGGTTGCGGTGGATGCGGTGCAGGAGATCCTGCCGATCGCCTATGGGGGGGTCGCAGATCGTCGAGGAGGGGTTCAAGCTCATCGGCGCTGCCGCCTGGCTCTATTTCTGCTGGCAGGTGGCGGCGTATCGGCTGAGCTACAAGGCTGTCGCGCAAGACTGATCCGGAACCTTGCCGAAAACAAAAAAGCCGCGCAACTCCTTGCGCGGCTTTTCTTTTAGTGTGACGCGCGCCTGGATCAGGCGTCGTCTTCGTCCGACTGCTGCTCGACGGCTTCGGCCAGGTCCTCGTCGTCCGATGCGGCCGAGCCGATATCGTCGAAGAGTTCCGCGATCTCGAAATCGGCTGCCGCTTCTTCTTCGGCCGCCAGTTCCTGAATGGACTTGCCGGACGCCTGCAGTTCGGCCTCTTCGGGCGAACGGGCGACGTTCAGCATGACGGTCGCGTCGACTTCGGGGTGCAGCGAGACATGAATCTCGTGCAGGCCCAGTTCCTTGATCGGCTTGCCCAGCGAAACCTGCTTGCGATCGACGGTGAAGCCGTTCTCATTTGCCGCGTCAGCCGCATCGCGCGTGGTGACCGAGCCATAAAGCGCGCCGGAATCGGCGGCCTGGCGAATCACGACGAATTGCTGACCGTTCAGCTTATCGGCCATCGCCTCGGCTTCTTTGCGGGTCTCGAGGTTCTGCGCCTCGAGATGCGCCTTGCGCGCCTCGAAATCCGCGATGTTACGCTCGGAGGCCGACAGCGCCTTGCGCTGGGGCAGGAGGTAGTTGCGTGCAAAGCCCGGCTTGACGTCGACGACGTCGCCCATCTGGCCCAGCTTGGCCACACGCTCGAGAAGGATAACTTGCATTGTCTTACTCCTTACTTGACGGCGTAGGGCAGCAGGGCGAGGAAGCGGGCGCGCTTGATCGCGCGGGCCAGCTCACGCTGCTTCTTGGCCGAGACGGCGGTGATGCGCGAGGGCACGATCTTGCCACGCTCGGAGATGTAGCGCTGCAGCAGGCGCGTGTCCTTGTAGTCGATGCTAGGTGCATTCTCGCCCGAGAAGGGGCAGACCTTGCGGCGACGGAAAAACGGTTTGGTAGCCATGGGTTATGTCCTTTATCTGAGGGCGTTGATCAACGGCGCTCGCGGCGCTCGGACCGCTCGTCGCGCTTTTGCATCTGGACCGAGGGCAGCTCTTTGTGCTCATCGACCTTGATGGTCAGCGTGCGCATGACGTCATCATGCAGGCGCATCAGGCGCTCCATTTCCTGAACGGCCTCGGAGGGCGCGTCGGAACGCAGGAACGCGTAGTGACCCTTGCGGTTCTTGTTGATCTTGTAGGCCATCGTCTTGACGCCCCAGTACTCGTGATCGACGAGTTTGCCGCCATTGTCGGACAGGACGGTGCCGAAATGCTCGATAAGGTTTTCGGCCTGGGCGCTGGACAGGTCCTGGCGCGAGATAAAGACATGCTCGTAAAGGGGCATGTTGGATCCACTTCTATCAAGGCGCATTTCATAGGCGGGGCAATTCGTTTCGCGGCCCCACCACGAGAGACTGCGCGGTTCATACGTATCTGCGAAACGAGGCCGACCCTTACAGCCATACCCCGTCGCGCGCAAGTGCGGTGCGCGTCGCCCTCATTTGATCGCGCCATTGCCCCATTTGGGTCGAATTTCCTTGTCATTCGTTAACCAAGCCACAGATCGCCCATTCTCAACGACGAGGGAAAAGACAGATGACCGCACTTCCTGACACGTTCATGCCCGAAGGTCCGCTGCGCCATCAGCGCCAGGTGCCCCTTTACCACATGGAAGCCAGCGAGACGGGCGTCCTGCGCCGAGTAACGTCGCGGTGCACGGGGGCGGCGCTGTTGATGGCGGCTGCCGGGCTTTGGCTTGTGCCGGTAATCGACGGCGACGCGATGATGCAACTCTACAAATTGGCGTTCTCCGGTGTGTTGGCCGTCGTCGGCGCGATCCTGCTGACCGGTGGCCATGCCGCTATCGGGCCCGAGGTTCATCTGAACCCGCACACACGGCAACTGACCATCATCGAGCGCGACGCACACAAAAACATCCGCTCGCAGGCGAGCCACGATATCGACACATTGGGGGATGTCGTCCTGCGCGACGGGCTGCTGACCGCACGGTGCGGCGCGGGGCTGCCGCTGATGAGCCTGCCGGTCACCGACCCCAAGGTCGAGGCCGCGCTTCATGACATGTTGGCTGGCCGGGGGGCCTGAACCGGCGCGGGCACGCCGAAGATCGGCAAGCCTGCGCCGGTCCACACGACCTGTTTAATTCTGCGCAATTGCCTTGCGCCCTGTTTGCGATACCTTGGGTTCTGAGTGTCCGCAGTAAACAGGAGATCCAACCATGAAGACATCGCTTATCGCCGCCGCCGTCGCGCTGACCGCCACCGGCGCCGCTGCCGCCCCCGAGGCCTATACGCTGGATTCAAGCCATAGCCAGGTGATGTTCACCTACGATCATCTGGGCTATTCGACCACGTTCAACATGTTTGCCGG
The DNA here is from genome assembly GCF_043355895.2 of Roseovarius maritimus. Taxonomy (NCBI): domain Bacteria; kingdom Pseudomonadati; phylum Pseudomonadota; class Alphaproteobacteria; order Rhodobacterales; family Roseobacteraceae; genus Roseovarius; species Roseovarius maritimus. The sequence continues at coordinate 180,216 of NZ_JBHFPF020000006.1, forward strand.
CTGGGAAGGCCAGATCATGTTCGACGAGGCCGATCCGGCCAATTCCTCGGTCGAAGTGTCGATCCCGCTGTCCTCCTTCTACACCGGATGGGAAGAGCGGTTCGAGCATCTGATGGGACCGGATTTCTTTGACGCGCAGGACGGCGACATGATCACGTTCAAATCCACGGCCATCGAGGTGACGGATGACGACGAGGCGATCATCACCGGCGATCTGACGATCAACGGCATCACCAAATCCGTGCAGCTGGAGACCGAGCTGAACAAGAGCGGCGATCACCCGATGCAAAACAAGCCATGGCTGGGTTTCGATGCCGAGACGACGATCAAGCGCTCGGACTTTGGCGTTGGCGCCTATGCGCCCAATATCAGCGACGAGTTGGAGGTCGAGATATCGATCGAGGCTGGCAAGGCCGAGTAATTCGGCGCTAAAGCGCTGTAGGCCAAGGCCCGCGCCCCGAAATAGGGGCGCGGGCCTTTTTCCTGGTCACTCCTGCGGCGTCTCGCTCCGCGTTGCCGTCAGCGCCCAGTCGATGCGCACATCGAAGGCCAGCGAGCTTTCGTCCTGCGTCCCGGTGCCGATGCCGAAATCCAGCCGGTTGACCGTCAGCGCACCCGATGCCTTTGCCGTATCGCCCTCGATCACCAGATCGACGGGCATCCGCACAGGCACGGACTGGTCCTTGATGCGCAGGGTGCCATCAGCGATCAGCCCGTCTTCTTCGATCAGAGCGGCCTCGAACACCGCAGTCGGATAGTCCTCGGCGGCAAAGAAATCGGCTCCCATCGCTTGTCCGGTGACCGAGCCCAGCGTCAGCGAGGGGATGGCGACGGTGACTGTGACCGCGCCATGCTGCCCCTCTGCATCCGCCTGCGGATCATAGCTGATCTCGGCGGTCCAGTCCTCGAAGTTGCCAGTCACGTTCGAGCCGTTTTGCACGATGGTTATGTTCAAATCGCCATCCTCGACCTGCCATTCGCTGCTAACCTCGGCCAGCGCCTCGGCACGTGCGCCCTGATGCGGGCTGAGCCACCCGGCCCAGGCACCCAAGGCCAGTGCCGCGCCCCAGACTGCCAGCGCCGCCAGCACCGGAAGGGCATGACCAGGCTGCCGCTCCGTCGGCAGGGCGGTCAGGTGGCCGGGCAGCATCCGGCGCAGTGTGGCGTCGCGGTCAATGCCGTGATGCTTGAGCGCGCCCGCAATATGCAGTCCGATTGCGCCCGCTAGAACCCATTGCAGGATAAAATGCAGCGCGGCGGACACCTCGGCCACGGCCGGATTTTTCGGCACGAAGGGCAGATCCTGGCCCAGAGGCCACCAGATCGGCGCATAGCCGGTTGTCGCGGCATGATGCACCCAGCCGCTGAGCGGGACCGCCACCAGCGACCCATAGAGCAACCAGTGCACCGTCTCGGCCAGCCACGCCTCCAGCGGCTTGTCACCGTTCAGGAGCGCCGGCTTGGGCTGCAGGGTGGCCCAGAGGATGCGCAGGAGGGCGAGCGCAAAGATCGTGACTCCCAGTGTCTTGTGGATCGAAAAGAGCAACTTGGCCCATTCCAGCACCGCGTCGGTGGTGGCGATATCCGGCGCCTCGATCCTCTCGGCCAGCTCGCTGGCGATCCATCCCAAGGGAAACATACTGAGTATCATCAACGCGATGGTCCAGTGAAAGAACTTGGTGACACTGCCATAGCTGGTCGTGGAATTGCCAAGGGGCATGAAGACGGTCCTTTTGCGATTTGCTTGCGCGAAGGGTAACGCATTGGTGCGCGCGGGCAATCCTGCAGGCGTGCACAATTCCCCTGCGCCATTGCCTCGCAGGCGCTTGCGCGGTATCGGTCTCGTCAGTCGGTTGAGGCCAATGAGACAGGGAGGGCCAGCATGGGCCGTGCATTCATATTTCCGGGGCAGGGCGCCCAGACCATCGGCATGGGCCGCGCGCTGGCCGAGGCCTACCCGGCCGCGCGCGATGTGTTCGACGAAGTCGACGATGCGCTGGGCGAGGCGCTGTCAGCCACCATATGGGAGGGCAATCAGGACACGCTGACGCTTACCCAAAATGCGCAACCCGCGCTCATGGCCACCTCGCTGGCCGCGCTGCGCGCGCTCGAGGCCGAGGGCGTGACACTGGAAGCGGCGCAGTTTGTCGCCGGTCATTCGCTGGGCGAATATTCCGCGTTGGCAGCGGCGGGCGCGCTCAGCATCGCCGATACCGCCCGCCTTCTGCGTATTCGCGGGCGCGCCATGCAAGAGGCCGTGCCGGTGGGCGTCGGCGCGATGGCCGCGATCCTCGGCCTCGATTTCGAGGCGGTGACGGCCTTGGCAAAGGATGCGGCAGAGGGCGATGTCTGCCAGGCGGCCAATGACAACGATCCCGGACAGGTCGTCGTGTCGGGCCACAAGGCCGCGGTCGAGCGCGCGGTCGACATGGCGAAGGACCGCGGCGCCAAGCGCGCAATGCTTCTGCCGGTCAGCGCCCCGTTCCACTGCGCCCTCATGGAACCTGCGGCGCAGGTGATGAAGGACTCCCTGGAAGAGGTGGCAATGGAGGCGCCCGCCGTGCCGGTGGTCGCCAATGTGCGCGCCGCCGCCGTGACGGACCCCGAAGCGATCCGCGCACTGCTGGTTGAGCAGGTTACGGGCTCGGTCCGCTGGCGCGAGAGCGTGGGCTATATGGCCGCGCAGGGCGTGACCGAGACATGGGAGATCGGGGCGGGCAAGGCGCTGTCGGGCATGGTGCGCCGGATCGAAAAGGAGATCACCGTGCGCAATGTTGGCACGCCCGATGATGTGGCGGCCGCTGTCGCTGCCCTGAACGAGAGCTGAAAAGGAAATCATCATGTTTGATCTGACAGGCAAGACCGCGCTGGTGACCGGCGCATCGGGCGGTATCGGCGGCGAGATCGCCCGCGCCCTGCACGCCGCTGGCGCCACCGTGGGCCTCAGCGGCACCCGGACCGAGCCGCTGGAGACGCTGGCCAAGGAGCTGGGCGAGCGCGCCCATGTGCTGCCCTGCAACCTTTCCGACAAAGACGCTGTCGAGGCGCTTCCGAAACAGGCCATCGAGGCGATTGGCGGCCTTGATATCCTGGTCAACAATGCGGGGATCACGCGCGACCAGATATTCATGCGGATGTCGGATGACGAGTGGCAGAGCGTTCTGGATGTGAACCTGACCTCGACGATGCGCCTCTGCCGCGCGGTAATGCGCCCGATGATGAAGGCGCGCTGGGGCCGGATTATCAACATCTCGTCCATTGTGGGCGCCACGGGCAATCCCGGCCAGGCCAATTATGCCGCCTCAAAGGCGGGCGTCGTCGGCATGACCAAATCCATCGCCTACGAGGTTGCCAGCCGCGGTATCACCGCCAACGCGGTCGCCCCCGGCTTTATTGCCACGGCCATGACCGACAAGCTGACGGGCGATCAGAAGGACAAGATCAACGGCCAGATCCCGGCCGCCCGCATGGGCACCCCGGCCGAGATCGCGGCGGCGGTTCTTTATCTGGCAAGCAACGAGGCGGGCTACGTCACCGGATCGACATTGCATGTCAATGGCGGCATGGCGATGCTGTAGAAATGCCCGGCGTATCGGCGCCGGACAATGCGGCGAAAACATTTGCCTCGCGCGCGCCATATGCTATAGGCGGCGCAGATTTGCCGGGGGGCGCGCAGCGCGGCTTTGCCCGGCTTGCCGTGATCGGCATTGACTTACCGCCCGCAAAGGGCACCATTCACGTCGCCACCCGCCTGTCGGGCGGGGGCAAAAACGGGCCGAGGCGCCCATCGAGAAAACAAGGATTATGACATGAGCGATATCGCAGACCGCGTGAAGAAGATCGTAGTCGAGCATCTGGGCGTCGAAGAGGACAAGGTTGTCGAGAACGCTTCCTTCATCGACGATCTTGGCGCAGACAGCCTGGACACGGTCGAGCTGGTCATGGCCTTCGAAGAAGAGTTCGGCATCGAGATCCCGGATGACGCCGCCGAGAACATCCAGACCTTCGGCGACGCGGTCAAGTTCATCAAGGAAGCGTCCTGATTTAGAGCCCGGTGGGCTGGCGGCATCATTCGGCGCCAAGCCCGGCTCTTAAGCTGCGGCAATCGACTTGAAGACATAGAAAAAAGGGCGCTGGATCATCCAGCGCCCTTTCTCGTTCAGGTGCTACGGTGCCGCGCTGGGCGCGGCGACCCTTGCATCAATTCCAGAAGCCTTCATCGACGCCGGGCATTTCTTCCAGCTGCTCTTCGTTCATGCGCGTGACGAGAGCATAGCTCTGATCATCGACCGGTACGAGGCGCACATCTTCGACAGCGATCATAACATGCTTGTCGCCGATGTCGAGAAAACCGCCAACCTCTGCGACGATACCTTTCATCTGGCCATCCTTGGACAAGACAATGTCTTCGATTTCGCCGATCTGGTTCCAATCTGCGCCGATGCTGTCGTATGCAACGCCGTCCCAGCCTTCGTCATCGGCTTCGTTCGTGGTGTAGACCTCACCGCCCGTGATGTCGCGGGTGCGGATCAGCTCGCCCTGCATCTCGTTCAGTTCCATCGACTTGTTCATGTCACCATGGTTATCGGCCAGTGCGCCAGTTGCAGCGATGGTCAGGGCGAATGCGCTTGCTGTCAGATGTTTCATGATCTTTGCCTCCTAGACTTTGGATTTCATCTGCGGACATAACGGATGCTGGCCACTTCGGTTCCTGATGAATTCACATTGTCTCACGGGGGGGTGACAAGGCGTGCAGGCCGCGAATGGCGCGGCGAATGCCGATTTGGGAATATCGGGATGCTGATGTAATGTGGCACTCTGGGCCAGCTACCGCGCTGGGCGGTGCGGCGATTCCGGGGCAAGACCATGATCATTTATCCCACACTTGAACTTCTGGACGGAAAATGCGTCTCGCTGACGCGCGGCCAGCTTGACGAGCCGGTTCTGTGGCATGTCGATCCGGTCGAAACGGCTCGGCGTTTTGCCGATGCGGGCGCGCAGTGGATGCATGTGACCGATGTCAACGGGCTGCGTGGCGATGGCGAAAACAATGCACTGGTCGAGGAGATCATCCGCGCCGCGCGTATCCCCGTTCAGCTGGGCGGCGGTTTCCGCTCGCGTGATCAGGTCGCGGCCTGGATCGACCGGGGTGTGGGCCGTGTCGTCATCGGCACCATGGCCGCGCGCAATCCCGACCTGCTGCGCCAACTTGCCAAATTCTATCCCGATCAGGTCGTGATGTCGCTGGATGTGCATGAGGGCAGTGTCGTCACCGATGGCTGGCGCGAACGATCGAGCTTTACTCCAGAGAGTTTCCTGAGCGCGTTCGAGGACGATCCACTGGCAGGAATCATCGTGACCGACGTGGGCGCGATGATTGGCGAGACCGACGGCACACTGGGGATGATCAGCGGTCTTGCGGCACGTACGCGCCATCCGGTCATCGCCCGCGGCACGGTTTCCAGCGTCGACGACATCGCACGTCTGAAATACGTGCCCAACATTGCAGGCACGCTGATTGGCCATGCGCTGATGTCCCATAATGTCGATCTGGCCGAGGCGCTTGCGATGGCCGATGCCCCGAACGAGCCTGTAGCCGCCTTTCAATAAGGCGGCTGGCCGCCACCTCGCCAGCGCGGTCTTGCCCCCCGGCCCCAAGCCGAGGTAAGAGCGGCGCCAACGAACTTGCTGGAAGGGGCAAAATATGCGCCGTGTTGTCGTAACGGGCCTTGGATTGGTCACACCGCTGGCCTCCGGCGTCGAGGAAAGCTGGAGCCGCCTTCTGGATGGCCAATCGGGCGCTGGCCCGATCACGCGCTTTGATCCGGTCAACGTGCAGACCAAATACGCCTGCGAGGTTCCTCTTGGCGATGGCACTGAGGGCACGTTCAACGCCGACGACTACATGGAGCCCAAAGAGCGCCGCAAGGTCGATGATTTCATCCTCTACGGGGTCGCTGCCGCGCAGCAGGCGGTGGAGGATGCAGGCTGGATGCCCGAGGACGAAGAGGCGCGCGAGCGCACCGGCGTCATGATCGGCTCGGGCATCGGCGGTCTGCGCTCGATCGAGGAGACGACTCTCATCATCCGCGACAAGGGCGTGCGGCGTGTCTCGCCCTTCTTTATTCCCGGCGCGCTGATCAACCTGATCAGTGGCCAGGTGGGCATCCGCTATGGCTTCAAGGGGCCGAATCATTCTGTTGTCACAGCCTGCTCGACCGGCGCGCATGCCATCGGCGATGCCGCGCGGCTGATCATGTTCGGCGATGCCGATGTCATGGTCGCGGGGGGCGCCGAGGCGGCGATCTGCGAGATCGGCATCGCGGGCTTCAACGCCTGCAAGGCCCTGTCGACCAAGCGCGCGGACGATCCCAAGGCAGCCAGCCGTCCCTATGACGCCGACCGCGACGGTTTTGTCATGGGCGAGGGCGCGGGCATCGTCGTGCTGGAGGAATACGAGCATGCCAAGGCGCGCGGCGCCAGGATCTATGCCGAGGTTCTGGGCTATGGCCTCTCGGGCGACGCCTATCACATCACCGCCCCCAGCGAGGATGGCGAGGGCGGCTTCCGCGCGATGAAGATGGCGCTGGGCCATGCCGGGGTCGAGCCGAAGGACGTCGATTACATCAATGCGCATGGCACCTCGACCATGGCTGACACGATCGAGCTGAAAGCGGTCGAACGGCTGCTCGGCGATGCGGCGTCCAAGGCGACGATGAGCTCCACCAAATCCGCGACCGGGCACCTTTTGGGGGCTGCGGGCGCGATCGAGGGCATCTTTGCAATCCTTGCCATCCGCGATCAGGTGGTCCCGCCGACCATCAACCTGGACAACCCGGCGGTCGAGACGCCGCTGGATCTGGCCCCGAACAAGAAGGTGCAGCGCGAGGTCAAGGTGGCCCTCTCGAACAGCTTCGGCTTTGGCGGAACGAATGCCAGCGTCTGTTTCGGTGCCGTCCGCTGATGTGGCGCAATATTGCCTCCAGCGCGATCAGCTTTCTGGTCGTGATCGTTTTCCTCTTGGGCGGCGTCATCGTCTGGGGGCAGAACACCTACAAGGCCGAAGGTCCGTCTGACGCGCCCGTCTGCCTGCGGGTCGAGCGCGGCGCATCCATGCGCGCGACCTCTACCAAGCTGGCCGAGCAGGGCGCGATCTCCAGCCCCATGCTCTTTCGCATCGGCGCCGATTACGCGGGCAAGTCCGGCGATCTCAAAGCGGGCAGCTGGCTGATTCCCGAGCACGCGACCATGGAAGAGATCACGCGCATCATCACCCGCGGCGGGGCCAGCACCTGCGGCACCGAGATCGTCTATCGCATCGGTGTGACCGATAGCGAAATCGAGCTGCGCGAGCTGGATCTGGAAACCAATCGCTACGTCGAAAAGGCGGCCTATGACCCTGCCAGCGAAGAGGCGCCCGAGCCTTTCGCAGAGGTGCGCGCGCAGGCCGACACGCGCTACCGCGTTGCCATTGCCGAGGGCACGACCAGTTGGCAGATCGTTGAAGGCCTGAAGGCCGTTGATGTGCTGGAGGGAGAGCTGGCCGAGATCCCTGCAGAGGGCACGCTTGCGCCTGACAGCTACGAGGTGACCAAGGGCGACACCCGCGCCAGCGTGATCGAGCGGATGACCGAAGCGCAGGAGGTGATCGTCGCCACCGCATGGGCAAGCCGCGCCGAAGGTCTGCCGCTGGCGAACGAGCAGGAATTGCTGGTCCTCGCCTCGATCATCGAGAAGGAAACCGGCCGGCCGGACGAGCGGCGCCAAGTCGCCTCGGTCTTTGAGAACCGGCTGAAGCGCGGCATGCGCCTGCAGACGGACCCCACCGTGATCTATGGCATCACCGAGGGCAAGGGCGTGCTGGGCCGTGGCTTGCGCGCGAGTGAACTGCGCGCGGCAACCCCGTGGAATACATATGTGATCGAAGGCCTGCCGCCCACGCCCATCGCAAATCCGGGCGAGGCGAGCATCATGGCGGCGGTTGATCCGGCAGTGACGGATTACGTGTTCTTCGTGGCCGATGGCAGTGGCGGTCATGCCTTTGCCGAAACGCTGGAGCAGCACAACGCCAATGTCGCCAAGTGGCGCCAGATCGAAGCCGAGCGCAATCAATCCGAGTGACGCGGCATAGCGCAGGCGCCCGGCCGTGGCCGGGCGTTCTGCGGCGAAAGGGCGCTTGACGCCCAGTGCCCACAGGGCCAAGAACGGGCCGCGATAGCCCCACACGACAGGAGCGACAGATGGCCCGCAATGGAGCAAGCAGAGCCGAGATGCGCGACCGAGACCCGTCCAAGCGGATCGGCGCCCTGGCGTCTCTGGTCCCTTTCTTGGCGCCTTACAAGCTGCTGATGGCCGCCGCCGGGGCTGCTCTCTTCCTGACGGCTGCGGTGTCGCTGACCCTGCCGTTGGCCGTGCGCCGGGTGATAGACAATTTCAATGTCGAAAATGGCGAAATTCTCGACCGCTATTTCATGGCCGCGCTGCTGATTACCGCGCTGTTGGCCATCGGCACCGGGCTGCGCTATGCGCTGGTGACCAAGCTGGGCGAACGCGTCGTTGCCGATATCCGGCGGGCCGTTTTCGACCGCGTGATCGGGATGAGCCCGGTTTTCTTCGAAAAGATCATGACCGGCGAGGTTCTCAGCCGGATCACCACCGATACCACGCTGATCCTCAGCGTTATCGGCTCGTCCATCTCGATCGCGCTGCGCAATGCGCTGATCTTTGCAGGCGGGCTTGTCCTGATGCTGGCGACCTCGCCCAAACTGACCGGGCTGGTCCTGTTGATCGTGCCGCTGATCATCGTGCCCATCATGACGCTGGGACGCAAGCTGCGCCGTCTCAGCCGCGATAACCAGGACTGGATCGCCGAAAGCTCGGGCAAGGCGTCCGAGGCGCTGCTGAGCGTGCAGGCCGTGCAGGCCTTTACCCATGAGGCCGCGACGCGCGATGATTTTGGCGCCGCGACCGAGCGCAGCTATCAATCCGCGCGCCAGCGTATCCGTGTGCGGGCGATGATGACCGTGATCGTCATCTTCCTTGTCTTTACCGGCGTCGTCTGTGTCCTCTGGATCGGCGCGCGCGATGTGCGCGGCGGCGAGATGAGTGCAGGCTCGCTGGTGCAGTTCGTGATCTACTCGGTCATGGTGGCGGGCGCCGTGGGCGCGCTCTCCGAGATCTGGGGCGAGCTTCAGCGCGCCGCAGGCGCGACCGAGCGTCTGGTCGAACTTTTGCGCAGCAACGATCCGGTGCAGGATCCCGCATTGCCCGCCGCTCTTCCAGCCACGGTGACCGGCGATATCCGGTTTGAGAATGTCGAGTTCGTCTATCCCGCGCGGCCAGATGTTCCCGCGCTACACGGGTTCGATTTGCATATCAAGCCGGGCGAAACCGTCGCGCTGGTCGGCCCATCTGGCGCGGGCAAGACGACAGTCATCCAGATGCTGCAACGGTTCTACGATCCGGTGTCGGGCCGCGTGCTGCTGGACGGTGTCGCGCTGTCGGACATGCGGCGCGATGCGTTTCGCCGTGTGATGGCGCTGGTCCCGCAAGACCCGGTGATCTTTGCCGCCTCGGCGCGTGAAAACATCCGCTTTGGACGGCTGGACGCCACCGATGCCGAGGTCGAGACCGCAGCGCGCACGGCGGCGGCGCATGAGTTCATCATGGACCTGCCCGAAGGCTATGACAGCCCGGTGGGCGAGCGCGGCGTGATGCTGTCGGGTGGCCAGAAACAGCGCATCGCCATCGCCCGCGCCATCCTGCGCGACGCACCCGTACTGCTGCTGGACGAGGCGACCAGCGCGCTTGACGCCGAGAGCGAGCGCGCGGTGCAGGAGGCGGTCGACACGCTGGCCGAGGGGCGCACCACGATCATCGTCGCGCATCGCCTGGCGACGGTGAAAAAGGCAGACCGCATCATCGTGATGGAGGCGGGCCGCATCGTGGCCACCGGCACCCATGACAGCCTCGTCGCCGAGGATGGCCTTTATGCGCGGCTGGCGCGGCTCCAATTTACCGACGGCGGCTGAGGGGCCACCGCTGCGCGCCTTGCGGGCGGTGCTCGAGTGTTTTCGTCGAAGATGAAGCAGGGGGCTGGACGCCGCAGGCGGCGCTGATATGGTCGGCGCCATGAAGATAGCAACCGCCGCATATCCGCTGGATCCGTTGCCCGATTGGGCAAGCTACAAGGCCAAGCTGACCGACTGGGTTACCAATGCCGCAGGGCAGGGGGCCGAACTGCTGGTCTTTCCCGAATATGGTGCGCTTGAGCTGTCGATGCTGGCGGGGCCTGAAGTGGCGGGCGACCTCGAGGGTTGCCTGCGCGCCACGTCTGATTTGATGGGCGACGTGAACGATCTGCATGCCGATCTGGCTGCCGCACATAACGTCCACATCCTGAGCGCATCAGCCCCGGTTTTCGATGACGCGATCGGCCCGCGCCCGGTCAACCGCGCATGTCTGTTTGCGCCGGGGGGTGGGCGCGGCATTCAGGACAAGCAGATCATGACCCGGTTCGAGTATGCGCCATGGGATGTGGTGCCGGGCGGTAAGCTGCAGGTCTTTGACACCAGCCTGGGCAAGATCGCGATCCTCATCTGCTATGATAGCGAGTTTCCCTTGCTGGCGCGTGCCGTCAGCGAGGCGGAGCTATTGCTTGTGCCCTCCTGCACCGAGGCGCTGGCGGGCTATAGCCGCGTGCGAATCGGCTCGATGGCGCGGGCGCTGGAAGGGCAATGCGTCAGTGTCATGTCCTCGCTTGTGGGCAATGCGCCCTGGTCGCCTGCTGTGGACGTCAATGTGGGTATGGGCGGTATCTTTGGCCCGCCGGATCATGGATTTCCCTCGACCGGGGTCATCGCCGAGGGCGTGATGAACCAGCCCGGCTGGACGATTGGCGAGGTTGACCTGGCCCGCGTGGCACAAGTGCGCGCCGATGGCGGGGTGCTGAACCGCGCCGATTGGGCCAATCAGGCCGGGCGCGACGCCCCGCCGCCCACGATCACGCTGCGCTGAGCGCGGAAATCGGCCGGCAAGACGGCGTGGCCAGACGGCCATTGCATTAATAGCCCTTGAAAAAGGCAGGGAATGGGGCCATTTAAGGCGCTGTTCCGCGCACCCGCGCGAACTCTACCGCTATAGGAGACCACATGGCCAAGGAAGATACGCTCGAATTTCCCGGTGTCGTCAAGGAACTCCTGCCGAATGCGACATTCAGGGTCGAGCTGGAAAACGGCCATGAGATCATCGCACATACGGCAGGCAAGATGCGCAAGAACCGCATCCGCGTTCTGGCAGGCGACAAGGTGCAGGTCGAAATGACCCCCTATGATCTGACCAAGGGCCGGATCAATTACCGCTTCAAATAAAGGCGAAATGCTGTTTCGCGTCCGTTTCGGTACTGTGCGGGAAAGTGTTTTGCCATGCGCGAAATGCGTCCGCATGTCATCGACAAACTGGGTGCCATGACCGTTTCATCCGATACGTCGCCACGCCTCATTCTGGGCTCGGCCAGTCCGCGCCGCCGGGATCTGTTGGCGCAGATCGGCGTTCTGCCGGACGAGATTCGCCCCCCCGATATCAACGAGGCGCCGGCCAAGGCCGAATTGCCGCGCCCCTATTGCATCCGCATGGCTTATGAAAAGGCGCTGGCCGTGATCGCCGAGGATCGCGATATCGTTCTGTCTGCGGACACGACCGTCGCCTTGGGCCGCCGCATTCTGGGCAAGCCGGAGGATGCGGGGGAAGCCGAGGCTTTCCTGCGGGCCCTCTCGGGACGGCGCCATAGTGTCATTACTGCCGTGGCCGTGCGCCGCGGCGCGCGCGTCTGGCAGCGCGACGTGCTGACCAAGGTCAAGATGAAGCGCCTGTCGGATGCCGAAATTGCCGCCTACCTCGCCACCGGCGACTGGCAGGGCAAGGCGGGCGGATATGGGATTCAAGGTCCCGCTGGGGCGCTGATCCCTTGGATTTCAGGCTCGTTCACTGCCGTTGTCGGGCTGCCACTGGCAGAGACGGCGGTGTTGCTGCGGGCCGCAGGCTGGAGGGCGCAGGCATGAGCCGCGAGACCATCGTTCTGGATCATCTGGTGGGCCGCGAGGCCGCTGCGCGCCTCGTGGGTGGGCGTTTGGAAGATGTGCTGATCGACAGTGACGCACCCCGCGTCGGGACCATCTACCGCGCCATCGCCGACCGCCCAATCAAGGGGCAGGGCGGCATGTTCCTGCGCACGCCCGACGGTCCGGCCTTCCTGCGGCAGGTGCGCGGCCTTGCGCCGGGGCAGGTGCTGCTGGTGCAGGTCACCGGCCAGGCCGAACCTGGCAAGGCGCTACCCGTGACGCAAAAGCTGCTGTTCAAATCGCGCTATGCCATCGTGACGCCCGATGCGCCCGGCCTGAACATCAGTCGCCGGATCAAGGATGATGACCGCCGCGACATACTGATCCAGATTGCGCGCAGCGAGATGGACGGGGCCGAGATGGGGCTCATCCTGCGCTCCTCCTGCCTGGAGGCCGAGGACGGGGCCATCGCTGAGGATATCCGTGCAATGGCCGATCTGGCCGCCACGGTCATGGGCGATGCGGCGGGCGAGGCCGAGGTGCTGACCGAGGGTGACGGGCCTCACCAACTGGCCTGGCGCGACTGGACCGCACCCGCTGATGTCGTGACCGAGCCGGGCGGGTTCGAGGCCGAGGGCGTAATGGATCAACTGGAGCAGTTGGGCCAGCCCCATGTCCCCCTCAGCGGCGGCGCCGCGATGTATGTAGAGCCGACGCGTGCCCTCATCGCCGTCGATGTGAACACGGGCGGCGATACAAGCCCCGCCGCGGGCCACAAGGCAAACCTCGCCGCCGCGCGCGAGCTGCCCCGCCAGTTGCGCCTTCGCGGGCTTGGCGGGCAGATCACGCTGGACCTCGCGCCCATGGCCAAGAAGGACCGTCGCCAGTTCGAGGATGCCCTGCGTGCCGCCTTCCGCGCTGATAGCGGCGAGACCGCGCTGGTGGGCTGGACCCCGCTGGGCCATTACGAGCTGCAAAGGAAGCGCGACCGCGCGCCGCTGGAGATGCCTGAATGAGCTGCCCGATCTGCAACAAACCGACCGTGGCCGCCCACCGGCCCTTTTGCTCGAAACGCTGCGCGGACCTCGATCTGGCCCGCTGGCTGGGCGGCGGATACGCAATCCCTTCGACCGATCCCGAAGATATCGAAACCGCCATCGAGGCCGCAGAGGCGGATCGTACAAAACCGCATTGAAAAAGTTGCCAAAGCCTCTGGACAGCGCCCGGACCCTCGCCTAGAACGCCCTCACCCGAACGCTCAAGCGTTCCCGATGCCCGGGTAGCTCAGGGGTAGAGCAGTGGATTGAAAATCCTCGTGTCGGTGGTTCGATTCCGCCCCCGGGCACCATTAAAACCAAACAAAATCAAGGGCCTGCGCGAACTATGGCTGCCTTCCCAAGCTGCAAATTGGGCTTCGGGTAGCGTTTGGGTAGCATTCTGTTGTACCGATACGCTGAGGTTAGTGAGTTCGCTTTCTGGGCAAGAGGCTGAATTGGCAGTTAGGACTTCCCAAGAAGTTCAGTCAGCTTCGTGGCTGTCTGTAACTTGGAAAAACTGGTGTATCGAGGCCCCTGCATCGCACCCATCGGAGCGTCGCCATACAGGATCGGCCCAATTTCCTTTGCCTTCTCGGAAAAGATGACCCGGTACTTTCCGCCCTCGCCGTAGGGCTCAATTCGAGAGACCGGAGCGTAGTGCGTCACCGCAGAAATGGGCTGCGTTTGATACGCGGCGATGTATTTGATTTTTTCGAGCATGCCACCAGATATTCGGATTGCGTACCAACAGTCCTCACCCAAGAAAACGCGGTCGAACCCCTCCTTTTGTGCCGGGACAATGATAGTGTCCGGTTTTGAAGAAGGAGGCTTGGTGCTTTCCGAAGGATCAGACGCATGGGGTGCGGCAACTGCCTTGGGGAACTCAAAGGCACGCAGACCGACCAAGGGTAAGATTTGAAGGATTTCCTTTAGGAATCCTTGCGTGTCTGCTTTCTCGGCTTCACTCAGAGCAGGTTCTTGGGGCGCGTTTCCGTTGTCTAGATGGCAACGCTTCGCCTCTGTCGCCCTCTTCACTAAGGCGTGTTCCAGCCACGTCACATGCGCGCGGTTGAGACCGCCACTGTTTGAGACAAAGACGACAGCCCAATCCCAAAAGTCCTTCGTCGCCGAATGGGAATCAATCCGTCCGCGCACACCATCGGCCTGACCGACATAGATAGTCGGCAAGTCGTCATCCTCGCTGTAGCCCACGAGGATGTAGACACCTGTTCGCTGCATCTCAGAGCGCTGGCGCACCTCGGGCCACTTGCCACGGGGGAACACAAGACCAAGACCAGTCCAGTTCATTCTGTCGATCAACCGTACGCCTTCGGGATCGCCGTCAGGCACAAAGATGCGGATTGTAAACGGATCGGGCATCGGACTCCTTTTGCTTGCTCGCTTGAAGAACCTGAGTATTCTCAAGCGGTAACACCGCCGAGGGGAGATCAGCAAGCTTGCTAGGTAGGACCAAGCAGCGTGTGCCCTCTCACAATATCGGAACAAAGAAGAGCAAACAATTGAAGGGTGAGCAATGTCGCGTTTCGAAATCCTCTATGACGAACCACAAGAAGCGTATTGGTTTCGCAACCTACACCCTGATCTCGCTGACGCTCGCGAAGCCCCAATCACGGGGGCTCGCAACAGGCCAGAAGTGAGCAAAGTGCTTTCCTACGACCGACCGGACGTCGTTCTGTTGGATAACGGGCATCCGATCTTGGTTGTTGAGGAGACGGTAGAGGTGCCTAGCGGCCATAATGTAGGTCAACGCTTCGCACGAATAGCCGCAGCCGCGGAGTGTGGTGTTCCGTGCCTATACTTCGGTCCCTATGTCGCGAAGAAACACGGCGGTGACACAGCAGGTCCACGATATATGAACCTGCGATTGTTCCACGCCTTGGATGCCATGGAGAGAGCAACCGGCTCAGCTGTTACCACCGTAAATTGGCCAGTAGATGACCAGTGTGAAGTGCGAAGGGATCCCCACAAAGACGACGACGTTCGCGCATATATGGCGACCTTCTTTGATGAGTATTATCAAACCGCCAATCTGGCCGGGCTAAACCGCGCCCTTATTGTATCCCAATTTCACGCAAGAATGGTGTCGGAGAGACAGGACTTCGCTCAGAATGAGGTTCGCTCACCTGAGCAATATAATGGACCACCGCCCTCGGTTGAAATCTTCTCGAGGCACTCCCTGCTTCCTCGCTTTAACTACATCGACGACATAGGCTTTCTCAAAGGTGAGGTAGTTCTCTACAACGTTGGAATGCAGAACATTCGCTCCGACCCCTACACAGGCATGTCAATTCTTTATCACTATCTATACGTTGCCGAACACGCCACTCGGGATCTCGTTTTATGGTTTCCGCACATATCCCACGATACATGGAAAACGGTTGCTTCCGGGCGAGAGCGGAAGGACATTCGGCTTTACCGCATTGCGGCAGATGCAATCTTGTTTTCTGACTCGTTAGTTCCCAAGGGCTCGCTTTGAGGTCTTGGGGTTAAGACGTACTAGAGCTGATTCTGGAAGAATAACAGGAACTCTGAACCCATCTTGTTTGCCCTGCGATTAACGCCGACCCGTTCTGCTGTCGCCACAAGTTCAAGGCGCGCGCTCTCGGCGAAATCAATTGTCATCTTCCTAAGGTCGATCTTTTCCCCTTTAACAACGGGATTTCCAACCATAAAGAACGCAAACTTTCCGGGTTTTAGGGTGCGATGACACTCCTTCATAAATAGCTGATAGTCGGCGGCAAACCTCTCAACGACATCTTTGGTTTGCCTTTTTCCGCCTGTGAGCGCCCTATCCAGCGACTTGGGGTCGTGGCCCAGCCACTTCAGACTCAACAGCCCATACTCAGCATAAGGGATCGAGCCAATATAGGGCGGATGAGTAACAATTGCGTCGACGCTATCGACTTCCACAGGCATATCTGTGGAGCTAGCGTTTATAATTTTCGGATGGTGCTTAGAGAGTGGTGTACCCTGCAACTCCCGCACCATCTCCGAAGCCTTTACCAGTGACCTCAGGAAAGGTCTGAGAGGTCGTGGCCTTTCAGGACGACGCTTGTCGAACATCACATTGGGGTAGCCCGACGCCGCGTTGCTACTCTTTCGGAGAATGTCACTAAACGCCACGATGGCCAAATTGCGAATGTCTTGATCGGCGATGTTTTGTATTTGCTCCTCGAGGAACAAGAGGTCCTTCAATACTTGGTCATTGAACCATTTTCTAAACCATTCATCATTCCATTTCTCATTTCCCTCCAAACCCACGGACTGATCCAAGGTATCCGAAGAGAAAAGCGGCAAGGGCTCAGAAGTCAGTGCCTCTCGTTCCGAAACAGCCTTCTTGAGACGAGTAACTTGCTCGTCCAAAGCTGAAACGTCGATTGGTGTGGTCTTTACCTTCGCGATTAACGCTGCTAACGGGCTTAGGTCGATACCAATCGAATTGCGCCCCAATAAAGCGGCCTCAAGCAAGGTTGTTCCTGATCCACAATAGGGATCAAGGATTGTGTCACTGTCTTTAGACAGAATTTCTATTGCTCGGGCTGCAATTTGCGGAATGAACTTGCCAGAATACCTATGGACGTTGTGCGTGAGGTTTTGGGTTTCCGCATCTACGTACTCCCAATCAGACGACTCCACCGCCGTGCGGACGCTATTAGCGTTTGGAAGAGTATTTAGCATCATATCAGCTCCCAACCAAGCTTGAGCCAACATCAAGTCGGCCCTCAAAGTAGCCAGAAGTCAGATCGACAACTCTTAAGTAGCTGATTTCGTGGACCGGCGGTGGAGCCGCGACGTCCGCACGAAATGCGAGAACAGGCAGAAGTTGTAGAGCTTCGACCGGCAGCAACTCTGGAAAATTGCGTTCATGGGCGAATTTTTTGAGAGACGCCAACAGGTCATGTCTTCTTGCAGATAGCAGATTCTCCAACTTGAGCCTATCAGGTTCACTGTAGAGGGCTTTTGCTTCGAAAATAGTCAACTGCCGCCCCTTTAAGGCGACAAGATCTGGGATCAACTCGCCGAGACTGTGCCGCCTTGGATCCGGACTGGCGTCGCGCGCAACTGCGGGGTCAACAACATTCAGTGGGTAGAGTTCATGATCTGAGCCGCCAGGAAATTCGCCCGCAATTAGAGTCCATCCACAAGCCTTCATAATCCTGCGCATGGCTAAGTGAATATGTCCTTCGGTCCAACGCACGACTATGCTCTCTCGAAGATTAGTATGTACTCTTCCTGAATGGTTCGCTCCTGCCAAGGAACCTGAGAGTTGCTGTTGTTGGTCTTAAGCTTGTGCCGCATTGCATCAATAATTTTCAGCCCGCAGCTTTCAAAAAGCTCAATAATGATTCTGTCCATCGGAATGATGGATTTTCCTAAACGCTTGTTTCCAATCACGAAGGCGACCTTGCCTCCAATTTTTGTCCAAACAGCGAGCTTTTGACCAACTGCCAACATGTCATCGCAAAATTGGAGCATGGAGAGACGGCGTAGGCGATACTTCCGATCTTCATCCACATCCGAAGCCAGGAAATAATCACGCATGGTAGAAGACACTCTTGTCGCACTAGAGCCTGCCTCGTGATGAATATCTTCAAGATACTCAGAGCCGATTGTTTTTTCTCGAGTGTCGTAGGGATCGTGTCCTAGATGAGAGATCAGCGAGCGATAGGACAACAAGTGTGTGCGCAGATAGCTGATCGCCTCGACACCGTATGGCGGTGAAGTTATCACAAAGTCAACGGATTGAGGGTCTAGGTCAACGTCGAGTACCGATGCTTCGATAACATCAATAATGTCTGGGCTTCCGATCAGATCAGCATGAGTCTTCACCGAAAGTTGGATGTCCTTTGACATCTTTTTCAAATGCCGCGCAACCAAGGCTTTAACGTCGACTTTTTCTCTAGGCTTCTTGCTGTACTCAGCTCGGACTACATCAACATCCACATTTCCGATGCTTCTCATCTTAGCTGACAGCGCGAGCAGCACGGCCTCTCTTTCGTATCCCGAAAGGGTCATGGCGTACTCAACAGCTATCGAGGTGCCTAAGAGAGCCGTTGGGTTGAACCATTTCTCATGGTTTTTGAACTGTGGGATTTGGTTTCCGACCCTTTCAAGCACGTCCAAATTTGTAAGGTTGTCCGCATCCGTGCCGGTTATCATCTCAGACCATTTCGCCTGATAAAAAAATTCAAATTCTTCTGCGCGTCGAGCGATGGCTTTCGGGTCATCCGGAAACCGCGACTTCGTTCTCGTCATCATCGCCGACAAAGGGCAAATCTCAATGCCGACAAATGGTATCCCCAGTAGCCGACACTCAACTGCTGTTGTTCCACTTCCCACGAATGGATCACAAACCAGGTGAGAAGGACGCGCCCCAAAGGCATTCAAGATGGAACGAACCATATGAGGCGGAAAGCGCCCTACATATCGATGCCAACCGTGTGGTCCGTAGTTCGAATTCCAAGAGACTGCGGTCGGTTTGGGGCGTTCCAGCAAGTGCTGCGCTGGAGCACCTAGTCCTTCGACCTCTTCGACCAGTGAGTAACGCTGTGTGCATTCTATGTCGTCAGACATTCCCGCTGCCTGCATCTCCAAAAGACGCTTGTGGAACTCAGTCTGGTCTGGTGGACCGTTGCGTACGCAGGGAGCAGGTACGACTGATAGCTGCCCAGACTGCGTCTTCAGGTCGATTTTTGCGTCTGAGCGCAGGTTCAGTGCGAGCTGCCTAGATGCAGCCGAAGTTTCCCCCTTCTGCAATCTGGAACGGGACCTCGCGTTCGTGTCCGCTTCATCGACTTTGCCGAAACCTATGCTCTCCAAGGTGTCAGCGTCTTGTCTGGAAGGCCGAGCGGTGTCGGTTTCCCACCGATATAGTGTGATGGCCTTGACGCCAATTCGTTCGGCAAGCGCACCGCGATCCAAGTTCAATTGTTCGCGGAAGGCTCGAAGGCGCTCAGGGAACGGCAGGGCCGTAGTCTCTTCCTGTGATTCTTGTTTCGAAGGCATGTTAGAGGCCACGTACCGCTCCAGTTCTTTCTATTGTTGAGCGCTGGCGGCCCGACATCGATTCCCGACCTAAGTTGCCTTGACCAAGCGCTGCGGTGTTTCTCGCATAAAGCTAGTGGCAGGATCAACTTCGAACACAAAATCTACAGCGATAGAGCAAGCGTGATTGCTAGCTCCCCAAGTCTGTACGCTTAGATGTCCCGACGATCACACCCCTCGCTTCCTTCTCGGCGGCTGATCCCTTCATCCATTGCCACGGGGTGCGCGGCTTTCTCGCCTTCGCCAATTCGGGGTTTGCCTTGGCGTCGCTGGCGGCGGCGCGCAGGCGTTCGCGGGCTTCGCGCGGGTCGATCTTGAGTTCGTCGCAGATAGCCTTGAGCGTTACATTGTCGGTCATATCGATCTCCTAAGTTGCTGATGAAGATCGATAAGACGAAGACTCGCGTCTTGTCAGTGACAACCCTCGAAATCCTTTAGTTTTCCCACGGCTGCTGCTACTCCTGTTCTCGACATGGCAGACGCGGCCATGTTGGGGCTTGGAAACCCCTCGATAGCTAGGCCGAGCAATCGGCTGAACACCTTTGACCTATGGTCGGGGTGCCTGTGTTATACAACAGGCCCCGGCTAAAGGCACAGGGTCCGTGCTATCGCGGATTTCCAACACCCCGATCACCAGTCAATTGCGAGGGCGCTCGCAGATCGGGGTCTCTTGGAACTGGCACTGTCCCATCCCGTCGCGTGGAGCGACCGCGCAAGCCTGCCTGACCTTGCAGGTGTGTATGTGATCGCGCGCGGCGATCCGGCGGGCACAGTCTATATCGGGCGGACGTGGGGAGCGAAAGGGATACGCAACCGGATTCGGGCATTTCACAGGTCGGCTACGACCGGGCAGAGAGGTCATGCAGGGGGTGTCACCTTTCACGGTGTGTTCGAGGGCGACACGTCCGGCCTGTTCGTCACGGTGCACCTGCCCGATGGCGTCGACTCCAAGCCGGAAATCCTGCATCCCTATATTGCCTATGCCGAGCGCCGGTTTATCTGGGAGCATGTTGAATTGTATGGCGGGTTGCCGATGTGCAACTCGGAATGATCTTTAATGATCGGTCGAATCGGGTTTTTGTATGCTTTGGGAGAGTCTCGTTAGGTATTTTGCTACCCAATCGAAACCCGTTTTGGATCACTGTAATACGATCGATATCCACGCTAGTTGAAAAGATTCAGTTTTTCAGGACCGGCGCGCGCGGGATTCACTGATTGTTAGTCAACGGATCGTGTTTTTGCCGCCCGGATCACTTGCTCACAATGCCTGTATGTATCGGCATTATGAGCAAGTGAGCGTCACGGCCAAGGTTGATCAACTCCCTATGGCAACGACCAGACCGACTCCTTTCCATCTTTTGACTTTCTGACACCCAATGTTTCTGCGGCACGCCTTAAGGTCATCTGGCTGATACCGTTTTCCTTAGCTTTGTGGTCCAGTACTTTTTTTTTGGCTGAGCCTTTGCGCAAAAGACCTTCCAACCAAATGGTCGCAGTGTCACGCTCCTTCGGCGGACGCCCCCTATCCCCTTCAGGGCCAGCGAGAACATCGTCAGCAAACAGCTCCGGCTCACTTGGGTGCCAAACGATGCGTGGGTGAGATCGGGGCCCCGTGTTTTCCATCTTGAATACTATGGTCGGCCCCAACTCAGAATAGTTCGCTTTTGCATGTGCAACCGCCCGCTTTTCACGGTCATTAGGGTGGATACCAAGAATTAACCCTGATCGTACGCGCGCCGATATCGAAATCGAACCTATCCCTTGGTGCATAGCTTGATCCGCTCTGGCTTTTCTCAGATGTCTTACAATTAGGATGGCTGTATCAAAGTCACGGGCGAGTTGGTCCAGCTGCACCATGAAATGCATCGTTTCGTTCGCCTTGTTTCCATCGGTGCCTTCTTTCATGAAGGCAATAATAGGGTCGATGATCACGAGGGCAGGGGTGTTAGCGGTCAACTCCTGACGGAGTAATGCCATGCCACGCTCGTCCAGAGTGAACGGCTCCTCTTGATACCTGATCTTGGAAACGTCAGCTTCCGCCTTCATAAGCCTTGGCTTCAATACACGTGAAGCATCGTCTTCTGCGGACATGAAAAGAACAGAACCCTTCTCAATCTGGTCAAGGAATGGAGGCGGCTTTCCGGTAGTTACTGCCGATGCGATGGCTGCCGTAAATGTGGACTTCCCCACGCCCATATGCCCGTCCAGCACCGTGGTTGCACCCTTTACGATGTAGGGGTGGGCAAGAAATTCAACCTCGGATTCCTCAACGTCACCCAGCCAGCCGAATGCATCTTCGTGCCCTGCTTCATATTTGGCGACACTTGCTGCGATGCGGTCAACCTCGTCGTGATCTAGCGGCGGGTTGCAAACTGATACGTTGAGGGCCTGCAGGGCAGCCGAAATGGCGGTTTCTCCAAGCCCCCGATACCTCAGGAAGCCCGCAATCCCGGTCAGTTCGTTGTTGCGACCACCAGCTTTGATTTTGACCTTATTAGCGAGTGATACAGATTGTTTGCTGACCCGTTCCAAAGACCGGATGAAACTCGCTGGCAACGGCGTAATCGGCTTTTTTGTCCGTATCCATCTGTAACGCTTACCAGATTTGTGCATGCTTGGCGGTACCACGATGTACCCATTCGCGTCGTCCTTAATATCGACTTGCGGTAGGGATACCTTTGCTTTGGGGAGCGTCTGCGTTAGCTTAAAATAGTGGTGTTGACCTCGGCCAGTGCGAACCGTGGGGGTATTTTTCAAGTTTAAATCTCGAAGTGCTGCTTCACCCTCGGGCCCATCGACGTCTAGTGCGACCAAGTTGGAGGGCAGTATTACCCCTAGATTAGCGTTTGGGTGCTTGGCGAAGGCTTGACGGATCTTTCCTACGTTGTTGGTGGCGCTGTTTTGACCTTTCGGAAACAGTTCGGCGATGGGGTGCTTGCCGGAGTTGCGACACCGGGGCTTCCCACAGGTGCATTTTCCATTCGCGTATATACCGTGCAAAGCGATGATTTTTGCGCCTTGTTTTACCCACGCGAGCGCAGCTTTAGTGATCGAGGACGACTTCATGTCACCCTCGACACGAAATGAATTTCGCATCGTATTTTTCCTTTATAGGTGATCAGTAGTCGGTGTAATGGGTGTGAGCGCGCTCGGCGGCACGTTCAGTGAGCCAACTCTCGATTTCTGACAGAAACCATGCAACGCTGGTTCCCGCCATTCTGATGCGCCTGGGAAAGCGCCCACGCGCCTCCCAGCGCAATAGCGTCGTATTGCTCACAATGATGCCAAGGCGCTTCAAGTCGTCGCGTGTTGCCAAGGTCTTGTTTGCTATGCTGTCTGTCATGATTTTCCCTTTCTGGTTAAAGGGAACCGGTTCCTAACAAAGCATTGTCATATATCGCGGCATACAGCACTTCGTTCCTATGAACGGAACTGCCTCAATCAGCGGCGTTCTGTTCATTCGTATATTCGATAGGCCGCCACAGCCGCCTGTATCTGTCTGTTCAGGCTCTCAAACCGCTTTGGGTCTTTTGAGAATTTGGAGTAGTAAGCAGCGAGAAATGGTCGCGTCGAAGCCCGAATGAAATCAGGATATTCACCGTCTATATGACTTAATGATGCGGAACGCTTCACGTGCTCAAGACCTATGAGGTCGATGAATACCTCGGTCATTCCATCTACAACTAATTGCACGGTTCGGGCGTGCGCTGTCGGCTTCCCACCTTCGGCGGGTACGCCGTAAATAGCTTGAACTAAATTACGAAGTCCCAAGATCGCGCTTTGGGTCTCATGCACCCTTTGCCGCACTTCTGAGGCGGGCACTAATCGCAAAGAACCTGCTTTATCCGAGCGAAAAACGACTGGTGTCAAAAAATCATCTGAGTTTGCTAGTTCCGAGGCTAGACGGCGGCACAAAATGTCAACTCTGCTTGCCCATTTTTGCTTTTGTGCCGGTGTGGCTGCGCCACCTACAAAATCAAAAAATGAGAGGAGATATTCGGCTGTGGCAGCGAGTTGCAGGCGAAGCGCATCAATCTTATCTGGGTTCTTAAGCTTTATCGATTTTGCAATCTCGGTCGTCGTATCTTGTGTGTAAATTTCGGACCAGGGGTTTAGGCTAGGCGGGTAATTCTTGCTGGTTTCTCCGACCCATCGTTCAGGGACGATGCTGCCTTGCAACTGGCTGATCATTCTTGGCCGCTCTGATTTCTTCGATACGCTCATTCCAGTTGCCCAACGCCTCGCGCTTTTCGTCTGCATATGAGTAAACATTGTAGATAGCAGCCACACCCGAGACTACACCAGTCTTGTGGTTCAGCAACGCCTCGGTAACGGGCTGCGGGACGCCCAGCATCGCCATGTTTGTTGACATCGTGCGGCGTAGGTCGTGAATGATCCACGGTTCCGTGGCATCAGGCAGTGCCTTGTCGAGCCGCTTTTTCAGGCGACCAAACCCCGATACTGGCGATTTGCCGCCCGTCGTGAAAACGAAATCCGATCCAAGAAATCTTGGCACCTTGCGCAGGACGGTCAGCATGGCGTCAGTGATCGGAACAGTGTGCTGCCTACCGTTCTTGGCGCGCTGCGAAGGCAGGGTCCACAGGCGTTTTTCTAGGTCGAGTTCTGACCAGCGCATTTCAGCGACCTCGGCGCGTCTCTGACCGCTTAGGATCAGCAGCTTCATGCAGTCCCCAAAAGGATAGCCTTCGGCGTCGCAGGCCGCCCACAGCGCGCCTATCTCCTCATCCGACACCACGCGCTCGCGCGACCGCTCCTTCGACAACGGTTTCATCCCGGCGATGGGGGATGCATCGATCATGCCGCGCTCGACGCACCAGCCCATGAGGTGCTTGAGATGAGCAAGCGCACGGTTGGCGCTGACCGGCGCGGATTTGTGGATGGTATCACAAGCTTTCACCACGTCGGCGCGCTTGATCTCGTCGATCCTCTTGCCATGCAGGGTCGTAAACTTCGCCAGCAGGGCTTCCTTGCGCTTCCAGTCACGGTTGTGAACTTTGGCGTGCTTCTCGGTGTAGTCGGGGATCACGTCGCCCAGCTTGGGCTTGGTTTCCACCTCGATGCCCGTGCGATCCTCGAACCGTCCCGTCTCGATTTCGTAAAGAACCTGTCGCACCCGTTCACGCGCCTCGGCCAGCGACACGACGCCGAACCGCCCGATGGTCAGGCGACGCATCTTGCTGTTGATGCGCTTGTGCAGGCAAAATGTCTTGGTGCCGGACGTGCTGATGCGCAGGACGAGACCCGGCATCAACCCGTCCCGGATATCGAGACGTTTCGACGGGTTGGGTCTCTGCCCTTCTATGAACTTGGTGGTGAGCTTGCGTTTCATATGCCCATGATAAGATGAGTGGATGAGCCGCGTCAGGGACAATCCTAGATGCGTTGAGGCGAGATGGCTCGCTCTGCACTGGCGGTCTGGTGAGTCTGGTGCTTTTGGACGGCTTCAATCGTTGGTTGACTTCGTGTCTATATGGACGACATTCTCCGGTTGCGTTTCAGAGCATAAGGCAGCGCCTGACGCCGTGTTTCATGTCTGCCAACAACAAACCGGCACCAGATCGAGTAGTCTGGGAAAGGCCGAGGCAATTTTGCACTGGAGAGTGTGATGCCATCTTTGGACCAATCGAATTTGCCAGTGGTCGATCAAGATCACCTGCTTGAAGTCTACGAAAACGAAATCGAAGTTGAATATCGAGGTGAGCGGTATCTCGTTCGCGATAACGGCGCGGTTTATCGCTTCAATGAATATCGAAAGCGCGCCCGTCCACTGGACAAAACGTGGACCTTCGGGCGCCAAAACCTAACAACTGGGTATCAGTATCTGTCGGGTGTCCCTGTTCACCGCATTGTTTGCTCTGCATTTCACGGCGAGCCGCCCACACATCAGCACGTGGTGGATCACATCGACACCAACCGAGCGAACAACCGACCGGAAAACTTGCGATGGCTGACGAGATTAGAAAACGCCCTGTTGAATGAGATCACCGCGCGACGCATTGAACTGGTCTACGGTTCAATCGAGGCTTTCCTAGCTGATCCGTCAAAGATCCAAAGTGAAGCTTCCTATCCAGACGTATCGTGGATGCGAACTGTATCGAAAGACGAGGCCGCCAAAACAAAGTCACGCTTCGAAGCGTGGGCACAAAGCGGTTCGGTTCCCAGTGGAGGCGCAATTGGTGAATGGCTGTACGGTACTGCTGAACGTGCGGATTTCGAGCCGGACCCAGAAGAGTACGAGTCTCTCACCCCTTCGGTCATCCAAGTTCGCTGGCGGGTGCCAACGGAATTTCCCGAATGCCCAACGGAAGTGACCGACGATGCGCTGGAGCGCTATGCAGAAAGCCTTGTGTTCGGAAGGGTGTTCGCACGAAATGACATCTACCAGAGCTTGGTGGTTCAACGATCTCTTGTCGAAGATGCATTGATCGTCCTGACCCACAACCCGGGGCCAAATGCGATCAAAGACTGGGCGGTAGCGCAAATCTCGGTTCGTGGTGAGTTCTTCCACCATCGAAGCGAGCATCAGTACTTTTCGCTCCAAGGTGCGCTGAAGACATATTGTGAACTGTCCGGGGACAGCTATGAAGAATGCATAGATGACTACTGCTGAGCCGAAGGGGAAAGGGCGCTGATGACAACTGTTTGTGGCTACTGAAAGAACACGGGGGAAGCCCAATCGAAAATGTCACCAGGAGCATTGAAGTTTTCAAGGCGTTCCATCATTTCGCCTTCGAACTGGTCTCGCAGCGCCGCAACACGTTGCTCCCAAGGTTCTCGAACTCGTTTTAGGGTTTCAGAAAATGCACCAAAATGGTCACTTTGCGCAGCGATCAACTCGGAACAAATTGTCAAACCAAAGGCTGAAGCCACTCGGGGCTCAACGGGCCAAATGTGGGAAACAGCCGCTTGTGCTGGTGAGGCCAATGAAGGTGCGAGCCCCAGTTTTTGTATCCCACCCAAGCCATCTGAAACGCCGCCATCACAAATGTTCAAACAAAGAAGGCGCCTCCCTTCATTTTCTGGGTGAAGGCCAACTAGGTCGTCTACAGCAACGATCTCACCGTGATTTACGAGGATTTTTGAGGAACCAAGTTGCCAGTGGTCGAAGACTCCATGCCCTATTACATGGATGAAGTCATAGGCAGGATCGCGGTACATTGCGAAGAAGTCATCTCGACCACGCTGACGCCCAAGATAGACATGTGCTTCGACACCGTGCCGTTGCAGAAATTCCGACGCCGAGGCCGCCTCCATTTCAGAATACCAATCATCACATGAAGCCCAGATGGCGGCCCGCCGAATTGGGCGATCTGGAAGCGGTGTCCGTAGACTCGAACTCAAAGGCCAGCATTCATTCGCCTCCCGCGACAGCAGCGCCTGAAGCGGGTGAAGGTTGTGAGGATAACATGTAAAGGCGGGTGATCCAGCCAGCTTCTCAACTAGAACAGGGACATTGTAGAAGTCAGTCAGTGCCTCTTCAAACACATTCGCAGAATCTCTGTTCGGCTGCCCGGGACGCCCCGGAACTTGATAAAGTTCAGGACCAGCTTGTACGGTTCGTGTCATACCCAATGCGTTGTTGGTAGCTTCATTCATCGCTTCTACCACCTCGGTCGCTCCGGAAAATTTTCCTCGAAAATTGATCAGTTCAGGGTCGTTCCCGAGAAACCCAACGCCGGAAATAGCAGTCGGCAAAACGACACTGCACCCGGCAGAAGCTGTTTCAATTTCACCGCCATACCAAGCGGCGATAATTTTCGCAAAGTCTCCCGCTCGATCATTATCCAACGAGAATTTTGCCACAGGGCTCAACAGGCTGGACCGCTGATCGAGAGCGATCGCCCAGTCTGTATAGGCCGGGAAGCTGTCTCGAACTCGATCTGAGTAGTCTTGGGCCGTCTCGATCAAGCGGACTACATTCTCATCCCAATCTTCCACGTTTTCGAGAGATGCAAAGAGGTACTGAAAGGGTTCGTGGTTAAACAGGAAGTCGGCGTAGTCTCGCAGTACGATCTTTGCCCACTTGTGGTGCTCCTCGCCGATCAAGTCGCAGCTCCGTGAGGAAAACGCCTTGGCGATCATAGCTTTGTTGTCTCTGGGCAATGCATCGACATCATACAAGCCTCTCAAAGCGGCTGCGACGCCAGCCGCGCTTCGATGCCCCGTGTCTCTACCCCAGCACATCAGGCTCACCGCAGCTTTTGTTTTTAGAGTCCTATTGGCGGGCAGCTTGAAAACCGTCGCTTCTAAAAGCGGAGCAATCCTGACAGCAGGAGTTTGCAGTGCGGATTGATGGCGGCAGTAATAGAAGAAACCATCCGTCCATTCCAAAAACGTGTTCGGAAAGCTGTTAGGCAACACGTCCACCAAAGCTCCGATGAAACGAAATGGCCGTCCGTCAAAGAACTTTCGTGTAGCACTAGATTCTACGCTGTCACTTAGGCCGTTATGTATCCAGTCGAAAGCACTATCAAAGCGACCTCGCTGAATCGCAACCATCATTGGCGCAATCGATATTTCGAACTGAAGATATTCGAGCAGAAGGCGCTCGACGTCGCCGGTTGCGTTCGCCTGAGCTTGAATGATCTCTTCCGCAACTGCGGCACTGACTCGATGGAGTTCGTCAAACGATGTGGCCTGAGCAGCAGCTTGTAGGTTGTTCAATTCAAACAGCAATCCCGGCACCTGAGGCGCTGAGATGGGACATTCCACATCAGGAAGCATAAAGCCGTAGTCCGCAGAGAGCTTTCGCCAGCTTGATAAATCGTACAATCGCAGTCTCTCAAGAAATCTGATCAAACGGCTACTGCATTGGGTATGTAGATAGCCTCGTGATGCAACCGTAGAGAGATTTGTGGGCGGTTTGAATAGCGAAGCTTTAGTACCGTCGGCGGAGCTAACGATTTTTGCGGCATTCAAGTATACCGGCTTCGCCCAATTGCCGGGAACTGAGACGCAAACGGTAGTTGCGTGGTCTCCTCAAGCACCTCGGGTATCACTGGGGTAGCAGGAGCGGTGAGCTTGAATGCTCCGGCGTGAGACGGGTCGAGACGATCTGCCAAGCGCAAAGGTTAAGGTTTTCAATCGGCTACGTTGCAGGTTGAGTGATCCTGAGACAGCGCGCGCGGATCACAAGGCTAATTGAAAATCCTCGTGTCGGTGGTTCGATTCCGCCCCCGGGCACCACTTCAACTTCCAGCAACGTCCAGTGATGCCCAACTTGTTGTAATGGTTGAATTCCGAGTCCAGTGATGTCCACCTAAAACCAGTGACAGCGACAAGAGTAGGGGGTACATTATAGGGTACCTGTAATTTGACTCCGGTTTTTCAATGCCCCTCGCCGATGTCGCCATTCGCAACCTTAAGTCTAGAGTAAAGCCTTTCAAGGCAACCGACTCGCACGGTCTCTACTTGCTGGTAAACCCAACAGGGTCAAAGCTTTGG
Source organism: Roseovarius maritimus (assembly GCF_043355895.2). Lineage (NCBI taxonomy): Bacteria > Pseudomonadati > Pseudomonadota > Alphaproteobacteria > Rhodobacterales > Roseobacteraceae > Roseovarius > Roseovarius maritimus. The sequence goes on from NZ_JBHFPF020000006.1 coordinate 208,843, forward strand.
CGGTTCAAGTACCGTTTCAACGGCAAGGAGAAACTGCTGGCGCTCGGCAGCTACCCACTCGTTGGTCTCAAGCTAGCGAGGGAAAAACGCGACGAGGCGCGCCTTTTGCTCGTCGAGGGGTATGATCCATCGGTCGAACGGAAGCGTAGAAAGCGCCAGGAATTCCTCGAGCAAGGCATCTCCTTTTCGGACCTGGCCGCGGAGTATCTCGACAAGTTGCGCCGCGAAGGACGGGCCGCGCAGACCCTCAAGAAACTGGAGTGGATCGTGTCGCTTGCCGAGGCGCGTCTTGGTGACATGGAAGTGAAAGACATCGAGACGCAGGACATGTGGATCAGCATGCAACTTTGACCCCTGTATTGGGGTGATCGGCGTCCAAAAGTGACCCCCCTGATAAATTTGGAT
>NZ_JBHFPF020000007.1:0-192686 GCF_043355895.2 Roseovarius maritimus
TGGCTGACCAGATCCGCCGCCTCCACCTTCAGCTTCTGCGCAGACTCGTGGCTGACGTATAGTTCCGGGATCGGGGTCATCAGGGTGGTGGGCATTTCAGTTTCCTTTAGGCGACTAATGAAGGTGCCTCACACTTGCAGCGCGTGCGCCTTCAGCATTTCATAGTGCGGTAGATGATAATCAAGATACTCCTGCGCGCGGGGCTGTTTCTGCACCAATTCGGCAAACTTGCGCCTCTTCTCGGCGACTTCCGCCTCGCTGATCGGCGCGATGCCGGTCGAGGATGACGCGGTGCCGTGCCACTCTCCGACCTGTTTCCAATCCTCGGGCTGCTCCTCCTGCCAGCTGAACGCATGGTCCGCAGGCGGCAGGCCGATGGCCCGCCAGAGCGCGCTGACGGTGCCCTTGGTATCGCGCCGTACGTCCTCGGCGCAGATGACGGGGGCGGTGATCCCTCGATCCTGCAGCGCCTTGAAATGCTGCGCCTGCGCCTCGAGGCCGATCTCCTCGCAGGTCGCATCGGGGTCAATCTTGAAATAGGACAGGATCGACGCGACGGGATCGCGGATGAGAAAGCAGTTCACCAAGGCGTCGGACAGCGCGGCATCGTCCATGATGCGTGGCATGACGTAATAGCTCATATCCTTGATAAATACCGGGCCCATCGCCGCGCGCTCCAGCAGCATCTTGCGCACGGCCTCATAAGACACCGGGCGGTCCGCTTCGGCCTCGAAATGCGGCATCTTTCGAACCTGTCGGTGCAGGTAATAGTCATACATGAACGGCTCGTGATGGCAGTCCAGATCGCCACGCTCGCGCATCACGCGCTCCATCGCGGTCGACATCGAGCGCGGGTGGGACCAAAGGGCATAAATGGGGTGCATGGGGCCTTCCTTGGCGCGCGGCCTTGGATCATGGGATAGCGCCGCGCTGCTGCCCGGCCCCGTCAGGATAGGCCGGCGAGGCGCCTTGCGTAATGGTGCCTCCAGGCACTATTACGCCGATCGCAGAGCGCGCTAACATCACGGTGACGACACCAATGACAGCGATCGGCGCTGCTGCCCGTTACAATACCCACCCCTGCGCGGTACACTGAGCGGGAGCGGCGCCGCCCCGACAGAGCATGCGGGACGCAGGCCACAGACTATAGAGACCCCAAGGGGCCGAGCACAGGTCCTGACAATCAAGACCGTGACAACAAGGAGACCGACATGAAAGCGATCAAGACACTGACCAGCCTGCTGCTGGCAGGGGCATCCACCATCGGCATGGCCAGCGCCGCCGAAATGGGTGCAACGGACGAGCCGATCAAACTGGCGATCAATGAATGGACCGGCCAGCATATCTCGACGCATGTTGCAGGTACTATCCTCAAGGACATGGGCTATCAGGTGGAATACGTCACCGCCGGCAACTATCCGCAATTCACCGCGCTGGGGGATGGCGATCTCTCGGCCTCACTCGAAGTGTGGCTGAACAATGCGGGCGAGATCTATCCCAAGATGAAGGAGGCCGGCAAAACCGTCGATATCGGCGACCTCGGCCTCGAGACGCGCGAGGGCTGGATGTATCCCAAGCATATGGAAGAGACCTGCCCCGGCCTGCCCGACTGGGCCGCGCTGATGGAGTGCAAAGAGTCGCTGATTACCGCCGAGACTTTCCCGCAGGGGCGCATCCTGTCCTATCCTGCCGATTGGGGCACCCGCTCGGCCGATATCATCGAAGCGCTGGATATCGACTACAAGGCCGTGCCGGCGGGCTCCGAAGGGGCGCTGGTGGCCGAGCTGAAATCGGCGACGGCGCAAAAGACGCCGCTCGTGATGATGTTCTGGTCGCCGCACTGGGTCTTTGCCGAAGTCGAGGCCGGTTGGGTCGAATTGCCCGCGTATGATCCGGCCTGCGAAACCGATCCGGCCTGGGGACCTAACCCCAACGCGACCGGCGATTGCGGCGTCGAGCGGCCCGTGACGATGAAGGTCGCATGGTCAGGCTTCGAGGAGAAATGGCCGGCGGCCTATGCGTTTCTAGAGGCGTTTCAAATGAACACCGCCGATCAGGAAGTCATGATGAAGGCCATCGACCAGGACGGCGAAAAGCTGGAGGACGTGATCAGCGCCTATGTCGAGGCGCAGAAAGAGACGTGGACTCCCTGGGTCGAAGGGGCCAAAGAGTAAGCACAATCAGCGGCCTGCGCCTTGACGCGGGCCGCACCCCACGACCGCTTTTCCCGACCGGAGCATGCAATGCCCAAACGCCAAGGCACCGCGCCATCGACCACTGCCAAGCTTTCGGTGCGCGGCCTCTGGAAGGTCTATGGCGATGATCCCGGCGGCGTCACCTCGGGCGATTTCGAGGCCATGACGCTGGAGCAGCGGATGGCGCATGTGCGCGCCGCTGATCATTTCGTTGCCGCAGGCAATGTCAGTTTCGACGTGGCCAAGGGCGAGATCTTTGTCATCATGGGCCTCTCCGGCTCGGGCAAGTCGACGGTGCTGCGCTGTATCTCGCGGCTGATCGAGCCGACGCTGGGCGAGGTTTTCCTTGACGGAACGGACTTGCTGAAGGCCAGCAAGCGCGAGTTGACTGAGCTGCGCCGCCGCAAGATGGGCATGGTGTTTCAAGATTTCGGGCTGCTGCCACACCTGGATGTAGTTCAGAACGTTGCCTTCCCGCTCAAGGCGCAGCGCCAGCCGCGCGAGACGCGCCGTGCCCATGCCCGCAAGATGATCGAACTGGTCGGCCTCAAGGGCAAGGAAAGCGCCTATCCGCACGAGCTGTCGGGCGGTCAGCAACAGCGCGTCGGCATCGCCCGCAGCCTTGCCGCTGACCCAGAACTCTGGCTGCTCGACGAGCCGTTCTCGGCGCTTGATCCGCTGATCCGCAGCCAGATGCAGGACGAATTCCTGCGCCTGCAGAAACAGCTGTCGAAAACCATCGTTTTCGTGACCCATGATTTCCTCGAGGCGCTCAAGCTGGCTGACCGGATCTGCATCATGAAGGACGGTCAGATCGTGCAGATCGGCACTCCCGCCGAGATCGTCCTGAAACCGGCGAATGCCTATGTACGCGATTTCATAGGGGACGTGCCCCTGGCCAACGTCCTGTGCGCCGAGGACGTGATGGGCCCCAGCCATAATGATGGCAAAGACCACCCGCAGGTGCCGCGCCGCGCCAATCTGAACGAGGCGATCAAGCTCTTTGACGACGATACCGTCACGGTGGACGTGACCGGAGATGACGGGCAGGTCATCGGTGCGCTGCACCCGCTGACAGTGATCCGCTCGCTCTATCACGACGACGCCGTCGCAGATATATGAGCCGCGCCGCCACCCGTATCCTGCGCTCGTCCATCGCCGCCTGGCCCTGGCTGGCTCTGATCGCGGCGACGGCCCTCCTGGTTCTTTTGCGGCAGGACGTCCCGCTGGTACTGGAATATCCCGCAGGCTGGACCGTGCCGCTGGAGGACTGGACCAACGCCGCCGCCGACTGGTTCGTTGCGCAGGCGCAGCCGTTCTTTCGCGCCATTTCGCACGGATTGGGCGCGGCCTTCACTCTGGTGCAACGCCTGCTGACCGAGATGCCGTGGCTGAGCGTCTGCGCCGTCGTGGCGTTGGCGGCCTGGCAGGGCGGCGGCCCGAGGCTGGCCATAATCGCGGCGCTGGGGCTGCTTTATATCCTGATTTCGGGCTATTGGATCGAGGCAATGAACACGCTGTCGCTGGTCTTTGTCGCCCTGCCACTGGCCGTGGGTCTGGGTTTCGCCTTCGGATATCTGGGGTATCGCTCGCACCGCTCGCACTTTGCGATCATGCCCACGCTCGACCTGATGCAGACGGTCCCGGCCTTCGCCTATCTCATACCCATCCTGCTGCTTTTCGGCTTTGGCCCCGTCGTTGGGCTGGTGGCCAGCGTCATCTTTGCGGCGCCGCCGATGGTGCGCAACACGGTGCTGGGGTTCCAGTCCATCCCGCCCGCAATCGTCGAGAGCGCGCGCATGTCCGGCTGCACCGGCTGGCAGAGGTTCCTCTGGGCCGAGCTGCCCAGCGCTTGGCGCCAGATCCTGATCGGCGTGAACCAGACCACGATGGCGACGCTGTCGATGGTCATCATCGCGGCCATCATCGGCGGATTCGAGGATATCGGCTGGGAGGTGCTGTCGTCGATGCGCAAGGCCCAGTTCGGCCAGAGCCTGATGTCCGGCCTCGTCATCGTCGTCATGGCAATCCTTCTGGACCGGATTACCGCCGCCTATGCCGCGCGCGCCCTGCCGATGGCCAGTTTCGTCGGCCTGCGCAGGCTGCACTTCTTCGGCGCCCTCGCGGCCGCCATCGCGCTGAGCCTTGCCGCCGCCTATGTCCTGCCGGGCCTCTGGCGCTGGCCTGAATGGGCCGTCTGGTCGCCCGCGCAAACGATCAACAGCGCGGTTGAGGGCTTCCTGGTGCGCTATGGCGGCGCGATGTCGGCTTTCAAGAATGGCGCGCTTTACTATGTGCTGCTGCCGGTCAAGATCGGGCTCGAGCGCGCCATCGTGCCATTCACTTGGGGCGTCAGTTTCGCCCCCGCCGCCAAGGCCGCCTATTGGGCCGCCGCGGCGCTCCTCTGCCTTGCCGGCTTTGCTACCGTTGCGTGGCGGGGCGGAGTTGCCGCGGTCGTCATGGCGGCCTTTCTCTATTTCGGAGCGACGGGGCTGCCCTGGCTGTCAGTGCTGGGCTTTGCCACGCTGCTGGCATGGCAGCTGGGCGGTTGGCGGCTGGCGGCCTTCGTGGGCGGGGCAACCGCGTTCCTGCTGGTCAACGGCATCTGGCCGCAGGCGATGCTGTCGGTCTATCTCTGCTCGGTCGCCGTGCTGATCTGCATCGTTCTGGGCGGACTGATCGGCGTCTGGGGTGCCACGTCCGACATCGTGTCGCGCGTGATCCGGCCCGTGAACGACATGCTGCAGACCCTGCCGCAATTCGTGCTGCTGATCCCAGCCCTGATGCTCTTCCAGGTGGGCGATTTCACCGCCCTGCTGGCCATCGTCGCCTATGCCATCGTGCCGATGATCCGCTATACCGAGTTTGGCCTCCGCTCGGTCTCGACCACGCTGATCGAGGCGGGCGTGTCCAGCGGATGCTCGCCCTGGCAGCTTTTCTGGCAGGTGCGCCTGCCGCAGGCGATGCCGCAGATCCTGGTCGGGCTGAACCAGACGGTGCTCTATGCGCTGGGGATGCTGGTGATCGCGGCGCTGGTCGGCACGACCGGGCTGGGACAGCTGATCTTTCTGGCGCTGGGGCGCGCCGATGCGGGGGCGGGGCTGGTCGCGGGGCTGGGCATGGCGCTGCTTGCAATGATCGTGGACCGTATCCTGCAGGCGGTGATGCGGCGGCGGCGGGCGCCCTAGCCCGCGTCGGTGGACATCGCGGCGATATACATCGCCAGCAGATCGCGCTCCGAGCTGATGTCGAGCTTGGCGTAGATCCGGCGCTTGTGGTTCTTGACGTTGCCCACCGACAGGCCCAGCGCCGCCGCGATCCCCGCATTCGCCTCGCCCCTCAACGCCGCCGCGACGATATCGCGCTCGCGCGGTGTCAGGCCCAGCTGCGCCACCCAACCCGCCAGCGATGCGCCCGGCGCTACCCCCTGCCGCAGCGGCGTTGCGCGGTAGGTTTCGGGCGCCTGTGCCGGCACCGCGCCCGCGACCTCGACCAGCGCCAGATCGGGGCGCTGCTGCGCGCTCCATTCATTGGTGTACCAGATCGTCGCGCCGCTACCCGAGGTCGCGCGCGCCGGATTGCCCAGCGAGGGCGAGCCATCGCGCGCTGCGCCCTCCTGCCCCAGAAGCGTGCGGATATGCAGCCGGTAGAGCGCCGCCGCCGCATCGAAAACCTCACGCACCGCCTGCACATCGCCGAGCGAAAAGAGCCGCTCCCGCCGGTTGTAGAAAAACGCGACCGAGTCGCGCGCCACGGCGGGCATGAAAACACCGATCTCGTCGCACACACCGATCTGGGGCAGGAAAACCTCGGTATATCTGCGGTATCGCTTGCGCGAGAATGCGATGTCCTGCAGCCAGACAACCCCTGGCGCCTCGGCGCTGCGCCAATGCTCGATATAGGGATCCGCATCAACGAATTGCGACAGGTAAAGCTCGGCCATATGCGAGGGGAAGGTGTAGGAGTGGACCAGGAAGCGCGGCTTTTCATGCACCGAATAGCGCGCCATCGTGATGAAATCATAGCTGAGCACGCAGCCGATCGCATCGGCCAGCTGCTTTTCAAAGCGGGTGGTGCCGACCGCATCCATCGCGGCAGGCAGGGCATCCAGAAAACCGGCATCGGGCATTGGCGGGCGTCTCGCAAGTAACAGGCAGCGCCAGCATAGCCCGCGCCGCGTGCAGGTGCCGCAATATTATGCAGAGCGCCCCCAAAAACGGCGCCGCCGCAACAGTGCGAAACCGCGCAAAGGGCCGCAGCATAACGAAGAAAGGCTCTCCCTCAAAATATCCGCCCCCAATGGGTAAAAACCCATTGCTTTACGTTGGTTTCGAGTTGCTTCACGGTCGCGCGCAGAACGCAATCGCTCATGCGGAAGGGCACACGCACATGAAAATCGGATTTATCGGCCTCGGCAATGTCGGCGGCAAGCTGGCGGGCAGCCTGCTGCGCAACGGCCATGACCTCATGGTGCACGATCTGGACCCCGAGTTGGTGGCAAAGTTCATCGCAATGGGCGCCAAGGCAGCGGCCAGCCCGCTGGCGATGATGGAGGAATGCGAAGGCGTCATCACCTGCCTGCCCTCGCCCGCCGCCTGCACCGCCGTGGTCGAGCAGATGCTGCCCGCCATCGACAGCAGCAAGATCTGGATGGAGATGTCGACCACCGATGGCGGCGAGATGAAGCGCCTTGCCGCACTGGTCATCGAGCGCGGCGGCGCGGCGATGGAATGCCCCGTCTCGGGTGGGTGCCACCGCGCGGATACCGGCAACATCTCGATCTTCGCAGGTTGCGACCGCGCCACGTTCGACCGGATGCTGCCCGTCCTGACCACGCTGGGCCGCCGCGTGCTGCATACCGGCGAGATCGGGACCGCCTCGGTGCTAAAAGTGATGACCAACTATCTGGCCACCGCCAACCTGCTGACCTGCTGCGAGGCGCTGGTGACGATGAAGGCACAGGGCATCGACATGAACACCACCTATGAGGCGATGAAGATCTCCTCGGGCACGTCCTTTGTGCACGAGACCGAAAGCCAGTTGATCCTGAATGGCTCGCGCGACGTCTCGTTCACCATGGACCTCGTGAAAAAGGATATCGGCCTCTTTCAGAAGCTGGCCGAGGACGCGGGCATTCCGCTGGAGATCAGCCCCCTGTTGGTCGACATCTTCAACGATGGCATCGCCCGCTATGGCCCGCGCGAGTTATCGCCCAACATCATCCGCCGCCTTGAGGACGCCACCGGCCTCAGCATCACCGCGCCTGGCTTTCCGGACCACCTGGTCGATGACGAACCCGAGGAGCCCGGCTATGAGGTCATCCCGACAGGCCTCACGCACCCCGCGGCGGCCAAACCAGCAGCGGAGTAAGCACAATGCAGAACCCGAACCCCACCCCCGCCGCCAATCTCAGCCACTGGGCCGAGCGCGCCGATCTGGCGGCCGCGTTTCGCTGGGCCGCGCGCCTTGGCATGCACGAGGCCGTGGCCAATCATTTCAGCCTTGCTGTCAACGATGCCGGCACCGAATTCCTGATCAACCCGAACCAGCGGCATTTCTCGCGCATCAAGGCGTCTGACCTTCTGCATCTCGATGCCAATGACCCCTCCGCGCTGGAGGCGCCCGACGCGCCCGATCCCACCGCCTGGGGCCTGCATGCGGCGATCCACCGGACCTGCCCTCATGCACGCTGCGTGATGCATGCGCATTCTATCTGGGCAACGGTTCTGGCCTGCCTTGCGGACAGCACCCTGCCGCCGATCGACCAGAACACGGCGACCTTCTACAACCGCACTGTGATCGATGACGCCTTTGGCGGTCTGGCCTTCGAGGAAGAGGGCCTGCGCTGCGCCTCGATGCTGTCAGACCCGTCCAAGAAGGTGATGATCATGGGCAATCACGGCGTTCTGGTGATCGGCAGCGATGTCGCCGACACCTGGAACCGCCTCTACTACTTCGAGCGCGCGGCCGAGACCTACATCCGCGCCCTGCAAACCGGTCTGCCCCTGCGGGTGCTTTCAGACGAGATCGCCGAGAAGACGGCGCAAGAGCTGGAAGACTACCCCGGTCAGGCCGACGCGCACCTGTCGGAGCTGCGCGCGATCCTCGATGCCGAGGGCGACAGCTATGCCAGCTAAACCCTGAACCTTCCCGCCTAAAAACAGGATGACAGATATGAGCGATACAACCTTTGATCTTCGCGACAAGGGCATGACCATCGGCTTGCCCGGCGGCGACACCTATTTCAACTACTACTGGCTGCGCGACGCCTGCGTGTCCTGCATTGACCCGCAAACGCGCGAGCGGATCTTCGACGCATCCGAGCTGGCCGGGCCCCCGCGCGCCAGCTCGGCCATGATCGAGGATGACATGCTGGTCATCGGCTGGCAGGACGAGGCGCAGGCCTCGCGCGTGCCGCTGGCGCTGCTGCAGCAGGTGGCCGCCAATGGCCGCGCCGCTGATCCCGCCGAGCTGCCGCGCACGCTGTGGTATGGCGACTACCTGCCGTCGATCACCCGCGTCGCGCAGGATGACGTGGTGGACAGCGACGAAGGCCGCGCCCGCCTGACCCGCGCCCTGATCGAGGATGGCATCGCGATCGTGACGGACATGGAGAAAAGCACCGAGAGCCTGCCGCGCCTTGTCAACGCCGTCGGCCCCATCACGCCGTCGGCTGAGGGTCTCTTCTTTGACGTGCGGGTCGAGATCGAACCGACGAACCTGGCCTTCACCGCCGGCCCGCTGGAGATGCATACCGATCTGCCGGGCGAAGAGACCGCACCGGGCGTACAATTCCTGCACTGCCTTGAGAACACCGTCGAGGGCGGCCTATCGCTGTTCCTGGATGGCGCCGCCGTGGCCGAGGCGCTGCGCGCCGAAGACCCGGAGGCCTTCGCGCTGCTGGCCGGGCACGAGATCCCGTTCTTCTACCGCCACGAGAACTGGGATTACCGCGCCCATCAGCGCGTGATCGAGCTGGATGCAGACGGCAAGGTAACGGGCGTGACCATCTCGCAGCACCTGCAGGACAACATGGATCTGCCGCAGGACCTGCTGGACGACTATTACCCGGCCTTCATCAAGTTCATCCGCATGATGCAGGAGGATCGCTTTACCATGCGCTTCCGCTCGGAGGCCGGGAATTGCGTGGTGTTCGACAACCACCGCATCGTGCATGGGCGCGAGGGCTATGTCGCCGAGAGCGGCAGCCGCCATCTGCGCGGCTGCTACACGGATCGCGGCGCGGTGCGCAGCACCTACCGCGTCATGGCGCGCAAGGGCCATTCGCAGGATGAAGAGACGCCCCAGCGGGCTCGCGCCTGACGGGCAGCCCCACTGTCACTATCAAAACGGCGCGGCGTTTTTCGCGCCGTTTTCTTTTGTCCGGCATGCCTTGACTTCAAGACAGCGCTCCGCTCAGGCGGGCCCGGCCCGTAGGCGTGGCGACGCCGATGAAAACGCGCTAAGGCTAGCCACACGCATAACGGCATCTCCAAATGCAGGGACCGGCATCGCAATTTTTCGCCCGGTGGGATCAGAGCGAACAGAAATCGCAGCGGCAGCGCTGCAACCAATGGCTTTGGCCGCTATGCCCGGCCATTAATTCGCTCCGGGCGCGTAGCCGCCCCCCCCCGGCGGATCACGGCCATCATCGCGCTCAAATGAAGGGACATTTCATGCGCCGACTGCCTCATGTCACCTGGCTGCGCGCGTTCGAGGCGGCGGCGCGGCACAGCTCTTTCACCTCGGCGGCGGAAGAACTGAACTTTACCCCCGCCGCCGTCAGCCAGCAGATACGCCTGTTGGAGCAGCATTTGGGCGTGCAACTGTTCAAGCGGCTTGCCAAGGGGGTAGAGTTGACCGATATGGGTCAGGCCTATGCGCTGCCAATCCGCAAGTCGTTCCAGGCGATGCAAACGGCGACCGATGGCCTCTTTCGCCATCAGCGCGGGTCGCTGATCCGGGTGCGCTCTTCCATCTCGTTCGCCGCCCTCATTCTGGCGCCGCGACTGAACGAATTTCGCGAATTGCACCCGGATATAGAAATCGAGCTTTCCACCACCGTCTGGGCCGACCGGATGAATGACGCGAGCATCGATCTGGATATCCGGTACGGCGACGGAAACTGGCCCGAGCAGAACATACATCCGCTGGCGCTTGCGCCTGCCACGATCGTCTGCCACCCCGACTACGCGCGCCACATCGCTGGTGCGCCCCCGGAAGAAACGCTGCCCGGTGCCGATATCGTGCAGGTCGTCGGCTCAGAGACCGACTGGGACCGCTGGTTCGAGCGAAACGGCTATGATCGACCCGCTCCCACCCATTGGATGAGGGCCGATTCGTCGCTGATTGCGCTTCAGATCCTCTCAGCCGGACATGGCTGCGCCATCATCAGTCGCAGCTTCGCCCGGCATGCCTTGGACAGCGGCGCATTGGTGGCGCCCTTTACCGGCGAGATGCCGATGCAAGAAAGGTTTTCAGCCGTAGAGCGAAACCATATCGACAGCCGCGACGATGTGTTGAAGATTATCGACTGGTTGAATGCCACCCCGCTCTAGCACCCAGCCGCCCGGCGCACGGACTTGATCCTGTCCGCGACGGTGCACAGGTAGAAGTGATCCGTTTATCCGTCAGAAAGTACGCCCATGAAACGCATCATCCTTGGCTTCATCATCCTCGCGGCTACCGGCATCGCCGCCATTTCCGCGCTCGTGGCCCAGGACCGCGACAGTCCGGCCCTGACCGGCGGCCCGTGGGGCATTGAGTATATCGGCGATCGCGGCGTGATCGACCGCTCGCCCGCGACGCTGTCCTTTCAGCCGGATGGCGCGCTTGCGGGCAATGCCAGCTGCAATCGCCTCGTCGGCGAATATACCGCCGGGCCGGGTGGCGCGATGGAGTTGTCGCCCACGGCCACAACGCGGATGGCCTGCCTGCCCGCTCTGATGGAGCAGGAGCAACGGCTGCTGGCGCTTTTACCCGAAATCACGCGCTACGAAATCGACCGGACCGGCGCGCTGGTTCTGACGGCGCCGGACGGCCAAACGATCCGCGCGCATCGGCGCAAGGATGGCGCGCAATAAGGGCGGCCCCGGCCTTTCCTTTTGCCGCGCGGCGCGGCATCCTTGCCGGGCATCATACCCCGGCAGGAGGCCCCCAAGAATGAGCGACCCGGCCCCCGGCGCACTTCCGAAATTCATTGCGCGCGGCGCGCGGCGCCGCTGATGCGCATTGCCAGCTACAATATCCGCAAGGCCGTGGGCCTCGACTGGCGGCGGGACGGCGACCGCATCGCACGCGTGCTGCAAGAGATCGGGGCCGATGTCGTCATCCTGCAGGAGGCGGACAAGCGTGTCGGCAAGCGCGCGGGGGTTCTTCCGCTGGACATGCTGCGTGAAAAACTGGGCTATCGGCTGGTCGATCTCTCTGTGCGCCCGGCCAGTCATGGCTGGCATGGCAACCTGATCCTCTATCGCGACCAATCTCTGGTGCTGACCGATTCCACCCGGATCGAGCTGCCCTCGCTGGAGCCGCGCGGCGCGGTCTCGGCACTGTTCGGCGCGCCCCGAATCGAGGTGATCGGCGTGCATCTGGCGCTGGCGCGGCGGGTGCGGGCGGGGCAACTGTCGGCGTTGGGGCGGCACATGAAAAATGCCGACCACCCCGTGCTGCTCGCCGGGGATTTCAACGCATGGCGGCACGATCCGGCCATCGCAGGCCTTCTGGGCGGCAGTTGCCGCATGATCCTTCCCGGCAACAGCTTTCACGCGTCCCGGCCCACGGCGCCGCTGGACCGCTTCGTGCTGCGCGGCGATCTGCAGGAGGTGTCTGCGCATGTTCACGTCTCGGATCTGGCGGCCCGCGCCTCGGATCACCTGCCCGTAGTCATAGACCTCGAAATGCCAAAGGATGCCGGATGAGTATCGCCCTTGCCGCCCACATTCTGATGGTGCTGTCGCTGTCGGTGCGGCTGATGCTGCGCGATGACCTGTCGCCGCCCGCGCGCCTGGCCTGGATCATCGTGCTCATCGTCCTGCCGATCTTTGGCAGCATCGTCTATTTCCTCTTTGGCGAAAACAATCTGGGCCGCCGCGCCCACGAGATGCAGCGTAGCATCCGCGAGCAGCTTCATGGCGTTGCGCGCGCGCTGATAGGCGAAACCTCGGCGCTTGACACCGAAATCAAGGCGCAGTTCCGGCCCGTTTTCAGCTATGCGGCCTCGATCAACGGCTTTCAGCCCGTTCCCGGCAATGCCGCCGAGTTGATGGAGGATGCCACCCATACGCGCGTCCGGATGATTGCCGATATCGACGCCGCGACCGATCATGTGCACGCGCTCTATTACATCTGGCTGGAGGACGGCACCGGCATTGAACTGGCCGAGGCGTTGATCCGCGCCACCCGGCGCGGTGTCACTTGCCGCGCGATGGCCGATGGTCTGGGCTCGCGCGCGCTGATCCGCTCGACCCTGTGGATACGTATGCGCGAGGCGGGCGTACACCTGGCCGTGGCGATGCCGCTGACTCGGCCCATCCGCACGATCCTGACCAGCCGCCTCGACATGCGCAACCACCGCAAGATCACGGTGATCGACGGGGCCGTTACCTATTGCGGCAGCCGCAATTCGGCAGATCCCGAGTTTCTGCCCAAGGCGAAATACGGCCCCTGGGTGGATATCATGCTGCGCCTCACAGGGCCGGTCGTGGCGCAAAATCAGCTTCTCTTTGCCAGCGACTGGATGCGCGCAACGGGCGAGCCACCCGAGGCGCTGGCCCATTCCTGCCCGCCTGTCCCCGGCGGCTTCGCCGCGCAGGCGATGGGCCACGGGCCGACCGAGCGGCGCAGCTCCACACCGCAGCTTTTTGCGACGGCGATGGGATGTGCGCGCGACCGGCTGGTGATCTCGACACCCTATTTCGTGCCCGATGCCACCGTGCTTGAGGCGCTGTGCGCCGCCGCGCACAGGGGTATTGCCGTGACGCTGATCATGCCGCACAAGAATGACAGCCTGATCGTCGCCGCCGCCAGCCACAGCTACTACCGCCGTCTGCTCGAGGCGGGCTGCATCATTCACGAATACACGGGCGGCCTTCTACACGCCAAGACGCTGACCATCGATGGCACGGCCTGCCTCATCGGCTCGTCCAATATCGACCTGCGCAGTTTCGATCTGAATTTCGAGAACAACATCCTGCTTCAGGACACCGGGATCGCGCAGGCGGTCGAGGCGCGACAGGGCGATTATATCGCCGGATCTGTGCAGATCACACTCAGCGATGTCGACGCCTGGCCCTATTACCGGCGCATCTGGAACAACGCGGTGGCGACGGTCGGCCCGATCCTTTGATGGCTACCCGGCATAGGGCGAATTGAACGCCTGCCGGAAATAGGCGTGTATCAGGTCCATCTGCGGGGTGAATACCGCGCCGCGCCGCCATGCCAGACCCACATCCATCGTCGGCACCTGTCCGGCGGGCATGACCGTCGCGATACGCTTGCCCTCCAGCGACCAGGGCCGGTAGACCATGTCGCTGAGGATCGTGATCCCCTGCCCGTTGGCCACCATCGAGCGGACGGCCTCGATCGACATGGTGCGCAGGCGCACGCGCGGCTCGCGGGTCTGGGCGCTCCAGTATTTCATTGCGGTATTCGCGGCCTCGTCGACGGTCAACAGGATGTAATCCTCGTCCGCGATCTCATCGAAGGTGATGTTGCGCCGCTGCGCGAATGGGTGCCCACTGGCGCACCATACCCGCCGGGCCGAGCGCAGCAGCGTCTCGCTCTCCAGTCCCGGATTGGTGATGTTCGACGTCAGAAGAACCGCGACGTCAAAGCGGCCCGACAGCAGCCCCTCCTCGATGCTGTCGCGATTCAGCTCGTGCAGCTCGATGTTCAGGTTGGGGTGCAGGCGGCGCAGACGGTCGAGGTGAAAGGGCAGAAAATAGCCGATCACCGTATAGCTGGCGGCGATGCGGATGGTGCCCGAGGCGTCGGTGTCGCGGTGGCGCAGGTTCTGCGCTTCGTCGATCTTGCCAAGGATCGCATAGGCCGAGGCCAAGAGCTCGCGCCCCGCATCGGTCAGGTCCATCCCGTGCCGCGTCCGCAGGAAAAGAGTCGCGCCAAGAGACGTTTCAAGATCGCGGATCGCCGTTGTCACCGAGCTTTGGGAGATCGACAAGGCCGAGGCCGCCCGGCTGACCTGCGCCGTCTCGGCCGTGGCGACAAAGTATTTGAGTTGCCTTAAATTCATACGATGCCTCGCAAATTCGGATTATCGGATTATCCGATATTAGTTGCGCAATTTTTTGTAATTTACAAACACTCAATCGAGGCGCAGGCTCTGCACAACAATAGTTTCGGGGGGATACGGTATGCGCAAGATTGTGGATCTCAACTGTGACATGGGCGAAGGCTTTGGCCATTGGAGCTATGGCGACGCCCCTGACGAGGCGCTGATGGCCGTCATCAGCTCGGCAAATGTCGCCACCGGGTTTCATGCGGGCGATCCCAATTCGATGAACCGCGTCGCAGCCTTGGCCAAGGCGCATGGCGTCGGTCTGGGCGCGCATCCGGCCTACAAGGATCTTCAGGGCTTTGGCCGGCGCAAGATCGACGCCGCCGATGACGAGCTGGTTAACGACATCCTCTACCAGATCGGCGCACTGCGCGAATTCGGCCGCCGCCACGAAGTGCCTTTGCAGCATGTGAAACCGCATGGCGCGCTCTACATGGAGGCCGCGCGCAACGAGGATCTGTCGCGTCACCTGGTCGAGACGCTGCAGGCGACCGCGCCCGATCTGATCCTTTTCTGCATGGGCGCTGCACTCACCTATGAGGTGGCCAAACGGCATTCGCACCCGGTGGTGCGCGAGTTCTATTCGGACCGCGACTATGGCGATGACGGCATGATCATCTTTACGCGCAAGGGCGCAGCGGCCGACCCGGAGGCGATTGCCGCCAAGTGCCTGCGCGCCTGCAAGGAAGGCAAGGTCGAGACCGAGAGCGGCAAGGATATCGACGTCGCCTTCGAGTCCATCTGCGTGCATTCCGACACGCCCGGCGCGGTCGAGATTCTCAAGGCGATCCGCAAGACCCTGACCGAAAACGGTATCATCATCGCACCCGCGCGCGACGTGCTGGCGCATGACGCCAGCTGAACACTTACAGGAGACACCCCATGGCTGACATTCAATCCCCCGTCCCCGGCACCTTCTACCACAAGCCATCGCCCGATGACGCGCCCTTCAAATCGACGGGCGATGCGGTCAAGAGCGGCGAGACGATCGGACTTGTCGAAGTGATGAAATCCTTTATCGAGGTGCAGGCCGAAGAGGATGGCACCTTTGGCGGTTATTCAGCGGAGAACGAGGCGGCCGTCTCGGCGGGCGACGTTCTGGCGACACTGAAGTAAGATGAGCATTCAACGCCTTTTCATCGCGAATCGGGGCGAGATCGCCGTGCGCATCGTGCGCGCCGCGCAGAGCCTTGGCATCCACACGATCCAGGCCCATTCCGAGGCGGATGCCGAGATGCTGGCCGTGCGCATGGCCGATGAGGCGGTGTGCATCGGCCCGGCGCAGGCCTCCAAATCCTATCTGGATGTGGATGCCGTGGTGAAGGCGGCCAAGGACGCCGGCGCGGATGCGGTGCATCCCGGCTATGGCTTTCTGGCCGAAAGTCCCCGCTTTGCCCGCGCGGTGGTTGACGCGGGCATGATATTCGTTGGCCCCTCGGCAGACACGATCCAGAGCATGGGCGACAAGGTGTCGGCGCGGCAAGTGGCCGAGACAGCAGGCGTGCCCGTGGTGCCCGGATCGGACGGGCGCGTCGATGACATGGATGCAGCCGCCGAGATCGCCGAGCGCATCGGCTATCCGGTGATGATCAAGGCCAGCGCGGGCGGCGGCGGGCGCGGTATCCGCATCGCGGACACGCCCGAAGACCTGGCCAAACTTGCCCCGCGAGCCCGGCAGGAGGCTGAGGCCTCCTTTGGCGATGGTGGTATCTATATCGAGAAGGTCATTGAGCAGCCGCGCCATATCGAGGTGCAGATCCTCGGCGATGGCAAACGCGCGGTGCATTGCTTCGAGCGCGAATGCTCGCTCCAGCGCCGCCGCCAGAAAGTGTGGGAGGAGGCCCCCGCCTTCGGCTTGCCCGAGGCCACGCGCACCGCGATGTGCGACGCCGCCGTCGATCTGGCCGAGGCGGTTGAATATTGCGGCGCGGGAACGGTCGAGTATCTCTATGACGTGCGCGCCGACAAGTTCTACTTCATAGAGATGAACACGCGCATTCAGGTGGAGCACCCTGTGACCGAGATGATCACCGGCCTCGATCTGGTCGCGCTGATGATCCGCGTCTGTGGCGGCGAAGAGCTGCCCGTCACGCAAGACGAAATCGCGCTGAACGGCCACGCAATCGAGGTGCGCCTCAATGCCGAGGACCCGCTCAAGAAATTCATGCCTTTCCCCGGCGTGGTCGGCAGCCTTGATCTGGCGGACGACAAGGACGGCATCCGCGTCGATCACTTCCTCTACGAGGGCTACCAGATTCCGCCATTCTACGACTCGCTCATCGGCAAGCTGATCGTGCACGCGGATACCCGCGAGGCCGCGATCGACAAGATGGCGAGCGCGCTGGACGCAGTAAAGATCGACGGGCTCAAGACCACCATCCCGCTGCACAAGGCGCTGGCAACATCGCCAGATGTGCGCGCAGGCCGCATCCATACTCAATGGCTCGAGCCGTGGCTGGACGCGGACAATCTCACCAACGAGACAGGAGGAGCATCGTGAAGACACGGTATTCATACGGCGGAGACGAGCATATCTTCGTCGAGATGGACGAGGAGATGTCGCTGGACGCGTTCTTCAAATCCCTCGCCATGAGCAACGCGGCGCGCGAGGCCGATATCGACGGCGTGCGCGAAATCTGTCCGGCCAACGCCTCCTTTCAGGTGCGCTATGATCCCGATGTGATCGCGCCCGAAGACATGATGGCCAAGCTGAAAGAGCTGGAGAAGAAGGCCGAGAATGCGGAAAAGCGGCTGGAGACGCGCATCGTCGAGGTGCCGGTCTTCTACCAGGATCCCTGGACACATGACTGCGTGATGCGCTTTCGCGAGCGCCATCAGGACCCGTCGGGCACCGATCTGGATTATGCCGCCCGCATCAACGGCTATGATAGCGTCGAGGCGTTCATCGAGGCGCATCATAGCGCGCCGTGGTTCGTGTCGATGGTCGGCTTCGTGTCGGGCCTGCCATTCCTCTACCAGCTGGTCGAGCGCGACAAGCAGATCGAGGTGCCCAAATATCTCAAGCCGCGCACCGACACGCCGAAACAGACGGTCGGTTATGGCGGCTGCTTCTCCTGCGTCTATTCGGTGCGCGGCGCGGGCGGCTACCAGATGTTCGGCATTACGCCCATGACCATCTTCGATGCGGATCAGGAGGTCAGCTATCTCAAGGACTTCATGGTCTTTTTCAAGCCGGGCGATATCGTCAAATGGAAGCCGATCGACCGCGAAGAATATGACCGCATCCTCAAGGCGGTCGAGGACGGCACTTACCAGCCGCGCATCGCCAACGTGACCTTCGATCTGGAGGATTTCAACGCGAATATGGAAGGCACCAACGCCAAGCTGATGGAGGCTCTCAATGACGTTTGAAGTTGTCAAACCCGGCCTTTTGACCACCATTCAGGATCTGGGGCGTCCGGGCTATTTTCACCTCGGCATTCCCGAGGGCGGCGCGATGGACCGCGCGGCAATGCGCATCGCCAACATGCTGGTCGGCAACCCCGAGGATGCCGCCGGATTGGAAGCGGTCTTCATGGGACCTCAACTTACCTTCAACGACGATGCACTGGTCGCTATCGGCGGCGCGGAAATGCCCGTTTATGTGGATGGTGAAGAGCGCAAATGCTGGTCGTCCTTCCCGGTCAAGGCCGGGCAGACGCTTAAATTCGGATTCCTGAAAACCGGCGCGCGCATCTATATCGCCATCGCTGGCGGCATCGATACGCCCCCGGCGCTTGGCAGCCGCTCGACCTATCCGATCGGTGCATTGGGTGGCTTTGAGGGCCGCGCCTTGGCGGCTGGTGATGTTGTCCCCGTGGGCAAGGCCAGCGCAAATGCCAAGGAGCGTACGCTGGATCATTCCTTGCTGGCCGAATTGCCCAAGCCTGTGGAGTTGCGCGTTTTGCCGGGCCTTTACTGGCACCGACTGACGGAGGGCTCGCAAAAGCAGTTCTTTGCGGATGAATGGAAGGTCGCGCCCGAGGCGGACCGCATGGGATACCGCTTTCGCGGCGGCAAGCCGATGGAGTTCGTCGAGCGCGAGCAGCCCTTTGGCGCAGGCTCGGACCCATCGAACATCGTCGATGGCTGCTACAGCTACGGCTCGATCCAGATCCCCGGCGGGACGGAGCCCATCGTGCTGCACCGCGACGCGGTGTCGGGTGGCGGTTACTTCACCGTCGGCGCGATCATCTCGGCCGATATGGACCTGATCGGGCAGCTTCAGCCCAACACGCCGGTCAAGTTCGTCGAGGTCGATATGGAGACCGCGCTGGAGGCGCGCCACGCGCGCACCGCCCGGCTGGAGAAGATCCGCAGCGCCCTGAACTAGGCGCGCGCGGCAAAATAATCAACGAGGCGGGCATCACGCCCGCCCGCACATACCAAAGGGAGTAACGATCAATGACAAAGACACTGACAAAACTCACCCTCGGCACGGCACTTGCCGCGCTGATGCCGGTGGCTGCCGTCGCGCAGGAAGCGTGGTTCCCCTACGAGGCCGAGCAAACCGAACCGGCCTTTGCTACCGATGGCGAGCGCACGCCGGTCACCTACGAGGCGCTGGATAAGGCCGAAAAGGCCTGGAACATTTGCGCCGCCCTGCCGCACATGAAGGACGCCTATTGGCTGGGCGTCGATTATGGCCTCGTCGAGGAGGCGCGCCGCCTTGGCGTCAAGCTGAACGTGACCGAGGCGGGCGGCTATACCGAACTGGCGAACCAGATCAGCCAGATCGAGGATTGCGTCGCGGGCGGCGCGGATGCCGTCATCATCGGCGCGATTTCCTATGATGGCCTCAATTCGGTCATCTCGGAGGTCGCGGACCAGGGCATTCCGGTGATCGACGTCATCAACGGCGTCTCGTCGCCAGATATCGCCGGCAAGGCGCTGGTGTCGTTCCAGACGATGGGCAGTGAAATCGGCAATTACCTGGCCGAGCAGCATCCCGCCGGCAGTGATGAAGTCACCGTTGGCTGGTTCCCCGGCCCGGCGGGCGCCGGTTGGGTCGAGGCCGCGAATACGGGCTTCATGCAGGCGGTCGAAGGCTCTGCGGTTAGCGTGCTCGAGCCGCGCTATGGCGATACCGGCAAGGAGGCGCAACTGAAGCTGGTCGAGGACGTTCTGCAGGCCAACCCCGAGGTTGACTATATCGCGGGCACCGCCGTGACCGCCGAGGCGGCGCAGGGTCTCATCCGCGAGCGCGGTCTGATGGGCGAGACGGGTATCCTGGCCTTCTACCTGACGCCCGGCGTCTGGACCGGGATCGAGCGGGGCTTCATCACCGCGGCACCTGCCGACTCGATGGTCATCCAGGCGCGCATGGCGGTCGATCAGGCCGTCCGCATCCTGGAAGGCAAGGACGTGATCCAGCATGTCGGCCCCAAGATCTTTGTCATCAATCAGGACAATATTGCGGACACCGACCGCAGCACCGTTCTGCCGCCCGAAAATTTCTCGCCGGTCTTTTCGATCGAGTAATACGTGTTTCCGGGCGGCCCTGCGCCGCCCGGCGCTCCCTTTCGAAGGGCCAATTCCCCCATGACCGACACCCCCCTCATCCAGACGCGGCGACTGACGCGCGCCTATCCCGGCGTGATCGCGCTTGATCATGTCGACTTCGACGTGGCGCGCGGCGAGGTGCATGTGCTTTTCGGTGAGAATGGCGCGGGTAAATCGACGCTGATTTCGCTGCTGGCGGGCGCCAACACCCCGTCCGAGGGCAGCATTGAGGTCGAGGGACGCGCGGTGCGCTTTGCCTCGGTCGCAGATGCTCAGGCGGCGGGCATCTACACCGTATTTCAGGAATTCTCGCTGATCCCGACGATGACCGTTGCGCAGAACATGTTTCTGGGCCGCGAGCCGGGGATCGGCCCCTTTACAGACCACCGCGCGATGCGCCGCGGCGCTCAGGAACTGCTGGACCGCCTCGGCTTTGACGTGCCCGTGGGCGAGACGGTCGCTCACTTAAGCCGCGCGCAGCAGCAGATGGTCGAGATCGCCAAGGCGTTTCACGGCCAACCCAAATGCCTCATTCTGGATGAGCCGACCGCATCGCTGACCGACCGCGAAGTCGATCACCTCTTCGAGACGATCCTAAAGCTGCGCGCTGAGGGCGTCGCGATCATCTATATCTCGCACCGCATCCACGAGTTCGAGCGCATTGCGGACCGCGTCACTGTGCTGCGCGATGGCGCCTATATCGGCACCGTGCCGATGGCCGAGACTGACGAGGCCACGCTGGTCGAGATGATGGCCGGGCGCGCCATTCGTGACATCTATCCCGACATTCCGCACGATCCCGCCGAGGTGCTGCTGGAGGTCGAGAGCCTACGCGCATGGGGCGTGAACGGCGCTTCCCTGACCGCGCGGCGCGGTGAAGTTCTGGGGATGGCGGGGCTTGTCGGATCGGGCAAGTCACGCATTTTTCGCAGCATCATGGGGATCCAGCCCATTCGCGGCGGCACCGTGCGCTGGAAAGGCAAGGATATCACTGGAACGGCCACCCGACACGTGATCGGCGCGGGTATCTATTACCTGTCTTCCGACCGCAAGGCCGAGGGGCTCGACCTGGCCAAGAGCGCCTGGCAGAACCTCGGGATCGACCTGATGATGGGGCGCGAAGCCAGCGCGATGATCCGCCCGCGTGCCCTGCGCGAGACTTCGGCCGAGATATTCGAGACGGTCGAGCTTAAGGAGAGCTACCGGCCAAAGGCTGTCGCGCAGCTTTCGGGCGGGAACCAGCAGAAGGTGCTCTTTGCGAAGAGTTTTGGCCATGACGCCGACCTTTTCATCTTTGACGAGCCGACGGTGGGCGTCGACATGGGCACGCGCGCCGCGCTTTACCGGCTGATCGGCGACATCGCCGCGTCGGGCAAGGCGGTGATCGTGATCTCGTCCGATCTGCCCGAAGTTCTGAACCTCGCGCACCGCGTTCTGGTCATGGCCGAGGGCCGCATCACCGCCGAACTGACCGGCGATGCGCGTACCGAAGACAACGTGCTGCGCCACTTTTTCGACGACACTGGAGAGACTGCATGAACACCGGAACCGAGGGCGACACAAAGGACAACCTGCTGAAGCGGATCTTCATCCGGGTTGGCGTGCTGCCCTTTTTCCTGGGAATCGCGCTGATCGTGTTTACGGTGCTGTCGGACAAATTTCTGACGGTTCAGAACCTCGTCAATGTTGGTCGGCAGTCGGTCTACCTGATCCTCGTGTCGCTGGGCCAGATGCTGGTGCTGATCTCGGGCGGCTTCGATCTGTCGGTGGGCACGGTCATAGCGCTCAGCTCGGTCGTGTCGGCGATGACCATGGTTGCGATGGCGCCGATCTTTCCGGAGGCCGTGTGGCTGGCGATCGCCATAGGCGCGCTGGCGGGGTTCGGTGCGGCGCTGATCGTCGGCGGGATCAATGGCATCGGGGTTGCGGTCTTTGAGGTATCCCCCTTCATCATGACGCTGGGTGTCAGCTCGGTCGGGGCGGGGCTTGCCCTTTTCCTGACGGGCGGTATCCCGGTTTCGGGCCTACCCTTCGCTTTTGGCAATGTCTTCGGCTTCGGCAGGCTATGGGGAGTGCCGATACCTGTGATCGTTGCTGCCATCTGCATCGTGGCCATGTGGATTCTTATGTCGCGCACCCGCGTCGGCGCGCAGATCTATGCGGTGGGCGGCAACATCAAGGCGGCGCATCTCTCGGCGATCAACACCAAGCGGACCTTGATGACCGCCTATATCCTCTGCTCGCTGATCGCGGCGCTTACCGGCCTGTTGCTGACAGCCCGCGTGGAATCGGGCGAGGCCAATCTGGGCGGCACCATCGCACTGGAATCCATCGCCGCCTGCGTCATCGCCGGGGTCAGCCTGCGCGGCGGGCTTGGGCGGGTCGAAAACGTGGTGCTAGGCGGCTTCTTCATTATTCTCGTGCAGAACGGGATGAACCTCGCGCAGGTCAGCTCCTACATGCAGATGGTGCTGCTGGGCGCGCTTCTGATCCTTGCGGTGATCTTTGACCAGCTGCGATTCCGCATGATCATGAGTGGCCGCTGAGCGGGTCAAATCTTTCGTCACATTCCGGGAACCGAATGGGTTGCCGGGGCGTATACCCCACATACCAGCGCGGCCCCGGAAACGGCGCCGCGCGAAGGGATTGGAAGAAAGGATACGCCATGACCGAGAAGTTCACCGACTATCTCAGCGACAACGCCCGCGAAGCCTCGATCAATCACCTGAATATCGCCCTGGCGACCGGCATTCAGTTGCAACTGGCGATCAAGCAGGCACATTGGAACATCAAGGGCCCCAGCTTTATCGGCATCCACGAACTGCTGGACGATGTCTATGCCCGCATGGGCGAGCATGTCGACACCATTGCCGAGCGTTGCGTCATTCTGGGCGGCACCGCCGACGGCACGCTGGAAGGTGTCGAGAAGAACGGCAAGCTGGAGGCGTATCCGCGTGATGCTGTCCATCAGGACGCCCATATTGAAGAGTTGAAGAAGCGCATGGTGCAGTTCACCACCATCGTCCACGAGAGCCTCAAGGAAGTGGGCGAGTCGGGAGACGAGGAAACCGCGGACCTCTTCACCGGCGTCAGCCGCGGCGTCAGCAAGGATGCTTGGTTCATTGGCGCGCACCATACCAGCGCCAAGAAATAATCGGATCCTGTCGCGATGTGTAAAGGGTGGCCCCTGTTGGGGTTGCCCCTTACCGAATGTGTGGGAAAACCGCGCATGACCCAAAGTGCAACATGATCCTCGACAGGCGAATACCCTCGCAAAAATCCGCGAGGGCGGTTACGTCGTCCGGGATGCCAACTCAGCGCGCTTTTCTGCCTTTTTGCTGCGGCTGCATCGATGGCAGCTTTCGAATTTTGTGCAACGGTCAGCCGACGTGCCCGGGGCAAAGCAAGAAATGGCCCATTTGAATGCGGGATTTAACTGCAAAAGAGCTATTGGTAATTCACATTGAAATCGGGAGACCCACTATTGACTGGGCTTTCGGCAAGCAATTGCTTGATCTTTTTTTCAATTTTGACCATCGACTCGCTCCAAAAACCCTGAGTGTTTGGGGCGAAAAAGTTGCGAACTTATCTGGCAGCGAAGATGTTCGACCCCACTGGGCAGGCTTAGGCCAGATGCGGGTCAACGGCTCCTTATCTGAGTTTCACGTTGGCATCGGTTGGCACCGCAAGTTGACCACAATGTATCACGCAGAAATCCAGCACGAGAGCCAAAATATTCGAGGGCGCTTGATACCAGCAAAGCTATCCGTGTACGCTAAACCACATAGAGCAATCGACTGGCGAGGCTTTACGAATCTCTTATTTGAATTGACGGAGGCGCAGTATGGGTTTGCCCACCTTCACAGGGATGCCCATCTGAGAACGGACTTGTCAGAAGCCCGAGAACCAATTTGGATCACCGGCGACAGAACATCAAAAACGGTCCCACAACTCGGGTGGTCGACATTTCTCGGTCGGCCCTACGTCGATATCGTCAGTCCGCTCTCAGACCAAATCCAAGATGTGGAGATTGCCAAAATTGGCGATGGATATGCAATCACGCTAACCGACAGCATATTGGATGTGGCAGACAGATATGAGGAGTTCAATGAAATACGGTCAAAAGTGAAGACCTGCTTCCCGAGGAGCTTTTTTGATATTCTGTGATGCAAGAATCTCAACTGTAACATCGCCAATATTGGAATGCTTGTCCCCCCGGTAAAAGCGGACATTTACACGCCATGCAGCATCCGGCAAAACGGGTTCAAAGCGTACGAACGTACTGTTGATGATTGCGATTAATCCGATCGCGATCATCAACACATCTGGTAAAAGGCTTGCCCTGCTGGGGTTGCCCTTTTTTTCATGCGTAAACCGTGACGTTTGCTAGAACAGATGGCTACCCGCAAAGGCCAGCAGAAATCCGACCGCCGCGATAGGGCCCGACAGCGCGTGTATCTTGTCAAAAGCTTCCGGGATCATCGTATCAATCAGCATGACAAACACGGCCCCTGCGGCGCAAGCGGTCGCTGCCGCGATCCAAAATGGGCCCAACTGACCGACCACGACATACCCCAGAAACCCCGACATCGAACAGGCCAAGGCAATTCCGGCCCAAATGCTGAAAATATAGCGCGCGGACTTGCCAGCGGCCTTCATGCCCACTGTACTCGACAGCCCCTCGGGCACATTCGAAATGAATACGGCGATCAGCGCGATAATGGCCACCCCCTCCTCGTCCAACAGCGAGATGCCGATAGCCGTGCTTTCGGGAATTCCGTCCAGCAGCGATCCGATCGCGATGGCCAGCGAGGCGGAAGCCGCTGTCGCTCCGCCCCGGTCTGACCTTTTGCGCTTGTGCGCGCCCGCGCCGGCAAGCACCGCATTCGCCAGCGCATAAAGGCCACCGCCCACCGCAAACCCGAGCGTTGCCGCCCAGATTCCGCCGACGACAAAGGCCTCATCCATCAGATCGAAGGACAGGGCCGAAACAAGAACCCCGATCCCGAATGCCATGATCGACGAGGCCGCCTTGGCGGGCAGTCGCAGGAAATAGCCCGCCGTGGCCCCTATGAGCAGCGCGCTTCCGGCCAGCAGACCCCAGAACGCCGCCTGAACCTCCGGCGCAATCAACCCGTCATCCTGCGGTTTACAAACGGGCGGACTGGCGCTGCGCGGGACGTCCGACGCCGATCAGACACGCGGCGTGTGCTGCTCCGGCTCGAATTCCTGCATTTTGAAGCAGACCTGCATCGCATACCATCCAGCCTCCTCTGTGCTGCTTTTCATGCGGCAATCAAGCTGTGCACAGAAGGCCTGTATCAGTTTCAGGCCCAGCCCCTCCTCGCTCTCGGCACGGATCTCGCACTGCACCGTATTGGCGATCTCGAACATGACCATATCGGGGCCGGACGAATGAGGATAGAGGCGCACGCGGATGCGCTTGCGCCCATCATCGCCCGCCGTGGCGTATTTCAGTGCGTTGGTGAACCCTTCGGAAGCAAGCAGGGCCAGAGGACCGGCCTGGTCCGGCACCAGCGTGATCGGCTCAAGCTGCAGATCCACGTTCAATGGCGTCGAGCCGCCATCGCCCAGCTTGGCCAACTGGCCCAGCAGATCGTCCAGCAGCGTATCGACGCGCACCTGACTGACCTGAGGCGTCTCGTAAAGCCCGCGATGTACGGCAGCGAGGCTGGTGAGGCGGTCCTGTACCTTGCGCAGAGCACTGCGCGTGTCCGTGCTGGGCGCATTGCGCGATTGCATGTTGAGGATCGACGCCATGAGCTGAAGGTTGTTCTTGACCCGGTGATGCACTTCCTTGATCAGAACATCGCGTTCGTGAACCGTATTCTCCAGGTCCGCCTCATCCCGTATGACCTTTTGTGCCATGGTCGCGAAAGTTTCGCCAATTTCGCGCAGTTCACTGGGGGCATTGTCCAGCGCATCGTTTTGAAAGACACGGCGGCCTTCGGCGAAATCGCGCATCTGGCGACCGAGAATGCGAATGGGCCGGATGACCTGCAGCCGTATCGCGACCAGTGCAACGGCAAGGCTGATCAGCCACATCAGGAGCGGAAAGAGCAGCGTGAAGAGTGAAAAGGCACGCTCGCGCATCAGGGGGCGCGTCGCCTCCCAGCTGCCCAGCGCGTAGGCTGCGCCCTCGATGATCGGCACGACGGCGAAATCGCGCGTCGCGCCCTGCTGACTTGCCTCGGTAAATAGCTGACTGCCCTGCCCGACCAGATCCGTCAGGGACGTCTCGGCGGGAAGATATTGTTCGTACCCGCCCGATGCGTCATCCGCCGTCAGGATTTCGCCGCGCTCATTGAAAGTGACGATGACCGCCTTTTCGGATGACGGATCGGCTGCCCGACTGGCAATCATCGCCTGAGTGGACATCGAGAGGGTGACGAAGCCGCGGAAAATGCCTTGGGCGTTGTAGACGGGCTGTTGCAGAACGACGACGGGCAGGCCGCTGGCCCCGCCCGACGGATTGTAGTTGATCGACAGCTCGCCGTTTTCCATCGCCCGGCTCAGCAAGTCGATATGCGAGAAATCAAAGGTCGTCCCAAAATTATTGCACTCAGATCGGCGATTCGTGTCGATATAGCCCAGAAAAACCACGTCATCATTGCGCTGCGAAGAATACTTCATCAACTCGGTGCAGATGCCGTCACTCGGGCCCATCACCGCCAGCGCGTCGGCCAGACCTTGGGTGATGCCGCGCGCACTTTGGATCGTCTCACGCTCGGCTGCGACGAGACGGGTCGTCTGAGCACTGAGGCTGGCCCGATACGTCTCGCGCGCGGCAGTGATCGCGCTTTGAGTCTGCGCAACGGCGATGATGCCAAGAGGCAGAAGCGCCAAAGTCAGCATCAACGCGATACGTGGAAGCAGCGCATTTCGACGCCTCAGGGACTTCCAGCCCTCTTCCGGCCTCACCGCCCTTTCAGGTCTGATCTGGTCCACGGAACTTAGCTTCCTGGGTTGCGGCTTATCACTGCGACGGTGGCTTGGTCCGTCAGCTCCATCGCTTCATCTTCATGCATGTCCAGCATCTCGGCAAGGCGTTTACGACCGCGATTTGCGCGGCTTTTCACCGTGCCGACAGCACAGTTGCACATGCGCGCAGCCTCTTCATAAGCGAACCCTTGGGCGCCCACCAAGATAAGCGCCTCGCGCTGCTCGGCTGGCAGTTGATCAAAGGCCTTGCGGAAATCTGTCAGGGCCAACTTGCCATCATGGGCGGGCTTCTCGGACATTCGTTCGGTCATGGCACCGTCGACATCGGCCACCTCGCGCTTGGCCTTGCGTCGTTCGGAATAGAACGTATTGCGCAAGATCGTGAATAGCCACGCGCGCATGTTCGTGCCGACGGTGAACTTCTCGATATTCGTCCACGCCTTGACCACGGTATCCTGCACAAGGTCATCGGCGCGCGCGACGTCCCGCGTGAGCGACAACGCGAAGGCACGCATAGGTTTGAGGTGGAGCACAATTTCCTCGCGCGGATCCATATGCGCGGTATCGTGCTCGGCTTTTTTGGCTGTCATGATTTATCCTGCTCGCGCAACTGCCTCAGCAATTCTTCGAAGCGGTCAGGCACATCTTCTTCGAGCATCTCGTTATAGACGCGCTTGAGGTTGTCATCGATCTGGTTGCGCTTGGGTGATTTTGGCTGCGGCTTGCTGCTGCCTTCACCGCCGTCCTTCTTGTTCGCCATGATCACGTTTGCCAATCCATGGTTTCAACCTTTAATTTAAAATTATACACATGCGTTGGAACCAAACGCTCGACATGGGTGTTCGTTCCATGAGTTTCAGAAAATATACAACTATTCAACGGAGCAATGATGGGTACTTCTGACGCGAGCGAGAATTTTTCGCAACAGATCGCACACCACCTTCCCTACCTGAGACGGTATGCACGTGCGCTCACCGGCAGCCAATCCAGTGGGGATGCCTTTGCGACGGCAACGTTGGAAGCGATCTTGATGGACCGCGATGCCTATGCGGGCGACCCTTCGCCGAGGGTGGCCCTTTTTCGTGCCTTCCGCCTTGTATGGCAAAGCGCAGGCGCGCCAGACGAGGGACCGGCACCGGAGCCGCTTTCGCGCAACCTCGAAACGGCGGCGCAGGATCACATGCGCCAGTTGACGCCCGATACGCGTCAGGCACTCTTGCTGAATTCGATTGAGGAATTTTCGCCCGAAGAGATCGGCCAGATCATGGATATCAGCGCCAGCGATGCCGAAGATCTGATCGCCGCCGCGCGCCGCGAGATCGAGGAAAGCATGGCGGGCGATGTTCTGGTAATCGAGGACGAGGCCATCATCGCCATGGACCTGCACAGCATCGTTACGTCGATCGGCCATAACGTTACCGGCATTGGTCGCACCCGCGACGCGGCGATAGAGCTGGGGCTGAAAAAGACGCCCGACCTCATCCTGGCCGACATCCAGCTGGCAGATAATTCGTCCGGCATCGATGCGGTGAACGCGCTGCTCAAGCAGATCGGTGATATCCCGGTGATCTTCATCACCGCCTTCCCCGAACGATTGCTGACCGGAGACAAGCCCGAACCGGCCTTTGTCATTGCCAAGCCCTATACCGAAGACCAGGTTCGCTCGGCGGTAGGACAGGCGATGTTCTTCTCCTCAACCGAGACTCTCAAGACGGCCTGACTTTTGGTCCTTGGATGCGACGAAGAACACCGTTCCCGAATTCTACGGGAACGGTGTTTCTATGCATGTCATCGCTAATGCCCTGTTTACCTGCGCACCACTTGCACGATCAGGGCCAGGACGAACAAGACAATGAAGATGAAGAATAGAATTTGTGCGATCCCGGCAGATGCCGAGGCGATCCCGCCAAACCCGAATACGGCGGCAACGATAGCGACGATAAAGAACACGACGGCCCAATACAGCATGATAACCTCCTTTAATGAATTCTTGTGAGGGCCCAGTGCCACTCTAGAAGGCAACGCCGCGTCAATGGGTGGGTTCCTTGCGTCATCCAAACGTGAGACACTATGGAACCGGCGCCGCATCCGCGCGTTCACGCAGTGCATATGCGAATTTTTCAGGAGGCCCAGAATGGCACAGACAAAATCCCCCGATAGCGAAGATCTGCAGGCTCAGATTGCCACCCTGCGCAAGGATCTGGCGGGTATCACCGAGACGTTGGGCGCCATGGCCAAGGCGCAGAAGGACGGTATGACCGAAGCCGCCGCCAAGCGCTATGACGAGGCGCGCGCCCGCGGAGCCGACGCGATTCACTCGGCTCAGGCGCAGGCCAATGCACTGAATGCGCAGGCGCATGACTTCGTGCATGAGAAGCCTGCATTGTCCTTGGGTATGGCCGCGGCATTGGGCTTTGTTGTGGGGATCCTCTCCACCAGCAGGCGCTGAACCCCGTGATCGGTCTTGTTTCCGCGATCAAGTATCGCTCGGCGCGCGCCCTTCGGCGCGCGCTTTTGACCGCTATCGGGTCTGTCCTCGTGACCATAGGCGCAGTCTTTTTGACTTCCGCTGCGTGGATTCTGCTGGCAGAGATCTATTCGTCTCTCTTCGCCGCATTGATCCTGGCGGGCATCTTCTTGGGACTTGGTCTCATTTTTCTCGGCGTCGCCTCGGCCACCCGATATCACCCGATCGCACCCGAAGCAGCGCCACTACGTGACCCCGCAACGCCTCCGGCGCCCGGCGCCATGTCCCCGCTGGCCGAAGCATTTCTCATCGGTCTGAACGCGGCCCTGGCGGCACGCGGCCGGCGTTAATCAGCGGTCGTCCGCCCCTTGCGGGTAAGGTGGTCGGCAACGAATGCGCCGCGCTGTCCCATAGGCTTGGCCGGGCCGCGCGTCGTGTCCTTGCGCTGCTGCAGTTCCAGCTCGGCATTCAGTGCCGCGCCCAGCAGGCAGACGAACGAGCTGATGTAAAGCCATAGCAACATCACGATCACTGCCCCGAGCGAGCCGTAGATTTTGTTGTAATTACCAAAATTCTGCAGGTAGAGCGTGAAGCCCCATGTCGCCAACGCCCAGAGAATGGTTGCCGCGATCGCCCCCGGCGTGATCCATCCCGCGCGCGCCACACCGCGCCGATTGGGCGCATATCGATAGAGCAATCCCAACGCCAGGAGCACCGTCGAAATCGCCACAAACCAGCGCAAGACCTCGGCCGCAAAGGTGCCAAGAGGTCCCAGCGGCAGATATAGAAGGGCTATGGGCACAACGACCAGCGCAGCGAAGCAGGCCAGCGCCAGAAGGATCAGCGATCCGGTCAGGCCGAATGCCACCATCAGGTGCCGAAAGCCGCCCCTGTTTCGCTCACCATAGACCGCGTTGAGGCCGACAATCATCGCGGCGATTCCGGCCCGTGCCGACCAGAGCGCAATGGCGATGGAGACAAGGCCCGCCCAGCCCAGCGTGGTGCTGTCCGCGGCCACCAGCTCGGCCACGCGCGCAGTCAAGAGTTCGGCCACCTCGGGCGGCAGAAGCGACGTGAATTCTGACACTTGCGCCGCAACAAGCGCCGGATCCGCGACAAAGCCCCAGAGCGCGATCAGCGCGGCAAAAAAGGGAAAAGTTGCGAGGATTCCGTAGAAACCGATCCCGGATGCGATCAGGTTGAGGTTCTTCTCACCGATCAGTGTCCAGACGCCCTTGAGCGCGGGCCAGACCCCGACGGGCCAGTGGGCGCGGCCATACGCAGCAGCGCTGCGCAGGTTCACGCGTCTGTCCGCGCGGCCCGTGGGCCGAACAGCAACCAAAGGATGAAGCCGAGGATCGGCAGGAGCACGACGATGACGATCCACAGCACTTTGCGGCCCGCCGAGGCGCGCGAGCCGAAGATCGACACAATAGCCCAAACGTCACAGATAAGGACGATCAGCCCGCCCAGTCCCGAGATCTCAACCATTCTCATGCCTCACTGCCTCACTATACAATCCTACGTAGTAAAAACGCCGGACCTGTCGACGCGGTTCCCGGCAATTTGAGAACTGGTCGCGGCGCGTTACTCGCTGGCCTCGATCTTGCCGGAAACGCCGGTGCCCTTCAGATGATACCACGGCTTGGGATCGCTGGGATGTGCGCCCGGACCGGTTGGACGGAACCAGATCAGGATACCGCCGGACTCGCCAAAGCCGCCGTCGAGATCGTTATAGACGATCTGGCGCGGGATATGCACCTTAAGCGGGCGGGCCTCATCGCCGGCACGCCAGGGGCGCTCGGTCGTGATGCAATTGGCCTCCAGTCCGGCATAGCTTTCGGCCGGATCGACTTCACGCAGGAAGCCAAGTCCCTGCGCCACGGCTTCGCCGCCAAGGGTGACGCCGCCGCTATCGAGGATCTTGGGCGCGGTGTTGCGGGTCATGACCGACTGGTTGATGCTCTCGGCCCAGACGCCGCAGATCCCGGTCAGGCCACCGATATTGCGCGCATCCACCGCCACGGTCAGACCGCCGGGCGACGTGAAAGTGCCGCCCCCCAGCGTGGGCTGCGCGCCCAGCGTGGCCTGCCCCGCCGGCATGTTGGGCGAGCACGCGGCAAGGCCCGCCGCGCCGATCGTCGCCAGAATTGTTTTCGCTGCCTTGGTCATAGCTTTGGTCCTCATGCTCTTGCTGCCGCCGGGCCGTCACGCACCCTGCGCGAACGCCTCGGTCTCGGCCAGCATCTCAGGATAATGCAACTCGAGCGTCGGAAGAAAGGCCTCGCGGATGCGGCCAACTTGCGCAGGCGTCAGATCCGTCTTCCACACGCCCGATTGCCCCTTGGCGAAAAAGCTCTCCATCCCGGCGGGTTTCTCGGTAAAGCCATGTTCACGCTCCTGCTTTTGCATATTGGCAAAGGTGGTGGCCTTGACGGCCTTGGCCAGCTTGGCAGCGTCCACCTTCTGGCCCAGAAACACCCCCAGCAGCCCGCGCATTTCCTTGGCGGGCTTGGTCAGCAGATCCTCATAGCGGATGACGCGCCGTTTGAGGCCGGGCGCGTGGGTCCAGGAATGGACGTGATCGTCCCAACGGCCCAGCACGTCAAAAATTCCGCTGGGCGTGCCCATCACCGTGTCGGGGTTGCACATCCGGTCGATGGCCGTGTCGATATCCGCCGACTGATGCCGCGCGAAACTGGGGGCCAGGTCGAACGGGTTCCGGATCAGGTAGATGCCGCCCGCCGTCACCTCGGGCGGAATCACGTCCTGGTTGCCGATGCGGATCGTCTGACAATGCGTCTTGACGAAATGATGGTTCGGCCGCGACTGCGCGATCAGGCGCAGCGCCTGCGGGCGCACGCGCATCCAATCGTTCAGATCCGCGCCCTTGTAGGGACCGCCATTGGCGGCGTCATAGAAATCCTGCCGCACATCGGCGGTGGTGAAGTTGCGCAGGTTGTTGATATCGGGCGCCTGCCCCGCTGGCATGAAGTAATGCGCCAGAAGGCTGCGCATCCATGTATTGCCTGATTTCGGGTAGGACGCGATCCAGATGATACGGTTGAGCGGCGCCATCCTAGAGATACCCGAACCGCTTCATGGTGGCTTTATGATCGGTGCGGATCTTCTCGATCAGATCCTCGCCCAGCGCCTCTTTCCACTTACCTGCCTTGCCGGAGGTAAAGAATGTCTCGCTTTTGCCCGGGTTCTCGGCAAAACCGGTCGCCTTCTCCTGGCTCGACACCTCGTCAAAGCTGGCGAATCGGATCGCCTTCTTCAGCCGCTCTTCCTCCAGCGGAACGCCCAGATGGCGCACCAGGGCGCCGAACGCCTGCTCGGGCTTGTCCAGCATGTCCTCATAGCGCAGCACCAGCGACGGGTAGGGCGAATTGTTCGTCCAGCTTTCCACATGCTCGGTCCACGAGCCGAGAAATTGCCAGACCGCCGCGCCATCGGTGGCATTGGCATTGTCACTGCGCCCGATCGCCTCGACGGCGGCGGCAGGCTCGATCCCGTAATGACGTGCATAGGACAGCACCATGTCCAGCGGATTGCGCACGATATAGACGGAGGATCGGGTGTATTCCGGCGGGATCAGCGTGGTGCCATAGGCTTTGCTTCGAATATTATGCGTCTTGACCAGATTGACGTCGGCCCCGTTGCCGATGATGCCGCGCAGCACCTTGTCGCGCAGGCGCAGAGTGACCTGGTAGTCCTGCAGGTCAGGCGTATGTGGCGCGGCGACCATATTATAGGTCTTGGCGATGGAGTCGCCCATGCCAAAGCGGTGGACCTCATTGATCGACACCGGCTTGTCAGGGTTCATCAGATAGTTGGCAAGAAAGATGCGCGTCCACGTGTTGCCCGATTTCGGGTAGGACGCCAGCCAGACAATGCTGGCCTTGGGCTTGGCCGCAGCGGGGGCTTTTGCCTTTTGCGCGGGCTTGGTCGCGGTCTTTGTCGGTGTCTTGGGGCGTTTGCTCATCGGTCCCGCCTGCATGCAGGTTTCATATCCGGCACCCGAATAGACGAACGGGAGGGGCGTTGCCACCCCTCCCGCTGATTTGTCTGGCGAACCGGTCTTAGAAGGACAGGTTGATGCCGGTGCCGATGATGGTACCATCAACGTCACGGTTGGCTGCGCCGAGGGCACCGTTATCGGCGCTCAGCTGCACAACGTAGATGTCCCAGTCAACGCCCGGGCCCAGGTCACGGCTTGCGCCGATGCGGTAGGCTTCGTAATCGGCATTGCTTGCGCCGATGTCGGTCTCACCCTGGTAGGTCAGAGCTTCGACTGCCCACGGACCTGCGATGTCGTAGGTCATGCCAAGGCTCCAGCCTTCGCTGTCGGTGTTGCCCAGTGCCAGACCGTTGTCGTTTACGGTGTAGCTGCCGCCGAAGGTGAAGTCAGCAAAGCCGATCTGCATGCCAACGCCCCAGGTCTCGGGATCGGAAGCCGCGCCAGCTGCGTCGCCTGTGCCATAGCGGGCCGACAGCGTGACGCTGGTCGTGCCGAAGGTCTGGCTGTAGTTCACACCGATGTCGAAGATGTCCGACAGAATGAGGTTCCGGTCGGTGCCGTAGCTGTTGGCGACGTTGCCAACACCTTCGGGTGCATACGAAACGCCAAGGGTCAGGCCGTTGAAGGAAGGCGTGAAGTAGGTCAGACGCTGAACGTCGTTGTTACCCGCGACTTCGGTGAAGCTCGACAGGCCTGCCTGACGGAAGCCGCCCGGATATGCCAGCGAGAACGGGATGAAGGTCGAAACCGACGGCGAGTTGATGTACATCGAAGTCACGCCGGGCGCGCCAACCATGGACTTGTAGCCGGCCGAGTTCTCGGAACCGATGATGATCTGACCCATAGTGTCCGAGCTGATCGTCATGTACGATTCGTCGATTTCACCGAAGTTGTTCTGCTCGCCTTCGAGCTGAACGTTCACACCGAAGGTCAGGCCGTTGTCCAGCGTGATCGAGGGGGTGAAGATGATTTCGGTGTTCGAGTGGATGTCGACGCCGTCATAGTCGCCACCGGGCGTCAGAGCGGAACCGCTCAGGTCGGCATATGCGACGTGCTGGCTCATGAAGCCGCCGAACGAAACGTCCCATTCTTGGGCTGCAGCAGGTGCTGCTGCGGCGACGCCCAGGGCGATTGCGCTGGTGCTAAGCAGATGCTTTTTCAAGGTATGTCCCTCCTCAGAGTAGCAGGAATGATTGTGTGTCATGATCCGCCGCCTCCAAGGATGGACGCGACTTGAGGATCAGATGCTGCATTTTACCCGCTCGTGTCAACGAACCCCGCTGGGGTGGCGCGGATGTTGCCCGCGCTGTGACGATTTTGGCACACAGTGTTGCAGAGGTTAGAGCGCCTCCCGCGGTGGCCTTTGTTTCTTGACTCGCTCTGTGCTGTGCTCTGGTCCGGGCAGGCTTTCAAGCTTTCAATGCAGCGTAGCCCGGGCGACGCTGCAAGCCAGCCGCAGCCCCTGCCGGCCAGTCCTTGATCCGCGTGAAATCTCGCTTGGCAACACGTCCGCGCCCCTCTCTACATGCGCCAGCGACTCATCGGACCACGCGGATTCCAAAGATCCGCAGCGGTGATATCCATTTATGCGCTCTGCCAGGGCTGACGCTCGGACGGGTCAGCTCTCTCGAAGCTATTGCATGACGACAGCGCCGAGGATCCCGCGCGCAAGCTGCCGGGTTCTGTTGTCGAAACTGGCAAGCCCTTCGGAGAGCACATGATGAGGATCGATGTTGGAACTGCGCACCTGCCAGGTAAATGCTCGGATTTTTACGCTGTGCTCGGTAATAAACACAGAAAAATCCGTGCCCGCGTCACTATGCCTGCGCGGGCGATCTGGACAAGGCTCCGGGAGTGTGGAGAGATAAGCGCTCATCATTCCCGAATTACTGTCGCCGGAGGCTCCGACCATGGCCATGACCTGCACCGCAACCCAATTGATCGACGACGCCCGCGTCCGCGTCACCCGCTTCGACTTCGAGCCGGGGCAGCAGACGGGCTGGCATACGCATGGGATGGATTACGTGATCACCACGCTGACCGATTGCCATATGCGGCTCGAACTTCCCGGCGGCGAGACCGCCGAGAACAATGTGAGCGCCGGGACGGTCTATCGCCGCAGCGAGGGCATCGAGCATAACGTCATCAACGGCGGTGACGCGCCCATGTCCTTTGTCGAGGTCGAGCTGAAGTAGCGCCTACTTCGTCGGATTGAAGCGCAGCGACAGGCAGGACATGCCACCATCCAGCAGCGCGCAATCCGTATTGTCTATGGGCCGGATGTCATAGCCCTCGCGCGTCAGCATCTCAGCCGTCATCGGAAATCCGTCCGGCAGCAGCACAACATCGTTGAAGCGGATGGCATTGGCCGCCGCTTCCTCGCCCTCGGGCAGGTGCAGCACGCGATAGCCGTCAAAGCAGCCCTCCGAATCGAGCAGTTTCGTCGACAGGATCGTCTCGGGGTCCAGTAGCGAGCAATCGGTCTTGAAATGCAGCACGCCTTCAGGCGTCTGCAACTCGCGCAGGCTGTGCCCCCATTCATCCAGGATCTTGCGCAGCTCGGCCACGCCTTCGGCATCCGTGCGGGCGGATTTGCCCACCAGAACCTCGCGTCCGGTATAGAGAATGTCGCCCCCTTCAATATGGCCGGGCCCTTCGATGTCGCGCAGATCGGCGAAGAGGCTAGCAAGCGTGGGGCGCATGTGGTCCACCTCGCCCATGCGGCTCGGCGCTCCGGGGCGCATCATGATGGCGCCCTCGGGCAGACACAGCGCGGTGTCCTCGACAAAGAGCGCATCGGGATAGTCCTCGAGCGGGTCCAGCACCGTCACCTCGGCGCCAGTCGCGCGCAGAGTGGCGATATAAGCGTCATGCGCGGCCAGCATGCGCACCCGGTCGGGCGCGCCGTGATCTGTCGCGCGCAGCCCGTCCGTTACGGACCGACCCGGACGGCGCGAGATAGCGTGACTGAAATGGGTGGCGGGGCTCGTCATGTCATAGGCTCCTTGCGGATTGTTGGGGTCAGACAGCGGCGGGGACGCGCGCAGCGGCATGGGCGATAATGCGGTCGCAAGCCGCCTCGATTGCCGCATCTGAGGCCGTCAAGGCCACGCGCACCCATGTGTTCAGGGTGGTGCCGAAGGATGTTCCGGGCATCACCGCGACGGCCGCAGTCTCGAGCAGGTCGAACGCATAGGTCTGGGCATCCATTCCGGTGGACGAGACGTCGATCAGCGCGAACATGCCCGCTTGCGGACGGCTGACGCTGAGCGCGCTTTCATTTTCCAGCCGTGTGGCCAGGTATCCGGCGCGTGCCGCGAACCGCTGTCGCATGCCCGGCGCGACGGTCGAAGGCGCCGAGACAGCGGCGGCGGTCGCATCGGCAAGGAAGGGCTGGCTGCCGAAGAGCATGGTCTCGGACAGGGACAGCAGGTGCGACGTGAATTCCGTGCTGCCAATGGCCCAGCCGCTGCGAAATCCGGGCGCCGCGTGGCTTTTCGAGATGGAGGACACGATCACGACCCGCTCGGCCAGATCCGCATCGGCAAGTGGCGAAGCAAAGGGCACCCCGTCAAAGATCAACTCTTCATACACCTCGTCCGAGATGATCCAGAGATCATGCTTCTGCGCGACCGCACCGATCTCGCGAATATCGGCCTGCGTCAGCACGGCGCCCGTAGGGTTGTGCGGCGTGTTGAGCAGAATCGCGCGGCTGCGCGGCGTGATGCGCGCCTCGATATCGGCGGCGCGCATGCGAAACCCGTTCTCGGGGCTGAGCGGGACTGGCACCAGCGCCGCGCCGGTGGCGCGAATGCAACCCTCATAGGTGGCATACATCGGATCCCCGACCAGCACCTCATCGCCCTGCTGCACGAGGCCCATGAGCGTGGTAAAGAGCGATGTCTGCGTGCCGGGCAGACACATCACCTGATCGGGGTGAATGTCTCGGCCCGTCGACTGGGTATAGCGGCGCGCCAAGGCAGCACGCAGCCCCGGCTCACCCATGCCGTCGGAATAGCCCATGCGCCCGGCGCGCATTGCGCTGGCGGCATCCTCCATCAATGCATCCACGGGCGGCACATCCGGCTCGCCGATGGTCAGCTCGACGATGTCGCGGCCCTCACGGGCCAGTGCGCG
This sequence comes from Roseovarius maritimus, assembly GCF_043355895.2. Classification (NCBI taxonomy): domain Bacteria; kingdom Pseudomonadati; phylum Pseudomonadota; class Alphaproteobacteria; order Rhodobacterales; family Roseobacteraceae; genus Roseovarius; species Roseovarius maritimus. The sequence continues at coordinate 37,584 of NZ_JBHFPF020000007.1, forward strand.
AGCCCGTGCATGCACTGTCCACTTCGCACCGCCGAGACCCGCCAGGCGCTCTGTAATGTCTGCAAATTTCATATTGTCACCTCTTCGGTCAGTGTTGTCGTGGCCGCCTCATTCAGCGGTAGATCCAGCATCGCGCCGATCGTGTCGAGCCCGATTGATGCGAGTTCCCCTTGCTCAAAGGCATCGGGCAGCATACCGCCCTCCAGCCACAGCCCGTCGATCACCGCGTTGCAGGCGATGGCATGACGGCGCAGCGCGGGTTCGGGTGCCGGGCGACCTGCTTCGATCAGGGCTTCGGCAACCAGCCCCTGCAGATGGTCGCGGAACGCGCCATAGGTGCGCGCGTGAACGCCGTGCATTTCGGCGCTACGCTGCACATGGGTCAGGAATCCGGCCCAAAGCGAGACCGTCTCGGCGCTGACTACCGGCGCGCACAGCCCTGCCTCGATAAAGGCCGCTAGCCGCGCGGCGGCGCTGCCTCCGCGCCCCGCATCGCTGGTGGCGCGGGTCAGATCATCCATATGCCGCTCGTAGGCAGCACTCAGCAGAGCATCCTTGCTGTCAAAGTAATGCCGGATCAAGCCCGGTGTCACGCCTGCCCGTGCCGCAACCGCGCGGGTGGTCGCAGCAGTGATGCCATCCTCGGCGATGATCGCCAGCATCGCGTCGATCATCGCCTCGCGGCGCTGATCGGGGCCGATACGGCGGAATGGCTTGCGCTCGGGCGACATGGTCGGGCCTTCAGGGATAGAGTGACGGGCATACGTAATTATACAGTTGCACAATTAGCCAGAATCGGAATTACTGCAAGCGAGAAGGGAGACGACTGCATGAGTTCCGCACAATCCGCGCCAAAAGCGGAGGCGAACGCCGCACATACCGCTGCAGACCGGGCCGAATCCGCTGCCGAGGCGATTCGCGTCGAGGATTTGCATAAATCCTTCGGCAACCTCGAGGTGCTCAAGGGCGTGTCGCTGACCGCGGCGCGCGGCGATGTGGTGGCCATCATCGGCGGCTCGGGCTCGGGCAAGTCGACCATGCTGCGCTGCATCAACTTTCTGGAAACGCCCACCAGCGGCCGCATCATCGTCGCGGGCGAGGAAGTGGCGATGAAGCCCGATGGCAGCCCGGCCAAGCCGCGCCAGATCGAACGGATCCGCACGCGGCTGGCCATGGTGTTCCAGTCCTTCAACCTCTGGACGCACCGCACACTTCTGGAAAACGTGATCGAAGTGCCGGTGCACGTGCTGAAAGTGCCCAAGAAGGATGCCATCGCCAGTGCCATGACCTTGCTTGAACGCGTCGGGCTGGCGGAAAAGGCCGAGAGCTATCCCGCGTTCCTCTCGGGCGGACAGCAGCAGCGCGCAGCCATCGCGCGCGCGCTGGCGGTCGAGCCTTCGGTGATGCTGTTCGACGAGCCGACAAGCGCGCTCGACCCCGAGCTGGTGGGCGAGGTGCTGACCGTGATCCGCGATCTGGCCGCCGAGGGGCGCACCATGATCCTTGTCACGCATGAGATGAAATTTGCGCGGGAGGTGGCGAGCCACGTCATCTACCTCTCCGAAGGTCGCATCGAGGAAGAAGGGCCGCCCGAAGAGGTGTTCGGCAATCCGAAATCCGAGCGGCTGCAACAGTTTCTCAGGACCGTCGGCTAGGACGGACCTTTGAAGACCCCAAATCACAAAACCAAAACAGGGAGAGACACCATGAAACTCAAGACAACGCTGACCGCAGGCGCCGCTGCCCTTGCCCTCATGACCGGGGCGGCACTGGCCGAGACAGTCAAGGTGGGCATCGCCGCCGAACCCTACCCGCCCTTCGCCGCGCCGGATAGCGCCGGCAACTGGACGGGATGGGAAGTCGAGATGATCGGAGCCATCTGCAACGCCGCCGAGCTTGAATGCGAGATCACCCCCACCGCGTGGGATGGCATCATCCCGTCGCTGATGGGCGAGCAGATCGACGTCATCATGGCGTCGATGTCGATCACCGAGGACCGCGCCAAGCAGATCGACTTCTCTGATCACTACTACAAGACGCCCGCCGTCATCGTCGCGCCCAAGGGCTCGGACATCACGCCGACGGCCGAAGGGCTCTCGGGCAAGATCCTGGGTGTTCAGGCCTCGACCACACACCAGGCCTATGCGCAAAAGCATTTCGAGGATGCCGCAGCTGAAATCCGCGTCTACCAGACGCAGGACGAGGCCAATCAGGACCTCTATTCGGGCCGCATCGACGCGATCCAGGCCGACAGCATCGCGATGGCAGATTTCGTCGAGAGCGAGACCGGCAGCTCCTGCTGCGAGATCGTCGGCGCTGTCGAAGATGACGTGGCCATCCTGGGCCAGGGCGTGGGCGCTGGCGTGCGCAAAGGCGACGACGAGCTGCGCGAAAAGCTGAACATGGGCATCGCCAAGGTGCTTGAGGATGGCACCCACGAGGAGATCACGGCCAAGTATTTCTCGGCTCCGATCTACAGCAAGTAAGCCCGCGTCTTGGAGCAAACCTTTGAGCTGCTCTCGCTATCGCCCCCCGGCTGGGGGGCGAACCTCTTGCGCGGTCTGGTCAATTCGATCCAGATCGCGCTTGGGGCCTTTGGGTTTGGCCTGATCATCGGATTTTTTGGCGCGATGGGCAAACTCTATGGCAGCCCGTGGGTGCGCGACCTTTTGGAGGTCTATACCACCGTCGTGCGCGCCGTGCCCGAACTGGTCCTGATCCTGATCCTCTATTATGTCGGCACCGACCTCATCAATCAGGCGGCCGGTGCTTTGGGGCGCGGGCCTGTCGAGATCAGCGGCGTTGCCGCCGGCATCTGGGTGCTTGGCATCGTGCAGGGCGCCTATTCCACCGAAATCCTGCGCGGCGCGATCCGCGCCATCCCACCCGGCCAGATCGAGGCGGCGCGCGCCTACGGCATGCCGCGCGGCCTGATGGCCCGCCGCGTGACGATCCCCGCGATGACGGCCTTCGCCATTCCGGGCCTCGCGAACCTGTGGCTGATTGCCACCAAGGATACCGCGCTGCTGGCGGTGGTCGGGTTCAGCGAACTAACGCTGGAAACGCGGCAGGCCGCACAGTCGACGCGGGCCTATTTCACCTTCTTTCTGGCCGCCGGGTTCCTCTACCTGATGGTCACCCTCTTTTCCGGCGTGATTTTCAGCCGGATCGAAAAATGGGCGCGGCGCGGTCAGCCGTCGCACCGGGGATAGCGCCATGCAGATGATCCGCGCCATGCTCATTCCCCGCCGCATCATCATGCTGGGCCTCTTCATCGCCTTCGTGATCTGGTGCGCGATGTCCATGGATTGGAGTTGGCTGCCCCGCTACGCGCCCCTCGCGCTCGAAGGGCTGTGGCTGACCGTCTGGCTGCTGATTGTAACGATCATTCTCGGCTTCATGCTGGCCGTGCCGCTGGGCCTCGCGCAGGCCATCGGACCCTGGTATCTGGCGGCACCGGCGCGGGCGTTCTGCACGGTGATCCGGGGCACGCCGCTGCTCTTGCAGATCTGGCTGCTCTATTACGGTCTCGGCTCGCTTTTCCCGCAATTTCCGTGGATCCGCAATTCCGACCTCTGGCCCTATCTGCGGCAGGCCTGGCCCTATGCGGTGTTGTCGCTGACGCTGTCCTATGCGGGCTACGAGGGCGAAGTCATGCGCGGCGCCTTCGCGTCGGTGCAAAAGGGCCAGATCGAAGCGGCGCGCGCCTTCGGCATGCCGCGCTACAAGATATTCTTTCGCATCTGGCTGCCGCAGGCGTTCCGCAGTGCCCTGCCCACGCTGGGGGGCGAGACGATCCTTCAGCTTAAGGCAACGCCGCTTGTGGCCACCATTACCATTGTAGAACTCTATGCCGTGGCAGCGCGCGTGCGGCAGGACACGTTCATCGTTTACGAGCCGCTCTTGCTGCTGGCCGCCGGATACCTCGTGATCGCGGGCGCCATCACTCTCGCCTTCCGCTGGATCGAGGGGCGCGGCCCCAAGATGAGCCGTTAGCGTGGCCTCAGCGGCGCCAATGCCGCGCGCTCATCCGCGTCCAGCTGCGCCAGCAGGCCCGTCTCCCATTCGAGATACCGGCGCGCGGCATCCAGATTGCCGTCATGCCGGTCATGCACGAAGAAAAGATGGTCGATGCACTCAGCATCCGAGGGACTGTCCAGTGAGGAGGTCACGCAAAGCCCCCCCGCGCGCCAGTCCTCCGGTCCGCTGGGGATCGCCTCGACATCGCGATGGCCTTGATATGCCAGCTCGGCCCTGATGCCCTCGACCAGCGCCGGGTCGCGTCCGACCACGGTGATCGGGTCCTCCAGATCGGGGCGGCCCCGCCACAGATGCGCGCGTTGGGCCCAACGCGCGCCTTCGATATGCGCGGCGCGGAAGTCCATCCCGCGCGAGGCATCCAGCCACGTGCCGGGCCGCAGCCGCGTCAGATCCGGGCGCTTCTGAACAGGCTGGGCTTCGGTTTCGGTCAGGTGCGCGCCCTGCAGGACATAGGCATCATGCCCCATCCCGCGCAGCCAGATCGCCGTGGTTGCCGCGCGCAGGCCCGTGTCGCAACTCAGCACGATGCGCGCGCCGCGCACGGCCAGTTTCTCGTCGGTGGCCTGCACCAATTGCCCACCCGGGGCGGAGGCAAAGCCGGGTGCGTGGCCCGAGCGGTATTCGGCCTCGGTGCGCACATCAAAGCGAAATATCGTATGCGCTGAAGCGTCCCATTTATCCATCTTGGCCAGATCGACCACCGGCAAGGCATAGTCGGCGATGAGCGTCGCCGCCCGCATCCGCGCCGCCTCCAAGCCCTCGGGCGGGACCGGCGGCAGCGCGCCCGCCTCCCGCCCGTGGTCCAGATCATACCCTGCCAGCCGCCAGCCTTGCGTGCCATTGCGAAGCGCATGCACCGCGCCGTCCCAGCCCGCCAGCCGTAGCGTTTCGGCGCCGATAATAGACCGCGTGCGTCCCGCGCAATTCACAACGATGGGCGTGCCGGGCGCCGCCATTTGGTCCGCACGATAGCTCAGCTCGGCATTCGGGCAGGAGCGCGCACCGGGGATCGACATCTTGGTAAACTCCCCGGCGCTGCGCCCGTCGAGGACAACCATTTCGCGGCCCTCCGCCTGCATCGCACGCAGATCACAAGCGGAAACCGAAGGCGTGCCCAGCTCATGCTCGACCAGCTCGCCGAAGGTCTTGGAGGGCAGGTTCACCCCCTTGAACAACGTGTGCCCCGCCGCGGCCCAGCCGGGCGCGCCGCCCTCCATGACGTGCAGATCACCGTAACCCAGAGCCGCAAGCACCTCGGCTCCGCGCCCGGCGATGCCGTACCCGTCATCAAAGAGAATACAGCGAACCGAGCGGCGCGGCATCAGACGCGGGGCGTCCCATTCCAGCCGGCTGAACGGGATATTAACGGCAAAGAACGGGTGCCCCTCGCCATATTGCCCAAACTCGCGCAGGTCGATAAAGGCGACCTCGCCCCCGTCACTCAGCGCGTCGCGAACGCCGGCCACGCTGATCCGTGCGGCGCTCATTTCTTGGTCTTGGCGCCGATATCCATGACCTTGCACGTCCCGGCCTCAAGGTCGTAGCTGATCCGCCGGTCCAGCGATTCCAGCGGCTGGCCGTAGAAATGCAGATGCCGGATCACCTCGGTTCCGTCGATGACCACGCTGTGGATATCGTCGGGCATCATGGCCAGCGCGTTACCGGGGCGCAGATCCACCTCCTCACGCAGTTTCAGCTCGGCCTTGCCGGGCACGGACCCGTCATCGACCCGTTCATAAACCTTGTTCTGCTCGGCCCCCTCGACGGCGGCGATACAGGCAAAGACGGTATGGTTATGCGGCGGGATCACCTTTCCGGGCTGCATGACATTCAGGTAGAGTGTCAGGCCGCCGGGATCATCCGCGATGAAATAGCGGTTCTGCTTGTCCTCGGGGCTGGGCGCGGGGAAATCGTCCTCACCCCAAAGCTCCGTTCGCGCGGCAATTTCCATCAGCCGCTGCTTGATACGGTCTAGCCGGTCCCGGTTCATCGGCCCCTCAGCGGCGATAGCGCGAGCATCGGCGATGAAGGCGCCTGTCACCTCTTGACGTTCAGCGGTCGTGGTCATGTCATCCTCCTCCTTCAGTCGGAAAATTCGGCGCGCAGCGCCTCGGTATGCTGGCCGAGCGCTGGGACGTCGCCCAGTTCAGGCACCGTGCCATCCGCCAGCGCGCCGGGGGCCAGCATCCGCACCGGCCCCGTGGGGCTGCCCACCTCGACAAAGCGGTTCTGCGGGTGCTGCGCCAGATCCTCCATCGTGCTGACGCGGCCATAGGCGATGCGGGCGGCCTGCAGCCTCTCGGCCATCTCGTCTCGAGGCACCTTGGCAAAGATCGGGCGAATGAACTCATCGAGCGCGTCGCGGTTCTCGACCCGCTGCGAATTGGTGTCAAAGCGCGAATCCTGCGGCAGGTCTGGCAGGCCAAGAATGTCAGCGCAGAACACGCGCCATTCCCTCTCGTTCTGAATGGAAAAGAGGACATCCTTGCCATCCGATCCGGTATAGGCGCCGTAGGGTGCAATGGTCGGGTGGTTCAGCCCGCTGCGCACCGGCACCTTGCCGCCATAGACATATTGCAGATAGGGCACGTTCATCCAGTCGGTCAGAGCATGAAAAAGCGAGACAGACAGGTGACGCCCCTGCCCCGTCACGCCGCGCCCGATCAGCGCCTGAAGCACAGCTTGATAGGCAGTCATCCCCGCCGCGATGTCACAGACCGACACGCCCACACGCGCCTGCGCATTCTCGGTGCCAGTGATCTGGGATAGCCCGCTTTCGGCCTGCACCAAGAGATCATAGGCCTTCAGATCCTTCAGCGGCCCCTCCTCGCCATACCCGGAAATTGCCACAGTGATGAGGCGCGGAAATTTCCGCCGCAATTCGGCCTGATCGAAGCCGAGGCGCGAGATCGCGCCCGGCGCGAGGTTCTGGATGAACACATCCGCCTTGGACAGCATCCGGTACATCAGCGCCTTGTCGGCTTCTTCGCGCAGATCGAGGCAGACCGATTCCTTGCCCCGGTTCAGCCAGACGAAATACGCGCTCTCGCCATGGACAAGATGGTCATAGCCGCGCGCGAAATCCCCCTCTGGCCGCTCGACTTTGATCACGCGCGCGCCAGCCTCGGCCAAGCGGCCCGAAACATAGGGAGCCGCGACCGCCTGTTCGACCGAAACCACCATCAATCCTGCAAGATCGCCCGCCATAAATCCAATTGCCTTTCATCCGTTCTTTTGATGATGCCCGATACGGCGAGTGGTCAGAAATAGCCACAGGCGGCGGGGGGGCATAGGCACCGGCTATGCCTGCCGGGCATGGTGACTGGCCGCACCCTGCCGTGCAGGCTAGCATGCCGACCAGCCAGCCTGCCGGAGTGCCCGAATGCCCAGCCCAACCGACCAGATGACCCTGACCCTTTTTGTACCCGCCGATCGACCCGAGCGGATCGGCAAGGCCGCAGGCGCAGGCGCCGATGCGGTGATCGTGGATCTGGAGGACGCGGTGTTGGCGGAGGCGCGCGAGGCGGCCCGCGCCGGTCTGGCCAAAGCACTGGAAGGCTTAGGCGTCCCCCTGATCCTGCGCATCAACGCCGCCGGTACGCCTTGGCACAAGGACGATCTGGCGGCGGCTGCTACCCTGCCCGTCAGCGCCGTGATGCTGGCCAAGGCCGAGACGGGTGAGAGCTGCGCCCATGTCGGGCGCGCCACGGGTCTGCCGGTGATCGCATTGGTCGAGACGGCGCGCGGAATCGCGACCCTGGACGAGATCGCGAAGGCGACGGCGCGGATGGCCTTCGGCTCGATCGACTATGCGGCAGATTTGGGGATGGGGCATACGCGCCAGTCCTTGCTCAGCGCACGCGCGGCGCTGGTTCTGGCCGCGCGGCTGGCGGGGCAGCCCGCCCCGCTGGACGGGGTCACCACAGCGACGCGCGACGCTGCGCTGATCGAGGAAGATTGCCGCCACGCCGCCGAGATGGGCATGGGCGGCAAGCTTATCATCCACCCCGCGCAGATCGCGGCGGCGCGGCGCGGCTTCGCGCCCTCGGAAGATGAGGTGACATGGGCGGGCCGTGTGCTGGAAGCCGCCAAAGGCGGCGCGGCGGTGCAGATGGACGGCGCGATGATCGACGCGCCTGTGATCGCCCGCGCGCGCCAGATCATGGCCCGCGCAGGTGCCGCATGAGCGCGCGCATCAAGGAGACGGACCTGATCACAAGCATCGCGGATGCGCTGCAGTATATCTCTTACTATCACCCGCCTGATTTCATCATCGCCATGGCGGATGCCTATCGGCGCGAGGAAAGCCCCTCGGCCAAGGCCGCCATCGCTCAGATCCTGATCAATTCTCGCATGTGCGCCATCGGGCATCGCCCGATCTGCCAGGATACCGGCACCGTGAACGTCTTTGTCGATATCGGCGTCGAAGCGCAGACTGACTGGACCCGCCCCCTGCAGGACATGGTGGACGATGCCGTAAGGCAGGCTTGGCAGCTGGACACGAACCCGCTGCGCGCCTCGGTCGTGGTCGATCCTTTGGATAGCCGCAAGAACAGCGGCGACAACACGCCCGCCATGATCCAGACCCAGATGGTCGCCGGGAACGCGGTGCATATCACCGTCTCGGCCAAGGGCGGCGGGTCCGAGAACAAGACGCAATTCGCGGTTCTGAACCCCTCGGCCAGCGTCGCCGATTGGGTGGTAGAGCGGGTTGCGCAGATGGGCGCCGGCTGGTGCCCGCCCGGCATGTTGGGCATTGGTGTGGGGGGCAGCGTGGACAAGGCGATGGCCATGGCCAAGGCGGTGCTGAACGATCCGATCGACATCACAGACCTGCGCAACAGAGGGCCGCAAAACAAGGTCGAGGAGATGCGTCTGGAGATCCTCGAACGGGTCAATGCGCTCGGGATCGGGGCGCAGGGTTTGGGCGGAATAACCACCGCGCTCGACGTCAAGATCGCGACGTTTCCAACCCATGCTGCCTCGATGCCCGTCGCGCTGATCCCGAATTGCGCAGCGACGCGGCACGTGGAGTTCACGCTGACCGGCAATGGCCCCGCAGGATTCGCGCCGCCCGACCTTTCTCTCTGGCCCGAAATCGAGGGGCACGGCCCGATCGGGCGGCGCCTGTCCCTGAATGATCTGTCGGACGAAGTGCTGAAGGGGCTGAAACCGGGCGAGACGCTGCTGCTGTCCGGCACACTCTACACGGGGCGCGACGCCGCGCATAAGCGCATGATCGAAACGCTCCGCGCGGGCGGCACCCTACCCGTCGATCTGAAGGGCCGTGCACTTTATTACGTGGGCCCCGTCGATGCCGTGCCGGGCGAGATCATCGGTCCTGCCGGGCCGACCACATCAACCCGCATGGACAAGTTCACCGAGGAAGTGCTGGCCGCGACCGGCCTCAAGGTGATGATCGGCAAGGCCGAGCGCGGCGCGGAGGCGATCGAGGCGATCCGCCGCCATGGCGCGGTCTACATGATCGCCGTGGGCGGCGCGGCCTACTTGGTGAGCCAGGCCATCAAATCGGCGCGCGTCGTGGCCTATGACGATCTGGGCATGGAGGCGATCCGCGAATTCACGGTCGAGGATATGCCGGTGACCGTCGCGGTGGATACGCGCGGCAACTCCATCCACGAAACAGGCCCGCGCCAATGGGCACGGGCCTGAATTCAGGTCGTTGAAACCGTTTAGATCGTGCGGCCGCCATCCACTTCCATCACCACGCCCGTGATGAAGTCGGCATCGTCCGAGGCGAGGTAGAGCGTTGCGTTGGCAATATCCCGCGCCTCGGAAAGGCGCCCCATCGGCACGGTCGCGATGAATTTCTTGCGGTTCTCGGGCGTGTCCTCCATCCCCATGAACTGCTCCAGCAGACCGGTCGCGCCCATCACCGGGGCCACACAATTCACGCGGATCTTGTCTGGCGCGAGTTCGACCGCCAGCGATTTTGTCATCAGGTTCACCGCGCCCTTGGACGAGTTGTACCATGTGAGGCCGGGGCGGGGACGGATGCCGGCAACTGACCCGATATTGATCATCACGCCGCCGCCCTGCTCGCGCCACATCGGCACGCAAGCCTTGGTCATGTGAAAGATCGACAGCACGTTGACGTCATAGATCTTGCGGAACGTCGCCTCGTCCGTTTCCATCAGGGGGCTGTTCTTGTTGGTCCAGCCCGCGTTGTTGACGACGATATCGAGGTCGCCGAAAGCGTCGGCCGTCTGCTTCACCGCATCCGCGACTTGCGCGCCGTCCGCCACGTCACAGCCGATGGCGATGGCGGCATCACCGAGGCTTGCCGCCACGTCTTCCGCGCCCTCTTTGTTCAGATCGACAATGGCGACCTTGGCCCCTTCGGCCACGAAAAGTTCGGCGATCCCCTTGCCGAAGCCAGAGGCGGCGCCTGTGACCAATGCTGTTTTGCCTTTCAATCTCATGGCTTTATCCTCAATCGTGTTTGTTGATGATGGTCTTGATATGGGAAAATTCCAGAAGCGCGGCGAAGCCCTTTTCGCGGCCATGGCCGGATTTGCGTACCCCGCCGAAGGGCAGCTCGATCCCGCCCCCCGCGCCAAAGCCGTTGATATAGACCTGCCCCCCGCGTAGCTTTTTCGCCACACGCTGCTGGCGCGCGCTGTCGTGGGTCCAGATCGAGGCCATGAGACCGTATTCGGTGTCATTCGCGATGCGGATCGCGTCTGCCTCATCCTTGAACGTCATCGCGCAAAGGACGGGGCCAAAGACCTCCTCCTGACCGATTTTCGAGTGCGGATCCACGGGGCCGAACAGCGCGGGCGCCACGAAATAGCCACCCTCGGGCGCGCCCTTCCGGACAGTGCCACGCGCGACCAGCGGCGCATCGGCGCCGTCGATATAGGCCTCGATCCGTTTTTTCTGCTTGGCCGAGATGACCGGGCCCAGCGCCGCCTCCTCGGCGATGTCCGATGCCTCGATGTTCTCAAAGCGCTCTTTCAGCCCCGCCACGACCTTGTCGTAGACGCCTTCCTGAATGAGAATGCGTGATCCGGCAGAGCAGGTCTGGCCCGCATTGGCGATGATGCCGCCCACGAGGAAGGGCAGCGCCGCCTCGATATCGGCATCGTCGAACACGATCTGCGGGGATTTTCCGCCCAGTTCCAGCGTGCAGGCGATGTAATTCTTCGCCGCCGCGATCTGGATCATCTGGCCCACTTCGGGCGAGCCGGTGAAGGCGATGAAATCAACGCCGGGATGCTCGCTGAGAGCCTTGCCCGCGACATCGCCGCGGCCCGTCACCACGTTGATGGCCCCCTCCGGAAAGCCGACCTCGCCCGCGATCTCCGCAAGGCGCAAACAGGTCAGGCAGGCGTCTTCGGCGGGTTTCAGAACCGTCGAATTGCCCATCGCCAGCGCCGGTGCCAGCGACCGTCCAAACATTTGCGAGGGATAATTCCACGGGATGATGCAGGCTATGACGCCGTAGGGTTCACGCACGACCTGCACGTTGTATCCCGCCATGAAGGGGATGACTTCGCCATGCACCTTGTCGGCGGCGCCGCCGTAGAACTCGAAATACCGCGCGCAGGCGGCCATGTCGGCCCGCGCCTGTTTCAGCGGCTTGCCATTGTCGCGGCTCTCCAGCTGGGCCAACTCTTCGGCCTCGTCCAGAATGGCGAGGCTCATCTTCTGCATCAGGCGTCCGCGCTCGGTGGCGGTCAGCTGACCCCATGTGCCGGTGTCGAATGCTTCGCGGGCGGCCCTAACAGCGGCGTCCACATCCTCGGGCTGGGATGCCGCGATGGTGGTGAACACCTCGCCATCCAGCGGTGAGCGGACGTCCATTTCATCACCCGACGCGGCGGGCATCCATTTGCCGCCAATGAGGTTCAGCGGTTTCGGCAGGATCGTATCTTTGGGCATCAGGCCTCTTCCTTCTTGTCGTCCAGTGAGCCCTCGGCAACGGCGCCGCGCTCGATCACGAATGTCTGGCTGGCAAATCCGCGAAGGAGCGAGGGGTTCGATTCCGTGATGATCAGTGTCACGTTCCGGTCCGTGTCACGCAGATCGCGCAGGGCGTCGGCATAGCGTTTGGCCAGCGCGGGGGCGAGGCCCTGAAACGGCTCGTCAAGCATGATCAGCTTGGTGCCCAGCATCAGCGCGCGGCCCAGCGCGACCATCTTGCCCTGCCCGCCCGACACGTTTCCGGCGGGCCGGCCCGCCATCTCGCGCAGCTCGGGCAGGATGTGGTAGACGCGGTCCAGCCGCTTTTGCGTGGTCTCGGCGTCCAGCTTGGCGACCTGCGCAGGCAGCAGGATGTTCTCCTCGACCGTGAAGGCGGAAAAGAGACGCCGGTCCTCGGGCGCGTAGCCGATCCCCAGCGCAGGACGCTTGGCCGGGGTCATTTCGGAGATGTCCTGCCCGTCAAAGCGGATCTCGCCGGTGACATTGGTAAATCCCATGACCGAGCGCAGCAGCGTCGTCTTGCCCGCACCGTTGCGCCCAATGAGGGCGACGGTGCCAGAAGCCGGAACAGTAAACTCCAGACCGCGCAAAATGGGGATATTTCCAATCGAGGCGTTGGCATTGTGAAAGCTCAGCATCAGGCGACCTCCCCGATCACGTCGCGGATCACGTCGGGATGCGCCAGCACCTCCTCGGGCGTGCCGCGCATCTCGATCTTGCCCATGTTCCAGACAGCGACCTCATCGGCGTATTTTTCTACGATGCCCATGTCATGCTCGACAAACACGGCGGTCACATCGGCTTCGGCCAGCGCCTTGACGAGGATCTCCATGACGCCGAATTTCTCCGAACTGGAGACGCCCGATGTCGGCTCGTCCATGAGCAGCAGCTTGGGCTTGAGCGCCAGCGCGACGGCGATGTCGATCAGTTTGCGCTGACCTTCCGACAGCTCGTCCACCTGCCGATGCGCGACATCAGTGCAGTTCACGAGGTCCAGCAGATGCATCATCTCTTCCCGCTGCCTGCGATCCTTGAGCGCGCGGATGGGATTGCGCAGACGGTCGCGCGCGGCGGCGGCGATCAGCAGGTTCTCCAGCGCCGTATGCTCGGTGAAAAGCTGCGGGATCTGGAAGGCGCGGGCGACGCCGCGCCGCGTGATCTCGCGCGGGGAGAGGGGCGTTACGTCTCGGCCCTCGAAATAGACCTTGCCCTTGGCCGGTTTCAGCCAGCCGGTGCAGATGTTGAGGAAGGTCGTCTTGCCCGCGCCATTGGGGCCGATGATGGCAAGGTTCTTGCCCGAATCGATCTGGATCGAGACATCATCGGCGGCCACGACCCCGCCAAAGCGGATTTCGAGCCCCTTGGTTTCCAGCAGATGGGTCATTCGCCCTCCTCCTTCTTGCCGGCGATGCGGTCCATCAGACTGTTATAGATCCCGGCAATGCCGCCCGGTGCAAAGAGAATGATGATCAGCAGGAAAGTGCCCAGAACCATTTGCCACACATCGCCCGCAAAGGCCGAGGCATAGGTGCGCACGATCTCGTAGATCGCCGCGCCCACCAGTGCGCCCGGCACCGAGCCCGCACCGCCGAGGACGGCAATGAACACCATCTCGCCCGAGCGGATCCAGTACGCGTATTCCGGCGTCACCACACCCTGCACAAGGCCCATCAGGATGCCCCCGGTGCCGCAAAGCATGGCCGACAGCACATACCCGTTCAGCATCACGCGCTGCGGCGACATCCCCAGGTATTGCAGCCGCGTCTCGTTCGTCTTGATCGTCCTGAAAAGTTGCCCCAAGGGAGAGTCCAGCCAGCGCATCGCGAACCAGCCAAGGCCCAGCGCCAGCGCTAGCGCGAGGTAGAACATGACCAGCTCGTAATTGCCGCGCTCAAGATCCATCCAGAGGACGGTGGGGCGCGGCAGGCGCATCCCGTCGGCGCCGCCGGTATAGTGGTAAAATTTTTCAAGGATCGACCAGAAGATCATCGAAAAGGCGAGATTCAGCATCGCGAAGAAGATGAACCGGTAGCGCGCCACAAAGAGGCCCACCACGATGCCCGAGAGGACAGCGGCAAGGATACCCAGCACCAGCACAACCGCCAGATCGGCACCCGGCATCAGCATCAGGGTAAACGCGCCGCCATAAGCCGCGATGGCGAAATAGAGCGCGTGGCCAAAGGACACCTGGCCGCTGCGCAAAAGCACAGTGATGCCCATGACGGCAATCCCCTTGGCCAGTGCCAGCGTCAGCAGCACCTGCAGCGTCGGGGCGGCGAAGGGCACCAGTGCCAGCAGGATCAGCAGGATGGCGGGGATGATGAAACGGATCGACATTACCTCGCCCCTCTCAGATCTTGCGCGCCGACGGGCTGCCAAAGAGCCCCTCGGGGCGGACCAGCAGCACGGCGACCATAATGAGATAGGGGACCAGAACCTGCGTCTCGGGCCAGACATAGACGGCGAAGGATCGCCCCAATCCGATCAGCAGCGCGGTCAGTGCAGCGCCCTCGATCTGGCCGAGGCCGGCGGTGGCGACCACGGCAAAGCTGAGCACGATCATATCCGCGCCGATCCCCGGCAGGATCGACGTAGTCGGCGAGGCCAGCGCGCCGCCAAGGCCCGCAAGGCCCGCGCCCACGATGAAGGTCAGAAGGAACACCTTGTCGGCGTCGATGCCAATGGCCTGCGCGGCCTCGCGGTCCTCGGTCGTGGCCAGGATCAGTTTGCCCGCGATGGTGTGCCGCAGGAAAAATCGCAGCCCGAACAGGAGGCCAATCGCCACCATGGGCAGCAGGATCAGCTGGTAGACGGTGTAATTGACCGAGAAGGCGCGCACATTGCCCAAAAGCTGCAGCGCCGAGGACTGGAAGATCGGCTGCGTGCCCCAGATCAGGCGCTGCACATCCTCGAGGATCATGAAGATCGCGAAGGTGACCAGCAGCTGAAGCACCTCGGGCTTGTGATAGATGCGCCGCAGCAGCAGCCATTCCAGCGGGCCGCCAAGGACCACGCCGATCAGGATGGCCGAAACCAGCATGCAGGGAAAGGCGAAGATCGGCGGCAAACCGGCCGAAAGGACGAATGTCGTGAGCGACGCCGTGAGATACGCCCCCATCGCATAGAGCGAGCCATGCGCGACATTGAGGATGCGCATCACCCCAAAGATCAGTGTCAGGCCGACGGCGACGATAAAGACGAGCGCCGCATAGGCGATACCGTCGAACAAGGCGAGCAGGAACAGGGTCAGGTTCATGAGGGTCCACTCTGTAATCTGGCGGCGAAGGAGGGGTGGCGGTTCAGCGGCGCATCATCGGGGCGCGGAGCCCGGGCGGCGGGGGTGCGAACGGGGCCTTCGACTGGCGAAGGCCCCGGCATTTGATGTGACGCTATCAGTTTTCGTAGGAGTCGACGGTCAGACCATCAAGCCAAGCCTGATCCAGCGTTCCGACCCAGGAAACCGATTCCTCGCCCACGGGCGTCGTCAGCTCGGCCCCGTCGAAGATCATGATGTTCTCAAGCGTGGCGAAGGGATGCTCGCCACCCTGAACGGACATGCCCAGGAGCTGTGCCTCGATGCCCTGATGATCTTCGCGCAGCGACACGGGACGTCCAAGACCCTGGAACTCCAGCCCGTCAAAGGCCGCGATCACCTGGTCCTCCGACGGCCAGTTGCCGCCATTGGCCTCGGCCGCCTTGTCATAGGCCGCCTCAAGCGCGGCAAGGCCCTGACTCATGTGAAAGACGGGGTAGATCGCCTTGGCGCCGGTCTTTTCCTCGAACTTGGCCATGAACGATTTGAAGTCCTCGTCATCGCGCCGCTCGGGGTGGTTCCAGTAGTGATCGCCGCGCGCACCCACGATATGGCCCGACGGCAAGGCAGAGCCCAGACGCTCGAGCGAGCTTTCGGCCAGGGGCAGCACGAACATCGAAGTGTTCGTCAGGCCGCGCTGCGATGCCTGCTGAACGAAGGTGTCCAGATCGCCGCCCCAGCTCGTCGAAAGGATCACGTCAGGCTGCAATGCCTGCAGGCGCGAAATCTCGGTAGAGAAGTCAGGCGAGCCGAATTTCGGGAAGAATTCACCCACGACTTCGACATCGGGCTTGAGCGCCTTGAGCGCGGCACTGAAGATATCCCAGCTGTCACGGCCCCAGGCGTAGTCCTGGTTCACGACGGCGATGGTTTCGAAATCGGGATTGGTTTTCAGCAGATAAGCAACCGTCGCCAGCATCTCGGTGCCGGCATGAGCCTGGCTGCGAAAGACGTAGTTGTAATCGCCCTCTTCAAAGATCTTCTGCGTGCCGCAATCCCACATGATGTTGATGACCTTGAGATCCTCGGCCAGCGGAGCGATCGTCTTGCAGTTGCCCGACGAGATCGCGGCCAGCATCGCATCGGCGCCATTCTCGACAAGGCGGCGATACTCGGTGGTCAGCGTCTCGGTGCCCGCACCCTCATCGACGAAGGTCAGCTCCAGCGGCACGCCCTGGATACCGCCATTGGCGTTGATATCCTCGGCCATGATCTCGGCCGCATCCTTGGCGGGTACGCCAAAGACCGACGCAGGGCCGGTCAGAAAGGCGGTGACGCCGACTTGCAGCTTCTCGGGCTTGTCCTGCGCGAGTGCCGCCAGCGGCATCAGGGCGCAGGCCGCTGTGGCCATAAGCAGTTTTTTCATTGGTTCTCTCTCCCCTTTTTCTTGAATGTCGGGCGCCGCACTGATGGCGGCGACCCGAATGAGCGATCAGCGGATCGCGATCGGATTGATGATCATCTGAACAGCGCCCTTGATGCGCGCCTGTCCCAGGACGAAAAGGAATTCATGAACGCCGTCTTGCGCCAACTCGCGCGTGTCCATGTTTTCCAGAATGTAGATGCCATGCTCGGGCTGCAGGATCTGATGCGCGCGAAAGGCCTGGCCTTCCTCCTCGGCGGGCACGACCTCCATGCCCCAGGTGTCGGCGCCCACGGCCATCACACCCAGCGATGCGAGGTATTCCGCACCGCTGACGCCAACGCCCGGCTCTTTCGCGCCAAAGCGCTCGGGATCGGGAGCGTCGCCGTCCAGCAGGTTCATCCAGTTCGAGTTGAAGAGGACGACATCGCCCTCGCCGATGGTGACGCCCTGCGCCTCGGCGGCAGCCTTGATGTCCTCTTCGGTATAAGGCGTGCCCTCTTCGACCATGTCGACGCCGAAATGCTTGGCCATGTCCAGCATGACACCGCGGCCCACAAGGCCCGGCAGCTTTTCGAGGCCCAGTTTGCTGAGGCCCGCAGCGTCGGCGAATTCATCGTCCGTATGGCCGTTGTAATACATGTGATCGACGCCGGCATGGCCAAGTCCGTCGATCTGCGGGCCGATGCCCAGCCAGCCCATGAAGATGTCATCGTTATAGGTGAAGGCATTGTCGCCCAAGCCGCTGGTCGAGACCTGGTTGGGCTGAAGAACCGTCACCGACAGGCTGCGCGGCGGAAAGGCGGGCGTGTCGCTGCCCACGATCATGCCGAGGCTGTAAACCTTGCCCTCTGTCACGAGACCCGCCGCGGATTTGACGCGCTCGGGCGTCATCGTGTTGGCGGCACCGATCTCATCGTCGGCGCCCCAAGGTGACTTGGTCCATTCGGGCTTTGCCGCGTCCTGGGCAAGCGCCGCGGTCCCGAGACAGGCCGCGAAGGCCGCAACGGCCGCTGTGCGTGAAATAAACATGATCAATCCTCCTCCCAAAGGTATGACGCCGATCAGCATACGCATGATCCGCACGGCGGCACTAATAGTTTGTGCCTTGTCCAGCCATAACACACACCTATACCTCTTGGAGCTTGTGGGTCTTTTGCATTACTCTGGCAGAGGACAAGAGTAGTCTGGGCCGCAGCCGCCACACCGCAGGTCGCGAAATTGGGAGAGGTCACCATGAAAATCACCGCAGCCGTGCTGATGCGCGACGGACTCACCGAGAACTTCGCCAAGGAGGCGCCGCTGGAGGTGCGCGAGGTCGATCTGGCGCCGCCGGGCCGGGGCGAGGTGCTGATCCGCATGGGCGCGGCGGGCGTTTGCCACTCGGACCTGTCGGTGATCAACGGCACCCGCCCCCGTCCCCTGCCGATGGCGCTGGGGCACGAGGCGTCGGGCTATGTCGAGGAGGTCGGCGAGGGTGTCGATGACCTGAAGCCGGGCGATCATGTGGTCTGCATCTTTGCTCCCGGCTGCCGCCAGTGCACGCCCTGCGCCGAGGGGCGTCCAGCCCTTTGCGAGCGTGCGGCCAAGCATCACGGCGTGGGCGAGTTGATGACCGGCGCGCGACGCCTCACTATGGATGGCCAGCCGATCAATCACCATGTGGGCGTCTCGGCCTTTGCCACCCATGCGGTACTGGACCGCCGCTCGCTGGTCAAGGTCGAGCATGACCTGCCTGCCCATATATCCGCCTTGTTTTCCTGCGCCATGCTGACCGGTGCGGGCGCTGTTTTCAACACCGCGCGCATCCTGCCGGGCCAGACGGTCGCTGTGATCGGGCTGGGCGGCGTGGGTCTCTCGGCGGTGCTGGGCGCGGCAGCGGCGGGCGCGGGGCGCGTTATCGCCATCGACCCGTTCGAGTCCAAAATGGAGGCGGCGCGCGGCATGGGCGCAACCGACCTCATCAAGGCTGATGGCGATACCATCCAGGCGGTGCGCGACCTCACGAATGGCGGAGTCGACTGCGCCATCGAACTGGCCGGATCGGTCAAGGCGCTGGAGACGGCGTATGAGATCACCCGCCGCGGCGGCCAGACCGTGACGGCAGGCCTGCCCCACCCTGATCAGCGCATGGCCCTGCCCGCGCTGAAACTGGTGGCCGAAGAGCGCACCCTGAAGGGCAGCTATATCGGCTCCTGCGTGCCGCAGCGCGATCTGCCGCGCATGTTCTCGCTCTACGAGCAGGGCAAGCTGCCGGTCGAAAAGATGCTGAGCCACCGCGTCCGTCTCGACGAGATCAACCTTGCGATGGACCGGCTGAACGATGGTAGCGCCATCCGCCAAATCGTCGATTTCGACTAGTCGGCGCCGTGCGCGCCAGCTTGACAATCCCATAGGCGACCCCTTTAGCTGAATGTCCGCGCTAGAAGGGTCTGCCTATGGATATCCGCCAGCTTCGCTATTTCATCGCCATCGCCGAGTCGCCCTCTCTGTCCGTCGCGGCCAGCACTCTGGGCGTGGCGCAGCCGTCGCTGTCGCAGAACGTGGTGCGCATGGAGGAAGAGCTGGGCGTGCGCCTGGTCGAGCGCAGCCCACGCGGCACGGTGCTGACCGACGATGGAACGCTTTTCCTGAAACACGCGCGCAATGTCTGCGCCGCCTTCGAGGATTGCCTCGACGAGATGCGCGAGGCGGGCGGGGCGCTGCGTGGCAAGGTCGGCTTTGGCATGCCGCCCTCGGTGTCGATGGTGATGGCGGTCCCGCTGGCCGAGACAGTGCGCGTCGAGTTCCCCGATCTGCGCCTGCAGGCGATCGAGGCGATGAGCGGGTATATCAAGACATGGATCGACGATGGCACTGTCGATATCGGCTTCATCTATGACCTCGCCAAGGCCGATCATTTCCGCACCATCCATGTGCTGAATGAACGCCTTTTCTTCTTTTCCGCGCCCGATGCGTGGCCACTGGACACGCCCCCCGGCACGCCCGTGCGCCTGCGCGATCTGCAAAAGCTGGACTTGATCCTGCCCAGCCCGTCCCATGGCCTGCGCCGCACGATCGAAGATTACGCCCAGCCCCGCGGGATACAGCTTAACGTTACCATCGAAATGGACGCGATGACGCAGATCAAGGAACTGGTGGCGCGCGGATCGGGCTATGCCATCTTCGCGCCCGCCGCCGCGCATGATTTCGTGGCGCGCGGCGATCTGGTCAAGGCGCCGATCTGCGAGCCCGATATGGTGCGCCCCGTATATCTTGCCACCAACCCCGCCCGGAAAAGCAGCCGCGCCTGCCACGCCATCGCGCAGGTCACACTGGACGTCGCGCGCGACCTGGTGCAGCGCGGCATTTGGGAAGGCGAGCTTGAAACATAGGACACCCCAATAGCCGCCAGAGCGCAACCCTATTGGCCGTTCCCGGCGCATTGCTGCACATATGGGCCAAGGCAGTTTTGCGAGGTAGCCCATGACATCCTTTCATCCGACGGCGGAGTATCAGGACATCCGCGAAGGCGTCGCATCGGTCTGCGCCCAGTATCCCGGCAGCTATTGGCGCGATCTGGATGCGCGGCGCGCCTATCCGAAGGATTTCGTGCAGGCGCTGATGCGCGAGGGCTATCTGGGCGCGATGATTCCCGAGGAATATGGCGGCCTCGGCCTCAGCCTGACGGCCGGCGCGGTGATTCTGGAAGAGATCCACCGCAGCGGCGGCAACGCGGCGGCCTGCCACGCGCAGATGTATACGATGGGCACCGTCCTGCGCCATGGCAGCGACGCGCAAAAAAAGATGTATCTGCCCGGCATTGCCGATGGCTCGATCCGCTTGCAAGCCTTCGGCGTGACTGAACCCACCAGCGGCACCGATACGCTGAGCCTTAAAACCACTGCCAAGCGCGACGGCGACGACTATATCGTCAACGGCCAGAAAATCTGGATCTCCCGCGCCGAGCATTCCGACCTGATGGTCCTTCTCGCGCGCACCACCCCGCGCGATCAGGTCGAAAAGAAAACAGATGGCCTGTCGGTCTTCCTGATCGACCTGCGCGAATTGCGAGGCAATGGCGTTGAAATCCGCCCCATCCGCACGATGATCAACCACGCGACGACAGAGATATTTTTCGAGAATGCGCGCATTCCCGCCTCGTCCCTGGTCGGCGAAGAGGGCAAAGGATTTCGCTATATCCTCTCGGGAATGAATTCCGAGCGGATCCTGATCGCCGCCGAATGCATTGGCGACGCCAAGTGGTTCCTAGAAAAAGGCTCGGACTACGCCCGCGAGCGGGTCGTTTTCGGCAAGCCGATCGGGGCCAATCAGGGGGTGCAATTCCCACTGGCCCGCGCGCAGGCCCATATGATGGCCGCGGAAGGCATCGTCTACCGCGCCGCCGCGATGTATGATGCGGGCGAGAACCCCGGCGTGGAGGCGAACACAGCCAAGATGCTGGCCGCCGATGCCAGCTGGGAGGCCGCCGAGGCCTGCCTGCAGACCCATGGCGGCTTCGGCTTTGCGGAGGAATACGATGTGGAGCGTAAATTCCGCGAGGCGCGGCTCTATCAGGTGGCGCCCATCTCGACCAACCTGATCCTCTGCTTCATCGCCGAGCGCGTGCTGGGCCTGCCGAAATCCTACGGCGCATGAGCGGTCTGGATGCACTCCTTGATCTGGCCGCGCTGCCGGATCACGCCATCCCCGAGGCCGGCATGGGCATCGCGCGCCTGTCGCTGATGGACTGGATGATGTGCGGCCGCGCCGGCACGCCCGAGCCTGTGGCCGGCATTTTGCGCGGACTGGCCAAGGCCGAGGGCGGCGCGCCACAGGCCGCGCTCTTCGGCGGGGGCCGTGCGCCTGCGCGCATGGCCGCGCTGGTCAACGGCACGACCTCTCACGCGCTCGATTATGACGACACGCATTTCGCCCATGTCGGGCATCTGTCGGTCGGCATCTATCCAGCTGCCGTCGCCGTCGGCGAGATGATGGATGCGCGCGCCGAAAGGGTCTGTGCCGCCTTCGCCATCGGCGGCGAGGCTGCGATCCGCGTCGGCCTCGCCCTAGGCCGCGCGCATTACGAGCGCGGGTTTCACCAGACGGCCACCGCGGGCGCCTTTGGTGCGACCATCGCCGCCGGGCGCCTTCTGGGCCTCAGCCGCGCCCAGATGCGCGCCGCCATAGGGCTGTGCGCCACGCGCGCGACCGGCTTGCGCTGCCAGTTCGGCACGATGGGCAAGCCCTATAACGCGGGCGTCGCAGCATCCGCGGGCATCGAATGCGCGCAGCTGGCCAAGCTGGGCATGACCGCGCCCGATGACGGGCTTTTCGGCCAGAATGGCTATCTGGCCACCCATAGCGACGCGCCGGGTGAGATCACGGCGCCGACCGGCGCGTGGCTGCTCGATGACATGAAATACAAGCTGCACGCTTGCTGCCACGGCACTCATGCGATGATCGAGGCGCTGAAGGGCCAGAGGCTGGAGGATGTCCGCGCCATCACCCTGCGCACCAATCCCCGCTGGCTGACCGTCTGCGACATCAAGGCGCCGCGCACCGGCCTTGAGGTGAAGTTCAGCTATGCCTGGCTGGCAGGGATGGCCCTGCGCGGCGATGCGACGGGCAGCGACCGAGCCTATACCGACGCGCTGGCGGCCGATCCCGCGCTGGCCGCGTTTGCCAAGGCCGTGACAGTGACGGGCGACAGCGCCCTCACCGATATGCAGGCCGCGGGCGAGGTGACGCTGGCCGATGGCAGCACGCAGAGCTTTGCCCATGACCTCGCCGCGCACATCCCGTTGGATACGCTCGCGCGTAGTCTGCGGGAAAAGGCGACCGCGCTGCTGGGCGCGCCCGGCGGCGCGCTTTGCGACGCGCTGACCTCGCTTGAGGGTATGGATGCGCGTGCTCTGGGTGATCTTATGGAGGCCGAGGCATGAGCGATTTCTCGGACTGGATCGGGCGCAGCATCACGCGCACGGACCCCGTCGCGCCCCGCCTAATGGCCGAATTTCGCGCGACGCTGGACGGCACGCTGGCCCCGCTGGATATGCCGCCGGGGGTCGAGTTCTGCCTTGCGCCCGACATCTGCGCGCCGGACCTGCTGGGCCGGGACGGGCATCCGCGCACCGGGGTATTCCTGCCCGATCTGCCCCTGCCCCGCCGCATGTGGGCAGGCGGGCAGATCACGCGCCACGCGCCGTTCAAAGAGGGCGATGAGGTCACGCGGATCTCGACCATCGAGGATGTGACCTTCAAGACCGGGCGCAGCGGTCAGCTGGGCTTCGTCACCGTGCGCCATCTCTATCAGGTCGAGGGCGAGACTTGCATCGACGAGCGGCAGGATATCGTCTACCGCGAGGACCCCGCACCCGGCGCCCCCGCGCCCGAACTGCCGCAGGCCGAGCCATGGCCGGATGCAGAGGGGTGGGACGTCACCACCACCCCGACGCTTCTCTTTCGCTATTCGGCGCTCACCTTCAACGGCCATCGCATCCATTATGACGCGCCCTATGCGCGGGAGGTCGAGGGGTATGACGGCCTTGTTGTGCACGGGCCGCTACAGGCGATCTGGATGCAAAACCTTGCCACCAGCCTGATGGGGCATGCGCCTGCGCGCTTCAACTATCGCGGCACTGCGCCACTGATCTGCGGTCAGCCCGTGCGCGTCGAGGCAACGACGGAGGGCACCACCCTGTCCCTCCGCGTGCGCCGGCCCTCGGACAATGCTGTCACGATGCAAGGCACCGCCCAAAGCTAGGGCCTCACCGCACCTTTTTGCGAGCCATTATCATTTTACTTGCATCTTGCGAGTGCTTCGCATTTACATTGCCTCAAGCTTAACCAGATCGAGGTCCAAATGATCCGCCGCACCGCCACCGCCCTGACCCTTGCCACATCACTGACCGTGCCCGGACAGCTGGCCGCTGCGGAGGGTCCGATGAAGGTGGTCACCACCTTTACCATCCTGCAGGACATCGCCCAGAACGTCGCCGGCGAGGCTGCCGAGGTCGTCTCGATCACCAAGCCTGGCGCCGAAATCCACGGCTATCAGCCCACCCCACAGGATATCGTGCGCGCCTCGGACGCCGATCTGATCCTCTATAACGGCCTCAACCTCGAGCTTTGGTTCGAGCAGTTCCTCGCCAATCTAGGCGACATCCCCTCGGCCACGCTGACCGACGGGATCGACGCGATCCCGATTTCCTCCGGCGCGTATGAGGGCAAGTCGAACCCGCATGCCTGGATGGGGCTGGATAACGCGATGGTCTATATCGACAATATCGCCGCCGCTTTTACCCAACATGACCCGGATAACGGCGGCACCTATGCCGCCAATGCCGAAGCCTATAAACAGCAGATCACGGACGCGGTCGCCCCCCTGCGCGAGCGTATCGCGCAGATCCCCGAAGAGGACCGCTGGCTGGTCAGTTGCGAGGGGGCGTTCAGTTATCTCGCGCGCGACTTCGGGATGAAAGAGCTATACCTCTGGCCAATGAACGCCGATCAGGTCGGCACGCCGCAACAGGTGCGCAAGGTCATCGACAGTGTGCGCGAGAACGCCATCCCCGCTGTCTTCTGCGAAAGCACGGTCAACACAGACCCTGCCCGACAGATCGCCCGCGAGACCGGCGCGGTTTTTGGTGGCGTGCTCTATGTCGACAGTCTCAGCGGGCCGGACGGCCCCGTGCCCAGCTATCTCGATCTTCTGCGCGTCGATGCCGAAACCATTGCCACCGCCCTCTCGCCGCAGGGCGAATGAGCCTTAGGTTCAGTGCGAAGCGCCCGAAACACATAAGGCCTACACAATCATGACGCCGGAACAGCTACAACCCGCGCCCCCCGAACCGATGGCGGATCAGCCGATGGACGGCATCACCGCCGAGAACGTGACAGTAACCTATCGCAACGGCCATACCGCCCTGCGCGGCGCCACATTCCAGATCCCGCGCGGGACCATCACGGCGCTGGTCGGCGTCAACGGCGCCGGCAAATCCACACTGTTCAAGGCGATCATGGGCTTCGTGCCTGCCGCCAGCGGGCAGATCCGCCTGTTGGGCAAATCAGTGAAAGAGGCGCTGGCTGCCAACCTCGTGGCCTATGTGCCGCAATCCGAAGAGGTCGACTGGGCTTTTCCGGTCCTCGTCGAGGATGTGGTGATGATGGGGCGCTACGGGCATATGGGCTTTCTGCGCCGCCCCCGCGCCGCCGACCGCGCCGCCGTGGATCAGGCCCTCACCCGCGTCGGCATGGAGGGCTATCGCCACCGCCAGATCGGCGAGCTTTCGGGCGGCCAGCGCAAGCGCGTCTTCCTTGCGCGCAGCCTTGCGCAGGACGGTCAGGTCATCCTGCTGGACGAGCCATTCACCGGCGTCGACGTCAAGACCGAGGAGCAGATCATCGCCCTCCTGCGCGAGCTGCGCGACGAGGGCCGGGTGATGCTGGTCTCGACCCACAATCTCGGCTCGGTGCCGGAATTCTGCGACAGGACGGTGCTGGTCAAGGGCACCGTCTTGGCCTTTGGACCGACCGACGAGGTGTTTACCCGCGACAACCTCGAGGATGCGTTCGGGGGCGTCCTGCGTCACTTCACCCTCGGCGGGGATGAGTTGCACGACGATGACGATCCGCGCGAGCTGCGCATCATCACCGATGATGAGCGTCCCTTCGTGCATTACGGCGAGCGCCGCAAGAAGGCCAAGCCCGCCAAGCCGGAGCGCGGCGAATGATCGAGACGTTGCTCGCGCCCTTCACCTATAGCTACATGTTCAACGCCATGTGGGTCTCGGCGCTGACGGGCGGCGTCTGCGCATTCCTGTCATGCTATCTGATGCTCAAGGGATGGTCCCTGATCGGAGACGCGCTCAGCCATTCGGTCGTACCGGGCGTCGCGGGTGCCTATATGCTGGGCCTGCCCTTCGCGCTGGGGGCCTTTATCGCGGGGGGGCTGGCGGCAGGCTCGATGCTCTTTCTCTCGGGCCGCTCTGGCCTCAAGATCGACGTGATCATCGGCATCATCTTTACCTCGTTTTTCGGGATCGGCCTTTTCATGGTGTCGCTCTCGCCCATGTCGGTCAGCATCCAGACCATCATCATGGGAAACATCCTGGCCATCACCCCCGAGGATACGCTGCAACTGGCCATCATCGGCTTTGTCGCGCTCGCTGTCCTTCTGGCCAAGTGGAAGGACCTCATGGTCGTTTTTTTCGACGAGAACCATGCGCGCACCATCGGCCTCAGGCCCGACCTGCTCAAAGCGATGTTCTTCGTCCTCCTTTCGGCCGCCGTCGTCGCCGCGATGATCACGGTGGGCGCATTCCTGGTGATCGCGCTGGTCGTGACGCCGGGCGCGACGGCCTATCTGCTTTGTGACCGGTTCCCGCGCCTCATCGTGGTCTCGGTGCTGATCGGCACGCTCACCAGCTTTGTCGGGGCCTATGCCAGCTATTTTCTGGACGGCGCGACGGGGGGCATCATCGTGGTGCTGCAAACGGTAATCTTCCTCATTGCCTTCTACTTTGCGCCCAAGCACGGGATGCTGGCGGCACGGCGCAAGGCCGCCAGCGCATTAGAGACGCCTGCCGCCGAGGGACCGCAGCCATGATCGACACAATCCTACTGCCATTCCAGTTTCCCTTCATGCAGAATGCCTTCTGGATCGCGCTGCTGGTGGCGCCACCGACGGCGATGCTGTCCTGCTTTCTGGTGCTCAAGGGCTGGGCACTGATGGGCGACGCGGTCAGCCACGCGACCCTGCCGGGGATCGTGCTGGCCTGGATGCTGGGCTTGCCTCTAATCGCGGGCGCCTTTGCCGCCGGAATGGCCTGCGCGCTGACCACCGGGTATCTGTCGCATAACAGCCGGGTCAAGGAAGACACGGTAATGGGCGTCGTCTTCAGCGGCATGTTCGGCCTCGGGATCGTGATGTATACGTCGATCACTACGAACGAGCATCTCGACCATATCCTTTTCGGCAACATGCTGGGCGTCGGTCCCAAGGACCTGTGGACCTCGGGCCTGATCGCGCTCGCTGTTACGGGCCTTCTGACGCTGAAGTGGCGCGACCTCTTGCTGCATGCGTTCGATCCGGCGCAGGCACAGGCTTCGGGGTTGCGCACGGGGCTCTTGCATTATGGGCTACTGACGGCGCTGTCGCTCTGCATCGTCGCGACGCTCAGTTCGGTCGGGCTGATCCTTGCTGTGGCGCTTCTGGTGACGCCCGGCGCGATAGCCTTCCTGCTGGTGCGCAGCTTTGGTGCCATGCTCTGGATCTCGGTGCTGGTCTGCGCCGCGTCGATGATCGGCGGCACTTATGCCAGCTTCTTCCTCGACTCGTCGCCGGCAGCAACCGTCGTGCTGATCCTCACGGGCCTCTTCGTGATCGCATTCCTGCGCCGCATCGCGATCACCCGGCGCACGTCGCGAAGGGCCGTGCAGGAGGCATAGGCCCTTTCGCTGTTCCAGAAAGACTCAGATCCGGCACCGGGCCCACGGGCGCCTTCAGTCGAAGGTGCCCGCGACCCGCCCCAGCAGCATGAAGGCGCGCGCCGTGCGCGTGTCGGACAGGTCCGAGATGTCGCTGTCACTCGCATCATCGGCAAAGCTGCTGAACATCTGGTCGAACCGGCGCAGGAAGTGATGTGCGGCATCGCGAAAGATCGGATCGTTCTTCATCCGCGCCGCCGCCAGCACCAGGGATGACCTGTCGTGAATCCCGCCCAGTGCGGCAATTGCGCGCCCGCGCGTGCCGCCTGCAAAATTGCGCCACGTCTCAGGGCGGGCCATATCGGGACGCAGATCGTCCATGTAGATCCCGTCCTCGCTCAGCAGCGTCAGGATGTCCTGCGCCGCCTGGATCAGCTGCGCGGTGGGCCGGTCCTTCAGCGCGCGGCGCAAGGCGGCAAAACCCTCCTTGTCCTCCGCCGTTTCGGGAAAGTTCAGCGCCCGGATGAAATCGCTGCGCTCCAGCGGCGGACGCATATCTTCGGCCTGAGTGCCCAGCGGCAGAGAAACCTGCGCATCATCGGCGGCCGGCGGCGCGGCGGGGGCCGGTGCGGGGCGGCGCGTGGGATAGACGGAAGGCAGCGGGCGGATGGAGGAAAACGTCGCCAGGGCCGTCTCGGTCTTGCGCTGCGCCGCCGCGATCTCGTCCAGTTTTCGCGCCACGGTAGTGGTGTTGCCCGCGGGCTCGGACTGGGCCTTGCTCTGGCTGATATAGGCCTGGCGGATGGCGTCGATCGCGGCATGCAGCCGCGCGCTCTCTTCGCGCATGATGCGGGCGGTGCGCGCTGCAGTCGCCGCCACCCAGATCATTGCGACGGGCAAAAAGATGACCAGTGCGATCACCAGAAAGCCCAGCGCCCCATCCGTGCCGCCCAACCCGAACACCGCAAAGACGACAACCGACAGCACGAGCCACAGAACAGACAGCGCCAATGCCGCCTTTTCGGGGCCCGACAGGTTCGGCGTATCCTGCGCCGGGGCCTTGGCCGCCGCCTTGCCTGTGTCTGGTCGGGAGGAGGGCATGGGTTGCGCCTTTTCAGATATACTGGATTTTCAGCACTTCGTAGGCACGCTCGCCGCCGGGGGTGCGAACCTCGACACTGTCGCCTTCCTCTTTGCCGATCAGGGCACGGGCGATGGGCGACTTTATGTTCAGCAGACCGTTTTCGATACTGGCCTCATGCTCGCCCACGATCTGCCAGGTCTTTTCCTCGTCGGTATCCTCGTCGACCAGCGTGACGGTCGCACCGAACTTGATGGCCCCCGACAGCTTCTTGGGGTCGATGACCTCCGAAAGTCCCAAAGCCCCCTCCAACTCCTTGATGCGGCCCTCGATAAAGCTCTGCTTTTCGCGTGCGGAATGGTATTCGGCATTCTCCGACAGATCACCATGCTCGCGCGCCTCCGCGATGGCACGGATGATCGCCGGACGCTCCACCGATTTCAGCTGTTTCAGCTCGGTGCTCAGCGCGTCATAGCCGGCGCGTGTCATCGGTATTTTGTCCATTATCGTCCCCCAATCGGCTTCGCGGCCCCTGCCGCATCTGCCGCTCCTTGCCTTGTTCATCACCCAAGGATGACCCAAGCGCGTGCGGCTTTGCAATAGGTCATCCGCCATGCGCGCGCAATCGCGCCGCACCAGCGGCGAAATGCCGTTTTGCACCCCCTGATCCGTCGTGTTTGAATTGACGTGGACCTTCGACGCGCGCTAGGCAAGTGCGCACATGAATTGCCCCGCGGGGGCGCCCAAATGAGGATATCCGGATGGCCGATCAGGCACGCGAGACAATGGAATACGACGTCGTGATCGTCGGTGCCGGCCCCGCAGGCCTCAGTGCTGCGATCCGGCTAAAGCAACTTGATGCCGATCTCGAGGTCGTCGTGCTGGAAAAAGGCAGCGAAGTGGGCGCGCATATCCTGTCGGGCGCGGTGCTGGACCCGATCGGTCTGAACCGCCTGATCCCCGACTGGAAGGAAAAGGGCGCGCCGCTGAACGTGCCGGTCAAGGATGACAATTTCTACCTGCTGGGCGAAGGCGGCCAAGTGCGCGTTCCCAACTTCCCCATGCCCAAACTGATGAACAATCACGGCAATTACATCGTCTCGATGGGCAATGTCTGCCGCTGGATGGCCGAACAGGCCGAAGGGCTGGGAGTCGAGATTTTCCCCGGCATGTCCTGCTCGGAGCTGGTCTATGGGACCGATGGCAGCGTCAAGGGCGTGGTCGCGGGCGAATTCGGGCGCAACCCCGATGGCAGCGAGGGTCCCAATTACGAGCCGGGGATGGAGTTGCATGGCAAATACGTCTTCCTCGGCGAGGGCGTGCGTGGATCACTCTCTAAACAGCTGATCGCCAAGTTCGATCTGGCCGCAGGCCACGAGCCACAAAAATACGGCCTTGGCATGAAGGAAATCTGGGAGATCGACCCCGAGAAACACCGCGAAGGCAGCGTCACCCATACGATGGGCTGGCCGCTTGGCAAAAATGCAGGCGGCGGGTCTTTCATCTATCACCTTGATAACAATCAAGTTTATGTCGGATTTGTTGTCCACCTGAATTACAAGAACCCGTACCTTTACCCCTATATGGAGTTCCAGAAGTTCAAGCATCACCCGATGGTGGCCGAGCTTCTGAAAGGTGGCAAGCGCGTTGCCTATGGCGCGCGCGCCATCAGCGAAGGCGGGTATCAGTCCATGCCCAAGATGGTCGCGCCGGGC
This sequence comes from Roseovarius maritimus, assembly GCF_043355895.2. Classification (NCBI taxonomy): domain Bacteria; kingdom Pseudomonadati; phylum Pseudomonadota; class Alphaproteobacteria; order Rhodobacterales; family Roseobacteraceae; genus Roseovarius; species Roseovarius maritimus. The sequence goes on from NZ_JBHFPF020000007.1 coordinate 67,454, forward strand.
GTCGCGATGCTGGGATGCTCGGTCGGGATGGTCAACGTGCCGCGCATCAAGGGCAACCATAACGCCATGCTGTCGGGCATGGCCGCCGCCGAGGCCGCTCATGCCGCCATCAAGGCAGGCCGTCAGGGCGACGAGCTGCCCGATTACGAGGCCGAAGTGCGCGGTGGCGACATCGGCGCCGATCTGAAAAAAGTGCGCAACGTCAAACCGCTCTGGTCCAAATACGGCCTCATGCCCTCGCTGATGCTGGGCGGCATGGACATGTGGACCAACAGCTTCGGCTTCTCGCTATTGGGCACGCTGAAACACAGCAAAACCGACGCCGAGGCGACCGAGCCCGCCGAAAAGCACAAGAAGCTGGACTACCCCAAGCCCGATGGCAAGCTCAGCTTTGACCGGTTGACCAATGTCAGCTTCTCGATGACCAATCACGAGGAAAATCAGCCGGCACATCTGAAACTCAAAGATCCCAGCATCCCGGTGGACGTGAACCTGCCCAAATACGCCGGCCCCTCGGCCCGCTATTGCCCGGCCGGCGTCTATGAGTTCGTTGAGGAGGATGGCAAGCCGCCGCGCTTCCAGATCAACTTCCAGAACTGCGTGCATTGCAAGACCTGCGACATCAAGGATCCGGCCCAGAACATCAACTGGACCACACCGCAAGGCGGCGACGGGCCGAACTACCCCAACATGTAGGGGCAGGCGCTCCGGCGCACACGGGAAAGTCATAAGCGGGCGGGCGCGGATGGCGCCGGCCCGCATTGCCCTTGGGCCAGCGCCGCATTACGTTGCGCGCCATGAGGTACAAGAATTCCAAGCAGGGGCCAGCGCGCGTGACATTCCGATTTCTGACCATTCTGGCCCTCGCGGCCCCCACCTACCTTGCAGCTCCTGCCCCGGTGCTGGCCCAGGAGGCAGCGGGCCCCTATCTTGCTACGCGGCAGGCGCGCTATGACAGCGATTATGCAGCAGCTGCGAAATACGCGCTTGAGGCGCTTAAAACGGACGCCGACAACCCCCTTCTGATGGAGAGCGCCGTCGGCGCCCTTCTGGCGACCGGCGACGTCGCGCGCGCCCTGCCCATTGCCCAGCGCATGGAACAGGTCGATATCCGCAGCCAAGTTGCCCAAATGGCCCTTTTGGGCGACGAGGTGATGCGAGGCGACTACGATGCGGTCCTTGCGCGCATTGAGGCCGAAGAGGGCGTGGGCCCCTTGGCCGATGGTCTGATCGGCGCGTGGGCTACGCTTGGCCAAGGCGATATGGGCGCGGCGCTGGAGAAATTCGACACAATCGCCGCCGAGCCGGGACTGCGCGGCCTTGCCATCTATCACAAGGCGCTGGCTCTGGCTTCGGTCGGCGATTTCGAGAGCGCGGACAAGATCTACGCTGGCGAGACTGATGGTCCCATGCAGACGACGCGCCGCAGCGTGATCGCCTGGACCGAAGTGCTTAGCCAGCTTGAGCGCTACGAGGACGCGATCAAGGTCTTGGACGACACATTCGGCACGGACCCCGATCCGCAAATCGTCGATTTGCGCGCCCGACTTGAGGTGGGCGAGGCGCTAAATCTGGGCCGCATCGAGACACCGGCGCAGGGCATCGGTGAGGTTTTCCTGTCGCTCGGCATGGCGCTCTTGCAAGATACCAGCGCCGATTATGTTCTGCTCTATAGCAGAATGGCCGAATACCTGGATGACACGGATGTTGATGCCTTGATCATGACCGGCGAGCTTCTGGAACAACTGGGTCGCTATGAGCTGGCCACCGAGGCCTATGCTCGCGTCCCAAAGGATGCGCCGGCCTTCTATACAGCCGAATTGGGCCGCGCCGAGGCGCTGCGCAGCGCGGGCGATCTGGATGCCGCGATCGAGGTTGTGGCCCTTCTTCGCGAAACCCATCCCGATGTTGCGCTGGTGCACGCCTCGGCGGGTGATCTTTATCGCCAGAACGAAGATTTCGCCAAGGCCGTTACCGCCTATGACGCGGCTCTTGAACTTTATGAGGCGCGAGAGGGCGAGGTGCCGTGGTTCGTCTATTACTCCCGCGCGATCAGCTACGAGCGCCAAGGTGAGTGGCCCGACGCCGAGGCCGATTTCCGCCGTGCGTTGGAGTTGAGCCCGGACGAGCCCATGGTGCTGAATTATCTCGGCTATTCGCTGGTAGAGCAGCGCGAGAAACTGGACGAGGCGCTGGCGATGATCGAGCGTGCAGTTGAGGCCGAGCCCAATAGTGGCGCTATCGTCGACAGCCTCGGCTGGGCGCAATTCCGCCTTGGCCGCTACCAGGAGGCTGTCGTCACGCTGGAACGTGCGGCCGAGCTATATGCCGTTGACCCGGTGGTAAACGATCACCTCGGGGATGCGATGTGGGCGGTCGGCCGCACCACCGAGGCCCGTTTTCAATGGCGGCGCGCCCTGTCGCTGATTGACCCCGACAAGCCGTCGCCCGATGTTGATCCCGATCGAATTCGCCGCAAGCTGGAAGTCGGTCTGGATGCCGTGCTAGAAGAAGAAGGCGCAAAGCCCCTGAAAGTGAGTGACAATGAAGGATGAGAAAACCCAGCCGGAAGGCGGCACGACCGAAGTCTTCGCGCCTGCCAAGATCAATCTGACGCTGCATGTCACCGGCCAACGCGCCGATGGCTATCACCTGCTGGATTCGCTGGTCATGTTCGCCGATGTCGGGGACCGCATCACTGTGCGACCCGCCGCGCAGACCAGCCTGAGCCTGACCGGCCCTATGGCGGACCGCACACCCGTCGGCGATGACAACCTCGTCATCCGCGCGGCGCGGTTGATGGGCGTGACCGCCGAGATCACTCTGGATAAACACCTGCCCATTGCCGCCGGTATCGGTGGCGGTTCTACCGATGCCGCGGCGACGCTGCGCGCGCTTTCGCAGATGGCGGGCAAGGATATTCCGCAGGACGTTCAGGGACTTGGTGCGGATGCCCTCGTTTGCTGCGCCGCGCTGAAAGGCGCGGCAAGAATGCGCGGTATCGGCGACCGCGTCGAGTCGGCCCCGGATTTGCCGGAACTGCATGCCGTTCTGGTAAATCCCAACGTGCCCGTGGTTACCGCCGATGTATTTCGTCACCTTGCCAAGCGCGACAATGCTCCGATGCCGGAAGACCTGCCGCGTGGCTGCGATGCCTCCGACCTGATCGCCTGGCTCGCCGAGCAGCGTAACGACCTGCAGGACGCTGCCATCGCCGCCGAACCCGTGATCGAGCAGATATTTCGCGCGCTTGAGGTCACGCCCGGTTGCCTGCTGACGCGCATGACCGGCTCGGGCGCGACCTGCTTTGGCCTTTATGCCGATGCGGAAACTGCGGCCTCAGCAGCAGGCCGCCTGCAGGAAAGCCATAGCGCATGGTGGGTGGCCGCCACGCGGCTTAACGCGGCGCAACAGGGCGCCTAATTGATGCGCGAGACGACGTAGTCGGCGAGGTCCGACAGCATGCCGCGCACCGGGTGATCCGGCAGAACCGTTAGTGCATCGGTCGCCCGGCGCGCCCATGACAGCGCATCGGCGCGCGCCGCATCCAGCGCGCCATGTGCCCCCATCAGCGCAATCGCATGCTCCAGATCGCCATCCTGCTGATTGCCTTTTTCGATCGTGCGCCGCCAGAAGGCGCGCTCGATTTCATTTGCCTTCGCCACGGCCTTGATGATCGGCAGGGTCAGCTTGCGCTCACGGAAATCATCCCCGACATTCTTGCCCGTCGCCGTTGCATCTCCTTGGAAATCCAGCAGATCGTCGGCAATCTGAAAGGCGATGCCCAGTGCGTCACCATAGTCGAAAAGCGCCTTGGTCTGAGCATCCGGCGCACCGGCTATAACGCCACCCACCTCAGTTGCCGCAGAAAACAGCGCCGCCGTCTTGCCGCGCACGACCTGCAGGTAGATCTCCTCGGTGGTGGCCAGGTCCCGCGCGGCCGTCAGTTGCAGCACCTCACCCTCGGCGATTGTGGCCGAGGCATTGGCCAGAATGTCCAGAACGCGCAGGCTGCCGGTCTCGACCATCAACTGGAAGGACCGCGAAAAAAGGTAATCACCCACGAGAATGCTGGACTTGTTGTCCCATAGCAGATTGGCCGTCGCCCTGCCCCGGCGCTGGCTGCTTTCATCGACGACATCGTCATGCAGCAAGGTGGCGGTGTGAATGAATTCCACCGTCGCGGCCAGCTTTTCGTCATCCGTGCCGCGATAGCCACAGATGTCGGCCGCAGCCAAGGTTAACATCGGACGCAGCCGCTTGCCCCCGGCGCCGACCAGATGAGCGGTTACCTCGGGGATACGCGGCGCGTGGCGCGATTCCATGCGCGCACGGATCAGCGCGCCGACGGCGTCCAGCTTTGCCTCGAACCGGGCTGCCAGCCGGTCATGCGGTTTGCTCGCTATCTGGTCCAAACCTGCTCCATTTTTCATACATCTCTCGACAAAGGGGGGCCACGTGCCTAGATCAGCCCAATGAAGCAATTGATGCGCACAACCGATATGTCCACCATCGCCTTTGCCCAGGCCCTGCTACAGGGCGAGGGTATAGACTGCTTTGAAATGGACGTAAATATGAGCGTTCTCGAGGGGGGTATCGGCATTTTTCCGCGTCGCCTGATGGTTCATTCAGACGACTGGGACGACGCCGCTCGCACCCTGCGTGACAACGGCCTCGAGGTGCAGGACGGTGCCTGAGACTGCCCGTGTATCGGGAGTTTGCGACATTTAACGCAAGTTATCCGCGATAATTTGCCACAATGCTGCGCCTGCGGCGTGACAGGCTTTAAAATATGTGCTGCAATCCTCATGTTACATTACGTACACAATCACAGAGGAGCGCTTTCATGAGTCTGGGTTCGCATATCGAAGAACTGAAGAAGAAACATCAGGACCTCTCGGCCAAGGTAGACCAAGCGCAACGTGCGCCGGGCGTCAGTAATCTGGATGTGTCCGAAATGAAGAAGCAAAAGCTGCGCCTCAAGGAAGAGATCGCACGCCTCTCGGGCGTATAGCTGATACCATTGCCCTGTTGGGGCATCTGATATGCGAAGGGCCGGTGCAGTCTGCACCGGCCCTTTTTTCCGCCACCATGCCTTGGGTCAGACGAAGAACTGAGCGCCATTGGCAGATATGGTCGAGCCGTTGACAAAGCCTGAACCGTCGGCCGCCAGGAACGACACGCAGCGTGCGATTTCCTCGGGCTCGCCCAAGCGGCCCGTGGGAATTTGCGCGATGATCGACTCGCGCACCTTTTCGGGCACTGCCATGACCATCTCGGTCGCGATATAGCCGGGGCAGACCGCGTTGGCCGTGATGCCCGCGCGCGCACCCTCTTGGGCGAGACTCTTGATGATGCCCAAATCGCCAGCCTTGGTTGCTGCGTAGTTTACTTGCGCGAACTGCCCCTTTTGACCGTTGATCGAGCTTATGACGATGACGCGGCCAAACTTGCGCTCGCGCATGCCGGGCCAGACGGGATGGATCGTGTTGAAGACGCCGGTCAGGTTGGTGTCGATCACCTGGTTCCACTGCTCGGGCGTCATCTTGTGAAATGGTGCGTCCTTGGTGATACCGGCATTGGCGACGACGATGTCGATGGGGCCCAGATCGGCCTCGACCTTGGCGATGCCCGCGGCGCTTTCCTCGTAATCGGCCACGTTCCACTTGTAGGTCGCGATACCGGTCTCATCCGTAAAGGCCTTGGCCGCCTCGTCATTACCCGCATAGGTCGCTGCAACGTTGCAGCCATCGGCCTTGAGCTGCTTGGAGATAGCCGCACCTATCCCGCGCGTGCCCCCCGTCACCAGTGCTGTTCGTGCCATCTGTCTGATCCTCCTTTTTCGCGGGCAGCGCCGCAGTACTTCAGGTCGAAACTTTGTTACCCAAATTGAATGCTGTACGCAACATCGCTTCCAACACGTTTTCCGTGTCTTTTGACCAGCTTAGACACTCGACGCGGTTACGCAAGCGCCGCGACAGAAAAAGGGCACCCGCCGGGGTGCCCTTTGTCGTTTGGTTCGCGCCGCGTTTGGCCGCAGATCAATCCCGCTCGACGCACATGGCAACGCCCATGCCGCCGCCGATGCAGAGTGTCGCGAGACCTTTTTTCGCACCGCGCCGCTTCATTTCGAAGAGGAGTGTGTTCAGAACGCGGCATCCCGAGGCGCCGATGGGGTGGCCGATGGCGATGGCGCCGCCGTTCACGTTCACGATGGCCGGATCCCAGCCCATGTCCTGGTTTACGGCACAGGCCTGCGCTGCGAACGCCTCGTTCGCCTCTACGAGGTCCAGATCACCAACGCTCCAGCCTGCCTTTTCCAGCGCCTTGCGGCTGGCATGGATCGGGCCGACGCCCATGATCGACGGGTCCAGACCTGCCGTCGCATAGCTTGCGATGCGCGCCAAGGGCTCGATACCACGCTTTTCGGCACTCTCGGCGCTCATCAGCAGGGTCGCGGCCGCGCCGTCATTGATGCCCGAAGCATTGGCCGCAGTGACGGTGCCATCCTTGGTGAAGGCGGGGCGCATCTTTTGCATGGCCTCGATGACAGCGCCATGACGGATATATTCGTCTTTGTCGACGATCGTCTCGCCCTTGCGCGACTTGACAGTGAAGGGGACGATCTCGTCATCAAACTTGCCGTCATTCTGGGCGGCTTCGGCCTTGTTCTGGCTGGCGAGGGCGAACTCATCCTGCGTCTCGCGGGTGATCTGCCACTGCTCGGCCACGTTTTCGGCGGTCTGACCCATGTGATAGCCGTTGAACGCGTCCCAGAGGCCATCGCGGATCATCGTGTCGATCATCGACAGATCGCCCATCTTCTGACCCGCGCGCAGATTTGCGGCATGGGGGCTGAGCGTCATGTTCTCCTGGCCGCCTGCACAGATGATCGACGCGTCGCCCAGCATGATGTGCTGCGCGCCCAGCGCCACGGCCCGCAGGCCCGAACCACAGACCTGATTGATGCTCCACGCCGCCGATTCCTTGGGCAGGCCGGCATTGATATGCGCCTGGCGCGCCGGGTTCTGCCCCTGGGCGGCGGTCAGGACCTGGCCGAGGATCGTCTCGGACACTTCATTCTTGTCGATGCCCGCGCGGGCGACAACGGCCTCCAGCACGGCTTTGCCCAGATCATGCGCGGGCGTGTTCGCAAACGCCCCCCCGAATGAGCCGACAGCAGTGCGCGCGGCAGATGCGATAACGACGTTTGTCATAGGAATTCCTCCACCAGGATCATGGTGGGCGCACCGAGATCGGGCAGCCCCTGATGTTTTGCATACCTTATACGCCGCACTGCGGCAACCGGCGCGATCAGCGCCGCGTCAGGCTGCGCCTCGGCGCGCGTTGGCTTCCAGCCAGACAGGTTTGACGGAAGGCGCGCCAAAGTAATACCCCTGAAGACAGTCGATCCCGATAGCCGTCAGATAGGCCGCATCATCCTGCCGCTCGACGTTTTCTGCGACAGTAACCATGTCGAATTGTCGGCCGATCGTGGCCAGCGCAGTGGTCAGGACCTGGTTGTCGGCGTCCTGCGCGATCCCCCGGATGAACTGGCCGTCGATCTTGAGAATGTCGAAATAGAAGTCCTTGAGATAACGGAACGAGGTAAATCCAGCGCCGAAATCATCAAGCGCAAAGCTAACGCCACGCCTTGCCAGCTCGTCCATGAACCCGGTGACCAGCTCGGGGATAAGCATGGCAGAGCTCTCGGTGATCTCGAGGATCAGACGCTCACCAACGGTCGGATCGGCATCCAGCCCCTTGTGCAGTGTCCGCATCCAGCGCGAATACCCGATCGAGCGGGCGGACATGTTGATCGCCAGCCGCAGCGAACTGTGCATCGACAGCGTACGTAGCCCCTTTTCCAACGCGAGGCAGTCGATGATGCGTCCCGTTTCCGTCGTCTCGATCGCGCCAATGAATTCGCGCGCCGGGATAATCCGCCCAGTCGCATCCAACACACGCACCAGCCCCTCGTAGAAGGCTATGCGTTCGCACTGGCCAGCGGGCACGACGGGCTGGAAGGCCAGCATGACCTGCTTGTGCCGCACGGCATCATCGACCATCTGAATAGTCGACCTGTCCCTTGCTGAAATTGCGTATGATAGCGGGTCCTGATGGCCCTGAGGCACATCCGCCCACTTCCCCTTGCGATGGTCCGGCATATCTCGCTCCGATTTACGTCTGCCCAAATTGCGCCCCATACCCTAAAGAAGGCTTAAGACGCGCCTGACCAGATACCGAGGATTGTTCATATGTGCGGCAGATGTGCCTGGGCCGGACCCGAAGAGATCTACATTGCCTATCACGACACCGAGTGGGGCGTGCCCGAATGGGACAGCCGCGCATTGTGGGAGAAGCTGATCCTTGACGGGTTCCAAGCCGGACTATCCTGGATCACCATATTGAAAAAACGCGATAATTTCCGCGACGCCTTTGCCGGGTTCGACCCGGACATCATCGCCGGCTGGGGCGAGCAGGACGTGGAGCGATTGCTGGCAAACCCCGGAATCATCCGTCACCGGGGCAAGATCGAGGCAACCATCGGCAATGCCCGCGCATGGCGCCGGATCGAAGATGCCGAAGGGTTCGATACATTTCTATGGAATTACATGGATGGAACGCCGCGGCAAAACAGTTGGGCAACGCAGGCAGACGTGCCCACGCAGACCGCGCTCTCCGCCGAGATCTCGAAAGAGTTGAAGCGCCGAGGCTTCAAATTCTGCGGCCCGACCATCGTCTACGCCTTTATGGAGGCCTGCGGATTGGTGAACGACCACCTGATTACCTGCCACCGCCATACCCCCGTCGCGGCGATGGCCAAGTCCTGCTGAGAGGCCGCCGTATCGGCCACATTCCCGCCACAATCGCCGGTTTAGTGGGCTCTGACGATTGCGTCGCAAGATATGGATGCAGCACAGTGTCGCCAGTCATAAATTCCATTGAATCTATGGCTTTATTCAGAACAAATCATGTGATACCTTCAGTTTCATAATTAAGTCAGTCGAAAAAATCGGCGGCGTGAGGCAGTGAAAAGAGTGGTTCCATGAAAACTCGGAACAGGCGGCCGATTCGGCTGGGTCTGTGGGCGTTCGCGACGCTCTGGATGTTGATCATTTTGCCGCTGAGTGCGGCAGCGGCACCCTATGCAGCGATGGTGATCGATGCGAGGTCAGGCAAGGTCCTGCACGCGGAAAACGCCGATGCGCGGCTTCATCCGGCGTCGCTGACCAAGATGCTGACTCTGTATATCGCCTTCGAGGCGATCGAGCATGGCGAGATCGGGCTGGACGATAACGTCGTCATCACCCGCAACGCGGCCAATGAGCCTCCAAGCAAGCTGGGCCTGAAATCGGGCCAGAAGATCAGGCTGCGCTACCTGATCCGCGCCGCGGCCGTGAAATCGGCTAATGACGCGGCCACCGCCATCGGCGAGGCGATCGAGGGAAGCGAGGCGGCCTTTGCCCGCCGGATGAATCGCACGGCGCAAGCGCTGGGAATGACGCGCAGCACCTTCAAGAACGCCCACGGCTTGACCGAAGAGGGGCACCTCTCGACTGCGCGCGACATGACAATCATGGGGCGTCACTTGTTTTATGACTACCCCGAATACTATAATCTCTTCTCGCGCATCACCGCCGATGCGGGCATCCGCAAGGTCTATCACACCAACCGCAAGCTGCTGCGCGATTACAAGGGCGCCGACGGGATCAAGACGGGCTATACCCGCGCCGCCGGTTTCAACCTTGTCGCCAGTGCCCAGCACGGTAACGAACGTGTAATCGCCACCGTCTTTGGCGGACGCTCCACCGCAACGCGCAACGCACGGGTGGCCGAGCTTCTGGATATCGGATTCAAGAAATCGCCGACGCAGGTCGCCGTTAATCGCCCGGCCAAGCCGCGCTACGAAGGCCCCGGCGGTACACGCGTCGTCACCGTGGGTGACAACGAAGAGCACGGCGTCGCCGGCAAGACGGTGCGCCTGACCGCCGCCGCCGCCGTCAAGACCAGCCTGCGCCCCCAGGCGCGCCCCCTGCCCGCCGAGCCGGTCATGATTGCCGCACAGGATGACATCGAAAAGGCGCTGGCCGCCGCACAGGAAGCCGATGTTGCCGCCGCGTCCCTGCCGGGTGCCGAACAGCCCGCCGCGGCCACCACGCCCGGCACTGTCGCAGTCGCCGTGGCTCAGGCCGAGCCGGATACGGCCCGCCCCGTTCGCCGCCCCGAGGGCCTGACGCTGGCCAGCCTCCAGACCCCGGCGGAGGACCCGGTGCAGGAAGTCGTCACGCGCATTTCCACCTCTGGCGGTCGCAACTGGGGCATCAATGTGGGCCGCTATCCCAGCCAGTACAAGGCGCGCAAGATCCTGCTGCAGACCGCGCTCAGCGAGATGAGCACGCTGGACGGCTCGCTGCGCAAGGTGGTCACGCGCCCAAACGGATATGATGCGAATTTCATGGGCCTCACGCGCGAGACTGCCGATCTGGCCTGCCGCCGTCTGCAATCCCGGCAGTTCACTTGCTTCATGATCGAACCGGGCTGAACGCCCCGCTACATCACCGGAAAAGGCGCGGATGGGCATGGCCCCCGCGCCTTTTTTCATGGCGCAGGCGCAGCTGTCCGCTGCGCCCTCAGCCAGCGCAGGAAGGCCTTGGCCTGCGGGCGCAAGACGCCGGGCCGCGTCACGATAAAATACCCGGTCTCGCCGCAATCGCGGAAAAGGATGCGCAGCCGACCGGCGGCAACATCCGCCTCCACCGACGATGCTGTCATCACCGCGATGCCATGGCCCGCCCGCGCGCCGTCCAGCATGAGATTGCCGGGAACCTGCGTCACCGACGTGCCGCGCATCTGGTCCAGCCCCGCGCGAAACATCCAGTCCGACGCCGGGCTTTGATCCAGCTCCATCAGCCACGGATACTCCAGCAGCTCATCGCGCGAAGAAAACGCGCGATCCCCGACCAGCGCGGGCGCCGCCGTCACCACGATATCAGTCGGGACCAGCAGCTCGGCCTCAAGCCCATCCCAGCGCCCCAAACCAAAGCGAATGGCCAGATCGACACCGCCCGGCGCAGGATCGGCGCGCTGCGGCGACGGGTGCACCATCAGATCGACGCCGGGATGGCGCGCCTGGAAGTCCCGCAGGCGGGGCATCAGCCAAGCGGCGGCAAACTGCGGCGTGGTCGATATCTGCAAGGGCCGCTCGGCATCGGCCCCGGTCAGCATCGCCACCCGCTGCGCGATCTGGCCAAATCCCTCATCCAGCGCCTCGGCCAAGTGCTGACCCTCCGCCGTCAGGGCAAGGCCCCGTCCCTCGCGCCGCACGAGGGCGAGGCCCATATCCGCCTCCAGCGCCTTGACCTGCTGGCTGATGGCCGCGTGCGTCACGTTCAGCGCCGCGCCCGCGCCGCTGGCCGATCCCGTCTGCGCCAAAGCCGCAAAGGCCCTCAGCGCGTTCAAGGGCGGAAGCGTGCGCCAGTCCATACGTTAGCCCATCTTACATATGCGAATTCTTTCAGACTCGCATACTGCCACGTTTGGGCGCATCTGTATAGGACATCACCAGAGTATGAGAGGAAAACCCCATGCTGAGTATCTTCGCCAAATCTTTCATGACAGCCGCCCGCCAACCCGAAGCAAAAGGCCATCAAGGCCGCCGCTCCCGTTACGACTCGCGCCGCGAGGCCGAGATCGAGGCGCATCTGACCGCGCGCCGCCGGGATTAATCTATCGCCCCGCCCTGTCTTGGGGTGGGGCCTTAACCGTGCGTATCGAGCGCCGCGCGCAGCAGCGTCTGCGCGTATTCCGTCTGGGGCCGCTCAAAAAGGTCCTCGGCGCTGCCCGCCTCGATCACGTCGCCCTGTTTCATCACCATGATCTTGTGGCTCATCGCGCGCACCACCGCGAGGTCATGAGAAATGAAGAGATAGGCCAGCCCGTATTTCTGTTGCAGCCGGCGCAAGAGGTCCACGATCTGCACCTGAACCGTCATGTCCAGCGCACTGGTCGGCTCGTCCAGGACAAGCAGCTTGGGCCGCAGGATCATGGCGCGCGCGATGGCGATACGCTGGCGCTGCCCGCCCGAGAATTCATGCGGGTAGCGGTCCATCGCATCACGCGGAAGTTCGACTTCGTCCAGCATCCGGGCCACCAGATCGCGCTGCGAGACCTTGCCAGCAGGCCCGTCCGGCTGGCCATGCACGCCCAGACCCTCGGCAATGATTTCGGCGCAGGTCATGCGGGGGCTCAGGCTTCCGAACGGGTCCTGAAAGACAATCTGCATGTCGGCGCGGCGGCGACGCAGCTGCCGTGTGTTCCACCCGTTCACGTCCTCGCCGCAAAAGGTGATGCGCCCTTCCGAGCCAATGAGCCGCATCATCGCCAGCGCCAGCGTCGTCTTGCCCGACCCCGATTCCCCGACAAGGCCCAGCGTCTCGCCCGCGCGCACGCTGAGGCTGGCGTCATTGACCGCCTTCACATGGCCGACGGTCTTTTTCAGAAAGCCCTTTTGGATCGGGAACCACACCCGCAAATGCTCGGCCTCGGCCACCACGGGCGCATCCTCGGCCACCGGCTCCGGGCGCCCCGAGGGCTGCGCGCCCAGAAGTTTGCGGGTATATGCGTGCTGCGGATTGCCAAAGACCTCCGCCGTCGGCCCCGCCTCGACGATCATCCCATCCTTCATCACGCAGACCTTGTCGGCGATGCGCCGCACGATGCTGAGGTCATGGGTGATAAAGAGCAGCCCCATATCGCGGCTCTTCAATTCGGCCAGCAATTCCAGGATCTGCGCCTGAATCGTAACGTCCAGCGCTGTCGTCGGCTCGTCTGCAATGAGAATATCGGGCTTGTTCGCGAGTGCCATCGCGATCATCACACGCTGCCGCTGCCCGCCGCTGAGCTGATGCGGATAGGCGCCCAGACGGCTCTCGGCGTCGCGGATGCCCACCTCGGTCAGCAGCTCGATGATACGGGCCCGCGCCTCCGCTCCGGTCAGCCCCTGGTGCAGCGCCAGCGACTCACCCAGCTGCTTTTCCAGCGTGTGCAGCGGGTTGAGCGACGTCATCGGCTCCTGGAAAATGAAGCTGATATCATTGCCCCGCACGCGCCGCAGTACCTTGGCCGGCGCACCGATCAACTCCTGCCCATCATAGCGCACCGAGCCGCCCACCTCGGCTGCATCACCCAACAAAGAGACCGTACTGAGCGCCGTCACCGACTTGCCCGAGCCGCTCTCGCCCACCAGCGCGACAGTCTCGCCCCGGTCCACGGTAAAGCTGACACCATGCACGGCCTTGGCCAGCACCCCATCCTGCCGAAAGGCGATGGTCAGGTTCTCGACCGTCAGAAGACTCATTGAAACGTCTTTCTGGGGTCGAACGCATCGCGCACGCCCTCGAAGATGAAGACCAGTAGCGACAGCATGATCGCGAAGGCGAAAAAGGCGGTGAAGGCCAGCCACGGCGCCTGCAGGTTCTGTTTCGCCTGGAGCGTCAGCTCGCCCAGCGAGGGCGACGAGGAGGGAAGGCCGAAGCCGAGGAAATCGAGCCCCGCCAGCAGGCTGATCGTGCCGGTGATGACAAACGGCAGCATGGTCAGCGTCGCCACCATGGCGTTTGGCAGCATATGGCGGAACATGATGCGCCGGTTGCTGACGCCCAGCGCCTTGGCCGCGCGCACGTATTCCAGATTGCGCGCGCGCAGGAATTCAGCCCGCACCACGCCTACCAGCGCCATCCAGCCAAAGAGCACAGTGATCCCTACCAATAGCCAGAACCCCCTTGGCAGAATCGCGAAGAGGATGATGATCACATAAAGCTGCGGTGTCGCCGCCCATATCTCGATAAAGCGCTGGAAGGTCAGGTCCAGCCAGCCGCCAAAATACCCCTGCACCGCACCCGCCGCGATGCCGATGATCGAGGCGAGCGTCGTGACGATCAGCGTGAACATCACCGACAGGCGAAATCCATATATGACCCGCGCCAGCACGTCCCGCTTGGTATTGTCGGTGCCCAAGAGGTTCTGCGCATTGGGCGGTAGTGGCGCTGCACCGGGACGATCGACGGGCGTGTCGTAGCTGTAGGGAATAGGCGGCCAGATGGCCCAGCCGCGCTGGATGTCTTCGCCTGAAACCACACCGTCACCGGCATCCGCGATGATCCCCTCAGGATCGTCGAAGCAGGCATCGAGCCCCCCCGACGCGATCAGACAGCGCACTTCCGGGTCGCGATAGACCGCCTCGGTCCTGAAATCTCCGCCGAATTCCGTCTCAGGATAGAACTGAAAGATAGGCGTATAGTACTCACCCCGGTACTGCACCAGGATCGGCTTGTCATTCGCCAGGAACTCGGCAAAGAGGCTCAACCCGAAAACGAGGCAGAAAAGGATCAGCGACCAGAGTGCGCGCCGGTTGCGCCGAAAGTTGCGCCACCGGCGCTGGTTGAGCGGAGACAGAGCCATTCAGCATTCGCCCCTTGTATCTTCTGGCGAAAAATATCCTGGGGGGAGGGCCGAAAATTCCCCGAATTTTCGGCTCGGGGGGCAAAGCCCCCCTGCCTGGCCCGATATTACAGCGGCCCCGGTCATCATCCCTCCCGCTTTTCGAAGTCGATGCGCGGATCGACCAGCACATACATCAGATCGCTGAAGATGTTCACCACCAGCCCGATCAGGCCAAATAAAAACAGCGTGCCGAACATCACCGGATAATCGCGGCCAACAGCAGCCTCGAAGCCCAGGCGCCCCAGCCCATCCAGCGAAAAGATCGTCTCGATCAGGACCGACCCACCAAAGAAGATGCCGATGAAGACCGTCGGAAAGCCCGCGATGACGATCAGCATCGCGTTGCGAAAGACATGGCCGTAAAGCACCCTTTTCTCCGACAAGCCCTTGGCGCGGGCCGTGATCACGTATTGCTTCTTCACCTCATCGAGAAAACTGTTCTTGGTCAGCAGCGTCAGCGTGGCGAAGGCGGCAATGGTGCTGGCCAGCACGGGCAGCGCGATGTGCCACAAGTAATCGATCGCCTTGCCCACCAACGAATAGGTCTCGAACTCGTCCGAGGTGAGGCCGCGCAACGGGAATATCTTCCAGTAACTCCCACCCGCGAACAGCACCAGCAGCATGATGGCAAAAAGAAATGCGGGAATCGCGTAGGCCACGATGATCACCCCGCTCGTCCAGGTGTCAAAACTGCTGCCGTCGCGCACCGCCTTGGAGACGCCCAGCGGGATCGAGATGAGATAGGCGATCAGGGTCGACCAGAGGCCAAGCGAGATCGACACCGGCATCTTCTCCAGCACCAGGTCGGTCACGCTGATCTTGCGAAAATAGCTCTCGCCGAAGTCGAACTGCATGTAGTTCCACATCATCAGGCCGAACCGCTCAAGCGGCGGCTTGTCGAGGCCGAACTGCTTTTCCAGCTCGGCAATCATCTCGGGCGGCAAACCGCGTGCACCGACATATTGGCTCTCGCCGCCCTGCGCGCCCATGTCCTGTCCCGCGTCGTTGCCGCCGCCCGCAAAACTGTCAAAGACGTCGCCCTTGCCCTGCATGTTGGCAATCGCCTGCTCGACCGGCCCGCCCGGCACGAATTGCACGAGGGCAAAGTTGATCACCATGATGCCCAGAAGCGTCGGGATGATCAGCAGCAGGCGCCGCAGGATGTAGGCCCCCATCGCCGCGCTACCTCAGCTCGCCCGAGGCTTCGAGCGCAGCAGCCTTTTCGGCATCGACCCACCAGAAATCGAGAACGCCCAGAGCGTAGGGCGGCATGGGATCGGGATGGGCGAACTTGTCCCAATAGGCGACCCAATGCGCATCATTATACC
Organism: Roseovarius maritimus; assembly: GCF_043355895.2. Taxonomy (NCBI): domain Bacteria; kingdom Pseudomonadati; phylum Pseudomonadota; class Alphaproteobacteria; order Rhodobacterales; family Roseobacteraceae; genus Roseovarius; species Roseovarius maritimus. Next base: position 83,287 of record NZ_JBHFPF020000007.1, read on the forward strand.
AGACGGGGATCATGAAGCGCTCATGGCGCAGAGCGCGGTCAAGGGCCATCAGCGCGGCGTTCTGCATTTCCAGATCATCCGTTTCCAGCGCAACATTGATGATCGCATCCACCATCGGGCTGGCGAGACCGGCGGGATTGAACAGGCTGAACTCGGCCTCGGCCGAGCCAAAGCGCTGCATCAGGCCGGTGCCGGGCTGCAGGAAGGACATGTAATTGTCAAAAATGAGGTCATAGTCGCGGTCGCGATTGCGCAGCGTGTATTGCGACGAGTCGATCTTGTCCATGCGCGCATCGATGCCCATTGCATCGAGATTGTTTATGAAGTTCTGCACCACGGCACCGATCGTCGCCGAGCCCGCGGACGAGATCGGCAGCTCGATGATCAGCGGCTCGCCCGCAGCATTGCGGCGCTGGCCGGATGCGTCGACGGGCCAGCCCGCCTCGTCCAGCAGCTTCATCGCGCGGCGCAGGTTGCGCCGGTCCGTCAGCTGGCTGGCGTCCGAGCTATGGGCGCGCACGGCCGGCTCGCTCAGCATCTCGGGCGGAACCAGATCACCAAGGCTTTGCAGCAGCTCCAGCTCGGCTCCCTCGGGCGGGCCCATCGCCTCGAGGGGCGTATCCTGAACAAAGCTGTGGCGCTGCTCGAACAGGCCGTATTGCAGGCTCTCATTCGTCCATTCGAAATTGAAGGCCAGCGCGATCGCCTCGCGCACACGCGGATCCTGCAGCTTTTCACGGCCAAGGTTGAACACGAAACCGGCCGGCGTCGGCGGCGAGCCGTCGGGGATTTCCTCCAGCTTGACCCAGTTTTCTTGCACCGCCGGAAAATCATAGCCCGTCGCCCATGTCTTGGACGTGGTTTCCTGGCGGAAGGTGTATTCGCCCGCCGTGAACGCCTGAAAGGCGACCGCATCATCGGCGAAATACGTCACGCTGATCGTATCGAAATTGTGCCGCCCTACATTGATGGGCAGATCGCGGCCCCAGTAATCGGGGTTGCGCTGATACGTGATGCTGCGGTCGGCCACGGCACTTTCCAGGACATAAGGGCCAGAGCCGGGCGCGGGGTCCATGCGCGGCTCGTCAAGACGCGCGCCGGTTTCCTCGTACCATGCCTTGGGAAAGACCGGGACGCTGCCCACCTGATCCACCAGTGACCGGCGCGAGATGCCTTCCGCGAAGGTGAATTTCACCGTGTGATCGTCGAGGGCCTCGGCGCCCGTCACGCGGCGCTTGACCGCTTCGGCATAGGACTGCAGCCCCTGCTCCAGAAAGAGGTTGTGCGAGAATACGACGTCATGCGCTGTCACGGGCGTCCCGTCGGAAAACCGCGCCTCGGGGCGCATGTGGAAGATGACCCATGTCTTGCCCGCGTCATATTCCAGACTCTCCGCCAGAAGGCCGTAGGATTCGCCATAGACGTCCGCAGGCAGGCCCTCGCTTGTCGCGGGCATGTCGCCGAGCAGGCTCTCATAGGCCATCCAGGAATAGGCGCCCGCGCGGTCCTTGCGCGAATAGGGGTTCATCGAGCTGAAGGATCCGGTCACGGCCAGCGAGACTTCTCCGCCCTTCGGCGCATCGGGATTGACGTAATCGAAATGCGGGTAGTCCGCGGGATATTTCAGATCCCCGAAATAGCTGTAGCCATGGCTGCGGATGATCTCCTGATCGCCCTGCGCGCCGCTGGCCTCTGCATTGGCGCTGTCCTCTACGGCCAGCGCGCCCTGCGCCATCAGCGCCGCAATAGCCAGCCCGGCCAAAGCGCCGCGCATCCAAAGGGCGGGGCGCGGCGTGTGCAGCGTGCGCCCTGCGGCCGCCAGCGTTGGGCTTTGTGCCAATGTCATGCCATCCCTCCAGAATGATGCATATGCGATACGTATATACATGCCGCACGCTAAAGGAGGGCGGGCGCGACATTCAAGCGGGTAAAAACTTTGTCAGGTGCGCCGCAAGGGGCCGGACCTTACGTCATGCGCGCCCCGTCGCACAGCCTTCGGCATGAAAAAGGCCGCCCTCCCGGCAGAGAGAGCGGCCTTCAGGCGTCAATGACGCGGCAATCAGCCGCCGATGGTCGACAGATAGGCGATCAGGTTCGCGCGGTCCTCAAGCTTGCCAAGGCCGGAAAAGCCCATCGAGGTGCCGGGAGCGTAGCCCTGCGGATCTTCGAGAAAATGGTTCAGGTTCTCCGGCGTCCAGACGTCGGCAACCTCTTCCAGCGCACCGGAATAGCCATAGCCGGCGGCGGTGTCGACTTCGCGCCCGACCACGCCATAGAGATAGGGACCGGTCGAATTCTCGCCCTGCTCCAGCTTGTGACAGGCCTTGCACTTGTTGAAGACGCGCTCGCCCTTGCCGGCATCGGCGGAGGCAAAGACCTCTTCGAAGGTCGGGCCAGCGGCCTCTTCCTCGCCGCCTTCGTCACCACCTGTGTCGATCATGTAGCCCTGCACGACCTCGCCATCATGGTGACCGCCAGCGTCGGCATGATACAGTGTCTCGGCCGCGAACTTGCCCAGCAGGAACACCAGAAAGGCGCCCGCGAAGCCGCCCAGAATTTTGGTCAATGTCATTGTATCGAACATGAGCCCGCTTCCATTTGATATCCGTTGGCCGCGTATCTATCCGCTTCCCCTCCCCTTGCGCAAGGTATAGTTTCCGCGACCAAATGCCCGCCGGCCGCCTTTGGCGCCGGGACGGGGTGCATGAAAGGGATTGCAGCAACATGAGCCACACCATAGCCTTTCAGGGCGAGCCGGGCGCCTATTCCCATCAGGCCTGCATCCAGACCTATCCCGATGCCACGCCCCTTCCCTGCCGCACGTTCGAGGACGCGATCGAGGCGGTGCGCAGCGGCGCGGCAAATCTGGCGATGCTGCCGGTCGAGAATTCGACTTTCGGGCGCGTGGCCGACATCCACCATCTGCTGCCGGGCAGCGGGCTGCACATCATCGGCGAGGCGTTCGTGCGCGTCGAAATCGCGCTGCTCGCCGTTCCGGGCACGCCGCTGTCGCGCGTGAAGCAGGCGATGAGCCATCCCATGCTGCTGGGCCAGTGCCGCGCCTTTTTGGCCGAGCATGGCATTACACGCATCACCGGCGCCGATACCGCAGGTTCGGCCCGCGAGGTTTCCGAGCTGAACGATCCGGCCACCGCCGCGCTGGCCAGCCCGCTGGCGGGCAGCATCTATGGTCTCGATGTTCTGGCCACCGGGATCGAGGATGAGGGCAACAACACGACGCGCTTTCTGATCATGTCCGAGACGCCGGATCTGAGCCGCCGCGGCGAGGCGGGGATGATCACCAGTTTCGTCTTCGAAGTGCGCAACATTCCGGCCGCGCTCTACAAGGCGATGGGCGGCTTTGCGACGAATGGCGTCAACATGACCAAGCTGGAAAGCTACATGGTCGGCGGGTCGTTCTCGGCCACGCAATTCTATGCGGATGTCGAGGGGCACCCCGAGGACGCAAACGTTGCACTGGCGCTGGAAGAGCTCGACTACTTCACCAGCCAGGTCAATATCCTCGGCGTCTACCCGCGCGATCCGCGCCGGGATTAGCCAATCCCCTGATTATCAGTGATTTTTAGCGCTCGTCGGCTCCTTCGACGGGCGCTTTTTCATGCTGGCTACATTTCAAACACTCACGCGGGATCATCCCCGCAGTCACGCCCGCGTGTCTGCCCGCAAGGCCGGGATCACAGGGTGGCGAGATGGGTTTCCGTATTGGACCGATGGGTCCATATCTTGGTCATGGCGCAGCGATACCGCCGCGCTGACATGCCAAACGATAGACAGAAAAAGGAAAATGATATGACACGCTTTGCTCTTTTCGCCCTGATTGCCGCAACCGCAACCACCGCTCTCTCCGCCAACCTCACCGGCGGGGCCTTCGACACGATCGCAGCCCGCGATATCGGCGACCGTGCAGACGGCTATCCGATCAGCGCCCGCGATATCGGCGACCGTGCAGACGGCTACCAGATCTCGAGCCGTGACATCGCGGACCGCGAAGACGGCTACCAGATCAGCGAACTCAGCCGCGACGAGCGTGGCGGTCTGGATCTGCCCGCCGCCCGCGATATCGGTGACCGCGCAGACGGCTACCAGATCTCGAGCCGCGACATCGCGGACCGCGAAGACGGCTACCAGATCAGCGAACTCAGCCGCGAGGAGCGCGGGGGGCTAGATCTGCCGGCCGCCCGCGATATCGGAGACCGTGCCGAGCGCACGACTGCCTGAAGCTGCCCATTCACGAACATGACCAAAGGCGCCGGATCCCGTCCGGCGCCTTTTGACATGCCTGTCGCGGCGTGGTCACGCGTGGCGCTTGTACTTGTCCTCGAGATCCTTGGCGTAGGAGGCGACCCGCATCTCGAACCGCTTGGTCAGGTTGCCGCGCGCCAGTTTCAGTGATTGGAGCATCAGCCGTGCCGACAGGTTCAGCGGGGCCAATTCGCTGGTGAGGGCGACGCGGGTGCGTCCGCGTGACAGGGCCACCAGTTCGACCGAAAGATCGCAATTCAGCGACTTGCCCTTGCCTTCAAACCTCATCGCGCCGGGCGGATCATAGGTAACCAGGGTGACCTCCATCTGGCGCCGCTTGCCCTTGAGGTCGAATGCTGCGTCCCACGCCATTCCGGCGGCGGGCGGCGCCCGATCGACCTTGCGCTGCACTTCGGCGCCGCGCCGCAGGATCGACCGCTCAAGCGCGGCGAAATCCGACAGTTGGGCAAACACGAAATCAATCGGCGCTTCGATATCCTCGCGGGTGGTAAAAATCATGGTCTGGGTCCGCCTGTCTGCTGTCGCCCGCTGAGCAAGGCCCGTCGGGCCTGCGGCGGATCTTTGGCAGCCATTGTCGCCTCAATCCAGCGTATCTGCAAGCCAGTTGCGAAGCAGGAACTGAGCGATTGCGCCTTCGCGCGCGGGGGAAAGGAAGGGATGTTGACCTGCAAAAGCCTCCATCAGGTCTTCGCGGGTGATCCAGACGGCATCCTCGATCTCGTTCGGATCGATGGTGATTTCGCGGCTCAGCGCCGTGCCGCGCATCCCCATCATCAGCGACGCGGGGAAAGGCCAGGGCTGACTGGCCAGATAATCGACCGCGCCCACACGCACCTGCGTTTCCTCCAGAACCTCGCGGCGCACCGCGGCCTCCAGCGTCTCGCCCGGCTCGACAAAACCGGCGAGCAGCGAATACATCCCCTCCGGCCAGCCGGGCGAGCGCCCGAGCAGCGCGGAATTGCCCATGGTAATCAGCATGATCACCACCGGATCGGTGCGCGGAAAGTGATGTGCGCCGCAAGAGGGGCAGATGCGCTGCCAGCCCGCCAGAACGATGTCGCTGGCCGCGCCGCAGCGTGCACAGAAGCCGTGGATATCGTGCCAGCCGAAAATCCCGCGCGCGGTCGAGGCCTGCGCAGCATCCTCGGGGTCCAGCAGCGTCATGATGCGGCGCAGTTCGGCAAAGGCCTGGCATTGCGGCAATGCGGGATGCCGCTGCTCGCTGGGGTCCGAGAAGGTGTCGAGCGATGCTGGTGCCTCCTCCGGCACCCAATGCGAGATGTCATGCGCAAAGATCAGGCGTCCGGCCGCGTCCCGGCCCAGCAGAATGCGCCGCGCGCCCTCAAGCACCGGGTGATCCAGCGGCAGGCGCACGAGGGCCGAGAGCGTGGCCGCTTCGACCAGCGGCTTGCCGCGCCACATCAGGATCGTCTCGCCCCCGGCCGCCGCCGCAGCCGCCGCCAGGTCGGTCCCGCGCAGCTCGGCGGCGCGGTCGAGCGTGCTGCCTGCGAAAGTCACGGTCTCTGCCAGTTTCACGGCGCGCCATCCTTGCTGTTTTCAACCTGCCTGAGGTGCCATGATCGCCGCGCCTGTGCAAGCCGTGCATGGCCTGCGGGCAACAGTGGGGCGACATTCAACGTAAATCTCCTTAGAGTTGTATCATAAGTCTTTGAAAAACCTCATGGCTGCAATACGCCGATGGGGCAGTCGGATAAAGCCGTGCCGCAAGGAGAGCGTATGAGCCAAGGATCCACCAGCGAGGCCCGGCACGACAGTGCCTCCGCGCCGCTGCCAGACGGCACCGTGGCGCAACTGCGCCTATTGGGCACGACCGATCTGCATGCGCATTTGATGGCTTATGATTACTACGCCGACGAAGGCGACCGTCCTTACGGCCTCGTGCGGATTGCCACCGCGATACGCTCTGCCCGCGCCGAGGCGGTCAATACGCTCCTGTTCGACAATGGCGATGCGCTGCAGGGCACCCCGATCGGGGATCTGACCACATGCCCGAACGGATGCTGGACAGGGCCAAGCCCTGTCATCGCGGCGATGAACCAGCTGGGCTATGACGCGGCGTCGCTAGGCAATCACGAGTTTAACTTTGGCCTCGACTGGCTGGCAGGCACTCTGCGCCGCGCGCAGTTTCCCTTTACCTGCGCGAATGTGGATGCACCCTGCGCCCGTGACGGCACGAGCGCGGCCTGGCCCGTCGCCCGGCATCTGATCCTTGAGCGTGAGGTGACATGCGAGGACGGCACGCGCCGTCCGCTCAGCATCGGCGTAGTGGGACTGGTGCCGCCGCAAATCACAATGTGGGATCACATCCATTTGGCGGGCCGGCTGGAAGCGCATGACATGGTCGCGGCAGCGCGCGAGGCCGTTCCGCGCCTGCGCGTTGAGGGCGCAGATATCGTGATCCTTCTGGCCCATAGCGGCATCGACCCCGATGCGCCTGACGCCATGGCCGAGAACGCCGCCCTGACACTGGCCCGCATCGACGGCGTGGACGCGATCATGACAGGGCATAGCCACGGTCTCTTTCCGCAGCCCGGAGGGGCCGAGGCCGGCAACCCGGGCGGCGTGGATCATACGCGCGGCCTTCTGGCTGGAACGCCCGCGCTGATGGCAGGGGCCTGCGGCGGGCATCTGGGCGTGCTGGACCTGACCCTGACGGTCAAAAACGGGCGGTGGCACAGCCGTGCCCGCCATGCCGAGCTGCGCGGCGTGGCCGCAGTGCCGCCCGATGCGCCGCTGGAGGCGGCATTGGGGCCAGCGCATGACATGACCCTGCGCCATATGCGCCGTCCGATCGGCACATCGCAAATGCGTCTGCACAGCTATTTGGCACTAGCACGGCCCGATCCATCGGTGGCCGCCCTGAACGCGGTGCAGACGCGGCTGATGCAGCGCGCTCTGACGGGCACGGTGCATGAGGGCCTGCCGATCCTCTCGGCCACACCGCCTTTCAAGACCGGCGGGCGCGGCGGTCCGCGCAATTTCACCGATCTGCCCAAAGGCACGCTCTCCTATCGGCACGCGGCCAACCTCTATCCCTTTCCCAACCGGCTATGCGGGTTGCTGATCACCGGCGCGGGCCTGCGCGACTGGCTTGAACGGGCGGCGATCTGCTTTGCCACCATCGTGCCCGGCGCGCCGGACCAGATGCTGCGCGACATGGAGGTGCCGGGCCACGATTTCGACGTCATCTCGGGTCTGACCTATGAGATCGACTTGTCCGCGCCACCGATGTTCACCCGCATGGGCACGCTTCTGAGATCAGGGGGGGGCCGCATCCGCGCGCTGGCATATCAAGGCCGTCCTGTGGCCGACAAGGATCGCTTTGTCCTGGCGACGAACACCTACCGGGCCTTCGGCGCCGGTGCCTTCGGCCCTACCCCGCAAGAGCGAATCGTGCATATCTCGCCCAGCCTTCTGCGTCAGGACCTGATCGAGGATATCGCCCGCACGCCGCTGGCGCCGCCGCCAGATTACCACCTCAACTGGCGATTTGTGCCGATGCCCGGCACCACTGTGCTGCTGGACACCGGCCTGCCACTGCGCAATGACCGCGCGGCGCTGAAAAGTACCGGCGCCGAGGATATTGGTGAAACGCAAGGCGGGTTTCTGCGGCTGCGGCTGCCGCTCTAGCGAGGCTGCGCCGGCGCTCACAAAAACGTGAGCGTGCGGCATGGGACGCCGCGCTACCCTTTGCCCGACCCATTGCATCCACAAAGGAGACACCGCGTGACACGATTCAACATGACCCGCCGCAGCCTGCTGGGCGCCGCCGCCGCATTGCCGCTGGCGCATGTCGCGAATGCCGCCGCCCCGATGATGGGCGCCTCCGCCGCCATCCACCGCCGCATCGCCCTGGGCGGGTTCGAGGTGACGACGTTGCTGGCCGCGACGGCCCCCCGCGACGATCCGCATTCGATCTTTGGCCTCAATGTCGACGATGCCGCCTTCGAAAAAGTGGCGCGCGATGCCTATCTGCCGGTGGATGCGGCACAGTTCTTCTTTACGCCGACGCTGGTCAATACCGGCGAGGCGCTGGTGCTCTTCGACACAGGCATGAACCCCGAAGGGATCACCGCCGCGCTGGAGGCGGCGGGATACACGCCGGATCAGGTCGATATCGTTGTCGTGACCCATATGCATGGCGACCACATAGGCGGCCTGCGCGGCGAGGATGCCGCGACCTTCCCCAATGCCCGCTATATCACCGGCTCCACCGAGTATGACCATTGGGCCGCCGCCGGAAATGACACGTTCGACGCCAAGATGCGCCCCTTGGCCGAGCAAACCACGATGATCGCCCCCGGCGACGAGGCGGCGCCAGGCATCACCGCAGTCGAGGCGTTCGGCCACACTCCCGGCCACATGGCCTACAGGCTGGAAAGCGAGGGCAAGTCCCTGCTGATCGCCGCAGATTTCGCCAATCACCCCGTCTTCTCGCTGGAGCAGCCCGACTGGGAGGTCAAGTTCGACATGGACAAATCCGCCGCCGCCGCGACACGCCGCAAGCTGCTGGATATGCTCGTGGCCGAGCGGATGCCGTTCATCGGCTACCATATGCCTTTCCCCGCCATGGGCTTTGTCGAAAAGCGCGGCGATGGCTACGGCTATATCCCCGAAAGCTATCAGCTGCGCCTCTGACCCGTCCACCGACAAAGACACGCGCCGCGCAGCTTTCCTTTGCGCGGTGCACGCCCCATATGGGGCGGATGACATATGCGCCCGACATTGCCGCCAGCCTCGCCCGGATCGAGGAAATCGCCCTCGCCACCGTCGAGGCGCTGCCCGCACCCTTTGCCGCTGTCGCGCGCGAGGTCGTACTGCAGGTTGAGGACTTGCCCGATGTCCGAATGCTGGCTGAGTTGGACATCGACGATCCACTGATGCTGACCGGCCTTTATGACGGCGTGCCGATGACACAAAAGTCAGCGGCCTATCCCGAGCCTTGGGCCGATACCGTCTGGCTTTTCCGCCAGCCCATCCTTTCCGAACTGGCCACCCGCGACGGTGTCACGCTGGAGGAGCTGGTCGCCCATGTCACGATACACGAATTCGCGCATCATTTCGGCTGGTCCGATGACGATATCGCCAGCATCGACCGCTGGTGGGAGTGACGCGGCGCCGCGCTCGCACCGTCAGGGGGCGTCGCCCCGCAAGATGGCGCCCAGCATAGCGTCCTCATCATCCTGAGCCTTTGCCGGTTTGAGGCGCTGCACCCGCGCGAAGATCGACCGCGCGTCAGACATGACGAGGGTCAGCATGGACCGGGCGAGCGGGGCGATGACAGGGTCCGCCTCCGACAGCGCCCAAAGCCGCGCAAGCATGGTGCGGTCCAGATCGCCCCTCTTGAGGGAGTAGGGCTCCATCCCGAAAGCCAGCGGGTATCGCGGCGCCCCGCGATCCGGCTTGAAAGGGCGGCGGCCCGGCTGACCCGAGAGCCGCCTTTCGCTATCATGCAGCTTGACCATGTCAAAGAGTATCGACAGCCCCATGCCCAGCGACCGCTGCTCGAAGGTGGTGCCGTGGTCGGCAAAGGTCGTGGCGGCCGAGATTTTCCATCGCACAGTCAGATCCTTGGCCAGACGCGGGCCGCATTCCGCCCAGAGGCGCTGAAACAAGGCTATGGCCGCTTCGGGCGGGTTCGCCTTGCGCTGGATCGCGATCAGCAGCGCATGAAGCAGCAAGAGACGGCTTTGCCCCGCGAACTCGGCTTGCAGCAGCGCGTGCCTGGCCCGCATATCGCCCCGCTCGAACGCCTCGGGCTGCTGCGTGGGCGCGATGACGATTTCCTCGGCCAAGGCCGCCAGATCGACATCTGCAGGCGGCAGGACCTTTTCCACATTGAAGAACGGCAATTTCTTCTTCTCATGTGTCTTGAGAAGCCCGTAGTAGCCGCCCGGATAGATTTCCTTTGATATGTCCATGCCGATACTGTTCCCGGAGCGGTTTGGATGATGCCCTTGGCAGGCCACAGTCACGCCGACATCAAGGCCACACAAGACACTGCCGCAGGAAGATTTTCAACACGGGCTTTAAGGATACACGCGGACCATTCGCCGGGCCACTACCCCGCCACCTTGCCCGCCATGACGCCCTTCTGCCAAAGCGGGCCGAGCGTGTCGAAAAAGGCCTGCATCTGGCTGGACATCGCGGAAAAGCGCATCGGCGCAGAAACCAGGTGCGCGCTGGCCCATTCCATATCTTCGGGCGCGGCCTCGGGAATGTCCTTCATGCGCTCGATCTGGGCCTTCCAGGCGTCCTGTGCGTCGATGACATCCTGCGGCGCCGTCTCGCGGACGCGGCGCAGGCGCACATCTGCTCCGGCCTCGCGGGCGGCATCGACTGCGCATTCGGCCATCTGATGGTTGGTGCCATAGGTAGTGTAGAACAGGATCAAGAGGCGCCTATCGGACATGGGATCTCTTTTGAGGGCTTGGCCACTCAATGCCTGCCCGTCCCGTTCCGTTCCCGCGACATTTTGCGCGGAGGCCGCCAGGTCATTGCAGCGTCAGCGCATGACAAAAGGATCAGGAATCGGCGCGTCACTGGTGCGCAGCCAGACGGCCTTGACCCTGGTGTAATCCAACGCCGCCTGCAGACCGCCTTCGCGCCCGTGACCGCTGAGGCCGTGGCCGCCGAAGGGCACGATGGGGCTGACGGCGCGGTAGGTGTTCACCCAGACGATACCCGCGCGCAGGCCCCGGATCATCCGGTGGGCGCGGGTCAGATCCCTGGTAAAGACACCAGAGGCAAGGCCGTACTCGGTATCGTTGGCGATGCGCAGCGCCTCCTCCTCGGTGTCGAAGGCAAGAACCGACAGGACCGGGCCGAAGAATTCGCCCGTCAGGCAAGGCGCATCGGGCGCGTTCGAGCAGTCGATGATCGTGGGCGCGAAGTAGTTTCCGTCACGCTGCGCACGCGTTCCGCCCGTGATGACGGTGGCCCCAGCCGCCTTTGAACGATCGATCAGGTCAATGGCCGTTTCGACTTGCGCCATGGTGCAGAGCGGGCCCACCTCGGTCGCCATGTCGTCCGGCGCACCGATGATCACCGCCTCGGCCTTGGTCTTGAGACGGCTCAGAAAAACATCCTTTATCGCATTCGAGATCACAAGACGCGATCCTGCGACGCAGCTTTGTCCCGAGGCGGCAAAGATGCCCGAGACCTGCGCATTCACCGCGCTGTCGATATCGGCATCCTCGAAAACGATGAAGGGGGATTTCCCGCCCAACTCCAACGAGGTCGAGGCGAGGTTCTCGGCCGAGTTGCGCACGACATGCCGCGCGGTTTCCGGCCCGCCGGTGAAGGCGACATGGTCCACCTTTGAATGGCGCGTCAGGACCGCGCCACAGCGCGGGCCGAACCCGGTGATGACGTTCAGCACACCTGGCGGAAACCCCGCGCGGTCAAAGAGGCGCGCGAATTCCAGCATCGGCGCCGGGGCCTCTTCCGAGGCTTTCAGGACCACCGTGCACCCGGCGGCCAGCGCCGGGCCTATCTTGACCGCCGCCAGGAACAGCTGAGAGTTCCAGGGCACGATGGCCGCGACGACGCCGATGGGCTCGCGGCGCAGCCAGACCTCCATGTCAGGCTTGTCGATGGGCAGATGCGCGCCCTCGATCTTGTCGGCAAGCCCCGCATAATAGCGGTAATACTCGGCCACATAGGCAATCTGGGCCGTGGTTTCGCGGATGATCTTGCCGGTATCGCGTGTCTCGATCTTGGCCAGGGATTGCGCGTTCTCGGCCACCAGATCGGCCAGCCGCAGCAGCAGCTTGCCGCGCGCCGAAGCGCTCATGCCGGCCCATTCGGGCGACAGAAATGCGGCGTCCGCTGCATCCACGGCAGCCTCCACATCGGCCTCGCGCGCCTCGGGCATCAGCGCCCAGACCTGCCCCGTCGCGGGATCGCGGCTTTCAAACCGGGCGGCGGCGTCCGAGAAGGCCCCGCCGATATACTGCTGAAACTCTCGCATGGCCTTCCCCTTATGCAAACGCGGGCATCACGTCCTTGATGAAGCGCTCGAGCGACGCTTTCTTGCGCTCGAAACTCATGCCGCTGTCGATCCAGAAGGAATACTCGTCATAGCCCAGATCGGCATAGGCCTGAATCCGGCCAATCGCTTCGGGCGCGGTCGCGATGACATTGTCGCGCAGCATCGCCTCGGGCGAATAGAAGGGATGGCTTGCAATCTCGTCCTCGCTCAGCGTCTCGATCAGGCCCTGGGACACGGCGCGCTCGTTTTTGAACCAGGCCCCGAAATAGCAATAGAAGCGATTGATCTCTTCTGCCGCCTGCCGGGCATCCTCGGCGTCGGCGGCGATATATGTGTGGTTCAGCAGCATGATCTCGGGCCGACGTATGTCGGGGAATTTGGCGCAAGCGGCGTTGAATGTCTCCATCAGGCGGGTGATTTCGCCATCGCCCTGCCAGAGTGGCGTCACCTGCACGTTGCAGCCCTGCGCCACGGCAAACTCGTGGCTGTTGGGATCGCGCGCGGCAATCCAGATGGGCGGACCGTTCTTTTGCACCGGTTTGGGCGACGAGGTGGTCGCCGGAAAGGAATGATAGACGCCTTCCTGCGCATAGTCGCCCTTCCAGAGGCCCTTTACCGCCGGGACCAGCTCGCGCAGGCGCAGGCCCGCATCCCACGCATCCATACCCGGCATCATGCGCTCATATTCATAACTGTAGGCGCCGCGCGCGATGCCAAGGTCCAGCCGGCCATCGACGATCATGTCGGTCATCGCCGCCTCGCCCGCCAGACGGATCGGATGCCAGAAGGGCGCGATTACGGTGCCCGTACCCAGGCGCACGTTTTTGGTCTGCCGCGCGAGGTCGATCAGATTCAGGAACGGGTTCGGGGCGATGGTGAAATCCATGCCGTGATGCTCGCCGGTCCAGACTGCATGCATCCCGCCGGCATCGGCAATCTTGGAGAGCGCGATGAAGTTGTCATAGAGCTGCCTTTGATCCTCGTCGGGCGACAGCCGCTCCATGTGGACGAACAGTGAAAACCGCATGTGACGCCTCCTCTCAAGCCACCGGGCGGACTTCGCCGCTGGTCTGATCGCCGTAATAGATGCCGTAGTGGCCCAGCGTGGTCTCCGCGGCAAAGCGCGTCAGCATGGTCCTGATGGCCGGGTCGGACACCGAAGACAGCACCGCCGTATCAAGGGCGGTGAACGCCCCCCTGGCCGGCACGCCGCCGACTCCTTGGCACAGGAACGAGATATGCTGGCGCCTGCGATCCACATCTTCGAAGACCGAGTAGACAAAGCCGGGCTGCGCCTCGACGCCGGTGGCCGCGATCAGCTTCTTGACCGCAGTCGACGCGCCCTCATCCTTCACGGCGCGCCCCGGCAGGGTCAGGCCGCCCGCGCCATCTTCAACCAGCAGGACACGGCCCTCCCTCTCGATCAGCGCCGAGACGATCAGGTTGGCCCCATGCGCCAGCGCGTGGGTGGCCGTGGAGGGCGTGACATAGGCGCCGCGCGCATAGCCAAGGCCAGACTCGGCGGTGCTGCCGAAGGCTTCGACCTGGCCGATGAGAATGATGTGATCCCCGGCCTCGACTGTCCGGTGCATGCTGCAATCGAACCATCCGCACGCGCCCTCCAGAATGGGCGATCCATGCGGCCCAGCTTGCCAGTCGACGGTCGCGAAGCGATCCTCGACCGGCTGCGCGAAGGTGTTGGAAACCTCTATCTGCGTCTCGGACAGGATATTGACCGCAAACCCCTTGGCAGCGACCAGTGCATCGTAGTTCCGTGACGATTTCCCAAGGCAGACCAAGACCAGCGGCGGGTCCAGCGATACCGAGGTGAAGGAGTTTGCCGTAAATCCCAGTGGCGCTCCCTCGCCGTCACGGGCCGTAACCACGGTCACCCCGGTCATGAATGTGCCAAAAGCGTTCCGCAGCTTGCGCGAATCGAGCGGTGTCATTGCAGTTCCTTTTGTGTCGCGGGCTGGGTGAGCCAGGTGCGCAGATGCGCCCCCACTTCGGCGGGGGCCGTGAGGTTGATCATGTGCCGGTGCCCGGCGATGGTGACGGCCCTGCCCCGCGGCGCAAGGCGCGCCATCGCGGCGGACATCCCGGGCGTCGAGTTGGGATCGCCGTCGCCGGTCATGGCCAAAAGCGGACAGGTGATTTGCCGCAGCTGGCCTGCATAGATCGAATCGCCACTGGCGAAGGCCGTATAGGCGGCGGCATAGCCTGCGGCATCCACCGCGCGGAGCCACCCGGCGACCTGAGCCTTGGCCGCATGCTCGGCAGGGGTGTCGCCGAACCAGCGCGCCAGCGGCGTCTCCACATCAATCTGGCCGCTGCGGATCTCGCGGGCCCGCGCCTCTACCGCGCGGCGCGCGGCGGCATCCCGGCGATAGACACCGTTCAGAAGTGCCACGCGGCGGGTCAGCTGCGGATAGCTGGCAGCAAATCCCGCCGCGATCAGCGCGCCCATGGAATGGCCTGCGATATTGACCGGGCCCAAATCCAGCGCCAGAACTGCCGCGTGGCACCAGGCGACGAAGTCAGGCAATTCGCTTCCCTCGGCCAGGCGGTCGCTGCCGCCATGCCCCGGCAGATCCAGCGCGATGACGCGGTAGTCGCCCGACAGCTCGGCGATTTGCGGCCCCCATGCCGCCGATTGCATCCCGACGCCGTGCAAGAGGACCAAAGGCTCGCCCTTGCCGCTGTCGCGATAGGCGACGGTTACGCCGAACTCAGACAGCCGCAGGGTTGTCAACGTCATGGCCCAGCTCCTTGAGGTCCTGATAGCGGTCCCCGATCCTGTGATGCGGACGCCCGCCAATCGACGCGCCAAGGGCGACCACGATTTCGTCCGCGCCGGGCGCATCGGCTACCGAGGTCTGGATCGTCAGGTAGTGTGAGCGTTTGCCCGCATCATCCTTGTCCATCAGCGGGATCATCAGGGGCGCATTGGCCGGACCGCGCGTGTTGCAGAACGACAGGTAGGATTTGGCACCGACGGCGTTGCGGTAGTGATTGCCAAAGCGCAGCGTGTGGATCAGCGCCGAGGCGTGCTCGACCTCACCATTGAGGCCGACGATGGCCGACTTTCCATAGCCCTCCACCTTGTCGCCGCCGCCCGCAGCCTCCAGCACCATTTCGGTCAGCAGCTTGCCCAGCCCCGATGCGCAGTCCTGAATGGCCGGCGACAGATCCTCGACAAAGCCCTGCCCGGCCCAAGGGTTGCGGATCACGGCCATCGCCGCGATCAGTGTCAGAGCGGTCGGCGCGGCCTTACCCCCTTCGATCAAAGTCGTCTCGATATGCAGCAAGGTCTTTCTGATTTCGGCGGGCATCGGTGTCATCCTGAAATGGGTGGCTCTCATTCAATCTTATGGTATACCATCATACCATAAGTCAATAATCCTTGTTGCCCAATTTGCCACCTGCTAGGAAATCCCGCATGGATCCTGAAAAAATCGCCCTGCAGAAAATCGACAAAGCCCCGCAAACATTGCGCGATATCGTGCAGGAGCGAATGCGCAGCGCGATCATCGAGGGGCATTTCGCCCCCGGCGAGCGCCTGGTCGAGCGGCCCCTGTGCGACCAGCTGGGCGTCAGCCGCACCGTCATCCGCGAGACGATCCGTTTTCTCGAAGCGGAAGGCTTGGTCGAGATTATCCCCAATCGCGGGCCCATCGTGGCGACTTTCGACTGGGATCAGGTCAGGCAGATCTATGATATCCGGCGACAGCTGGAGGGCTCGGCCGCAGCCGCCTGCGCGGCCGCGCAGGACAAGGGGTTTGCCAAGCGTCTCAGCGCCGCGTTGCGCGCCCTTGCCGATACCATGGACGACGATACATGGACCGAGCTTTTGCAGGCCAGCACGCATTTCTACGAGCTGATTTTCACGCAGGCCGGCCATAGCGTGGCGTGGGAAATCGTGCAGCGCCTCAATGGCCGGATCAGCAGGCTACGCGCCCTGACGCTGGCTGAACGGGACCGTGCGCGGCCCGGCATCGCGCATATGACGGCTATCCATGACGCAATCCTCGCCCATGACCCCGAGGCGGCACGCGCTGCAGTGCGCGCGCATATCGACGACGCCTCGCGCACGGCCCGGCGCGTCCTGAGCGCGGAAAAGGCGGATGCCGCCAGCGCGTGACTAAAGCGTTTCGCGAAAAACCTGGATCACTGATTTTCGCGAAACACGTGCCACGTTTCAATGTGGCGCGCGTTTCGCCTTTATCTGATGTCTCAGGTTAAAGGCGAAACGCTTTAGTCCTTGCGCCCATCCCGCCAGCGGTTGACGATGGGGTAACGCCGGTCCAGCCAGAAAGCATGTTTGCTCAGCCGGGTGCCGGGGGCGGACTGAAAGCGCTTGTATTCGCTGATATAGATCAGATGCTCGATCTGGGCGGCATCCTCGCGCGAATAGCCCGCCAGAACGCAATCCTCAATACTACCATCCCCATCGACAAGGATCTGAAGGATACCGTCCAGCACCGGATAATCGGGCAGCGAGTCGCTGTCCTTCTGGTCTTCGCGCAGCTCGGCCGAAGGGGGCTTGTCGATGATGCGCTTTGCTATCACCTCGCCTTTCGGGCCCATCATCCAATCCCGGTGATTGGCATTGCGCCAGCGGCACATGTCGAAGACGCGCGTCTTGTAGAGATCCTTGATCGGGTTGTAGCCGCCATTCATGTCGCCATAGATCGTGGCATAGCCCACGGCGACCTCGGATTTGTTGCCCGTGGTCAGCAGCATTTCCCCGAACTTGTTGGATATCGCCATCAGCAGCAGCCCGCGCAGGCGCGACTGGATGTTCTCCTCGGTGATGCCCGGCTCTGTGCCTGCAAACAGGGGCGCGAGCGTGGACGTGATCGCCGCGCGCCCCTCGTCGATGGGCACGAAATCATAGGCGCAGCCCAGCGCCTCGGCCATCCCCTGCGCATCGTCCAGCGACGCCTGGCTGGTATACTCGGATGGCAGCATCACGCAGCGCACATTCTCGGGGCCGAGCGCATCAGCGGCGATGACGGCCACGATGGCCGAGTCGATGCCGCCCGACAGGCCCAGGAGCACCTTCTTGAAGCCCGTCTTGCGCATATAGTCGCGCAGGGCCAGCACCATGGCGTTGTAGTCCTGCTCCATCAGGTCCGGGATATGCGCCAGATCGCCCTTTTCGGCGGTCCAGCCGCCCTCGCCGCGCGTGAAATCCACATGCGCAAGGCCCGCCTCGAAGACCGGCATCTGCACGGCCAGCGCGCCGCCGGGGTTCAACACGAAGCTGCCCCCGTCGAACACCTGATCGTCCTGTCCGCCGGCGAGGTTCAAATAGATCAGCGGCAGCCCCGTCTCGACCACACGGCTGACCATGATGGTCTGGCGCACCTCCATCTTGCCCCGGTAATAGGGCGAGCCATTGGGCACCAAGAGGATTTCGGCCCCCGTTTCGGCCAGCGTCTCGGTCACATCATCATGCCAGGCATCTTCGCAGATCGGGCTGCCGATGCGCAGGGCGCCCACCGTATACGGCCCCGCGACGGGGGCCGAGCCATAAAGCCGCACCTCGTCGAACACCGTCTCGTTGGGCAGGTGATGCTTGAGCACGCAGGCCGTCACCTTGCCGCCCTGCAGGATGTAATAGGCGTTGCAGAGCTTGGCCCCCTCCAGCGCAGGGCCGCCGATGGCGATGGCCGGGCCGTCGGCGCAGCCCCGCGCCAGTGCTTCGATCGTCTCGATCGCCGTCTGGTGAAAGACCGGTTTCATCACCAGATCCTGCGTGTTGTAACCGGTGATAAACATCTCGGGCAGCGCCAGCATGTCGGCCCCCGCCGCCTTGGCCTGCCGCCACGCATCCCGCGCCATGGCGGCATTTGCCTCCAGATCACCGACGGTTGGATTGAGTTGGGCGAGGGTCAGGCGAAACCTGTCGGGCATGGGCACTTCCTATCTTTGCGCCCCAACATCTAGCAGACACGCACGCGGAGGAAAGCCGATATGACCGAATCGCGTTGCCCCGATGGGACCTGTCCATTAACTTCTGCAAAAGCCGCGCGGGTGCGCGGGCAAGGGCATCCGGGGCAGAGCATGGTAACCATTACGGCAAGACGAACAGTATTCGCCATATCGCTGGCGCTTGGCGCAGGTGCGCTGGTCACAGGCGCCGCGGCGCAGGACGATGCGATCCAGACCAAGCAATATGATGATGGCGGCGTCTATGAGGGCACGTTCAAGGACGGGCTGCAGCACGGCACCGGCACCTACACCCTGCCCAATGGCTATGAATATTCCGGCGACTGGCAGGAGGGCGAGATCAAGGGCAGCGGCACGGCCCGCTTTCCGAACGGATCGGTCTATGAGGGCGAGTTCGCGTTGGGCAAGCCCAACGGCATCGGCAAGATCGTTTTCACCGATGGCGGCACCTATGAAGGCCAGTGGGTCAACGGCAAGATCACCGGGCGCGGTGTGGCCGTCTATGCCAATGGTGTGCGCTACGAGGGCGAATTCCTGAACGCGATGCATCACGGGCGTGGCACGATGACTTCGCCGGGCGGCTATATCTACGAGGGCGACTGGGTCGAGGGGATCAAGGAGGGTAACGCCTCCATCACCTATCCAGATGGCGCCACCTATGAAGGCGAAGTGAAGCGCGGCGCACGCGATGGCACCGGCACGCTGACCATGCCAGATGGTCTGGTCTATTCCGGCCTCTGGAAGGACGGGCAGATCGACGGCAAGGGCACGCTGACCCAGCCCAATGGCGATGTCTACGAGGGTGATCTGGTGGCCGGTCGCCGCGAGGGCGAAGGCCGCGTCGTTTATGAGGGCGGCGACGTCTATGAGGGCGAATTCGCCAATGACAAGCGCGACGGTCAGGGCACGTTCACCGGTACCGATGGCTATGTCTACACCGGTACTTGGGTGGCCGGCAAAATCTCGGGCACCGGGCGCGTGACCTATCCTGACGGGTCGGTCTACGAGGGCGAATTCCGCGACGATCTGGCCAATGGCGAGGGCAAGATCACCTATCCAGATGGCGCCACCTACGAGGGCCAGTGGGTCGATGGGGTGATCGAAGGCCAAGGCCGCGCGACCTATCCCAGCGGGCTGGTTTATGACGGGATGTTCAAGAACGCCCGCAACCATGGGCGTGGTGTGATGACATATGCCGATGGCTACCGCTATGAAGGCGACTGGATCGAGGGCGAGCGTGAAGGCACCGGCACCGCGACCTATCCTGACGGCACCGTCTATACAGGCGGCTTTACCGCCGGGCAGCGCGATGGGCAGGGCCGGATCGAGATGCCCGACGGTTTTACCTACGAAGGCGAGTGGAAGGATGGCGAGATCAACGGGAAGGGTGTTGCCACCTATGCCAATGGCGACGTCTATGAGGGCCTTTTCGTCGATGGCAAGCGGCAGGGCACCGGCACGATGCGCTATGCTACCGGGCAAGAGGAGACCGGCCGCTGGCAGAACGGCGCGCTGGCGGCCGAACCGGGCGAGACCGGCACCGCCCCTTCCGAGACCGCTCCTGCGCCTACGCAAGAGCCGGCTGCGGACCCCGCACCCGAGGCTGTATCCGAGCCTGCCACAAGCGAATAGCAACCTGCGCCGCTGCGGCGCTTTCCTGAGAGATGGAGCGCCCCATGACCCATACCGGCTCCTGCCTCTGCGGCGCCGCAACCTTCACCGTCACAACCCCGATTTCGCAGGCGGGTGCCTGCCATTGCGACATGTGCCGAAAATGGTCGGGCGGGATCCTCACCTCGGTCGAGGTGCCGCAGGACGGTCTGACTGTTACCTCCGGCGATACGATCAGCGTCTTCACCTCATCTGCTTGGGGCGAGCGGGCCTTTTGCACGCGCTGCGGCAGTGGTCTGTGGTTTCGCCTGACCATGCCGGGGCCGCAGCACGGCATGCATTACGTCAACATGGGCGCGCTTGATGATCCATCGGGGATTACTCTGACAGAGGAACTCTTCATCGATGCCAAACCCGAGGGCTATGCCCTGGCCGGCAATCACCACCGCATGACCGGCGCCGAATTCTTTGCCATGATCGAGGCCGCGACCAAGGGCTGACGCTTCAGCGCCGCACCATCATCGCCAGCCGGATCAGCGCGCGCTCGACCAGCGCCATCTGCGGCGCGGTCTGCCCGGCCGAGCGGAGGGCAAGGTCGACCTCCACCAGCACGCTCAGCGCCGATTGCAGATTGGCCGCGCCCCAAGCCTGCGCCTGCCGCTGCATCCGGTCGCGGCGCGGGCCAAAGACCGGCGGGCGCATCCGTGCCATGCCCTGTGACACCCCGCCGGGATCGGACGCCGCCGTGTAGAGCGCGCGGAAATGCCGTGAAGCCGCTATGACAAGGCCCACGGGCTGCACCCCCTGCGCACGAAGCTGCTTCATCATCGGGCCAATCTCACCCGAGCGCGCCTCGGCCACGATATGCAGCACGTCATCCAGATCCGCCTCGACCGAGGCAGGCGCGCAAGCGGCGATATCCTCGGGCGTCACCGGGCCGTCGTCGTTCAGCTTGTATAGCGCCAGCTTGTCCATCGTCTGTCGAAAATCGCCCGGGTCGAGCGCGCGGGCCAGATCGTTCAGATCGCGCATCGCCTCCTGACCGATATTCTTCAGTCCCGATTTTTGCAGCATCGCCTCGATCTCGGCGCGGCTGGGCGGCTCGTCATAGATGGCGGCGGCATAGGCATTCTTATGCGCCTCAAAGGTTTTGCGCAGCTTCGATGTGGGCTTGAGCTGACCTGCCGTCACGATGATCTGCGCATCGCCCTCACGCCAATCGTCCAGCGCCGCCAGAATGGGCACGGCCAGCGCCTCGGTCGCGTCTTCGACGAAGGCGACGCGCGGGCCGGGGAAAAAACTCGCGGCCTTGACCGCGTCGTTGAGCCGCGCGGGATCCTTGCGCAGATCGCCCGCCGGCATGCGCGTCACGCGCATCTCCTCCTCGCCGGTAGGGCCGACAAGGGCCGCGATCACCTCGGCGCGGCGCAGGGCTATGCGCATGGCATCGGCACCGTAGATCAGCAGGCCCGCCCGCGCTGCTTCGGGGCGCGCGAAATAGCCGGGGGCGTCGCGGGGGCTGAGCTTCATAGGCCCGAGGCAGGTATGGACACGACAAGGCGCGTCACGATCTGGTTTGCAAGGATCGACATCAGGCGCTCGCGCGCGTCCCGTTCGGCGGCCTGTGTTGCCACGGTCGTACCCGATGCAGAATAGCCGGTGAAGTTGCTGGTCTTGCCCGAGGTGATGACCGCCTGCGTCTCCAGATCGCGTAGCGCATAGATCGCCTCGCCCAAAAGGTTGTAGCGCGTGGTCACGTCCTCGCTGGAAATCGCGACCGCCTCGCTATCGACGGTGATCGAATAGCTCAGCCCGTAGCGGCCCGGATTGGCCCGGCCCAGCCGTGTCTCAAGCTCGCGGACAAGCAGGTATTCCTCGCGCGTGACGGGTGTGTCGGGCAACACCGCGCCCTGCAGGGCGGTCGCTGCGCCGCTCGGGCCATAGACCGGCGCGAAACCGCAAGCCGGCAGCACGCCCAAAAGGCCAAGAGCAAACGTGCGGCGCGTGAGGCTGGTACGGGTCACTTGGCTTCTCCTGGTATGCGCGGCTCAGACGACGACGTTGACGATCCGGCCCGGCACGACGATCACCTTTTTCGGCTGGCCGCCCTCCAACGCGCGTTGCACAGCATCGGTCGCCAGCGCGATCTTTTCAACCTCGTCCTTGGGCATGTCCTGAGGCACCTCGATTTCCGTGCGCCGCTTGCCGTTGATCTGCACGGGCAGCGTGATGGTGTCGTCGATCAGCATGGCCTCATCGGCCACCGGCCAAGGCGCCATGGTGATCAGCCCTTCGCCGCCCAGCATGCTCCACAGCTCTTCGGCCAGATGCGGCGTCATCGGCGACATCAGTTGCGCCAACGTGCGGGCCGCCTGGCGCTTGGCCCCGGCGCCGGCCTCGCTCTTGGCCAGCGCGGCGGTAAAGGCATAAAGCCGCGCGATAGCCGCGTTGAAGCCAAAGGATTCGACCCCGGTGCTGACATCATGGATCGCCTTGTGCATCTCGCGCAAGAGCGCCTCATCGGCCTCGGGCGCATCGGCGGCCTCGCTGACCGCGATCTCGGATGCGATGCGCCAGACGCGGGCCAGATGTTTGTGCGCGGCCTCGGCGCCGGCGGCGGTCCATTCGACATCCCGCTCGGGCGGGCTGTCCGACAGGACAAACCAGCGCGCGGTATCGGCGCCATAGGCGTCGATGATGCCTATGGGGTCGACCACGTTCTTCTTGGATTTCGACATCTTGGCCGATGGGACGACCTCGACCGGCGTGCCGTCTGCCAGTTTGCCGTCCGTCACATCTTCGGGCAAGTGATATACGGGGCGGCCCCGCTCGTCCTTGGTCTGGTAGATCTCATGAGTCACCATCCCTTGGGTGAACAGCGCATTGAACGGCTCGATCGCTTTCTTGGGCAGATGACCGGTGATCTGCATCGCGCGGGCAAAAAAGCGGCTGTAGAGAAGGTGCAGGATCGCATGCTCGATCCCGCCGATATACTGGTCCACGTTCATCCAGTATTCCGCCGCCGCCAGATCGGTGGGCGTGTCCGCATGCGGCGCGGTGAAGCGTGCGTAATACCACGAGCTGTCGACGAAGGTATCCATCGTATCCGTCTCGCGCCGGGCCGCGTTGCCGCATTTTGGGCAGGTGGTATCGCGCCATGTCGGGTGACGGTCCAGCGGGTTGCCCGGCACGTCAAAGCTGACATCATCCGGCAGACGGATGGGCAGGTTTTCCTTCTTCTCGGGCACGACGCCGCAGGAAGGGCAATGCACGACCGGAATGGGGCAGCCCCAATAACGCTGGCGCGACAACCCCCAGTCGCGCAAGCGGAACCTGGTCACGCCGTGGCCGACGCCATTCTGCTCGCAAAATTCGATGGCGGCGTCGATGGCGGCATTCGCGGTCTGGTGTGCCTCCCCGGCAAAGCCGCGATTGTAATAGACGGTTTCGGTCTTGGGCGGCACATAGGCTTGCGTCAATTCCTCATCCGCCTCCTCGGAGGGCAGGAAGGTGGCGATGATCGGCAACTCGTATTTCACCGCAAAATCGAAATCGCGCTGGTCATGCGCGGGGCAGCCAAAGACGGCGCCGGTGCCGTAATCCATCAGCACGAAATTGGCGACATAGACGGGCAACTCCCACGACGTATCAAAGGGATGGCGCACGGTCAGGCCGGTGTCATAGCCACGTTTCTCGGCCTTCTCCAACGCCTCCTCGGTGGTGCCGCCCTTGCGGCATTCGGCCGAGAAGCTGGCCAGCGCGGCATCCCCCTGCTCCAGCTTCTTGGCCAGAGGGTGATCGGGCGAAATGGCGATGAAACTGGCGCCCATCAGCGTGTCGGGGCGCGTGGTGTAGACATCGATGCGGTCAAATCCCTCTGGGCCGTCACCCAGACCGAAGGCGAATTGCAGACCGCGCGATTTGCCGATCCAGTTCTCCTGCATCAGCCGCACCTTGGCGGGCCAATCGTCGAGCGTATCGAGCGCGTCCAGAAGCTCCTCGGCCATGTCCGAGATGGCAAAGAACCACTGCGTCAACTCGCGCCGCTCGACCTCGGCGCCGCTGCGCCAGCCGCGCCCGTTCTCGACCTGCTCATTGGCCAGAACGGTCATGTCGACCGGATCCCAGTTGACCACCGCTTTTTTGCGATAAACCAGTCCGGCCTCAAGCATATCGAGGAAAAGTGCCTGCTGCTGGCCGTAATATTCAGGATTGCAGGTGGCGAATTCGCGGGACCAGTCGATGGAAAGGCCCAGCGGCTTCATCTGGGCGCGCATGTCGGCGATGTTTTTATGGGTCCACTCCTTGGGGTGGATGCCTCGTTCCATCGCCGCGTTTTCGGCGGCAAGCCCGAAAGCGTCCCAGCCCATCGGATGCAGCACGTTGTGACCCGTCGCCAGTTTGTGCCGCGCGATCACGTCGCCCAGCGTGTAGTTGCGCACATGGCCCATGTGAATGCGCCCCGAGGGATAGGGAAACATCTCGAGCACGTAATACTTGGGCTTGTCGCGGCCCTGCCGGGCGCGGAAAATCCCGGCCTCGTCCCAGGCTTTTTGCCAGTTGGCTTCGATCTCGGCGGCGGAATAGCGGGACATGGGCGGGCCTTCATCTATGGATGCTGTCAGGACGCGTGATAGGCCGAGTGCGCGCCGGGGTCCAGTGGTTGCCGGCCTTTGCTGGCAAGGCAACACGTCGCTGCCGCAATATCGCCATACGCCCGTGAGAGCTTCCGCCGCATGAACCCGTCCGAGCGTTTTTCCTTGTCCATATGGCTTTTGCTGAGACATCTGCCGCCCGTCTCGGCGGGACGCCTCTTGCTGCCTGCGGTTTTCATCACGGCATGGACTGCCCTGCGCTTGGTCGGCGCAAGCGACGAAGTCTCCTTCGTCTGGGCGTGCGTGCTGGCGCAGGCGGCCCATGTCTGGGCTGTGCTTCCTCTTACGGCATGGCTTCAGCGCCGTGCCTTTGGCCCCTCAGTCAACACTCTGATTCTGGTGCTCTCGGCCTTTCTTGGTTCATTCGCATTTCAGATCGGGTGGTGCGATCCTTGGATGAGTCAGCGGGTCGTCACAATCTGTTGCGCACTGTACGCAGCGATCCTGGCGCTTGGTCTCTTGAGTGGCGGAAAGACGATGGACGCAATCATGCCCGTGTGCGGCCAGGATCCCGCGCTCCTCGCATTCCGCCTGCATCTGGCAAAGCTGAAGGCACTCATTGCGATTCTGTTTCTTGCGTCGAACGAAGCTCTGCTTGCCATGGACGCCGCCCTTGATGCGCGGGTAACAACGCTGACACTGCTTCCGGTCGCGTTGCACTACGTATTTCACATCGCGGCGCGCCTGACCTGCCCGCCCCTCGACGAGGAAAATGACTGGGCGCTGGGCCAATCCTGCGCGCAAGCCACGGCTAGGCAGAGCGCCGGGCCGCATCTATAAGAACGCTCAAATCTGCAGGCAACCCATATGAAAATACTCTTTATCCACCAGAATTTCCCGGGCCAGTACAAGCATCTGGCCCCAGCCCTTGCCGCGCAGGGACACGAGTGCACTGCGCTGACCCTGAAGGTGACCAAGCCTATGACTTGGAAGGGTGTGCGCGTCCTGCCCTATACTCTGCCCAAGCGCACGGGCCAGCAGACCCATCCTTGGCTGCTCGATCTGGATACCAAGGTAACGCGCGGCGAGGCGTGCTGGCGGGCGGCGCGGGTGCTGGCCGATGAGGGCTATGCGCCCGATCTGATCCTTGCGCATCCCGGTTGGGGCGAATCGATGTTTCTGCGCGATCTGTGGCCGGGCGCGCGCCTGGCGCTCTATTGCGAATTTTATCATCACCCGGGCTACCCGCACATGGACTTCGATCCCGAGTTCAAATCACGTGAGCCAGAAGTTCACCCACCGCGCATCCGTCTGAAAAACCTCAGCAACCACCTGCATTTCCCTCGGGCCGAAGCCGGAATCAGCCCGACGACGTTTCAGGCCGATACGTTTCCGCCCGAGTTCCGCGACCGCATCACCGTATGCCATGACGGCATCGACACCGACTGGTCCGCGCCCAACCCCGACGTAACGCTGCGTCTCAAGGGGCAACCCGAATTTTCGCGCCAGACCGAGATCGTGACCTTCATCAATCGCAATCTCGAACCCTATCGCGGCTATCACATTTTCATGCGCGCACTGCCCGAAATACTCCGCGCGCGGCCCAATGCGCGCATTATAATCATCGGCGGCGATGAGGTCAGCTATGGCACCGCGCCCCCGCAGGGCAAAACGTGGAAGCAGATCTTTCGCGACGAAGTGCAGGACCAGATCAGCGCCGATGACTGGCGCCGCGTGCATTTTCTGGGGCGCATCCCGCATGAGGATTTCACGCGGGTGCTGCAGATCAGCCGCGTGCATGTCTATTTGACCTATCCCTTCGTGCTGAGCTGGTCGCTGATGGAGGCGATGTCCTGCGGCGCGGCCATTGTCGCTGGGGACACTGCCCCCGTGCGCGAAGTGATCACCCATGATCAGACCGGGCGGCTGGTGGACTTCTTTGATCGCAAGGCGCTGGTGCGGGAAGTCTGCAGCCTGCTCGACGACGCCGAGGCGCGCGCCCGTATTGGCGAAGCGGCCCGTTCGCTGATGGTCGAGAAATATGATCTCAAGACGGTCTGCCTGCCCCGGCAGCTTGCCTGGGTGGATGAGGTCATGCAGCTGCCGCTGATCGCATGATCAAAGACGGCGGATTGGTCAGTAATTCTCGGCCTGGATCCGCAACTGCCGGGCGCGTGACAGGATCGCATCCTCGACCGCGCGGCGCGTATCCGCATCGACCGGACCGCTTTGCGACGACAGTGATACGTTCAGCGAGCGGGCGTCCAGCGCCGGATCGCTGATCAGGATCGTCGCGCGATAGGCGCGGCCACCACCGGGCGGAACGCCGTAGCCTGTTGAAATCACACCGGTAAACGGATCAGCCGATTGAATGGGAAGAAAATCCAGAACCTGCAGCGAGGCGGTCCAAAGGTAACGGTTAACCTTTACGCTGGACTCGCCACCACGAAAAATATCGAGCACGCTTGTGCCGGATGTGACTCGCGCGGCGCCCTTGGCTTCTTTGCCGCTTTCGACAGCCACGGCATCGGGATCGAATTTTGGCGGCTCATCGCCACAGGCCCCAAGAAATACCAGTGCCGCGCAGGCGCAGACAGCGCGTTTTACCGAAAGAAGCATAATGTTACCGTCCGACGTTATCTGCTCCTCTAGTAACCAACGCGCGCCGGTGGGGCAAGGTGTTTGGTCCAGTGAGACTGCAGCGTCGTCCGGCCTCGGCACCGAAGCCGCTGCCGGACGCGTGCGATCCGCCTTTGCATCGCTGCGCCGGGGTGATTTACTGACCTTTCAAATTGCAGGACCGGGGGACCGCCATGAGCCTTGAAGACATCACCGCCCGCATCGATGCCGCGCTGGCTGCCGCCGGGCGCAGCCCCGGCGACGTGCAGTTGATCGCCGTCTCCAAGATGCAACCGAACGAGCGCGTCGAGGCCGTGCTGCGCGAGGGCCACCGCGTCTTCGGCGAAAACCGCGTACAGGAAGCCGGCGGGAAATGGCCGGAATTTCGAGAGCGTTACGAGGGGATCGATCTGCATCTGATCGGACCACTCCAGTCCAACAAGGTGCGGCAGGCTTTCGATCTGTTCCAGACGATTCATTCGGTCGACCGCCCGAAGCTGGCCAAGACAATCGCCCGCATTGCAGATGAGGAGGGCCATTGCCCCGATGTTTTCCTGCAGGTCAATACAGGCGAAGAGGAACAGAAGGCCGGCGTTGCCCCAAATAAGGCGGATGCCTTCATCGCCGAATGTCGCGCGCTGGACTTACCGGTGAAAGGGCTGATGTGCATTCCGCCCGCGGATGAAGAACCCAGCCTGCATTTCGCGCTGCTGGCCAAGATCGCAAAACGCAATGATCTGGCTGGATTGTCGATGGGAATGAGCGGTGATTTCGAAACCGCAATCGCTCAAGGCGCGACGCATATTCGCGTCGGCAGCGCGATTTTCGGCGCGCGCGATTACAACTGAAACCCGCTACGCACCTGGAACGGAAACCGCAGCGCAGAAAATCCGTAATCGTTTTTTATTGCTGCGGTGCGCGTCAGTCCTTGATGCGCATCGTTTCGATATCCACGCCTTTTTCGCGCGCGTCCTTGATCCAGGCCGGCGGGCGGCCACGACCGCTCCATGTCAGGCTGGGATCATCCTTGCTGCGATACTTGGGCGGGGCTGGGGCGCGGGATTTCGGTTTGGGGTTTGTCCCGGTGGGCGTGACCGCCCTGCCAGTCGAAACCAGCTCATCCAGCGAATACCCCATCTGCTTGGCCTTTTCGCGAATGGCATTCAGCGCCTCTTTGCGCTGCCGCTTGTCACGGCCTGCAATTTCGCGATCGACTTTCTTCTTGAGAGACTTCAGCTCCTGGATGCTGAGGGATTTCAAATCAAAGTTTGCCATATGGGTCCCATTATTTTTGTTTTTTCTGCAATTATGCCCAAATTGCATATTTGGCAAAACAAAAGTGTTGATTTGGCATTAAAATAGCTCAAAAACCTGTCACTTTCGTGCAATAAACCGCGTGTCCGGCAAAATTTCGCCTGCAAGGCGATTTAAATTCTCGCGACTCAACGCCAGGCACCCTTCGGTCGGAAAACCGGCTCTGCGCCATTGGTGAATAAAAATACAGGATCCCGCGCCCGGCACCGCATTGGGCCAATTCCAGTCGGTGACCAGCACCAGATCATAGAGCGGATCGGCGCGCCGCAGCGCCTCGTGACTATGGACGTATGGCGCGCGGACATGGGTGTTGTAAGCGGCATCGTCACTGGCATCGGACCACAGATCGCCCGGCAGGATCGGCTGCGCCCACCGCGCGGGGCGCGGGATGCGATCGGGGCGATAGAGCATCTGAACGATGTGATGGACGCCCACCGGGGTGGCGCCATCGCCCTCGCGCTTGGCCGCGCTCAGACCGCCGCGTCCGATGCTGCATGGATAGCGTCGCCCACGATAGAGAAGGCCGGTCGGGGTCAAGGTCAGATCGTCAAAACGCATGAGGTGCCTTTCTAAAGGGAGGCTTCGGGGCGGAAGCCCGGCGGGATGTCATCGCGGCCCTCCAGCATCAGCGCGGCCATGACCTCGCCCACCTTGGGGGCCATGCCGAAACCGATCTTGAAGCCGCCATTGGCAATGAATTGGCCGGGATGAAGCGGATGCGCGCCCAGCATCGGCGCGCGGCTGCGGCTGCGGGGGCGCAGCCCGGCCCAGCGGGCGATGACGGGCGCATCCGCAAGCGCGGGCAAAGCCTCGCGGGCTGCCGCGATCACATCCTCCAGCTGCGCGTCCGTGCCAAGGCCATCGAAATCGCGCTCGGTGGTCGAGCCTATGGCCGTGGTGCCATCTTCGTGCGGCACGACATGCACGCCGCCCGCAAACAGCTGGGGCGCATCCGGCATGGCAAAATCGAGCAGCGCCGCCTGCCCTTTTATCGGGCTGCCGACCTGCCTTGGATGCGCGGCATTCAGCGCCGTAAGTCCAGCCGCGCCGGTGGCCCAGACAACCCTGCCCTCATCCGCGCCCTCGGCCACTATGCGCCCGCCCCTTGCGGTGATGGCCGCCGCCAACGCCGCGCAGCCCTGCGCCGGATGGACCCTCGCGCTGAGCGTGTCGTGGATGACTAGGCCGCTGGGCGTCACTGGCGCGTGGGCAAACTCGGCCGCTTTGGCCACGCGCCACACAGCCCGGCCCTGCCAGAGCGCTTCGGCCCCCTGCCCGCGCGCCTCGGCCAGCGCCACGCCATCTTCGGCCACGGGCTGCAGTCGTCCGCTGCGCGCATATCCGGCCGCGCGCCCCGAGGCTTCGGCGACGCCGCGCCAGAAGGCGTCGGCCATCAACAGGCTGTCCAGCTGAAACGCCTTCTTGTCGTTCCAGTTCTCGGGCACATGCGGCGCCAGCGCGCCCACTAGGCCACCGGATGCTCCCGCGCCTGGCCCGCCCGGGTCGATCACCTGAACTGACGCGCCACGCAGCAGGCAGGACCACGCTATAGCCAGGCCGAATACCCCTGCCCCGCGTACCGTTATATCGGCCATTGCCATCCCTTTGCTCCCGCTTCATGGTCGCGTCATTCCGCGCCACCTCATAAAGGACCGCGCCATGCAGGACCAGCGCGCAGAGCTGGACTGGCGTCCGGGCGACGTGCCCGTCTCGCGCCGCTTCGACGATCCGTATTTCAGCCTGTCGGGTGGCCTTGCCGAAACACGGCACGTGTTTCTGGACGGCAATGACCTGCCCGCGCGGCTGTCGGATGGCTTTGGTGTGGCCGAGCTGGGCTTTGGCACCGGCCTCAACATGCTGGCCTGCGCCGAGCTTTGGGCGTCGATGGGCGTCGCTGGTACCCTGCACCTGACCTCCTTCGAGGCCTATCCGATGGCAGCGGATGACATGGCCCGCGCGCTGGCCGTCTTTCCGTCGCTGGCCGCGCGGGCGGAGCGCCTGATCGAGGGTTGGCGCATCGGGGCCGCGCGGATCGATCTTGGCGATGGCGTCTGCCTTCGCGTCATCGTCGGTGACGCGCGCGAGACGCTGCCGCGCTGGCAGGGCCGCGCGGATGCGTGGTTCCTTGACGGCTTCTCCCCCGCCCGCAACCCCGAACTGTGGGAGCCCGCGCTGATCGCCGCCGTCGCCGCGCATACCGCGCCGGGCGGCACGGCTGCGACCTATAGCGCGGCGGGCCATGTGCGCCGCGCGCTGGCCGAGGCCGGGTTCGAGGTGGAGCGCGCGCCCGGCCACGCCCGCAAGAGACATATGACACGCGCAAGGATGCCCCGATGATCGAACAGAATGCGCGCCTCGGCGTCTGGCTGATGGTGGCCACGACGCTGGTCTTTGCGGTGCAGGACGGCCTCTCGCGCTATCTGGCCGGGGAATACAACGTCTACATGGTCATCATGGTGCGGTTCTGGTTCTTCGCCGCCTTCGTCATCGCGATATCAGCGCGTCGCAGGGGCGGGCTGGCTGCTGCGGTGCGCACGCGCCAGCCGATCCTGCAGACGTTGCGCGCGGTGCTGCTGATTTCGCAGATCTGCGTGATGGTGACCGCCTTCACCCTGCTGGGTCTTGTCGAGAGTCACGCCATCTTCGCCGCCTACCCGCTGTTGATCGCCGCGCTGTCGGGGCCGGTTCTGGGCGAGCGTGTGGGCTGGCGGCGCTGGACCGCGATCGGCATCGGCTTTGTCGGAGTTCTGATCATCCTCGAGCCGGGGATCGCGGTGTTCGAGCCTGTGGCCATCGTACCTCTCATCTCGGCCCTGATGTTCGCGCTTTATGGCCTGCTGACCCGCTATGCCGCGCGGCGCGATACCGCGGCGACCAGTTTCTTCTGGACGGGCACTGTCGGCTCCATTGGCATGACGGCGGTCGGCGTCTGGTTCTGGGAGCCGATGGTGGGCGGAGACTGGGCGCTGATGGCAACCCTTTGCGTGACGGGCGTGCTGGGGCATTTCACGCTGATCAAATGCTACGAGGTGGCCGAGGCCAGCGCGGTGCAGCCCTTCGCCTATCTCCAACTAGTGTTCATCACCATCATCGGCATCTTCGTCTTTGGCGAGACGATCCGCACGAATGTGGCCATCGGGGTGGCTATCGTCGTGGGGGCCGGTCTCTTTACCCTCTGGCGGCAGCGCAAGGTGGCATAGGGCGGACGCCCTGCGCGCGGGAGTATTTTTGGCAAGATGAAGGACGTGCGCGGCGCCATCGCGCAATCCGCGCGTCAGTTCAGTGTGGACGGGATGGTCGCGCCTGTCAGCTCCTCGCTGAACGGCACCGGGTGCGGGTCCTTGCCCAGGCGGGCGCGGTAGATCGGCAGGCTTTCGGCCACCCGCTGCACGTAGTTGCGTGTCTCGTCGAAGGGGATGAACTCGATCCAGTCGACGATATCGAGGCCATTCATGCCGGTGCCATCGCGCGGATCGCCCCGCTCTTCCATCCAGCGGGG
Source organism: Roseovarius maritimus (assembly GCF_043355895.2). NCBI lineage: Bacteria > Pseudomonadati > Pseudomonadota > Alphaproteobacteria > Rhodobacterales > Roseobacteraceae > Roseovarius > Roseovarius maritimus. The sequence goes on from NZ_JBHFPF020000007.1 coordinate 115,178, forward strand.
CGGGCGCGCGGGGCCGGCATTATAGGCCGCCGAGATCATCGCCACATTGCCGTCGAAGCGCTGCGACATCTGCGCGAGGTAGGCCGAGCCGAGCCGCGCGTTGTAGCGCCAATCGCTCAGCACGCGGCCGCGATCATATTCGATACCGATATCGCGCGCGACGTCGCTGGCCGTGCCGGGCAGCACCTGCATCAGGCCCAGCGCGCCCGCACCACTGGCGACGCGGTGGTCGAACTCGGATTCGCGGCGGGCGATGGCAAGGGCCATTTCCATCGGCACGGGCAGGTCCATTTCCTGCATCGGGTGCAGCGCGTAATAGACCGCAGGCAGGACAATGCCGCGCGACGCTGCCGTCTTGCCGAGCATAACCTGCAGATGCGGCTGGCCCATATCCTGAAGCGCTGCGCCGAGGCTGCCGAGGTCGGGGCGGCTGAGCGTATCGGCCAGCGCGGTCACGAACCATTCCGCGTAAGTCATCTGATTCGCCGCCGCGAGCAGCGTGATCGCGCGAAAGATGTCGCTGCCTGCAAAGGCCGCGTCGCGCCAGGGCGGGAAGACCTCATCGCCCGCAAGCGCGGGATCGAAGGGCAGGCCCGCCTTTTCGGCAGCCAGAAGGCCGTAGAAACTGGTCTGCTCGCCCGCGCCTTGAACATAGGCGATGCGCGCCGCCTCGGGATCCTCCAGCGCCTCCTGCGCGCGGCCGATCCAGTAATGCGCGCGCCCCAGAGAGATGGGCGTGATGACAGCGGCCCGAAGCCTTTGGAAATGATCGAGCGCCAATGCCGGGTCATCCATGAAGCGCAGCGCAAGATAGCCCGACAGCCATTCGAGATCGGCATAGCTGCCGCCCTCCTCCAGCTGATGATGGGCCGCCAGGTCATAGGCGCGCGCATAGTCGCCGTCGCGCATCATCCGTCGGGCAAAGCTGCGCCGCCATCCGGCCCAGCGCGCCGCCTCGCCCAAGCCGTCCTCGATCCGGCTCTGACGCAGCATCAGCTCCATCGCCTTCTCGGGCTGATCGGTGGCGATGTAGCGCTCGAAAAGGACATGGGCGATGCCGGGATCGCGCTGCATGTCCTCGGGCAGGCCGTTAATCTTCTCCTCGATGCCGCGCGCGTCACTATCGGCGCTCATGCGAATTTCGGCGCGTTTGCGCGTGTCCTCATCGACCAGGGGCAGCATCAGCGCCGCATCGCGCAGGCCGCGCCACAGCGTCATGTCCATGCGCGCGGCGTGATGCGGCACGAGGATGGTGCCATAGGCGTTCAGGAACGCGGTATGCTCGTCGGTGCTGAGATCGAAACTGCGCCATGCAGCAATCACGTTTTTCTGCGCCTGCTCCTGCCGGCCCAGCGCCGTCAGCGCGGCGGCATGGCGCAGGATGCCCTCGCCGGTCTCGGGCAGGGTGCCCTCGTAGAAGGCGACGACATCGACGTCGCTTGCGCCCTCGAGCACGCCCAGGGACTGTGCGCGCAGCCGGTCCAGGCCCGGCCAGCCGGGATGCGTGTTCAGAAAGGCCAGCACTTCGGCAAGCGTGCCCCTGCCCGCGCGCAACCGCGCCCATTCGATCAACTCCTGCGCCACGGCGCCTTCGCGCGCGGCCAGTTGCGCCGCACGGTCCCACCGGCCAGCCAATCCGGCATCCAGCGCGCTGGCCAGCGCATGGGGTGGGCGCATCGCAGACGGCTGTCCCGCAGGCTGGGAAAAGGCAGGCAAGGCGCTGCTCAGCAGGATCAGGGCGGCGAAAAGAGGGCGCGACATGTCTTGCATTTCCTATCAAGGCAAAGGATAGACAGGCCCAGCCTAAGCGTGCGGGGCTGCGCCGTCCACTTGCCCATATAGGGGCCGGGCCGACGCCGTTCCATGCCCGCGCCCACCTTTTCGGGCCGATGCGCCCGGTATCATGAGAGGAGTCCACGATGATCAAAGGATCGCTTCCAGCCCTGGTCACGCCCCTGAAAGACGGTGCAGTGGATTTCGACACCCTGGCCAAATTGGTCGAGTGGCATATCGAAGAGGGCAGCAATGGCCTCGTGCCCGTCGGCACCACTGGCGAGAGCCCGACCCTGACGCACGCTGAGCATATGAAGGTCGTCGAAGAGGTCGTGCGCGTCGCGGATCGCCGCATCCCCATCGTCGCGGGCGCCGGCAGCAACAACACCGCCGAGACGGTCGCCTTCATGCGCCACGCGCACAAGGTGGGCGCCGATGCCGCGCTGGTGGTCACGCCCTATTACAACAAGCCGACGCAGGCGGGCCTCATCGCGCACTTCACCGCCGCGCATGACAGCTGCGATCTGCCGATCATCATCTACAACATTCCCGGCCGGTCCTCGGTCGATATGTTGCCCGTCACGATGGGCGAACTTGCCAAGCTGCCGCGCATCATCGGGGTCAAGGATGCCACTGGCGATCTGGCCCGCGTCTGCGCCCAGCGCATCACCTGCGGCACGGATTTCGTCCAAGTGTCGGGCGAGGATGCGACGGCACACGGCTTCAACGCCCAGGGCGGCATCGGCTGCATTTCGGTCACGGCCAACGCCGCGCCCAAGCTCTGCGCGCAGTTGCAGGCGGCCTGCCTGGCCGGGAATTATGCCGAAGCGCTGAAGCTCCAGGACCGGCTGATGCCCCTGCATCACGCCATTTTTATCGAGCCGGGCCTCGTCGGCGTGAAATATGCCATGTCCCTTCTGGGCAAGTGCAGCCCCGAGGTTCGCTCGCCCCTCGTGCCGCTGACAGAGGGCACCAAAGCGCTGGTCGAGCGCGGAATGCGCCACGCCGGTCTGCTGAACTAGGCATCGCGATAGCGCGACGGAGCCTGTCCGAACCGCGCCGAATAGGCGCGGCTGAAATGCGATGAATTGGCAAAGCCGGTCGCCAAGGCAATCTGCGTCAGCGGCATGGCCGAGTTGCGCAAGAGGCTCTGCGCGCGCTCTAGCCTCAGCGCGCGGTAATAGCGCATCGCGGGCGTGCCCAGCTGATCGGTGAAAAGGCGGTTCAGCTGGCGTGGCGACACCCTCGCGATGCTCGCCAGCTGGCCCAAGTCCAGCGGATCGGCCAGATGGCTCTCCATCACTTCGACCGCATCCAGAATGGCGGGCGTATGACTGCCCACCCTCTCGGCCAGGCCAGCGCGCTGCGGGCCGACCGAGGGGCGGATTTCCGTATGCATGAACCAGTCGCTGACGCGGCGCGCAAACGCTGCGCCATGCTGCCGGGCGATCAGCGCATGCATCATGTCCAGCGGCGCGGTGCCGCCCGCGCAGGTCATGCGGTCGCGGTCGATCACATAGAGCGTGCGCTCCAGCGCCAATTCGGGCGACGCCTCGGCCAGTGCCTCGGCATATTCCCAGTGCAGCGTCATGCGCCGCCCCGCCATCAAACCCGCGCGCGCCAGGATTACCGGCCCGCCCGAGACACCGCCCAGATGCACCCCCTCGCGCGCCAGCCGCGCCAGCCAGCGATAAAGCGCCGGATCGTTGTGCCCGCCCACATCGCCCCCCGCGATGACAAAGAGCATGTCGAGCTTCAGCGCATCGCCCATCCGCGCCTCTGCCGGGATCACCGCAGCGCCCGAACTGTGCACGGTGTGCGCCCCCTGCCCCACATGGGTCACTTCATAGAGAGGCCGCTCGGCCAGCAGATTGGCTGCGCGCAAGGGCTCGACCGTAGCTGCATAGGACATCACGGCGAAATCTGCGATCGGCAGGATGCCGATTCGCACAGGCGCAGGGTGGGTGTCATCGCTCATGTCCATTCCAGACATCTATCCGACCTTTTCGGGAAAGTGCAAACGCCGCAAAATCGTCATTCTGGCGCCACCCTCGCATATCGGAACATCCCCATGCGCTACTCCGCACTTCGCATCCTCAAGGAAGGCCTGACAGGCAACAAGGGCTGGAAGCCCGCGTGGCGCGATCCCGAGCCTAAGGCCGAGTATGACGTGATCATCATCGGCGGGGGCGGCCACGGCCTTGCCACGGCCTATTATCTGGCCAAAGAGCACGGGATCACCAATGTCGCGGTGCTGGAAAAGGGCTGGATCGGCGGTGGCAATGTGGGCCGCAACACGACCATCATCCGCTCGAACTACCTGCTGCCCGGCAACGAGCCGTTCTACGAGCTGTCGCTGAAGCTGTGGGAAGGGCTGGAGCAGGATTTCAACTACAACGCGATGGTCTCCCAGCGCTCGATCCTGAACCTTCTGCATTCCGACGCGCAGCGCGACGCCTTCATCCGGCGTGGCAACGCGATGTTCCTCGCGGGCGCCGATGCCGAATATGCCACAGCCGATCAGCTGCGCGCCGAACTGCCGTTCCTCGACTTCGACAATGCGCGCTTTCCCATCAAGGGCGGCCTTTTCCAGCGACGCGGAGGCACGGTGCGCCATGACGCGGTTGCATGGGGCTATGCGCGGGGCGCCGACAGCTGCGGCGTCGACATCATCCAGAATTGCGAAGTCACCGGCTTCGACATCGAGAACGGCACCTGCCGCGGCGTTCAGACCTCGCGCGGCCCGATCAAAGCGAAAAAGGTCGCCATGTGCGTCGCCGGATCCTCGGGCCGGGTCGCGGCGCAGGCAGGTATGCGCCTGCCCATTGAATCCCACGTACTCCAGGCCTTCGTCTCCGAAGGGCTCAAGCCCGTCATCCCTGGCGTCATCACCTTCGGCGCGGGCCATTTCTATGTCAGTCAGTCCGACAAGGGCGGTCTGGTCTTCGGCGGCGATATCGACGGCTACAATTCCTACGCCCAGCGCGGCAACCTGCCGGTGGTCGAGGACGTGGCCGAGGGTGGCATGGCGATCATGCCAATCATCGGGCGCGCGCGCCTTCTGCGCAGCTGGGGCGGCATCATGGACATGTCGATGGACGGCTCGCCCTTCATCGACAAGACGGATATCGGCGGGCTCTATTTCAACGGCGGCTGGTGCTATGGCGGATTCAAGGCGACGCCCGGCTCGGGCTGGTGCTATGCGCATCTGATCGCCACCGGCAACGCGCACCCGGTCGCGCAGGAAATGCGCCTCGACCGGTTCAAGCGCGGCCACATGATCGACGAGAAGGGCCAGGGAAACCAGCCCAACCTGCATTGAACCAATCTATGCTTCATCTTGGCAAAATTACTCAAATTCCGACATCAGCACCGAGGTGCCCCGCATGATCATCGACCATCCCCTTCTCGGCCCGCGCGACGCTGCCGAATTCATCTATCTGGATGACGCCGCCCTGATCGACCGCCCCGATTGGCAGGCCGAGGACGCGGCCCAAGCCTTCTACGAATACGGCTACCTGCGCGACAATTTCGCCGGCCAGATGCAGGAGCTGTGGTATCACGAGCAGGGCGATCGAAGCTGGCTGGTGGTGACGCGCGACACGATCACGCACGAGATCAGCAAGGTGGAACTGGCCCGCGATGTGGCGCGGCAAAGGGGGCGCAGCAAATGAGCCAGGTGAACCGTATCAAGGGCGGTCTTGTCGACCGCTCCAAGCCGCTCAGCTTCACCTTCAACGGCAAATCCATGCAGGGGCATGCAGGCGACACCCTCGCCTCCGCGCTTCTGGCAAACGGTCAGGTCCTCGTCGGGCGCTCGTTCAAGTATCACCGCCCGCGCGGCATCCTGACCGCCGGCTCCGAAGAGCCGAACGCGCTCGTGCACCTCCGCACGGGCGCTTTGCTGGAGCCGAACACGCGCGCGACCGTGGCCGAGCTTTTTGACGGGCTCGAGGCGACCAGCCAGAACCACCGCGGCTCGCTCGAATTCGATCTGATGGCGGTGACCGACCTCATGTCGCCCTTCCTCAGCGCGGGGTTCTATTACAAGACCTTCATGTGGCCCGCCGCTTTTTGGGAAAAGCTTTACGAGCCTGCGATCCGCATGTCCGCAGGCCTCGGACGCCTCTCGATGGAGGAGGATCCCGACACCTACGACAAGGGCTTCCTGCATTGCGATCTGCTGGTGATAGGTGCTGGCCCCTCGGGCCTTGCCGCTGCCCTTGCCGGTGCGCGCAGTGGCGCGCGCGTCATCCTCGCGGATGAGGATTTCGCCCCCGGTGGCCGCCTCAATGCAGAGACGTTGGAAGTGGACGGGATGGCGGGTGCCGACTGGGCCGCTGAGGCCGTGGCCGAGCTGGCCGCGATGCCGAATGTGCGCCTGATGACGCGCACCACGGTCTACGGCGCCTATGATCACGGCGTCTATGGCGCGCTCGAGCGGTGTACCGATCACCTGCCCTCCTCGGGCGGCAAGCCGCGCCAGGTGCTCTGGCGTATCTACTCGAAACGCGCGGTTCTGGCCGCAGGCGCGACCGAGCGGCCCATCGCCTTCGGCAACAATGACCGTCCGGGCATCATGCTGGCCGGTGCCGTGCGCACCTATGTGAACCGCTATGGCGTGACGCCGGGCCGCCGCGTCGCCGTTCTTACCAACAACGACGATGGCTGGCGCACCGCTGCCGATCTGGCCGCCAAGGGTGTGGAGGTCCGCGCGATCATCGACACGCGCGATGCGCCTGCTGTTTGCGATGTGCCCGGCGCGCGTCATATTCGCGGCGCGGGCGTGGTCGATACCGCAGGCCGCAAGGCACTCAAGCGCATCACCCTGACCGACGGGCAGATGATCGACGTCGATTGCCTCGCCGTCTCGGGCGGTTGGAACCCCAATGTGCACCTCACCTGCCACCAGCGGGGCCGCCCCACGTGGAACGAGGGCATCCACGCCTTCGTGCCGGGCCGCGACCTGCCGCAGGGCATGGTGGTCGCGGGCGCTGCGAATGGCCAGCTGACCCTCGCCGCCGCGCTGGATGAGGGCCGCAAGGCCGCGAATGCCCAAATCAAGGACCTTGGCTTCACCCCCTCGCGCAAGGCGCCACCCAAGGCCGAGGACGAGGCGCATGAAGGCGCGCCGAAATGGCATATCCCCTCGGGCAAGACCCGCGCCTGGGTAGATTTCCAGAACGACGTGACCGTCAAGGATATCAAGCAGTCGCATCGCGAAGGCTTTGTCTCGGTCGAGCATCTCAAGCGCTACACCACGACCGGCATGGCGACCGATCAGGGCAAGACGTCGAACATCTCGGCACTGGCCATCATGGCGGAATGCACCGGCAAGTCGATCCAGGAGACCGGCACCACCATCTTCCGTCCGCCCTATACGCCGATCCCGATCGGCGCGTTGGCAGGCCGGGCGCGGGGCACGGATTTCCGCCCCTACCGCCTGACTCCGTCGCACGAATGGGCCAAGGCCAATGGCGCGAGCTTTGTTGAGGTCGGCAATTGGCTGCGCGCGGAATGGTTCGTCAAGGGCTCCGAGAAAGGCTGGCGCGACAGCGTCGACCGCGAGGTGCTGAACACGCGCCAGAATGTCGGCATCTGCGATGTGACCACGCTGGGCAAGATCGACGTTCAGGGCAAGGACGCCGCCGAGTTTCTCAACCGCGTCTATGCCAACGGCTTTGCCAAGCTGGCCTTGGGCCGCGTGCGCTATGGCATCATGCTGCGCGAGGATGGCATCTGCTATGACGATGGCACCACCGCGCGGATGGGCGAGAACCATTATGTGATGACCACGACCACCGCCAACGCGGTGCTGGTCTTCCGCCGGCTGGAATTCGCGCGCCAATGCCTCTGGCCGGATCTCGACGTGCATCTGATTTCCACCACGGACGCCTGGGCGCAATTCGCCGTCGCTGGACCCAAGGCGCGGGATTTGCTGCAAAAGATCGTGGACAAGGATCACGACATCTCGAACGAGGCCTTCCCCTTCATGGCCTGCGGCGAGGTCAGCGTCTGTGGCGGCACGCCGGCCCGCCTCTTCCGCATCTCCTTCTCGGGCGAGTTGGCCTATGAGGTGGCCGTGCCTGCGCGGTATGGCAATTCCATGATGGCCGCGCTGGTCAAGGCGGGCGAAGAGTTCGGTGCCTGCCCCTATGGCCTCGAAGCCTTGGGCGTCATGCGCATCGAAAAGGGCCACGCGGCGGGCAACGAACTCGACGGGCGCACCACGGCGCACAATCTCGGCATGGCGCGGATGGTCAGCGACAAGAAGGATTGCATCGGCAACACCCTTTCACGCCGCCCCGAGATGATGCGCGAAGATGCTGTGAAAATGGTTGGCTTCCGGCCGGTGGATCGCAATGTGAAACTCATCGCTGGTTCGCATTTCATCGCCAAGGGTGATGAGGCGAACATGGAAAATGATCAGGGCTGGATGACGTCGGTCGCCTTCTCGCCCAGCCTCGGCCATTCCATCGGCCTCGGCTTCATCAAGTCCGGCGACAGCCGCATGGGCGAGATCGTCCGCGCGGTCAGTCCTGTCCACGATACCGAGATGGAGGTCGAGATCGTCTCGGCCCATTTCATCGACCCCGAAGGAGAGCGTCTGCGTGCCTGATTTCACCCTCACCGCCGCCCCGCCACTGGCCGGGTATGACCGCAGCTTCGGCGACGATATCCGCCTGACCGCGCCCAAGGATCTGGCCATCGTCTCGATCGCGCTGCCGCTGGGCGGCGAGGACGCGGCCAGGAAATCTGTCAAATCGGCCTTCGGCACGGCCCTGCCCGATGTCGGCATGTCGGGCATGGCCAAGGACACGCGCCTGATGCGCCTCGGGCTGGACCAAGCCTTCGCCGTCTTCACCCGCGCGACACCCGATGCCGAGCCGCAGATCGCGGCCAAGCTCAAAGGCGCGGCCTACACCACCGACCAGACAGACGCCTGGTGTGCGCTCGAAATCTCGGGCCCCGGCGCGCGCCGCGCGCTCGAACGGATCTGCCCTATCGATCTGCACCCCGATGTCTTTGCGGTGAACGCCCTCGCGCGCACGGTGATGGAGCATATGGGCGCCATCGTGCTGCGCACCGGCGAGCAGGCTTACCTGCTGCTCTCGGCCAGCTCCTCCGCCAAGTCCTTTGCGCATGCAATCGAGGTCTCGGCCAAAAACGTGAGCTGAGCCGGGCGCCTTCGGCTTGATGTCGGGCAAGATTGCGCGCAACGTCTCGTCAAAAGACCGAGGCATGCTATGACCCTGTGGACCCAAGACGCGACACCCGGCCACCCCTACTGGTGGGACGGCCTCGACTGGGCCGCGCCCGAAGGCGATTTGCCCGAAAGCTGCGATCTGCTGGTCGTCGGCGGCGGCTATACCGGCCTCTCGGCGGCCATTGTCGCGCATGATTGCGGCGCGCGCGTTGCGGTGGTCGATGCGCTCGATCCCGGCAAGGGCGCGTCCACCCGCAATGGCGGCATGTTCGGCGCGCATCCGCGCCTCGGCTGGAGCGCCTTGCAAAAACAGTTCGGCGCCGGCGTGGCCGACGCGCTTTTTGCGGAGGCGTCCGAGGCGCTCGACTGGGCCAAGGATCTGATCGCCCGCGAGGGGATCGAATGCGATCTTCAGCAGACGGGCCGCATCCAGCTGGCCTGGACGGCCAGGCATTTCGAGAACCAGAAGTCGCTGGCGCAGACGCTGGCCGAGAAATCACGCGTGCGCGCGCATATCGTGCCGCGCGACAGCCTCACGCAAGAGATCGCGACCGAGCGCTATTTCGGCGGCATTCTCTTTGACGAGCATTGCGGCATCCACCCCGCCAAGTTCCATCAGGGCCTGATGCGCGCGGTGCTGGCCCGCGGCATCCCCGTGATCGCGCATTGCCCCGTCACAGCGCTGGAGCGGAACGGCGCCACGTTTGCCGCCACCACGCCGCAGGGGCGTGTCAAAGCGCAAAAGGTCCTGCTGGCCACCAATGGCTACACGGCCCGGCCATTCACATGGCATACATCCCGCGTCTTTGCATTGCCCAGCTACATTGTCGCGACGGAGCCATTGGCCGCGAACCTCATCGGTCATCTCGCACCGGGCCGGCGGATGATGGTCGAGACCCGCGCGCGGCACAGCTATTTCCGCATCTCGCCCGATGGCAGCCGCATCCTCTATGGCGGGCGCGCCTCGATGGTGAACGTCTCGCCCGATAAAGCCGCGCGCCGGTTGCGCGACACCATGTGCGAGATCTGGCCCGAGCTTGAGGGCACACGCATCAGCCACTCCTGGCGCGGCAATACCGGCTACAGCTTCACCCACATGCCCCATGTCGGCGAGGATCGCGGGCTGCATCACGCCATGGGCTATTCCGGCTCGGGCACCGTCATGGCGCCCTGGCTGGGCGCAAAGGCCGCGTATCAGGCAATGGGCGATGCGCGCGGGCAGACGGGCTATAGCGAGACTAGGCTCACGCGGCACTGGATGCATCCCGGCACCCGCCCGCATTTCCTGCACGCGGCGAATGCGTGGTACCGTACAGCAGTCGACTGGTCAGAAAACCTGCGTTCGCGCTGAAGGAGGATGGGTGGAGCGGGCGACGGGAATCGAACCCGTATCATCAGCTTGGAAGGCTGAGGTCTTACCATTACACAACGCCCGCTCAGCACGATATCACCTATTTCAGGTGCGTTCCGGCGTCAAGCATTGGGTTGATGAGAAGACGCGACATCGCCAAACCGCAAGCCGTCACCATTGGGATTGGAGAGGGGCTCTCGGCCGCCGTAGATCGGGAACTTGCAGCGGACCACGCTTTTGACACTGGCGGCGCGAGGTCAGAAAAAGATTCGAGCGCGGGCTAAAGAAATCGGAGCGCGCACCGTTCTTCTGGGCGCGACAAATGAAACAGCCTTAGCCGCGCTTTTTTATGACCCGCCTGACGCTGCACGAATCGCCATCTACACTCGGTCCGCCCGCACGCACACCCCAACTGCGGAGCTTTCCGCGGACGATGTGAGGGCGGCCGATGTGGCAGTCATGCGCGCTCTCTGGACCGATAAACACGCAGCAAGACGCATGCTGCCAGAGGATCGAAACGATGGCGTGCGCGGAACCATTCACTTCACTGGCGCAGATGCCTGGGTGATAGGCTTGCCGCAATCTGTTCCGTTTGCGATGGGCAAGGTCGCTCAGCGCTGCCCGACAGAAAGCATGACACGTGACCTGCATCCGCTGAGCCTTCCACGGTGCATGGTTCAACATCGACGGCGCTATTTTGAATGCGGTTCGCATTGATCCCGAGTTGCTTGCTCAGCGCCGAGAGCGAAGTTTGCGATCGCTGTATTGCAGCTCTGACAGCGAACGTGGTCGTGGCGCTCCCGAGACGAACCTGTCCGATGTTGCTTCCTTCCACTCCTGCGAAAGGATCCCACCATCAAACCGTGGGATCAAACACCTAGGAACTCAAGAGCGTTTTCTGGAAACATTAATGTCAATGAAAAGAATGACTAAGAACCGAAGTGCGCCTGAAGGAATACTAGACCGCGTTCTTGGAAGGCTGAGGTCGTACCATTTCGCAACGCCCAGTCGTTAGAGGCGTCAATACCGGCGCTGCAGATCATGCGGGTCTACCCCCGCCAAGTAGCGCAGCAGAAGCGCGAGGTTACGTGCGCCGCGGCGCAGCCATCCCTCGCGGCGATAGCGTGCAGCGCTGGTGCATATCGTGGCAGGCATCATGCTGAGGCGGCGGCCCAGCATGCGGGCGATAGCGACATCCTCCATCAGCGGGATGTCGGGATATCCGCCGCCGGCGTCATAATCCTCGCGCGCAATCAGCAGGCCCTGATCGCCGTAAGGCAGGCTGAAAAGCCGCGCCCGCAGATTGGCCCAGCCCGCGACGATCCGCCCGGCAAGGCCGCCATCTGCGAAGGCCAGCCGGAAATGGCCGGGGCGTCCATCCTCGATCTGCGACAAAACCGCCTGCGTCCATCCCTGCGGCAGCATGCTGTCGGCATGCAGGAACAGCAGCCAGTCGCCCCCGGCCAGTGCGGCGCCCCGGCGCAGTTGCCCGCCCCGCGACGGCGGCCCTGCGCACCAGAGCGCGCCCACTTCCTCGGCGATGGTGGCGGTGGCATCGGTCGATCCGCCATCCGAGACGATCAACTCGCGGATGAGACCTGCCTCCACCCCCTCCATCAGACCGGCCAGTAAGGCGGGCAAGCCCGGCTCGGCATTGAGGGTCGGCACGATGACCGATAATCTTGCGCGCATGTCCGCCCCCTGTTGCCCGCCCGCCGCCCTCCTATATGAGGGGGCATGATGACCAGAGAGGTAGCAGCGATGAGATCCATTCACCAGATCACCGGCGCCGATGCACAGAGCTTCCTTCAGGGGCTTGTCACGAATGACGTGGCCAAGGCGGCGCAGGGCCTTGTCTATACCGCGATGCTCACGCCGCAGGGCAAGTATCTGGCCGATTTCTTCGTGTTCGAGCGGGACGGCATACTGCATCTGGACGTGGCCGAAGATATCGCCCCCGGCCTGATCCAGCGATTGAACATGTACCGCCTGCGCGCCGATGTCGCCATTGCCCAGACGGACCTTCAGGTGCGGCGCGGCACCGGCCCTGCCCCCGATGGCGCGCTGGCCGATCCCCGCCACCCGGCGTTGGGCTGGCGCCTATACGGCACGGAGGGCGGCGATGACGGCACCGATTGGGACGCGATCCGGGTCGCGCATTGCATCCCCGAGACAGGCCTCGAGCTGACGCCCGATACGTTCATCCTAGAGGCCGGGTTCGAGCGTCTGAACGGCGTGGATTTCCGCAAGGGCTGTTATGTGGGGCAGGAGGTCACCGCCCGAATGAAACACAAGACCGCACTGCGCAAGGGATTGGCCACTGTCGCCATCGAGGGTGCCGCGCCGGATGGCACGCCCATCACGTCCGAGGGCAAGCCGGTTGGCACGCTCCACACCCGATCCGGGGACCGCGCCATCGCCTATCTGCGCTTCGACCGCGCCTCCGGCCCGATGGATGCGGACGATGCCACGGTGACCTACACGGCGTAGCGCGCCCGATGGTCGTTCCGGCTGGGGCGCCAGAGGCCCTGCCTATTCGCCGGGCGCCCACGCCCGCTGGTCCGGCACAAAGAGGCGGAGGCTCTCACCTACCGCCATGCGCCCCTCGCGCTCGACCCAGGCAGTGACCCCTCTGCGCCCCTTGGCGGCGGTCTTGAACGTCGGCCCCCGTCCGGGGTGATCCTTGTCAATCTCGCGCGCCGGATAGAGGCAGGGACGGTTCTGCATGTCGATCACCAGGGACGCACCATCCGGCCCCTGCAGCCGCGACGAGGGCGGCACATGGCTGAAATCCGGAATCCCCGCGATCACCATCGACGCGCCCAGCCATGCCGGATCTATGGCTTCCAGCCCCATGCGCGCGGCGATCTCGGTCAACTCCTCGGCCGAGACGATGCTGAGCTGGCGGGTATTGGCAATCTCGGTACCTTGGGAAAACTGCTCTTTCACGCGAACGCAGGAGGGTCGGGTGAGGCCTGAATGCATTTCGCCCGCGACGCCCGCATAGCTTAGCTGAACCGCATCCAGCGGGCGCGACCGGATGTCGGGCCGCGCCTCGGGCACGAGGCCCAGCCACGTGATGCGGGCGGTGTGGGCAGTCAATTTCAGGGCGGGCATGCGCAGGCTCCGGTGGGGTCAGGGAACCCGCGCATCTTGCCGCGCTCCGCCGCGCTGTCAAACGCGGAAATGTCACGCGGCCGATCAGGCCACGGCATCAGACCGTCAGGGTAAAAAAGAGCCGGCGAAAGGGAAAAAGGACGCTGCCATCGGCGCGCACGGGATAGGCACTCTGCATCACCTCCTCGTAGCGGGCAATCAGCGCCGCGCGCTCATTCTCGGCCAGCGCGTCCAGAACGGGGCGCGCATAGGTGCTCTCGGTATAGCGGCGCACAGGGTGGCTTCCGGCCTCGGCTGTGAGGCGCTGATAGTACTCGGTCTCCCACATGCGAAAGCGGCCCTTGGGCGCCAGAAGCGCATCGTATTCGACCGGGGGCAGGACGCGCGGGCCCGCACCGGTATCGACCCGGCCCGGAAAGAACTCCTCAACCAGTGTCAGCCAGACGCGGTGCGACGGTGCATTGTTCTGGTGAGGCAACTGCACCGCCAGCGTGCCGCCCTTGCCCAGCATCGCAGCCAGCCGCGGCATGAGCGTTTCGTGATCGCCCAGCCAGTGCAGCACCGCGTTGGAGTAGATCAGGCCCGGCGCGCGGCGCGGATGCCATTCGCGGATATCGGCCTGCCCAAGGCTGCTGTAGCCGCGCGACTGCCGCGCCTTTTCCAGCATTGCGGGCGAGGCATCGACGCCGATCACGTCGCGGCCCATGGCGCGCTCGGCCAAGGCCGCGCCCATCTGTCCCGCGCCGCAGCCAAGGTCGATGACGTCACCCGCCCCCATCTGGCCCACCGCGTTCAGCAGATCCATCGCGGGGCGCAGGCGCAAGTCCTGAAACCGCGCATAGGCGCGCGGGTTCCAATCTGTCTTGGGCGGTGCGCTGGCCATCCTCGTCACGCTGTCGGCTCGGGCTCCATCCCGCCGCCATCGCCGCCGCGCGGCGCCTTGGGCTTGGTCTTGGGGATCGCCGTGACCGAGGGCGCACTGCCGGTATCCGAGCCTTCGTCATCGTCACTCGACTGGGGCGGCTCGCCGCGTGCGACGCGCTGAATTTCCTCACCGGTCAGCGTCTCGTATTCCAGCAGCCCTTCAGCCAGACGCTCCCACTCATCCTTCTTTTCCATCAAGATGCGGTGCGCGGTGGCATAGGCCTCATCGATCATGCGCTTGACCTCTTCCTCGATCAGTTCCTTGGTATGAGCCGAGATCGAGAAGCTGCCTGCGCCATTCCCCATGTATCCCTCATGAGCCTGCTGGTAGTCGATATTGCCGACCTTGTCGGACATGCCCCAGCGCAGCACCATGGCGCGTGCAAGGCCGCTGGCCTGCTGGATATCGCCCGCCGGACCGTTCGAGACATCATCCTCGCCATACTTGATGATCTCGGCCGCCTTGCCCGCCATGGTCATCGCCAACTTCTGCTCGCATTCGGACTTGTGCCAGTTGAGGCGGTCGATCTCGGGCAGGCTTACAACCATGCCCAGCGCGCCACCGCGCGGGATGATCGTGGCCTTGTAGACCGGATCGCATTTCGGCAAGGCCAGCCCGACAATCGCGTGGCCGGCCTCGTGATAGGCGGTCTTTTCCTTTTGATCAGCCGTCAAGACCATAGAGCGGCGCTCGGCGCCCATCATGACCTTGTCCTTGGCCATCTCGAAATCTTCCATCGCAACGAAACGGCGGCCAATCCGCGCGGCCATCAGCGCGGCCTCGTTTACGAGGTTGGCCAGATCCGCACCGGAAAAGCCGGGCGTGCCGCGTGCGATGATGCGCAGATCAACGTCGGGGCCCAGCGGTGTCTTGCGCGCATGAACGCCCAAGATCTTCTCGCGGCCCTTGATGTCCGGATTCGGCACAGTGACCTGACGGTCAAAGCGACCCGGACGCAGCAGCGCGGGATCCAGAACGTCTTTGCGGTTGGTCGCCGCGACGATGATGACACCCTCATTGGCCTCGAAGCCGTCCATCTCGACCAGAAGCTGGTTCAGCGTCTGCTCGCGCTCGTCATTGCCGCCGCCATAGCCGGCACCGCGGTGACGGCCCACCGCGTCGATCTCGTCGATAAAGACGATGCAGGGCGCGTTCTTCTTGGCCTGCTCAAACATGTCGCGCACCCGAGACGCGCCAACACCCACGAACATCTCGACGAAGTCGGAGCCCGAGATGGTGAAGAAGGGCACACCAGCCTCGCCCGCAATGGCGCGCGCCAACAGCGTCTTACCGGTGCCCGGAGGGCCAACCAGCAGGGCACCCTTGGGGATCTGTCCGCCAAGGCGGCTGAACTTCTGCGGATTGCGCAGGAACTCCACGATCTCTTCCAACTCTTCCTTGGCTTCGTCGATACCGGCCACGTCGTCAAACGTCACCCGGCCCGATTTCTCGGTCAGCATCTTGGCCTTGGACTTGCCAAATCCCATCGCCCCGCCTTTGCCGCCGCCCTGCATCCGGTTCATGAAATAGATCCAGACGCCGATCAGCAGAAGGAAGGGCAAGAGCGACAGAAGGAAGGTCTGGAACCCCGATTCTTCCTGCGCCTTGGCCGTCACGGGGATGCCCTCATCGATGAGGAGTTGCGTGACCTCGGCATCAGCCGGCTTGATCGCAACGTAATCCTTGCCGTCCGTCTTGCGGAACTGGACGGTTTCGCCATCCAGCGTCACGTTGGTCACGGCGTCGTCATTCACGGCCGCGACAAATTCGGAATACTTCACCGATTGACTCTGAAGTGTGCCGCCGCCGCCGCTGAAGAGATTGAACAGCGCCAGAACCAACAGGAACAAAACCAGCCAAAAGGCGATATTACGTGCGTTGCCCAAGGAAACTCTCCTAAACTTTCGATCGCCCGCGGACATATCACGCGGGCCTTGCATCTTAAATAGAGATCATGCCCTCTTGTTCAATGCGATAATAGCGCCGCGTGCAAATCACTGAGAGCGCAGCACGGCTCTGCGCGGTAATCCGCAGGGTATCGCGTAAGCGGCGCGGCCAGCAACGCGCCGCCGCGCCAAAGGGCTGGTGAGGCGTCGATGGAATGCGCGGGCAGGCCGGAATCGCGCCAGTCGGGGCAGATTGCGCGGCCTTCCGGGCCAAGGGCGGCAATATGCGCGCCGGGCGCCGGTGGGCCAATCAGGCGCCAACGGCCATCCCATGCCGCGCCAGGATCGGCGCGCAGCCCTTCTACCGCGGCAAATTCGCGCGCCAGCCGGATCTGGCGCTGATTTTGCGTTATACGGCACCCCGCCAGCGTGCCGCCCTGCCCATCTGCGATGGCCTGCATCAGCCGCGTCACGTCCGGCCCGCGCAGGCGCACTTCCGGCCCGGCGATCCAGCCAATGGCCGCGCCAAGGATGCGGCGCGCGATGTCGGGGCGCAGAGCCGCAAATCCCGGCACGTCCAGCAGAAGATCGCCCTGATCGAGCTGAACGATCCGCTTCGCTTCCAGTGAGGCATAGTGGCCCAGCGTCGCGCGTGCCTCGGCCAGATGGGCCGCCACCTCTGCCAGCGCGGCGGCGTCGATGCCGACGGGGGCCAATGCCGCCAGCGCGCGGCGGGCCTGCGTGCGGCGATAGCGCGGGTCGTCATTGCTGGGATCGTCGTTCCACCGGATGCCGCGCTGCGCAAGATAAGCGCGCAGATCGGCGCGCCCGGCGGTCAGCAAAGGCCGGTGCAGCACTGTGCCATGCGCCGCCCGTCGCGCTTGCATCGCGGCCAGGCCATCCAGCCCGGCACGGCGGGCCAGGCGCATCAGCAGCGTTTCGGCCACGTCGTCGCGCGTATGGCCCAGAGCGATCCCGGCAAGCGCATGGCGCGCGGCCCAATCCGCCATCAGCGCATAGCGCGCCGCGCGCGCTGCGGCGGGCAGGTTGCCCTGCCCATTCCAGCCGTCCCAGACCAGCGTTTCATGCGGGATGCCCAGACCCACGCAGACCTGCGCGACCTGGACGGCCTCATCCGCCGCCTCGGGGCGCAGGCGATGATCGACGGTGACGCAGCGCAGCGGAGCGCGGCCCCAGTCTGCCATCAGATACAAAAGGGCCATGGAATCGCTTCCCCCCGACACGGCAATGCCGAGCGGGCTGGTATCGTCCTGAAAATGGGCCGGGATCAGAGCGCGCAGATCGGCGCCCGCGTCCTGCGTCACTGGCAGGCGAGCGCCTGCATCTCGCTGCGCGCATCCGCCGCCGAGGGGCTACCGGCAAAGCGGGCTTCGACCTCGCGCAGGGTCTGGCAGGCGGCATCGCCTTGCCCCAGCTGGCCCAGCGCCCGGCCAAGACGGTAGAGCGATTCCGCGGCCTGAGGGCCTTCCTTGTTGGCGGAGAACCCGTCCAGATAGGACTTCGCGGCATCCTTCACATTGCCGCCCTGCTCCAGTGCCTTGCCACGGGCCAGATAGGCGCGCGGCGCCAGCGGGCTGCCGGGATAGGTTTGCAGAAAATTGGCATACATCTCGGCGGCGCCGGCGGTATCGCCAGCCTCCATCGCCACCTCGGCCGCGTCGAAATCCGCCTGCTCGCCCACGGCCAGCGATCCGGCCGGCTCTGCCGTGCCTTCGGGCTGGGCAGGCTCGATGGCCGACGCGCCGCCCGAAATACCGCCGCTGGCGGGCATATCGCCGCCGCCCAGCGTCGTCATCTCGCTCAGTTGCGAGGTATCGCCGCCCTCAAGCTCGACCAAGCGGAACTCCAGATCACCGATCCGGTTGGTGCCGTCACTGACCACGCGGTCGATGCGCAGCTGCATCTCCTCGGTGCGGGCCGTCAGGCGCTGAAGCTCGCTCTCGATCGCGCCGACCCGGTCGAGGACCGAACCGGAGGTGCTGAGCTGACCCGCCGAGCCTGTCGTGCTCAGTTCGCGCCGCAGCTTTTGCACCTCGACATAAAGAACCGTCAGCTCCTGCCGGATGTCGGCCAGGGTCGCGCTTTTGTCCTGCGCATGGGCGGGAAGGACAGGAAGGGCGAGGGTTGCAACGGCGATCAGGGCAAAGATGCGGTGCATGGGCAGGCTCCGATAGAGGGGCGGTTAAGGGCTTAGCTGCTTGCGCCGCCGACCGAGATGACCGTGACGGCGCGGCGGTTCTGCGCGTAGCAGGCCTCGTTGCTGCAGATCTCGATTGGGCGCTCCTTGCCGTAGCTGACAGTTTTTAGACGGCTTGCGGGCACGCCCTGGCTCAGCAGGTATTCCTGCACGGAATTGGCGCGGCGCGCGCCCAGCGCGAGGTTGTATTCGCGTGTTCCCTGCTCGTCGGCGTGACCTTCGATCACGGCATTGTAGTCGCGGTTGGTCAGCAGCCATTGCGCCTGCCCATCAAGGGTGCGCTGCGCCTCGGGTGTCAGATTGTAGGTGTCGATCACGAAGAGGACACGATCCCCGACCGTCTGCTGAAAATAGTTGGGCGAAGCCGGATCACTGGCCGAGCCTGCGATCATACCGCCATTCGCACCGGCGCCAGTGCCGAGGGCGCCTGCTGCGTCATCGCCAAAGCGGCCCGGATCAGTGCAGGCGGCGAGTGAGAGGCCGGCGCCGAGAAGGATCATTGTCTTGAGAAAGGTCATGTGGGGAGCCTCATGAATGGTGTGAATGCGCGAACAATGCACGGTGTTTGCAGGTTTTGTAGCACAGCGCGCGGCGCAATGGAATCGCCGCGCACAGGATTTGAGCAGGGCTTATTGCAGCGGCGACCACGACGGATCGCTGGCGCCCGAGGCGGTCGGCACACGGCGCAGGTTGCGCCCGGTGATGTCGACCGAATAAAGCGATGCCTGTCCGGACTCGCCCTGCGTCTCGCGAGTGAACATGATGACACGGCCATTGGGCGCCCATGTCGGGCCTTCATCGAGGAAGGAGGCGGTCAGGAGGCGCTCTTCGCTGCCATCGGTGCGCATGACGCCGATGTGGAAGCGCCCCGCCGTCTGCTTGGTAAAGGCGATGAGGTCACCGCGCGGCGACCAGACCGGCGTGCCGTAATTTCCATCCCCGCTTGAGATGCGCCGCGCCTCGCCGCCGCTTGCAGGCATCACATAGAGGTGATTGCGGCCCGAACGGTCACTCTCGAATACGATCTGGCGGCCATCGGGGCTATAGCTGGGCGCGGTCTCGATCGAGGGCGCACTGGTGAGCCGCGTGCTGGCGCCCGAACCAATATTCATCGTGTAAAGATCGGTATTCCCGCCCGCCTCAAGCGAGTAGACCACCGTCTGCCCATCGGGGGCAAAGCGGGGGGCAAAGCTCATCGTGGCGTCCTGCGTCGGAAGTTGGCGGCGGTTCACGCTGGCCACGTCCAGCACGTAGATCTTGGGAAATCCGCTCTCGTAACTGGTGTAGAGGATGCGGTCGCCATTGGGCGAAAAGCGCGGCGCCAGTACCAGCGACGAGCTGTCGGTGAGGTAGGTCACATTGGCACCGTCGTAATCCATGATCGCAAGGCGCTTGGCGCGCTGGTCCTTGGGGCCGGTTTCCGACACGAAGACGACGCGGCTGTCGAAATACCCGCCCTCACCGGTGATGCGGCTATAGACCTGATCGGCAATCTTGTGTGCGATGCGCCGCCAACCGCTTTCGGTGCCGACGAATTGCTGCCCGCTGCCCAGTTCCTGCCCGGCAAAGACATCCCAGACACGAAATTGCACGGTCAGCCGCCCCGAGGCATCCACATCGACCGAGCCGGTGACGAGCGCTTGCGCATTGATCGCCTTCCAGTCGGCGAACTGGACCGGGCTGGAAAAGCTGGTGATCGTGCTGATATGCGCGCTGGCCGGGATCTCGCGAAAAAGGCCTGTGCCACTGAGATCCGCCGCAACAAGGTTCGAAATGTCCTGCGCCACCTGAGCGCCGCCGCCGGTGGCGACGAAGCCGGGCACGGCAAAGGGCAACGGCTCGATCACGCCTTCGGTGATTTCCAGCCTCAGCGGTCCCTGCTGCGCGGCGGCAGGCAGGGCGGTGAGCGTCGTCAGAAGAAGGGCCAGCAGGGCCGTGACTCGTGCCATCATTTGATCCTCATGTTTTCCGGGTTGAATACCAGTTCCACGTTCCGCCAGCTTGCATATTTTTCCGCCGGAAGGCCAAAGCCGCGTGCGCCGCAGCGCAGGATTGCGCGGCGGGCCGCCTCATAGGCCTGCTGGGCCGAACCTGCGGTGCCTCCCGAACTGTCCAGCATCCGCAGAGTCGACTCGATCGGCTTGGCGTCCTCGGACATCTCGAAACCGACCGTGACGGTAGTGTTCAGCGCATCCGAACTGAGCGAGCCGGTGTTCCAGCAGTTCTGGACCGCGACGCGCAGGCCGTCCTTTTCACCCGCCGTCAGGGGCGGGCCGGCATTGATCGAGGGGGCGGGCGTCTCGGACGCGCCGCCCAGCGCGGCGGCGAGCGCATCCTCGACGCTGGAGCTGTCGGTGGCGGGCGCCGGTTCGGGCGCGGCAGTCGGCTCGGGGGGGGGGTCCTCAGCAGGCTCGGGCGTCGGCTCAGGATCGGCGGCAGCGGTCTGCGTATCCGGCTCAGGTTGGGGCGCGGGACGCAGATCCTGAGGGCGGGTGCGCGGGCGCACCGAATTGAGTGGTGCGGCCTCCGCCGTTTCTTCCTCGGCTTCTGTCACGATCTCGGTTGCTGCCGCCTCGGGGGCGGTCGCCTCGGAGTCCTCGCGCGGTGTCTCGGCGGCCTCGTCGGGCACGGCCTCTTCGCGCACCACGTCGTCGATGGCGGTATCCGGAGCGGGCGGCTCGACCTGCTGGGGCGCGACACGCTCGGCCGGGCGCTGCTGCGGGCGCGGCGAGGTCTCGGGTATGAGGGCGGCCATATCCTCGGTCGGCGGTTCGATTGCCGGGGCCTCGTCCGTCACCTCGGCCTGCGGGGTCTCGGTGGGCGGCTGCGGCGCGGGATCGGGAGCGTTCTCGGGCGCGGGATCAGGCGGCGGCGCGGCGGGTGGCGTGTCCGCCTCGCTGGTCATGTCGGGGGCGTCCTGCGGAACTTCGGGCGCGGCTGGCGGCGCGATCTCGGTCGTCTGCTCGGGCGACGTGCTGCGTGCGATGATGTCGGCATATTCCTCGGAACTGACTGTCGTCGCCTGCACGGCGTCGAACTCGAAATCACGGTCCGGCAGCATGCCGCCGAACAGGATCCAGCAGATCAGGCCGATATGGCCTGCTCCCGATATGATCTGACCTGTATTCACGCCGGCCGCCGCCTCAGTTTTCCGGCGCGTCCAGCGCCGGACCGCCGATATCCGTCACCAGACCGATATTGTCGAAGCCGCCACGGTTAAGCGCGCCCATGACCTGCACGACATCAGAATAGGGCACCGCCCCATCCGCGCGCAGAAACACGCGGTTGCTGTCGCGCTCGGCGGCGATGGCGCGCAGGCGCCCGATCAACTCGTCGCGGTTCACTTCGGTCGTCTGGATCGAGATCGCACCTTCGGCGGTGATCGTGATGGTCAGCGGCTCTTCCTGCTCGCCCGGCAGGGAATTGGCCGCGGTTTTCGGCAATTCCACCGGCACACCCACGGTCATCAGCGGGGCCGCTACCATGAAGATGATCAGCAGCACCAGCATCACGTCCACGAAGGGCGTGACGTTGATTTCGGACATGGGGCGCGCGCGGCTGCGCCCGCGCCTGCGGCGCTTGCCCCCGCCGCCGCCTGAACTCTGGATCGCTGCGCCCATGGCCTAGCTGTCCAACTGGCGGCTGAGAATGGTGGCGAACTCATCAGCGAAGGCCTCGTAGCCCGCGACGATACGGTCGCTATCCGCGCTCAGCTTGTTGTAGAAGATGACCGCCGGAATGGCCGCCAGAAGGCCCAGCGCGGTGGCCAGCAGCGCCTCGGCGATGCCGGGCGCCACGACGGCAAGACTGGTATTTTGCGAGGCGGCAATGCCGACGAAGGCCTGCATGATGCCCCAGACCGTGCCGAAAAGGCCGACAAAGGGCGCGGTCGAGCCGACGGTGGCCAGCACCGGCAGGCCCGATTGCAACGCCTCGGACTCCTTGGCGATGGCCACATCCATGCTGCGGTCGATGCGCGCGGTCGCGCCTGCGATCATGCCGCCATCGGTGCGGTGGCTGCGGCGCCATTCCATCATGCCAGACGCAAAGATACGCTCCGACTGCCCGTCCGGATCGGTGCCGATCTGCTCGAACAGTTCATCCAGAGGCTCGCCTGACCAGAACTGTCGGTCGAATGCCTCGGCCTCGGCACGGGCCTTGCGGTAAAGGAGGAGTTTCTGGATGATGATCGCCCACGCCCAGAAGGACGCGAAGATCAGCATCAGCATCACCAGCTTCACGATGAAGGTGGCCTGCGCGAACATGCCCCAAATCGAAAAATCGATCTGTTGCGCGACTGCGAGTGTTTCTGCTTCCATTCTGCCTGCTCTTTTTTTGCGCCCGCCCCACTGGACCGGCGATATTTGCGGGGAAACTATCCGATCATCCGCGTAAAAGCCAATGACATCGCCGTCAGCTGCGCAAATTCAGGCCGTCAGTGCAATATCAGGCGGATATTCGCCGGAAGCCGCGCGGGATGCCCGGTATCCGTCAGGCAGACGATGGTCACGGTGGCGTTAAAAATCGGCTCGCCCGCGCGCGTCACCTGCTGGCGCAGGGTCAGGCGCGCGCCACTGACCGATTGCACCTCGGTCAGCACCTCCAGCCGGTCGTCGAAACGCGCGGCCATGAGGTAGTCGCACTCGATTCGGCGCACGGCAAAGGCAAGCCCGTCCTTTTCCTTCATGCTGCGCTGGTCGATGCCCATGCCCGCCACCCAGTCGCTGCGCGCGCGCTCGATGAACTTGAGGAAATTGGCATGATAGACGATGCCGCCCATATCCGTATCCTCGTAATAGACGCGGACATCAAAGCGATGGGCCTGCTCGGGGGGTGCCCCCGCACCGGGATGTGTCGTGGCCTGAACCATGGCGGTGGACCTTTCCTCGCTGCCTCCTGCCCGGCTTAAAACATGATTGCGCACCCTGTCCACTGCGGGCGGCCTTTACCACCGCCCGAAGGTGTGCTGTTATCCAACTTACCAGCAGATCTGTCTGCAAGTATCACCGCCCGGCCCCGCACCGGCGCGCAAACCCCGCAAGAGGAACTCACCATGACGTCACTGCTGATCAAGAATGCGCGTATCGTGGACGGCACCGTCGACCGCCCGGCGGATCCGGTGGATATCGCTATCGAGGATGGACGCTTTGTCGAGGTGGGCGCGAATGCCAAGTTCGACGCGGATGAGGTGCTGGACCTCAAAGGCCAGATCGTGATGCCCGGCCTAATTGACTGCCACGTCCATGTCATCGCCACTACGGCCAATCTGGGCCTTAATGCAGAACTTCCAAATTCCTGGATCGCGCTGAAATCAGCGCAGATGATGAAGGCGATGCTGATGCGCGGCTTTACCACCGTGCGCGATCTGGGCGGCGCCGATCGGGGCCTGCAACAGGCGCAGGAAGACGGGCTGATGGATGCGCCGCGCCTTGTAATCTGCGGCAAGGCGCTGTCGCAGACGGGCGGGCACACCGATTACCGCGGCCCGAACCAGAGCCGCGATGTGAGCTGGTACAAGGACAAGCTGGGCTCGATGGGCCGTGTTCTCGACGGTGTGGACGCGATACGCGCCGCCTGCCGGGACGAGTTGAAGAATGGCGCACAATTCATCAAGATCATGGCCGATGGGGGCGTCTCGTCGCCGTCCGATCCGGTGGGATATCTGGTCTTTTCGGTCGATGAGCTGAAGGCCGCGGTCGAGGTCGCCAAGGGGTTCGGTACCTATGTGTCAGGCCACCTTTATGACGACCGCGCCATCAATCGCGCGCTCGATGCCGGCTTTGAGTGCGTCGAACATGGCAACCTGATGAGCGACGAGACCATCCAGCGCATCGCGCGCGAGGGGCAATGCGTCGTGCCAACCAACATCACCTATGACCGCCTTGCCAAGACCGGCGCGGAATACGGCCTGCCGGAAGAGTCGGTCGCCAAGATCGCTGATGTGCGCGAGGCCGGGTTGGAGCGGCTGGCCAAAATGCACAAAGCTGGCGTGACCGTCGGCTACGGCTCGGACCTTCTGGGCGGGATGCAACCGCACCAGTCGGGCGAGTTTCCCCTGCGCGGGCAGTATATTCCCGCCGATGCAGTCATCCGCTCGGCGACCGGCGATGCAGCCAAAGTGCTGCGCATGGAGGGCGAGCTGGGCGCGATCACGCCGGGCGCCCATGCGGACCTGATCGTGGTGGACGGCAATCCGCTGGACGATCTGAACCTCTTGACCGAACAGGGCGCGCATATGCCGCTGATCCTGCAGGGCGGAGTGGCCAAGAAGAAGGCGGCGGGACTCTGAAATCCACCTCGCGGGATAGGCAACGGTAGGACATTCATCAGAACCGCCGCGCGTTCGGCGCAGCGCCGCCCAATGACTTTCATCAATTCGCTGCTGCACGGCGTCGGTACTATGGTCTTGGGTACGGGCGAGTCATCGTTCGGTGCTCAGCGTGTAGACCGGCAACAGCGTGAAGGTATCGAAGTCGATGGATCGCACCAGATACGAGCAGGCCCTGCTTGACCCCGCGGATATCTATGATGCGCCCGCCGATGTGCTGGCGGATGATACCTTCTCGACCGCTGAAAAGATCGAAATCCTGCGCCGCTGGGAATACGACGCCGCAGAAATCGGCGTTGCCGACGAAGAGGGCATGCCGAACCCAACAGGGGCAATGGTGCATGACATCCTTGTGGCGCTCGGATCTCTCGGCGCGGATCTGGACCTTGGCCACACGCCGCCGACCAAGCAGGGTGGCCTGGATCGACGCTCCATCAAAACAGCAGGGGAGTCGTAAATGCGCAGCGTGGTTCCGTTCAGATCGACCAACGCCGCGCATGGCCGCGATCATGGGGCCACCGCCGCGCCCGATATGCCCGCACGAATGTTGCCGCTCAGGATCCTTTGGGCGTTTGGCCTGATCACAGCTCTCTTGACTTTTGCCCTGCCTACCCTCGCGCAGATGCAGCAAAGCGATACCACTGCGGATCATTCCAAGTTCGAAGAGCTGAAAGGCCCGTTTGCCTCAGGTCCGGACGTCACGCGAGCCTGCCTCTCATGCCATACCGAGGCTGCCACGCAGTTTCAGGATTCCATACACTGGACCTGGCAGTTCGAGCATCCCGAAACCGGCCAGATCCTGGGCAAGCGAAATGTCATCAACTCGTTTTGCGGCAATGTGGCCTCGAACGAGCCGCGCTGCACCTCTTGCCACGCGGGCTATGGATGGGACGATACCGAAACCTTCGATTTCGCGGCGCAGGACAAGGTGGATTGTCTTGTCTGCCACGATACCACAGGTGAATACGTCAAGTGGGAGGATCGGGCCGGGCATCCGATCTACGAGCCGAAGACGATCGGCAAGAAGCACGTGCCCTATGCCAGCGGGCTAATCACAGATCTGGGCAATGGATCCTACCGGCACGCGCCGCCCGATCTGGCGAAGGTCGCGCAGCATGTCGGGCCTCCGGGCCGCGAGAGTTGCGGCAACTGCCATTTCTACGGCGGCGGCGGCGATAACGTGAAGCACGGAGATCTGTCCTCGGCGCTGATCTCGCCCGATCCGCATGTGGATGTGCACATGTCGCCCGATGGTGCCAACATGGTCTGCACCGATTGCCACATGTCGCAGGGGCATGAATGGCCCGGCTCGCGCTATCTGGGCACGGTCAAGGATGACACGGTGCAGATGCCGGGCTTTCGGCGGCCCGATGTGCTGAGCTGCCAGAGCTGCCACAGCGATGCGCCGCATCCCACCGCCTCGATCAAAGGGCTGAAGCTGAACGATCATACCGACAGGGTGGCCTGCCAGACCTGCCATATCCCCACATTCGCCAAGGGCGGCGTTGCCACGAAGACATGGTGGGACTGGTCGACCGCCGGCCAGCTCAAGGACGGCAAGCCCTTCTCGCTGGAGGATGAGGAAACCGGGCGCCATTCGTATCTGTCGACCAAGGGCGATTTCGAGTGGGGCGCGGATGTGATCCCGACCTATGAGTTCTGGAACGGCGTAACCGAATACACACTGCTGGGCGAAAAGATCGACCCTCAGGGCGTTGTCGGCATCAACAAGATCCATGGCAGTGCCGATGATCCCGCCTCGGTCATCTACCCGTTCAAGCGGATGATGGGCCGGCAGGCCTATGACGAGATCAACGAGTATCTCTTGCTGAACAACGTCTATGGCCCGGAGGGCGAGTCCGCGCTCTGGACCAATTTCGACTGGGAAAAGGCCTTGGCTGCGGGGATGGCGGCAACTGATGTGCCCTATTCCGGCAAATTCGCCTTCACCGATACCGAGATGTGGTGGCCCACCACGCATATGGTGCCCCCGGCGTCTGAGGCGCTGGACTGTCAAAGCTGCCATTCCAAGGATGGGCGACTGGCCAATCTGGCCGGTGTCTATATTCCCGGCCGTGACATGTTCGGCCTGACCGACCGGATCGGTCTGATCCTTCTGGCGCTGGCCCTGGCCGGAGTTCTGGGGCACGCCGCGATCCGCATCGCCGCCGCGATGCGGCGCAAGTAAGGAGGGCACCAAATGGCCGAAAAGCGCTACGTCAAGATTTTCACCCGCTTCGAACGCTTCTGGCACTGGTCACAGGCGGCGCTGGTTCTGGGGCTGCTCGTAACCGGCGCAAGGCTGCACGGGCTGATCGGCGGAATCGATTGGCAGGCGGCCTTCGGGCTACACCTGATCATGGCCGGGCTGATCATTCTGCTGTGGATCTTTGCCATCTTCTGGCACTTCACCACGGGCCAGTGGCAGCACTACATCCCCACCTTCCGCAATCTGCTGGCCGTCATCCGCTATTACGGCTGGGGCATCTTTTGGGGCGAGGCACACCCGTCCAAGCCCACGATCCACCGCAAGCACAACCCGCTGCAACGTCTCAGCTACCTGTTCCTCAAACTGGTCATCAATCCGGCGATCTGGGTGACGGGTATTCTCTACCTGACGGTCAGCGCCACCGGGCTGGACCTGTCCATGATCGCTTGGACGCATGTTGTCGCAGCCTATGCGATGGCCATTTTCGTGGTGATCCATGTCTACATGGCGACCACGGGCGAGACGGTGGGCGCCTACCTCAAGGCGATGATCACCGGGAATGAATGGGTGGTGGTCGACGAGGACAAACCGGCCTGAGCGGCAGCGCTCTCTATTTATGCCCAAGCCAGACCTGGCTACGCCTTACGAATTCAGCCTGCCCACCTCTTCAATATACCCGATCATCTCGTCGCAGGTCGAAATATCGGCATAGCGGCGGCCCAGGTCACGCAGGTTGTCCTTGTGCGGCTGCTCGTCATGGTCGCCGACGCAATCCTCGGGGACGATGGTGCGGTAGCCCCATTGGAAGCTGTCGATCGAGGACGCACGGATGCAGCCGCTGGTGATGCAGCCGGTGACGATCACCGTGTCGACGCTGTGTTTGGTAAAGAACGGCACCACAGGCGTCTGGAAGAAGATCGACGGGCCAGTCTTGCAGATTTTCACGTCGTAATCCGGCTCATAGATGCGGGGGTCCAGCTCGGTGCTGGGATGGCCGTGAATGAACTCGCGGCGGACCACGTCGATCTTCCAATGCGGCATGTCCTCCTCGTCCTTGTATGCGGTGTAGCAATTGGCGACGGGGATGTTGTGCGCACGCGCGACCTTGAGCAGGCGCGCGGTATTCTCAAGGCCCCGCATCACCATGGGCGCGCCGCCGAGGGCGTATTGCTCCTCGGTGAAGGCCTTCTGGTAGTCGATCACGACGATGCCGGGGCGGCGCCCGCGCCCGACAGAAATCGTGCCATAGCTGCGCGTCTCGTAATCGGCATTGGTGTAGTCGGTCATGAGAATTTCTCCTTTGCTCAGTTGAAGGCCAATGACGGCAGCCAAAGCGACATGGCCGGGATCATGATGATCAGGAAGAGCGTCACGATATCCATCGCGATGAACCACGCGACGCCCTTGAAGACCTGCGGCAGGGTCACGAGATTCCCCAGCGCACCCTTGATGACATAGACGTTGAGCCCGATGGGCGGCGTGACGAGGCCGACCTCCAGCAGCTTGATCACGATGATGCCGAACCACACCAGATCGAGCCCCGCGCCCTGCACCAGCGGCAGGACCAGCGGCAGGGTCAGCAGCAGCAGGCCGATGGAATCGATCAGCATCCCGAGCACGATGTAGAGCAGCGCGACGGCGAAAAGAATCCACCAGACATTGTCGCTGACCCCGAGGATCACGTCCGCGAAGGCCTGCGGCAGCCCGCTCAGCGCCAGGAACCGCGTGAAAAAGACGGAGCCGACGAGGATGATGAAGATGCCCGTTGTGCTGATGGCGGTCTGCACCAGCGCATCGCGCAGCGCGGCCCAGCTGAACGAGCCGCGCACGACCGAGATCAGCGTGGCGACGGCGGCGCCGATGGCGCCCGCCTCGGTCGGGGAAAAGACGCCCGCGAAGATACCTCCCAGCACCGAAAAGATCAGCAGCGGCAGCGGCCAGATATCCTTGACCGCCGCGATCTTTTCATCGCGGCTGATATCGTTCTGCACCTCGCCGGCGAGCGAAGGCTTCAGCTTCACGCGGGTGACGATCATCGCCATGTAGATCAGCGCCGAGACGACGCCCGGGATGAATCCGGCAAGGAAAAGCTGGCCGACCGAAACCTGCGCATAAACGCCGTAGAGGATGAGCAGCACCGAGGGCGGGATCAGCGAGCCGAGCGTGCCCGAAGCCGCAATCGTGCCCGTCGCCAATCCTTTTTCATACTTGGCCTTCAGCATTTCGGGCACCGCGATGCGCGACATCGCCGCCGCCGTCGCCACACTTGAGCCGGAGGCGGCGGCGAAAAACGCGCAGGCCGCGACCGAGGCCACCGCGAGACCACCCGGCAGGCGCACCAGCACGATCTTGAGCGAGGTGAAGAGGCTGCGTGTCATGTCCGTCGTGGTGCAGATATAGCCCATCAGCAGGAACATCGGCGCCGCCGTCAGCTCCCACTGGCCGACGAAATCGAAGGGCGTGGCCGAGATCATGCCCCAGGCAACGCTCATCGAGATCATCGCTCCGATGCCGAAGATCGACACGAGGCCCAGCGTCAGGCCGATCGGCACCCGCAGCGCGATCATGGCCAGCGCGGTCAGCGTGCCGATGATGCCGATATCGAGATTGCTCATATACGCGCGTCCTTCAAAGGGCTTGGCGGCGCTGGATCGCGCGCAACAGGTTCGACAGGATGGCGAGGCACATGCCGATGAAGCCGATGGGCAGCGCCCAGCGGCTGGGCCAGATATAGAAGAGGAAATTCGACATGATTGTCTCAAGCCGCTGTGTCGATCGGATGGCATCGAGACTGCTCTGCCAGGCCAGCATCCCGAAGAAGATCAGCCCCGCGACGCAGGCCAGAACGTAAAGCGCAAGCTGCGCCCAGTTCGGCATCATCTGCGCGAAAAGATCGACACGGATATGCTCGGATTTGAGCTCGACATAGCCCAGCGGCAGGAAAACGGCGAGCACGATGTAGTAGAACGAGACCGTCTCGAGCGTGCCCACCATCGAGCCATTGAAGCCGTAGCGCACGATCACATCCACGGTGATATGCGCCATCATCAGCAGCAGGAACACGCAGCCAAGCGCCAGAAGCGCGAGGTTGATGTAGCGGATGGCGCTGTAGATCAGGCCGGTCTCCTGCGGAGGATCGGTTTCTACTGTCATCTTGCCGTCTCCTCATCGGGGCCGGGCAGCATGTTGCCCAGCGAGGTTTTCCAGAACTCAAGCATGTCGAGGAAAAGCTGCGGATCATCACGCCAGATGGATTGCGTGGCCATCCCGCGTAGCAGGCAAAGCGTGGCATTGAGCGCGATCCGCCTTGTGCCAGTCATCCCCGGCATGCCGGGAAAGAGATTTTCCCAGATATCATCGAGCTGCCGGTTATAGTCCGTTGCCACGGGCACCAGTGCGTCGCGCATGGCCGGATCGGTGCGGGCAGCGGTCAGAAACTCTATCGTGACCATGAAAAGCGGGCCCGAAAAACGCCGCCACATCTCGGCAAGGAAGCCATCAATATTCATCTCCCCGGCGCGAATTGCAGCGGCGATATCGGTGATCTCCTCGATCTCGCGGTTCAAAAGGTGACGAAGCGCCTCCTGCATCAGGATTTGTCGGCTGGGATAATGGTGCAAGAGCGCGCCGCGCGATACGCCCGCCGCCTCGGCCACATCGACGGTCGAGGTGTCTCTCAAACCCTTTGCCAAGATCAGTTCGGTGGTGACTGTGAGGATGTTTTGCTGAGTGGTATGCGAACGCTCGGCCTGCGTGCGGCGACGCGGCGCGGACCCCGCCCGCGGGCGGTGTCCGGCGCCGCGCGGTGCGGCGCCGTTCATATCCATCACTCGACGCCGTATGTGGCGGGGTCGATATCGGCATAGATCTCCTGCATGGCGATCTCGGCCAGCGCGTCGGGATCGCTGCGATCGACATCGGCCAGAAGCTTCTCCCACTTATCCCAGGTCGCACGGAAATCGTCGATGACCTCTTGGCCGTTGGTGAGGCCGTATTTCTCCTCGGCGGTTTTGTAGACATCTGCGAGCGCCTTCTCACGGTAGTCGAGAATGGACTGCATCAGATCGTCCTCGGGCTCATAAACGGTGTGGCCTTTCTCCTGCGCCTCGACCAGCGCATCCTCGGCACGCTGGATGTAGTTGATGTTCATCCGCGCCATGCCGAGGGCCGATGCATCCATCATCACCTTGCGCTGCTCGGGCGTCAGCGACGCCCAGAAGCCGGGGTTCACGCCCCATTGCGGCCCGGACCAATACATGCCGGTTGGCAGAAGCGTCGTATGCTCGGCCACTTCCCAAAGCGAGCGGTCGATCAGATCGTTACCCGCATTCGACGCACAATCGAGCGTGCCGCGCTCGAGGCCGGTATACATCTCGGATGAGGGCACGTTGACGGGAATGCCCCCCGCCGCCTCGACCCAGAGCGAAACGGTTGAGCCAGCAGTGCGGATGCGCTTGCCCTTCAGCTCGGCGAGATTGCGAATGGGCTCGCGGCAGAAGAGCAGATAGGGCGGCGTGGCATAGGCGCCCAGATAGACGACGCCCTTGTCCTTCCACTCGGCCAGTTGCGTCTCATTATGCATGCTGAAGTCGGCCACGGCAAAGATCGCGATCAGCGGATCGGAATAGTTGAAGCCCAACTCCTGCACCGCGTTGGCGACGGGCAGCTCGGAAGGCGTGTAGACGGCGGCGTGGTGCGCCACCTGCACGACATTGTCGCGGATGCCCTGAAGATTGGCGCGCGGCGCCAGTAGCACGGAGCCGGTAAAGACCTCGGGCACCAACTCGCCGCCGGACATCGACTTCACGTTCTCGGCCCAGTCGACATAGCCCCATTTGGTGAAGGGCGTCTCAGCGCCGTAGAACGAGTTGGCGATGAAATTGGTCTCGGCGCTCGCGAGTTGCGGGGCAAGCGCGATGGCACCGGCGATACCGGTACCCTTGATGATCTTGCGAAGGTTCTGCATTTCTATCTCCCTGTTGGAGAATGGACCTTTGGCGGAGTCGGTCCGCGCGCCATTCTCAGACGCCAGACTGCGCTTTGATTCAACAAACCGTCAAGACTGTTTGTAAATACCGGTCAGATCAAAGAGGCCGTTGCCACCATCTCGATCAAAGTGCCGTCTGCGCGAACCCGAGCCTCGCATGTGGCGCGCGCGGGTGGGTTTTCGCGATCGACCCATGTCTCGTAAATCGCGTTCATCGCGTCGAAATCGGCCAAATCTGCCAGCCAGATTTCCATCTTGATGATATGCGACTTGCCCGAACCAGCGGCCTCCAGCAGCGCCTCCACCTTGGCAAGGCAATCGCGCGTCTGCGTTTCCAGATCGTTCTGCGGCGCGCCGATCTGGCCAGAGAGCCAAACGAGATCACCATGCACGACAGCCTGGCTCATGCGCGCGCCCGGCGCGATTCGGATGGGTTTCATGACGGATCTCCATTGAGTGAGAAAGTCATCAAGCTAGCGGCGCGGCCCGGGTACGGCAACTGCCAGGTATCACTCAGCCGGTCTGCATAACAAGGCGCGCCGAGAGGCGCAGTGCATGGGCCGCATCCTGCGCCGCGTTGGGAAGGACGGGATCGTAGGCCGCGCGGATCAGCTGACCGATCTCGGGTCGAAGCATCGCCGCCTCCTGGCCCGGCAGCAGCGCCAGCGGCGAGCGGTCCTGAAACGCGGTGTCCGACCACAAAAGGATCGTCTGCACCGCCTGGCTCAGCGCCAATGTCTCGGCAGGCACATCGCTTAGATGCGTGTCCATGCGCAGAAAGACGAAGGCCGCCTTGATCGCGCCATCCGCCTCGAAGCGGAAGATGCGATACTGGTTCGCATCTGTCGCAACCAGCCGCGCCACCAGCGGCTCGAGGTCAGGGATCATCCGGCCCAGATCCGGCAGCTCCAGCAGCTCCTCCCACTCGCGAAAGAAGAAGACCATCAGGTTCGCGCCCAACTCGGGATCGGTTTCGACCATCTCATGCCCGGCCAGTTGCGCCACCGCCTCGATGGCGCCTTTGACGATTGACAATGTCGCATCCTCAACGCCAAAAACCACCGGCGCGATCGGCCGGCTCCAGCGCGCGCAAAGATAGCTGCCATCCGACCGGGTGAAATGCGCTTCGATCTCTTCGGGTGTCATCGCCGCCTCCTGCCGCAAACCGGCGCCCTTTTAGCCCGCCGGCCCCCGGCCTGTAACCCTTGACGCGCGGTGGTTTGGGTATTTTTACCAAGAAAAAGCACGCGCCCGCACCCTTTCACTGTTCCAAAAATACTTATTCGGCATCCGCGCGCCGCCCTCTAGAACAGATCGCCCTGTCCGGCAGCTCTGGGCGGCGCAAGGCCCAGATGGGTCCACGCCCCTTGGGTCAGCATCCGCCCGCGTGGCGTGCGCTGGATGAGGCCGCGTTGCAGCAGGTACGGCTCGATGACTTCCTCAAGCGCATCGCGCGATTCCGACAGAGCCGCGCTCAGCGTCTCGATGCCGACAGGACCGCCCTGATAGGCTTCGGCGATCAGGGTGAGATAGCGCCTGTCAGCGGAATCGAGGCCCAGGTGATCCACGCCCAGCCGCGTGAGCGCGCTGTCGGCCAGATCGCGGGTGATGGTGCCGTCGCCGTCGATCAACGCGAAATCCACCACTCGGCGCAGGAGCCGCCCGGCGATGCGCGGCGTGCCGCGCGCGCGGCGGGCGATCTCATGCGCGCCGTCGGGCACACACGGAATGTTGAGCAACTTGGCGTTGCGCGCGACGATTTCGTGCAGCTCATCCACCGTGTAGAACTGGAGGCGCGTGGGGATGCCAAAGCGGTCGCGCAGGGGCGTGGTCAGCAGACCAAGCCGCGTCGTGGCCCCGACCAGCGTGAATGGCTGAAGCTCGATCCGGACGGTGCGCGCGGCGGGGCCTTCGCCGATGACGAGGTCCAGCTCGAAATCCTCGAGCGCGGGATAGAGCACCTCCTCGACCGCCGGGTTCAGGCGGTGGATCTCATCGATGAACAGCACATCTCGCGCCTCGAGATTGGTGAGGATCGCGGCCAGATCGCCCGCCTTGGCCAGCACCGGCCCCGACGTCATTCGAAACCCGACGCCCAATTCGCGCGCCATGATCTGCGCCAGCGTCGTCTTGCCAAGGCCGGGAGGGCCGTGAAAGAGGGTGTGATCCATTGCCTCTTCGCGCTGGCGGGCCGAAGCGATGAAGACGCGCAGGTTAGCGCGCGCCTCGGCCTGGCCGATGAATGCGTCCAATGCTTGCGGGCGCAGGCTGCGCCCCTCGTCCTCGGCCAGCTTTTCGGGACGCAAGGTCGGGTCTGGCTCACTCATTGCATCACCCCTTCGGTGCCAGCAGCTTCAGCGCCGCGCGGATGAGGTCGGCCGTGCCGGCGCCCTCGGCATCGCCCGCGGCCTGCGCCACGGCGCCAGCCGCCTCGCCGGGCGCATAGCCCAGATTGGTCAGCGCCGACAGCGCCTCGGCCTGTGGGCCGGCGCCGGCAGGGGCGGGGCGCGGCGCGGCGGGGGCCGCGGGTTCGATCACTGACTCATCCGGCTCCGGCGGAGTTGGCGCGGGGCCTGCGCCCATCGCCATCACCTCGGGCGCCTTGTCCTTCAATTCGTTCACGACGCGCTGCGCGGTCTTGGGCCCGATGCCCTTTGCGGCCTTGACCGAATTCCAGTCTCCAAGCGCGATGGCGCGGCCGATGCCGTCGGGGCCGAGCGTGCCGAGGATCGCCAGTGACGCCTTGGCTCCGACACCCTGCACGCTCATTAGCAGGCGATGCCATTCCTTCTCGACCAGCGTCGTAAAGCCGTAAAGCTGCAGAATATCTTCGCGCACCAGCAGATCCGTATAGAGCGCCGCATACTCGCCCGCGCGTGGCAGCGCCTGCATCGTGCGGTCCGAACAGTAGACAAGGTAGCCGACGCCGCGGACGTCGATCAGAAGGTGATCGGCCGCGCGATAGTCGATGCGCCCCGCGATACGCCCGATCATGCCAGCGCCCTTGCGATGCGGACGCGGCTGGCGAAATGATGCGCGTGGCAGATCGCGATGGCCAGTGCGTCGGCGGCATCGGGGCCGGTCAGGACCGCGCCGGGAAGTTGCATCTTAACCATATGCGCGATCTGATCCTTGCTTGCGTGACCAACGCCGACAACCGTCTTCTTCACCTTGTTTGGGGCATACTCACCAACCTCGATCCCGTATTGCGCCGGGGCCAGCACCGCAATGCCACGCGCCTGGCCCAGCTTTAGCGTGCCGGCGCCGTCCTTGTTGACGAAGGTCTGCTCGACCGCCGCCGTGTGCGGCGCGTATTCGATCAGGATCGCGCCCAGCTGCTGGAAAAGCGACAGGAGGCGCGCGGGCATCTCATCTCCGATCGAGTGCAGCGTGCCATTGGCGACATGGCTCAGGCGGCTGCCATCGACGTCGATCACGCCCCAGCCGAGATTTCGCAATCCCGGATCGATTCCAAGAACACGCATGATCTGTCGCCCCTGCCCTGCCGGATCTGCCCGGCGCCTCAACTCCGCTTTTGCGCGGCTTGGGAAAGGCTTTAGCACGAAACGGGAACGCGGGCCAAGAGCTTTGCGCGGGGCGCTGGCAATCGGGCCATGCAGGTGCGGCAATCAGCCCAAATAATGCTGCATTGCAGCATTAATCAGACGGGCTCGTGGCAATTTTCACTCACGCATCACATTAGCATTGATAAAAAGGCCTATCACGGCGTTCTGGACCTATGCGCCCGGCGCATGATGACTATGCAGCAAGCGGTGTTGCCAGATGACCGCGCCGCATCTATCTGCACTGCAGCACCACAGGCTATAGACTTTGATCAAATCGCCATGACGACCCGTCATGCAAACCGAAGGAAGATTGAAATGTCCGTTATCGACACCACCCGCTCCACCCAGTTTCAGACCGCACCGGTCGGCTTGGGCCTCGCGCGCTTCGTTGCGGCCTTCACCGCATGGAAAGACGCCCGCGCCACACGCAAGGCCCTTTCGGTCCTGTCGGATCGTGAACTGGATGATATCGGCCTGACCCGCGCCGACATCGCCAACTTCAGCCTCCGCTGATGTGCGGCCGCGACACGGCCGCAAAA
The DNA here is from genome assembly GCF_043355895.2 of Roseovarius maritimus. Lineage (NCBI taxonomy): Bacteria > Pseudomonadati > Pseudomonadota > Alphaproteobacteria > Rhodobacterales > Roseobacteraceae > Roseovarius > Roseovarius maritimus. The sequence continues at coordinate 151,284 of NZ_JBHFPF020000007.1, forward strand.
TACGATCAAAACTAAGACGCGCGCTTCCTGCCAGAGGCGCGCGTTTTGCGTATCACCCTCCGGATTTGGAGAAGCCCCCATGCCGCGAGCGGGCATGAGAGCTTCTCCCCAAAAGGGATGAACAAATCACTCATTAAAACAACTTGGGACCAAACGGTTTTCTGGAAAATGGAGGTAGGCGGCCCGAAACGCCGAGCCCTGCCTGTCCGGGATCAGATCAGCGGCGCGATCTGGGCCGCGATGACTTCCGTCACCGGATCAATCTGCATGATCCAAGCGCCAGCCTTCTCGGCAGCGCTGCCAGCGGCCAGCCCATCTACGCGGTCCTGATACGCGATATCGCCAAGCTGCATCAGCACCAGCGCCTTGAACCCGAAAAAAGCGGCAAGACCCAAGACAATGCCGCGCACCGGGATACCCGGACGGCGGCGCTTGGGGCGAAACACGATCAAGCCATCGGACCCGACCTTGGCATCATAACCGCGTGCAAGACGGCTATGCGACTTCTGCACCTTCTTGATGCGCGCGTCGAACCCTTCGGGCGTGTTTGTATGTGTCGTAGACATCAGCAGATTCCAGTTTTCCGGCCCCCCGCCAGATCACCTGAAAAACCTAGGTTTGAAATGTGGCAATTCTGGGGCAGCCGCCTCAATTCAGCTGCTTTTACGCGCTTTTTCAGACAATTTTCTGCAAGGTCAGCGTCGTCCAGTCACCAATCTGCTCGGCGTTGGCCAAACTGTTTCCCGCCTGCGTATAAACATCGATCACCTCCTGCGCCTGCTCGTTCAGAATCCCCGAGAGAATCGCGTGTCCGCCTGTGCTCATGGCCGCCGTCATATCCGGCGCAAGCTCGATCAGCGGGCCTTTCAGGATATTGGCGAAGACCAGATCGAAGGGCGCGGCTGCCGCCAGATCGGGATGATCGAGGCCGGCGGCCACGATGCAACGCACGCGTCCGTCCAGATCGTTGGCGGTGACATTCACCTTGGCTACATCCACCGCCACCGGATCGATATCGCTGGCCAGCATCACGCCCGGCCAGATCCGCGCGGCGCCCATTGCCAGAACCGCGGTGCCGCAACCGATATCGACGACAGACGCATGGGGCGCACTCGCACTGGCCAGCCGGTCAAGCGCGCGCAGGCAGCCCTGCGTCGTGCCGTGATGCCCTGTGCCGAAGGCCATCGCCGCCTCGATCAGCAGCGGCTGGCATCCTTCGGGCACCTTGTCAGCATCGTGGCTTCCATAGACAAAGAAGCGGCCCGCAGCGACGGGCGTCAGCTCGCGTTTCACATGGGCGACCCAATCGGTCTCGGGCACTTCAGAGACGGCAAAGGGGCGCGCGCCATGCACCTGCGCCAGAAGGGCGAGGCCCGCGATATCCGGCGCCTCCTCGAAATAGCCGCCGACCTCCCATGTGCCACTGCCATCCTCGATCTCGAAAGTGCCGACGCCCATCGGTGCGGGATCGAGCTCGTCCAGCGCATCGGCCAGCGCCTCGGCGCTGGTCTGACCGGTCAGGGTGGTGAGGGCGGTATATGTGGGCATGGATAGGGTCTTTCGCGGTGGTTATTCCGCCGGGGCGGGAACAAAGCGGGTCAGGATTGTCTCGTGTCCCGGCGCGGGATGGCGCGGGATCAGGAGCGCCAATAACAACGACACCCCTGCCATGCCAGCGGCCAGCACGAAAACCGCGCCGGGCGAGACCAGCCACAGATAGCCCAGCAGCGCAGGCAGGAACACGGCCGCGATATGGTTGATCGTGAAGGCGACGGCGGCGGTGGGGGCGATATCACCGGGGTCGGCGATCTTCTGGAAATAGGTCTTGAGCGCCAGCGCCAGCGCAAACAGCATATGGTCCACGACATAGAGACCCGCCGCCAAAAGCACGCCCCAGCCGAACATGTAGATGCCGCCATAGGCCAGGAACACCGCCATCAGCCCGGCATACTCGAAGATCAGCGTGCGCCGCTCGCCAAAGCGGGCGACGGCGCCGCCCATCAGCGGGGCAAAGACCATGTTGGCCACGAGGTTGATCAGAAACAGCGCCGTGATCTCATGCACCTGAAATCCGAATTTCTCGACCATCATGAAGCCGGCGAAGACGACAAAGATCTGCCGTCGCGCACCCGCCATGAATTGCAGCAGGTAATAGAGCCAGTAGCGCCGCCGCAGCACCATCTGCTTGAGCTGCGGATTGGGTGCCTCGAACTGCGGATAGGCGATCAGCGCAAAGATGGCGATGGCCGCCGTGATCCCGCCCGAGATCATGTAGACGATGTTGTAGGTCAGGCCCAAAGGCTCCCACAGCAGAACGATACCGCCGTAGCAGATCAGTGTCGCGCCTGACCCGGCGGCCAATAGCCAGCCCAGCATCTGCGGCGCGCGGGCGCGATCGATCCACTGCAGTTGCAGGGACTGGTTGACCGTCTCGTAATAGTGAAAACCGATCGAGCTGAGCATGGTGATGGTCAGGATGCCGCCCATCGTGGGAAACTGCGCCGTGATCGCCGTGGCAACGCCTAGAAGGATCAGCGAGACAAGGCCCAGCACCTGCTCGCGAACAAAGATGATGATGGCGATGACCCCGATGGCGAAAAAGCCGGGGATCTCGCGCACGGTATGCAGCCAGCCGATATCGTGCCCGTCGAACTGCGCCACCTCGATCACGAAGTTATTGAGCAGCGCCGACCATGTGGCAAAGGCGATAGGCATCGCCGCGGCCATGAGGAACAGCAGCGTGATGGGCCGGCGCCAGAACGGCAGGTGGCGGGCCTCGCCAAGGGGAACGGTGCGGGTCATTCAAATGCTTTACGCCCGGACCCCGGTTTTGGCGAGGGGAATATATCCCGGGCGCTAACCTTCGGTCACCTTGCGACTGCGCCAAAGAATGAAAATGCCCGACGCCACGATCAGGCCAGAGCCGATCGCCATCGGGAGGGTGATCTGCTCATTGAACAGCACAACGCCCAGCGCGATGCCGAAAAGGATGCGCGTGTACCGAAATGGCGTGACCGCCGAGACGTCGCCCACCCGCATCGCCTTCATCAGGCACGAATAGCCCATGGTGCCCGACACGATGGCGCCCGCCAGCATCATGGCCGCACGCGGATCCGGGAGGGCAAAGGCGTCGCCGCTCCAGACGGAATAGATCGCGCCAGCCAGCGCCATGGCGAGAAAGCCGTAGAGCCCCAGCATCGCCGTTCCGATGGCGGCGGGCGCGGCACGGCTCGCCAGATCGCGCCCGGCAAAGCCGACCATGCCGATCAGCGCCAGTACCGATAGCGGCGAAAAGCTGTCCGTGCCCGGCCGGATGATGACGACGACGCCGAGGAGGCCGATGGCGATGGCGGTCCATCGCCGCCAGCCCACCCTCTCGCCGAATACGAAGGCCGCGCCCGCGACGACTACCAGCGGTGTCGCCTGCAGGATCACCGTGGCCGAGGAAAGCGGCGTCAGCGCGAGCGCCAACACCCAGAAAAGACGTCCCGTCACCTCGAAGCAGACCCGGATGCGCATCGGGCGCGAGACGACCTCGCGCCGAAAGAGCGGCTGGCCCTTCAAGCGCAAGAGGCATGCAAAGACCGCCGCACCGCCCAGGCCGAAGATCATCAGTATCTCGCCCACCGGCAGGCTGATTGCGGCGGCCTTGATAAACCCGTCCTCAACCGCAAAGAGCGCCATCGCCGTGATCATCCAGAGGCTGCCGATCAGATTGGCCGACCGGCCGGGCAGCACTTGCGGTCTCATTCGCCCTGCTCCGCCGCGCACATCAATAGAAACTCTGTGGATCGATATCCACGCTGAGACGCAGCGAATTCGGCAGGCGCAGCGCGCCTGTCCAGCGCGCCAGCGCAGCCTGCAGCGCCGCGCCCTTGGGGGCCTTGACCAAGAGGCGCACCCGGTGGCGCCCCCTCACCCGTGCGATGGGCGCGGGCGCGGGGCCAAAGACCTGCGCGCCGATCTCGCGCAGGGGGCCATCGGTGCGCGCCAGATGCGTGCCTAAATCGAACGCCTCCTGCATGTCTGGCGAGCTGAGGATGATGCCCGCCATGCGCCCGAAGGGCGGCACGCCCGCGTGCCGGCGCTCCTCGGCCTCGGCGCGCCAGAAGCCTTCTTCGTCGCCGGTCAGGATCGCGCGGATCACCGGATGCTCAGGCTGGAAGGTCTGCAGCATTGCTGTGCCCGGCTTTTCCGCGCGCCCTGCCCGGCCCGCGACCTGCCGCATCAGCTGGAACGTGCGCTCGGCCGCGCGCAGGTCCGACCCTTGCAGGCCCAGATCGGCGTCGATCACGCCGACCAGTGTGAGCAATGGGAAGTTGTGCCCCTTGGCCACCAGCTGCGTGCCAATGACGATATCGGCCTCACCCGCCGCGATGGCGCGTATCTGCTCTTTGAGCGCACGGGAACTGGCGAACATATCGCTGCTCAGCGTGGCGACGCGCGCCTCGGGGAAGAGCGCCGCCGCCTCCTCGCCCAGACGTTCAACGCCGGGCCCAACGGGGGCCATCTTGCCCTCGACTTTGCACTCGGGGCAAACTTCCGGCATCGGCTTCGTCTCGCCGCATTGATGGCACATCAGGCGCTTCTGAAACCGATGCTCGACCATGCGCGCGTCGCAATGATCGCAGCCCACCTGATGCCCGCAGGCGCGGCAGATGGTGACGGGCGCATAACCGCGCCGGTTGATAAAGAGGAGCGATTGCTCACCCTTCTCAATCCTCTGCGTCACCGCCGCCTGCATCGTGGGCGAGATCCAGCGATTGCCGGGCAGGTCTTCGCTGCGCATGTCGATCGCCCGCAGTTCGGGCATCACGGCGGCGCCGAACCGCGCCTTGAGGTCCAGCCGCGTGTATTTGCCCGCCTCGGCATTGACCCATGTCTCGAGGCTGGGCGTGGCCGAGGCCAGCACCACCTGCGCGCCGCAGATCGACGCGCGCAGAACGGCCATGTCGCGGGCATTGTAAAGCACGCCATCCTCCTGCTTGTAGGATGTGTCATGTTCCTCATCGACCACGATCAGACCCAGATCGCGGAATGGCAGGAATAGGGCCGAGCGCGCGCCGACCACCAGCTGCGCCCCACCCTCGCCCACCATTTTCCAGCAGCGGCGCCGCTCGGTCATGGTGACGCCGGAATGCCACTCGGCGGGCTTGGCGCCGAAGCGCTCCTGAACGCGGGTCAGGAATTCGGCGGTCAGCGCGATCTCGGGCAGGAGGACCAGCGCCTGACGGCCCGCCTTCAGCGTCGATGCCACCGCCTCCAGATAGACCTCGGTCTTGCCCGATCCGGTGACGCCGCGCAGCAGGGTCGTGCCATAGGCGCCGCTTTCGATGGCCGCATCGAGCGTGGCGGCGCAGGCGCGCTGATCGTCGGTCAGATCCTTCGAGGCATGCGCCGGATCGAGGCGGCGATAGGGTGTGTCGCGGGGCGTGTCGACCTCATCGACCGCGCCCTGCTTGACCAGCCCCTTGATGACGGATGACGTCACGCCCGCCTCGTCCGACAACTCCTTGAGGGTAAAGCTCTGATCGCCCTGACCCTCCAGCACCTCCAGCACGCGCTGGCGCGCATCGGTCACGCGCGACGGCTCGGAATAGCCGAGGCGATACACCTTGCGCATCGAGGGCGGATCGCCCAGCCCCGGCGCGCGGGTGGCAAGGCGCAGCATCGCGGACATCGGCGTCAGGGTGTAATCGGCGGCCTTTTGCAGGAATGTCTGCATCTCGGGCGCCATCGGGGCCACGTCCAGCACGCGGATCACAGAGCGCACCTTTGCAAGGTCATAGCCGCCCTCGCCCGGCCCCATGACCACGCCCAGCACCTTGCGCGGCCCCAGCGGCACCTCGACGAAGGCGCCGACATGACAGCCGCCCTCTGGCGCGCGGTAATCCAGCGCGCGGTCCAGAGGCTGCGCCGTCAGCACGCCGATCAGCGCGCCTGCGTCAAAGAAATCCGGTCCGGCGGTCACGCGCGCATCTTCCTCTCCGGGCCTTTCAGGGTTTCACGGGGATCGCCCTTGGGATAAACGTTCCGGCGACAAACTCCAATCCATCCAAGAGGGCTGCCGCCATGAAATTTTTCGTAGATACCGCCGAAGTCGATCAAATCGCAGAGCTCAACGACCTGGGGATGGTCGATGGCGTCACCACCAACCCGTCACTGATCCTGAAATCGGGCCGCGACATCCTGGAAGTAACCAAGGAAATCGCCGAGATGGTCGATGGCCCCGTCAGCGCCGAAGTGGTGGCCCTCGAGGCGGACGAGATGATCGCCGAAGGCCGCAAGCTGGCGCAGATCGCGGGCAACATCGCGGTCAAGGTGCCGCTGACATGGGCAGGCCTCAAGGCGTGCAAGGTGCTGTCGGACGAGGGCAACATGGTCAATGTGACGCTCTGTTTCTCGGCCAATCAGGCGCTTCTGGCGGCCAAGGCGGGCGCGACCTTCATCTCGCCCTTCATTGGGCGGCTGGATGACATCAACCTCGACGGGATGGAGCTGATCTCGGACATCCGGCAGGTCTATGACAATTACGGGTACGAGACGCAAATCCTGGCCGCCTCGATCCGCACGGTGAACCACGCCTACCAGTCCGCCATGATCGGCGCCGACGTGATGACCGCGCCCCCCGCCGTGATCAAGAAGATGGCCGACCACCCGCTGACCGATGCGGGCCTCGACCAATTCATGAAGGATTGGGCCAAGACGGGTCAGAAGATCGTCTGAGATCCGCCTTCACGCGGCAATGCATCGTCCGGCGGCCCACCCCGCCGGGCGTTTGCTCGTCTTGGCATGGCATTTTATTGCCATCCGACTGCGGGACAGTTTGCTTTGCTTGAAATTCGGAGGTGACCCGCTACTTAAACGGGAGCAATCCCGAACCCCACGCCTTGCGCGTGTTTGTCTCCAGAACGGTAGTCGTATCCCATGCCCACATACATTATCGTCGACAAGGACAAGGACCCCCTTGGTCCCAACGAGATCAATGCGGGCGGGACCGTTCAGGTCAATGACGGCGATACATTCATTTTTGACAGCACTGCGAATGAAAATACTCAATTCGCCGCCGCGAACGGGACCGAGACGGATTTTTCGGTTGAATTCAATGACAGCAACTCGAACGATTTCGATGTCAAATTCCAGGAGTTCTTGAATCCGTCCATCGCGGTTGCCGACGATGTCGATTTGTCAAAGGTCAAACTCGACGCGGGCGAGGCTTCCTCGGCGACTGTGAATGTCGGCGACAACGTCACGCTGGAGGAATACAAGGGATCGAAGGACGGCGCCGATATTTTGACCATCGGCGACAATTTCACGACGACCGAGGATATCGACACCGAAAAGGGTGATGATTCGATCACCGTCGGATCGGGTGCGACACTGAAAAACATCGACACCGGCGAGGGCGAGGACAGCGTCGTCATCGGCGATGACCTGACCGCCGGGAATATCAAGACCGAGGAGGGTGACGACATTATCCGGATCGGCGATCGCGCCGAGGTGAAGGATGTCCAGTCCGGCGAGGGAGATGATAGTCTGACCATCGGCGACGACCTGTCCGCCGGCAAGATCCGCACCGAAGAAGGCCAAGACACGGTGGAAATCGGCGATCGCGCCGATTTCAAGGAAATCGACTCGGGCAAGGACGACGATTCGATCACCGTTGGCGACGATGCAACGGGCAAGAAAATAAAATCCGGTGACGGCGACGATGACATAAAGGTCGGTGCAGATGCCGATCTGGATGAAATCGATGGCGGCAAGGGCCACGATACCCTGTCCACGCAGTCTCCGGGCGTCAAAGACAAGAACATCGAAACGGATAACGTCGTTTGTTTTGCCCGTGGCACACGCATCACAACCGACCACGGCGAGGTCGTCATCGAAAATCTTCGCCAAGGCGATCTTGTGGTCACGACGGATGGGTCGATCCGGCCAATTCGCTGGATCGGCTCGATGGTCGTGGCGGGGTCGGGCAAACTGGCGCCCGTGGAGATCCGGCGTGGCGCATTGGACAACGCGCGAGATCTGCTGGTGTCACCGCAGCATCGGATGCTGTTGCGAGGCTGGCAGGCCCAACTGTATTTTGGGCGCGATGAAGTGCTGGTCCCCGCGAAACACCTGATCAACGACAGTTCAATTCGACAAGTTGAATGCGACCAGGTGGAGTATTTCCATATCCTGTTCGACACGCATGAAATCGTCTTGGCCGAAGGTGCCGAAAGCGAGAGCTTTCATCCCGGTGAGATCGGTATCAACGCCATGACCGAAGATACTCGGGACGAGATATACGAGATATTTCCACAGCTTCGCGGCGATCCTGCACATTATGGGCCGGCCGCGCGAACCAGCGTCAACAAGCACGAGGCGCGGCTGCTGAAACCGAAATGATGATGTAGGCGCAAGTGCGGTGCAGATTGACATTTGACCCTTCCGGGTCTATCTCTTGCGATCCTTCGGAAAAGGACATCCCATGAAAAAGATCGACGTCGAAGACGACCTGAAACGGTCGAAGTTCTTGATCAAGGCGATGGTGGCCCAGGTCGTTATCGTTCTTGTGATCATGTTCTGCTATTGGGCCTATCTCAAAGCCTGACCAATGAAGCGATCTGATCGGTCGCTGCGCGCCATGCATGAGTTGACCCGAGAACCGCGGCACACAGGAGGCTGTTCTGCCGGGAACGGGACGCACGGTGACTGACTTTTGCCGTGATGTCCGGGGCGCGACCGGGGCATGCAACGCACTCTGCATTTCCTTGGCAATTCAAAACGACATCCGCTTGAACTTGAAAGCCGCGACCCGGTCGCGTTAACCTGATCGGCAACTGAGGTCGGCGACTCGTTTTAAAGGTGAAATGTCCCATGCCAAATATTCTTAAATCTTCCGCACTGGCACTGGGTATCGGCCTTGCAATTCAAACAGCACATGCCGAAGGCGCGCCCGATCGAGATTTTCCACATAAAGAAGGCTACGTCTCGGCGCCGGAGCAACATCGCGCCATCTCTGACTGCCATTACAAGCTGGGCAAACGTGGATACCCCAAACTGCGGGCGACTTATGTTGCGTATCCTTGGGGCGGCGACACAGTGATGCGTATCCTGCCCGACCGCCGCGTTTCGCCCAATGACGCGGCATGGATCAATGCCTGCGCCGACGCCAAGTTGGGGCGCGCCACAGACACCGTTGTCCGCCGGGTTATAGTCAAGCGTGTGAATGGCTGCCCCAAACACGCCCCTACGCTGTACGGCGGCGTGCAGTACTGCATCGGCAACTGAGCCCAAGCGCGACCGGACGCTGCGTCAAGCCGCGTTTTTCGCGGCCTGAACGAAATCAAATGAAGATTTCCCCCGAACCCCATGCTACAACTCGTAAAACCAAGAAACGAGCGTGAGCATGAGCAGCAAACCCAAGATGGATGACCACCTGCGCGAGCGGATCATCAGCCAACCAGATGTCATCCTTGAAGATCAAGATCTTATGCACGCCCTCATTGCCGCGAACGAGCGGGCGATGGGCGGCAATATTGTCGATCTGCGGGGCATCGCGATGGACCGGCTGGAGGCAAGGCTGGACCGGCTGGAGGACACCCACCGCAGCGTCATCGCGGCGGCGTATGACAATCTGGCGGGCACCAATCAGGTGCACCGTGCCATCCTGCGCATGCTGGATCCGACCGAATTCGAGACCTTCCTGCACAATCTGGGCGGCGAAGTGGCCGACATCCTGCGCGTCTCCTCGGTGCGTCTGATCCTCGAATCGGTGCAGGATGACGACGATCCCGCAGTGCAGCGCCTCGGCGATGTCCTATCGGTGGCCGAGCCGGGCTTTGTCTCGCGCTACATCGAGAATGGCCGCAGCGGCGAACGCCCGGTGACCTTGCGCCAACTCAGCGGCGGCGAGGGCGCACTTCATGGCGACGCGGCAGCCCATATCCGCTCCGAGGCCTGCCTGCGGCTGGATTTCGGTGCTGGCCGCCTGCCCGGCATGTTGGTGTTGGGCGCCGAGGATCCGCATCAGTTTACGCCGCAGCAGGGTACAGACCTTCTGGCTTTTTTTGCCGGCGTGTTCGAGCGGGCCATGCGGCGCTGGCTGTCATGATCTCGCCCGCCGCGCGGGACGCATTGGCGCTGTGGCTGGACCATCAGCGCGCTTTGCGCGGCGCGGCGGAAAACACGGTCACTGCCTATCAGGGCGACGTGGCCGAATTCCTGACCTTCATCACGCAGCACAAGGGCGCGCCGCAGGGGCTGGGCGCGCTGGCCGTGATCACCACCTCGGACATGCGCGCCTGGATGGCGCATATGCGCGAACATGAGATCGGCGCGCGCAGCCTCGCGCGCAAGCTGTCGGCGGTAAAATCCTTCTATCGCTGGCTGGCCGAGCGCGAGGGGTTCGAGCCGACCGCCGTCCTCGCCACGCGCAGTCCCAAATTCCAGCGCAAGCTGCCCCGCCCGCTCAGCGTCGACGCCGCGAAGAGCGTGATCGAGACGGCCGAATTCCAATCCCTGACGCCGTGGATCGCGTTGCGCGATCAGGCGGTGATCACACTGCTCTACGGCTGCGGTCTGCGCATTTCCGAGGCGCTGTCGCTGACCGGCGCGGACGCGCCCCTGCCCGCCAGCCTGCGCATCATCGGCAAAGGCGGCAAGGAGCGGGTCGTCCCCGTCCTGCCCGCCGCGCGCGAGGCCGTGGAGGCCTATATGCGCGCCTGCCCGCATGACATCGCGCCGGATGCGCCCCTCTTCAAGGGCGCGCGCGGCGGCGCACTGAGCGCGCGGGCGATCCAGAGCGTCATGGCAAGTGTGCGCGCGCAGCTGGGCCTCCCCGCCACGGCGACGCCGCACGCGATGCGCCACAGCTTTGCCACCCATCTGCTGAATGCCGGGGGCGATCTGCGCAGCATTCAGGAGCTTCTGGGCCATGCCTCGCTCTCGACCACGCAGGCCTATACGGCGGTCGACACCGCCCGCCTGATGGAGGTCTACGCCCGCGCCCACCCAAAGGCCGCTGGCAAAGGCTGATTGCCCGCCCGCCCCTTAGCCCCTATAGAAACGCCATGACACGCGAATTCAAAGCCCTCCTCGTCCACCTGTTCACCGCCACCGGCATCGTCTTTGCGATGCTGGCCATGCTGGCGGCGGCGGATGAAAAATGGGGGCTGATGTATGTCTGGCTGGTCGTCGCCTTCGCGGTCGATGGCGCGGACGGACCGCTTGCGCGGAAATACGAGGTCGACAAATACGCGCCGCGCTTTGACGGCAACCTGCTCGACATGATCATCGACTTCATCACCTACGCCTTCATCCCGGCCTTCGCCCTCTTCAAATCGGGCCTCCTGCCGGGCTGGACCGGCTGGGCCGCGATCATTCTCATCACCTTCGCCAGCGCGATGTATTTCTGCGACCGCGGAATGAAGACCGAGGACAAGTCCTTTCAGGGCTTTCCCGGCTGCTGGAACATGCTGGTGCTCGTCCTGTTCGCCACCGCGCCGCCCTTCTGGTTCACGCTTGGCCTGGTGACCGTGCTGGCCGTCGCGATGTTCCTGCCACTGAAATTCGTGCATCCCGTGCGCACCAAACGCTGGCGGGCGATTTCGCTGCCCATGATCTTTGTCTGGACCTTCTTTGCCGGCTGGGCCGCCTGGGTCGATTTCCACCCAGAAAGCTGGGCGCATTGGGGGCTGGTGATCAGCTCGGTCTATCTGCTTGGCGCGGGGATCGTGCAGCAGATCGTGCCCGAGCGGAAGGGCTGAGGCCCGGTTTTCAGGCCTGTCCCGTATTTCGCCAAACTTCTGCCCCATTGCCCCGATAGCCCTTCGCAAGATGCGAATTTGCGAAAGGGCGCTGACATGGAGGCAAGGCGGATCGCCGTTCTGGTCGATGGCGACAACATCAGTGCATCTCACGCGAATGAAATCCTGTCTCGGGCCGGCAATCTGGGCCGCATCGATGTGGCGCGCGTCTATGCCGGGATGCACCCCTCCTGTGACTGGCTGAACACCCCGGGCTACCGCCTGATGCACGCAGGTGCGGGTAAAAACGCTGCAGACGTCCTTTTGTGCATTGATGCGATGGAATTGACGCTGACCGGCGAGTTGAGCGCTTTCGTGATCGCCACGTCAGACGGGGATTTTGCCCATCTTGCGCACCGACAGCGCGAGCGTGGTCTGCATGTGCTGGGTCTCGGCGAAGACAAGGCTCCCAAAAGTTTTCGGCTCGCCTGTTCCGAATTTCAGCATCTAGAGTCAGCGGTCGCAGAAGAACGCCTGGAGGCAAAACAGGACGACTACGCCTTTGACCGCAAGATACGGAGCATCATCAAGAAAAACAGCCAGAAGTCCGCCGGCATGCAGATTGCGCAACTATCCCTGGAAATGAAGCAGGCCTATGGAACCAAGATCAGCTCGAGCATTGAAGGCAATTGGCGCGGCTACCTGTCCAAGCGGCCCAATCTCTATGATCTCGACCCGCGGGGGCCGAATGCGATGGTGCGCTACAAACCCGATGGCTTCGCAGCGCTCCCTCTCTAAATTAGCAGGCCGCCCGCCCCCTCGTGCCTCAGCAGCCAGACCTTCGTCTCGACCCCGCCCTTGCCTGAAAATCCGCCCAGCCCGTTTGTGCCCAGAACCCGGTGGCAGGGAATGATGATGGGGATCGGGTTGCCGCCGCAGCCGGTGCCGATAGCTTGGGCCGGCGCCTTCAGCGCCTTGGCCAAATTGCCATAGCTGCGCGTCTCACCGTGTGGAATGGCGGCGATGGCGTCGCAGACCTCGCGCTGGAAGGCGCTGCCATTGACGCGGGTGGGCAAGTCGAATTCGGTCAACTCACCGGCAAAATAGGCATCAATCTGTTCGAGCGCGCGGCGCAGAAGCGGTGTGTCGCCCTGCAGGAATGCATCATGCCAGGCGAGCGCGGTGATCGCGCCATGCTCTTCGGTGACGCACAGCGCGCCCAGAGGCGTCTTCAGCGAAGCGCTGGGCATTCTGCGCCCCCCGTCAGGCGGAATGGGCGCCGTCGGCCAGCCCCTTGACGAACTCCAGCACCTTTTCGGGGCTATCGCCCGCCGCCAGCCTGGCCACGATGGCAGAGCCGACCACGGCGCCATCGGCGACGCCCGCGATTGCCTTGGACGTCTCGGGCGTGCGGATGCCAAAGCCGACGATGACGGGCAGATCCGTGGCGGCCTTGATGCGCGCCACTTCGGGCGCCACGTCCTTCGCCTCGGCGGCAGCGGCGCCGGTGATGCCGGTGATCGAGACATAATAGACGAAGCCGGACGTGTTCTGCATGACCTTGGGCAGACGCTTGTCATCGGTGGTGGGTGTCGCCAGCCGGATAAAGTTGAGGCCCGCCGCCTGCGCGGGGATGCACAGCTCCTCATCCTCTTCGGGGGGCAGGTCGACAACGATCAGGCCGTCGATACCGGCCTCTTTCGCATCGACCAGAAAGGCATCGACGCCGTGATTATAGATCGGATTGTAATAGCCCATCAGTACGATGGGCGTGGTGTCGTCGCCCTTGCGAAACTCGCGCGCCATCTGCAGCGTCCGCTTGAGCGTCATGCCGCCTTTCAGCGCGCGCTGCCCGGCCAGCTGGATCGTCTCGCCATCAGCCATGGGATCGGTAAAGGGCAATCCCAGCTCGATGATGTCTACGCCGGCGCCGGGCAGTCCCTTGACCACCTTTAGCGAGGTGTCGAAATCGGGGTCCCCGGCCATGACGTAGGACACGAACGCCTTTTTCCCGGCGGACTTCAACTCGGCGAATTTGGCGTCGATACGGCTCATGGCAGTCCCTCTGATTGATGCACTCGGGTTTGGCCCAAGCGGGCCGGGAAATCAATGGGGTGAAATCAACGGTCTGCTTGACGCCATAGGCACCCGTGCCGTAGATGCCGTGAATTCTGGATCAGGAGCGGCGACATGGGTTTCAAAATGGGTATCGTCGGGCTGCCCAACGTGGGCAAGTCGACGCTTTTCAATGCGCTGACGCGCACGGCGGCGGCGCAGGCGGCAAACTTCCCCTTCTGCACGATCGAGCCGAATGTGGGCGACGTCGCCGTGCCGGACAAGCGGCTGGACAAGCTGGCCGAGATCGCGGGCAGCAAGCAGATCATTCCCACGCGCATGACCTTTGTCGACATCGCCGGGCTGGTGAAGGGCGCCAGCAAGGGCGAAGGTCTGGGCAACCAGTTCCTCGCCAATATCCGCGAGGTCGATGCTATCGCGCATGTGCTGCGCTGCTTCGAGGATGGCGATGTGACCCATGTCGAGAACCGGATCGATCCGGTCGCCGACGCCGAAACCATCGAGACCGAGCTGATGCTGGCCGATATCGACAGCATCGAAAAGCGGATGCAGAACATCACCCGCAAGGTGCGCGGCGGCGACAAGGAGGCCGTCCAGCAGGAGCGCCTTTTGAAAGCCGCCCTCGCCGCGCTGGAAGAGGGCAAGCCCGCGCGCACCGTCGATGTGGACGACGAGGACATACGCGCCTGGAAGATGCTGCAACTGCTGACCACCAAGCCGGTCCTCTATGTGTGCAACGTGGGCGAAGCGGATGCGGCCGAGGGCAACGCACTCTCAGCCAAAGTGGCCGAGATGGCCGCCGCCGAGGGCAACGGCCATGTCGTCATCAGCGCCCAGATCGAAGAGGAGATCAGCCAGCTCGACGCCGAGGAAGCCGAGATGTTCCTGACCGAGATGGGCCTCGATGAGGCGGGCCTCAGCCGTTTGATCAAGGCGGGTTACGAGCTGCTCCATCTCGAGACGTATTTCACCGTCGGCCCCAAGGAGGCGCGCGCCTGGACCATCCGCACCGGCACCTCCGCCCCCAGGGCAGCAGGCGTCATCCACGGCGACTTCGAGCGCGGCTTCATCCGCGCCGAGACCATCGCCTATGACGATTTCGTGCGCCTTGGCGGCGAGCAACCCGCCAAGGAAGCGGGCAAGATGCGCGCCGAGGGAAAATCGTATATCGTCAAGGATGGCGACGTGCTGCATTTCCTGTTCAATACGTAACAGGCTGCGTTCCGAGACCTGCGCAGCATTATCTGGAAGAGCGCCTGCCTTCACGCCAGAGGCGTGCCAGTTCAAATTGACGCACCTGCGGTGAAACGGGTGGCGCAGAATCGAGGATGCGATGTGCTTTATCTTAGCCAAGTCCCGCCATAGCCCATTCGATGCGTCCCATTGCAAAGGCGTCAGCGCGCATGAGGCCCGCCCATGAGCGAGACTTTCCCCGAGGGGCTGCAGGATTTCCTCCTCAGTCTCAATGATGAGATGCACGAAGCTGCGGATTGGGGGACACCCGCCGATTACATCCCCGAGCTCGCCGCCGTGGACCCCGCGCAATTTGCGATCTCGGTGGCAATGGCCGACGGGCGCACGATCTCGGCAGGCCAGCACGACAAGAGATTCTCGATCCAAAGCGTCAGCAAGGTTTTTACACTCGCCGCAGCTTTGGGCCGGGTTGGCGATGCGCTTTGGGCGCGGGTCGGGCGCGAGCCATCGGGCACCGCCTTCAATTCCATCGCGCTTCTGGAGCAGGAGCGCGGTCGCCCGCGCAACCCTTTCATCAATGCGGGCGCAATCGTGACCACCGATGCCCTGCTCGACGGGCGCCAGCCGCGCGATGCGCTGGCTGAACTGATCCAGTTCATCCGCGCTGCCGCAGAGGATGACGACATCCATATCGACAAGCATGTCGCCGCGTCGGAAGAAGCTACGGGCCACCGCAATGCGGCCCTTGCGCATTATCTTTACTCCTTCGGCAACCTTCAGAACGAGCCTGACCTGACACTGGGCACCTACATGCACCAATGCGCGATCGCCATGACGACCAATCAACTGGCCAGCGCAGGACGGATGCTGTCGGGGCTTGAAAGCGCACCGCGCCTGATTTCCGCGCGGCGGGCGCGGCGGATCAACGCCCTGATGATGACCTGCGGGCATTATGACGGCTCGGGCGACTTCGCCTACCGTGTCGGTCTGCCCGGCAAGAGCGGGGTGGGCGGCGGCATCCTGATGATCGCGCCCGGCAAGGCGTCCATCGCGGTCTGGTCGCCGGGTCTGAACCATTACGGCAATTCCAAGATCGGCACCGAAGCCGCGCATCGGCTGGCCAATTTTACCGGCTGGTCCGTCTTCGGCACCTGATCCGCTTGCAGTTTGCGGGCACCTGTCCGATGGTCTGACCAACTCAGGAAAGGCCCGCCAATGACTCAGTTTCGCAAATCCACCGCCCTGTCACGCATCCAGCCCGCGGCAACCATCGCCATCACGCAAAAGGCGCGTGATCTGCGCGAGGCGGGCCAGGACGTCATCTCGCTTTCCATCGGCGAGCCGGATTTCGACACGCCGGACCACGTCAAGAGCGCCGCCGCCGAGGCGGTGGCGCGGGGCGAGACGAAATACACCCCCATCCCCGGCATCCCAGAGCTGCGCGAGGCCATCGCGCAGAAATTCGCGCGCGAAAACGGGCTGGACTATACCGCCGCGCAGACGATTGTCTGCACAGGCGGCAAGCAGGTGATCGCCAACGCGCTGCTGGCCACGCTCGATCCCGGCGACGAAGTGATCGTCCCGGCGCCCTATTGGGTCAGCTATACCCAACAGGTAGAGATGACAGGCGCGGTGCCGGTCGTGGTGCCCACCCATGCCGAGGACGGCTTCTTGCTGACGCCCGCCGCGTTGGAGGCGGCTATCACGGACAAGACCCGCTGGCTGATCCTCAACTCGCCCTCGAACCCCTCCGGCGCCGTCTATTCGGCGGAGGATCTGCGCGCGCTGGCCAAAGTGTTGGAGCGGCACCCGGATGTCTGGGTGCTGTCCGATGACATGTACGAGCACCTCATCTATGGCGGCGTCCCTTTTGCCACCATGGCCGCAGCGGCCCCGACCATGAAGGACCGCACCCTCACCATGAACGGCGTTTCCAAGGCCTATGCGATGACCGGCTGGCGCATCGGCTATGCCGCAGGCCCGCAGGAACTGATCAACGCCATGGCGCTGGTTCAGGGCCAGCTGACCAGCGGCGCCGCGCGTCCCTGCCAATGGGCGGCCCATGCGGCGCTGACCGGCCCGCAGGACGCGATCCACAGTCAGCGCGAGGCTTTTCAGCGCCGCCGCGATCTGGTGGTCAAGCGCCTCAATGCGATTCCCGGTATCGCCTGCCCTACCCCGCCCGGTGCCTTCTATGTCTTCCCGTCCTGCGAGGCGTTCCTTGGAAAAAGCACCCCAAAGGGCCGCCGCATCGACACCGACGAGGATTTCGTGATGGCCCTGCTAGAGGAAGGCGGCGTCGCCTGCGTGCATGGCGCGGCCTTCGGGCAAAGCCCCTATTTCCGCGTCAGCTATGCCGCCTCCGAGGCCGAGCTAAGCGAGGCGATGGACCGGATCGAGGCATTCTGCGCCGGCCTCAGATGAGTCAGTAGAACGCCTCGCGTCGACAGGTCACAGCCATCTCCGCAACCGAGGCCGTGTTGGGCAGATCGAGCGCCAGCTTCACCATGCGCGCGACATCTCTGGGCTGGGTCATGTTCTCGGCCGGGAACTCCGTGATCGCGGCGGCCATATCGGTATTGACATAGCTGGGACAGATCGCGGTCGCGCGAATGCCCTGGTCCCAGCCCGCCTGCCGAATGCCATGGGTCAGCGCGACGGCGGCGAATTTGGTCATGGAATAGGCACCGCTGGCCGCCGAGGCGACCCGCTTGCCCGAGAGCGAGGCCAGCATCACAACACGCCCTTCGCCCGACGCACCCAGCGCACCCCACGCTGCGCGCACCAGCCGCCTGGGGGACTTCACGTTGACCTCCAGCATGGCGTCCAGCGCATCGTCGCTGACCGCAATCACGTCCTTCGGCTCCATGATGCCCGCACAGCAGATGACCGCATCGATGCGCCCGTACTGTTTGAGCGCCGCCTCCGCCCATGCCGCCTCATTCCGCTCCATGGCATCGAAATACGCAATGTGATGATCCCGCCACCGCGCATCAGCGTCTTCGGGGTGGCGCAGCCCCAGAGACAGGCACCAGCCGTCATCCGCCAAAAGGCGTGCGGCCTCGGCCCCGATCCCACGACTGCCCCCGGATATCAACGCAACCTTCTCCATCACTCACCTTTCCTGCCCTGATTGACCGCATCCTGTGACGCCGCGGCCGCGATGGCAACCGCGCGATGCACAAGAAGATCAAGATCGACAAGGTGTTGCCTGATCCTGCCCCTATTTGACCGGACACTCAGGCGGTTGCGGTTTGGGCTGCGATGCATTCGCGTGGTGAGCGCATCTTCAGCCCCGAGTGCGGGTGGTTTTCATTGTAGTCCTCGAACCACCCGGCAATCAATCCGAGGACGGTAGCGGCGTCGGGCAGCGGTGTGACCTTCGCGTAGTCCCGCTTGAGCGTGTTCACGAATGCCTCGAATATCCGCAATGCGCTGCGGGAAACCGGGATGCTGGATGAAACCGCCCGAACAGTGCGGCTGCGGCTCAAAGACAGCTTCAAGCAGACCTCTCTATATGTGAGTGAATATGTCTGGACGAATAACCGGGTGAGAAACCCGCGCGACGATGTGGACAGGCTGGACGCCTGCAAGATCGAAGGCCCGTTTACTTATCCCAATCTTATGACAGGGATCGTCGCAAGCAGCCGATCAGGCCCGAAGTATTCGACAAGGATATTAAAGTAGGCTTGGTTCTGTGTGATCGTCTTAGGGTGCTATTGCGGGGAATGCTCCGCGATGAAATCCTCCACCGCCGCCCCCAAGGGCGATGACGCTGGCAGAGCGGGCGTAGGAGCGGCAGGAGCGACGGCCGGGGCATCGTCATAGGAATAATGCTCAAGGCGCTCAGCGGCTTCGAGAACGCGCCTGAGCATGTCCCGGCGGCCCTTCCGCAACTCAGTCGCAATGCGGGGCTGGCTGGCATCTCATTCCGCGTCTGATACATCTACCTTGCTCTTGAAGCGTTGCACCGGCAGCCATTGTCCACTGGCGCTGTCAATCTCCATGTAGCTTTCATGGTCCAGCATTTCTTCGCGGACATGGGACAATGCGCTTTGTGACAAGCCGCGCCGGTCCAGCCAGTCAAGGTACTGGTCTAGTTGCGCTTTGAAGTAGGCTTGCACCTTCTCGCGTATCTCGCTGTTTCTCAGTCCCGCCAATGCATTGTTCTCGCGCAGTATTCGCCCACAAGATGCAAGATGACGGGCCAAATCGTCAGCCCGATCTGGCCAACGTGTGCGCAAAGAGATGCGAACGGTGGTCCGCTTTCCCTCTGTCGATGGAGGAATAGGCCAGCGGAAGTATTAAATCCTGTGTCTTGAGGGGCTTAGATAGGATGACAGCATCATAGGGCGTTTGTCCCACTTTGTGTCACACTCGACCGTTCAGCCGCTAACCCTATGATTTAGAATGAAATGGAGGCGAGTACCGGAATCGAACCGGTGTACACGGATTTGCAATCCGTTGCGTCACCACTCCGCCAACTCGCCTGCCGTGGTGGTAGGCCTCAATTAGTGGATGGCGCTGCGCGGTGCAAGAGCGGTTTCGCATTGATCCGTGACATTGGATGCGGCGCGCCGAACGCGCCGCCACTCGCGCGCGGCGGCGCTAGCCGCCATAGACCGTGCTCCAGCGCTCGATCAGGGCCTGTTGCAGGCCCTTGGCGCGTCTGTTCCAGGCGGCGGCGCCCGGCGGCCGGTCATCAGCGAGGCCCGCGACGGCAGCGCGGCGGTCCGCGTCATGGGCAAAGATGGCAAAGGCCAGCGGTCGGCCCGACGGGCCCGTGGCATAGCCGGCCAGTGCGCTCACGAAGTGCAGCGTGCCGGTCTTGGCTTCAACGCGAACGGGATGCGCATCGTCAAAACCGCCCTGCGCATTGCGCATCCGAAATTCCTTGAGCATCGGGCGCAGGGTGGCGCTGCGATGGGCGAGGGTCAGCACCTTGGCCAGCGCCAGTGCGCTGACGCGCGAGGCGTCGCCCAGACCGGAATGATCCACCAAGCTGGCGCCCTCCAGCCCCAGATCGGCGCGGGCCCATGCCGTCATCTCGCGCCCGGAGGCGGCAAGGGAGGTGACGCTGCCGGTCCGCGCCAGCGTGGCGGTCATGCCCACCAGCTCAGCCGTCAGGTTGTTGGAGTATTTCAGCATGCCGGTCAGGATGTCCGGCAGCGGATCACTGAGATGGGTGACCAGCGTGTCGCCCGAGGGCGCGTCCTCCTGCGGGACCGCCGCGCCCAGCTTGATGCCCTGCGCGCGGGCAAGGCTGCCAAAGACTTCGCCCGTGTAGCTGGCCGGGCGGCGCACCGGCAGCCACCTTGCGCCGGACTTGCCCAGCGCGCCGCGCGCGACGGTCCACTGGTCGTGATCCCCGCCATCGGCATAGGTAAAGATCGGACTGGAGCGGTCAGCGACCTTCATCCGCGCCACCCGCACTTCGGGGCGATACTTCGCCGAGCGGGCGTCCATTGTAACGGCATATCCGCCTGAACCCTTTTGCCACTGGAAATGCACGCGATTGAAATTGAGGTTCAGCCCCGACAGCGCAGGGTTATAGCCGACCTGCGCGGGCTGGGCCGCGTCGATCACCCGCTCGAATGGGAGCGCGCCGCCGTAAACGCGGTAGGCGCCGGTAACACCCTTCACGCCCGCCGCCTTGAGGTTTGCGGCCATCGTCGCCAGCGCATCGGTATCCAGCACCGGATCTCCGCCCCCGACCAGCACCAGATCGCCTTGGACGATGCCGTCCACCACCGGCCCGGTCGCCATCAGCCGCGTGGTGAACCGATAGGTCGGCCCCATGGCATCAAGCGCATAGAGCGCCGTGATCGCCTTGGTGACGCTGGCCGGAGGAAAGCCGACGGCCCCCTCACGCGCCTCGAGGGCCGTGCCGGTGGTCATGTCGATCACCGCAAAGCCGACGCGCCCGTCCAGCCGGGCCGCTTCGATCAGCGCGGCGGAGTCGGGCGGCAGGCCAAGCCTCTCGGGGCGCAGTTGAGGGCGCAGCGATACCGCAGGCGCCCCGGCCTGCGCGCCGGTGGCCAGCGCCGACAGCGCAGCGCCCAGGAAGTGACGTCGTGAGAGCGGATATGTCATGTCGCGGATTTAACCGCAGGGCGGGACGGGCCGCAATCGCCTTCTGCCCTGCGCCTGCTCACGTTTACGCGGGCGCGTCACCATGCCCCGGAGTCCCGAAGCCCGGTGGATGACAGCGCCATCATGGGCACATTGGCAAAGCACCAAGCGGGCGCCTGCATCCGGCCCAGCCTGCGCGCCTCCCCTAGTGGCACGCGCGCATGCTCGTAGATGCGCGCCGCGACCGAGGCGCGCGCCGCCAGCCGCGCACCGGGCCGTGCCAGGATACCGATGGGCACGCTTTCCATGATCTGGCGCCAGTCCTGCCAGAGGTGGAATTGCGCCATGTTGTCGGCCCCCATCAGCCAGACGAAATGCACATCAGGCCGCGCTGCGCGCAGGGCTGCTATCGTGCGCGCCGTGTGCCGCGCGCCGATCTGCGCCTCGGCGTCGCTGATGTGGACGCGCGGGTGCTGCATGATCTCGCGTGCGGCCTGCATCCGCCGCTGCAGCGGGGCGGGGCCGCGCTCTTTCAGTGGATTGCCGGGACTGACCAGCCACCAGACTGCGTCTAGGCCAAACAGCTTCAGCGCCTCGCGGGTGATATGCGCGTGCCCAGCATGCGGCGGATCGAACGAGCCGCCCAGAAGGCCGACCACGCGGCCCGGACGCGCGGGCGGCAGGCAAAGAGGGCGGCCCGCAGGCGGCATCACAGGAAACTCCTAAAATTCGTCAATATTTCTAGCCAGAAAGCCGAATGAAGGCCACCGGATATTAACGACGCTGCGGCACGCTCGCCTCCAGTTGGCAAGTATTCAGGTGATGGCGTGCCGCGCGGTAAACACGATCAGATCACGACCGGCAGGACCGGCCCCGCAGATCGGCGGGGCCGTGCGATTGCCGTGCCCCCCGTTGCAGCGGACGGGGCAGCCAGCCCGTGGTTGGCCGGTCTCATTCTGGACCACACGCGCGACGGGATCGTGTTGCTGGACATTTTCGGGCGCATCCTGTGGATGAATCCCGCGCTTGAGCGGATGCTGGGATGGACCCTGGCCGAGGTGCGCGGGCGCAACCCGGCCGAGTTGATCACCCCGCCCGACACGCGTCCCGGCCCGGAGGCGCTGGCGCGGTTTCGCTACGATCCGGCCAGCTCGCTTTTTCGCAAGCACCGGGTCACCCGGCATATGCGCCGTGACGGCACGCTGTTCTGGAATCAGCAAAGCCACGCGCTGATCGATCTGGGGCCCGGCGACATGCAAAAGATGGTGGTCGTCACCTGCCGGGACATCTCGGAAGAGGTGCGCGTGCAGATGGCGCTGCAGCGCATGACCGAGGATCTGGACCATGCCGCCCATCACGACGATCTGACCGGCCTTCCCAATCGCAAGAGGCTATCTGATTTCCTCGCCTCCCCCCCTGCCCGCGCCAGCCTGCGCGCGGGGGTAATGGGCGTGCTGCAACTGGATCTCGACCGGTTCAAGGACATCAACGATACAAGGGGCCACGCGGCGGGCGATGCGGTGCTGCGCCATATCGCCGCCGCGCTGATCGATACCGCCGATGAGGGCGACCTGCCTTGCCGCACCGGCGGGGACGAATTCCTGCTGGTTTGCCTTGATATTGGCAACCGGACGCGCCTGATGCGCCGGGCGCAAGCGGTGCTGGAGGCCATGGCGCGCCCGCTGGTGTGGCAAGATCAGATCATCCTGCCCGGCGTCTCGGTCGGGGCCAGCATGCCCGGCGCTGAAGGAGACACGGCGGATGGTGAGGCGCTGATCCGACAAGCCGATCAGGCCCTTTACAGCGCCAAGGATCGGGGGCGCGGGCGCGCCGTTCTCTACACGCCCGAGCTGGGCCGTCGCCACCGTGACGGACAGCGCCTTGTGCGCGATCTGAAGCTGGCGGTCGAGCAGGGCCAGTTCGGCGTCCACCTGCAGCCCATCGCGCATCTGGCGCAGAACCGCGTCACCGGCTGCGAGGCGCTGCTGCGCTGGCGGCATCCGGGGCGCGGGTTGCTGGCACCCGCCGCTTTTCTGCCGGCGGCCGAACAGGCCGGACTGCTGAGCGAGATCGACTATCATGCGATGAACGCGGCGCTTGATGCGCTGATGGATCTGCGCGCGCAGGGGTTTCCCGATCTCGTCATGTCGCTCAATGTCTCCAGCTCGATCCTCGCGGATGCGGATTATCCGGCCCTTCTGGACTGGGGGCTGCAATCGCGCGGCCTGCCGCCGCAGGCCGTCTGCATCGAGATCAATGAGACGACGATGATGACGCGCGGCGCGCTTGATGTGACCTCTGCGGTTGTCCGACTGCGCCGCCTTGGCGTTCGCGTCGCGCTGGATGATTTCGGCACCGGCTATGCGGGCCTGGCCCATATGTCCACCGCACCCATCGACGCGATCAAACTGGACCGCATGATGATCTGCCACCTTGGCCGTGACGCGCGGGCGCGGGTCATAACGCGCTCGATCATCAGGCTCTGCGCGCGGCTGAAGATGGATGTCATTGCGACAGGCGTGGAAACCCAGGACCAGCTGGACATGCTGCGCCGCGCAAAATGCCCGCAGGTGCAAGGCTACGGCCTCGCGCGCCCCATGCCCCTGCCGTCGCTCTCGGGGTGGCTGCGCGCGCATACTCCCTTTGCCGGACCCATCACGATGCCGCGCAGCTCTGCCTCCGGCCCCGATGCGCCCTGCGATCCGCCGCCCCCCCGAACGCAGGGCACAGAGGGCAAAGCGCGGCGGCGCGACACATCCATTTGAATTCGGCGCGCCGGGCGGTTACATGGCACTCAAACTCATGCCGGGCAGGTGCGCCGGTCCACAGGAAAGAGATGCGTCATGTCAGCCAACAAATACGTCTATCACATGCAGGGCGTTTCCAAAGCCTATCCGGGCGGCAAGAAATGCTTTGAGAACATTCACCTCAGCTTCCTCCCCGGCGTCAAGATCGGCGTCGTGGGCGTCAACGGCTCTGGCAAGTCGACCCTGATGAAGATCATGGCCGGTCTCGACAAGGATTACTCGGGCGAGGCATGGGCCGCCAAGGACGCGACCGTCGGCTACCTGCCGCAGGAGCCGCAGCTGGACGAAAGCCTGACCGTTGGCGAGAACGTGATGCTGGGCGTGGCCGAGAAGAAGGGCAAGCTGGACCGGTTCAACGAACTGGCGATGAACTATTCCGACGACACCGCAGATGAGATGGCAGCCCTGCAGGACGAGATCGACAGCGACAATCTGTGGGATCTGGACAGTCAGGTCGAGGTCTCGATGGAGGCGCTGGGCTGCCCTCCGCGCGATGCGGCAATCGCAGGCCTTTCGGGCGGCGAGCGGCGCCGCGTCGCGCTGTGCAAGCTGCTGCTGGAAGCGCCCGACATGCTGCTGCTGGACGAGCCGACCAACCATCTCGACGCCGAGACGATCGCCTGGCTGCAACAGCATCTGATCGACTACAAGGGCACAATCCTGATCGTGACACACGACCGCTACTTCCTCGACAGCATCACCGGCTGGATTCTCGAGCTGGATCGCGGCCGCGGCATTCCCTACGAGGGCAACTATTCGAGCTGGGTCGAGCAGAAGGCCAAGCGCCTCTTGCAAGAGGCACGCGAGGACAAGTCCAAGCAGAAGACGCTCGAGCGCGAACTTGAATGGATGCGCCAGGGCGCCAAGGCGCGCCAAGCCAAGTCCAAGGCGCGTATCAAGTCCTACAACCAGATGGCCGACCAGTCCGAACGCGAGAAGCTGACCAAGGCGCAGATCGTCATCCCCTCGGGCCAGCGCCTCGGCTCGAAGGTGATCGAGGTCGAGGGCCTGAGCAAGTCGCTTGGCGGCCGCAAGCTGATCGACAATCTCAGCTTTTCGCTGCCCCCCGGTGGCATCGTCGGCGTGATCGGCCCCAACGGTGCCGGCAAGTCGACGCTTTTCCGGATGCTGACCGGTCAGGAACAGCCCGACGAGGGCACGATCGAGCTGGGCACCACGGTGGATCTCAGCTATGTCGACCAGTCGCGCGACGATCTGAAACCCGATGAGAACGTCTGGGAGGCGATTGCCGATGGTCAGGACATCATCAAGCTGGGCGATGCCGAAGTGAACGCGCGCGCCTATTGCGGCGCCTTCAACTTCAAGGGCAGCGACCAGCAAAAGAAGGTCTCGCTCCTCTCCGGCGGTGAACGTAACCGTGTGCACATGGCCCGCCTTCTGCGCTCGGGCGGCAACGTGCTGCTCCTCGACGAGCCGACGAACGATCTCGACGTCGAGACGCTCCGCGCGCTTGAGGATGCGCTGGTCGATTTCGCCGGCTGCGCCGTGGTCATCAGCCACGACCGCTTCTTCCTCGACCGGATCTGCACGCATATGCTGGCCTTCGAGGGTGACGCGCATGTCGAGTGGTTCGAGGGCAACTTCGAGGATTACGAAGAAGACAAGATCCGCCGCATGGGCGATGTCGAGCCTTCGAAGGCCAAGCACAAGAAGTTTGCGCGCTGAGCGTATAAGGCGCCTTCACTTCAACCCAAGCCCTGAAAGCCAGATCAGACGCGCGCTCGAGACGGGCGCGCGTTTCGCTTTTGCATTTCGCGAAAACCGCATACACCCGGGTTCATGGCTCCGACGCTCCAGACCTTCGACCTCCTCATCCTCGGCGCTGGCCCGGCGGGCACAGCCGCCGCTGTCACAGCATGCCGGGCGGGGCTGAGCACGGCCATCATCGACAAGGCGACCTTCCCGCGCACCAAGCTGTGTGGCGGGCTGGTGACCGGGCGCTCTGCCGCGCTTTACCGCGACATATTCGGCGCGCCGCTCAATGCCGCCCTATTCGAGCCGCGCGAGCGCATCACCTTCCACGCAAATGGCGCGCCGCTGGGCGGCGATATGGAGAGCCCGCCCGTCTATCTTGCGATGCGCTGGGACATGGACGCACATTTGCTGGACATGGCGCGCGCGGCGGGCACGGCGGATTTCACGGGGCAGCGCATCACCGATCTGGACACCGACGCGCTGACCGTCACACTGGCGGATGGCGACCGATTGGCCGGTCGCATCCTGATCGGCGCGGATGGTGTCAACAGCCCTGTCGCCCGCGCGCTCTTCGGGCGAGCCTTCGACCAGGGCACCATCGGCTTCGCAATGGAGATCGAGGCCCCGCCCCTGGCACCGCCCGAGCGCGACGTGATCCGCATCGATCTGGGGGCGGCGGATTGGGGCTATGGCTGGCAATTTCCCAAGGCGGGCAGCACGACCATCGGCGTCGGCGGCCTCAACGCCCGAAATCCTGACATGAAAGGGCGGCTGGACGCCTATCGTGACATTCTGTGCGAGGACGGCGGCGCGCGGATCAAGGGGCATTTCCTGCCGTTCGGGGCCTATCGCCGGGTGCCGGGCCGGGGCCGTGTTCTGCTAGCCGGCGATGCGGCGGGCCTTGTCGATCCGATCACCGGCGAAGGCATCGCCTACGCGCTGCAATCGGGCGCCGCCGCCGCCACTGCAGCCGCGGATGCTCTCTCCAAAGAGCGCCCGGATGCCGCCCTGTCCGCCTACCGGCGCGCGTTGAAACCTGTGCACCGCGCGCTTGCCATGGCGTGCTGGCTGCGGCCGCTGATCTACTCTGCCCGAACGCGTCCGTTTTTCCTCCGGGCCTTCGCCGCATCATCAGTGCTGAAAGGCGCGTATCTGGACCTCTTGGCAGGGCATCTGGAATACCCGGCCATATGTCGTCTGGCCGTGCGCCGGATGCCGCGCGCGATTTGGCGCCACCGGCGCAGGGGTTAGGGACAGGCCAATTCCTTAGGTCTTGCAAAATCGCCTTTTTCAAGGTATACGACTCGAGCGACGTTACCACTATCGACCAACTGCTCCTTACGGCTCAGGCACTCGATCTTGCACTGACTAGCCGCGCTGCCGCACTGACGCGGGCAGGATAACTAAGGAGATTACGGTATGGCTAATGGCACCGTGAAATGGTTCAACTCGACAAAAGGCTACGGCTTCATCGCACCCGATGGCGGCGGCAAGGACGTTTTCGTCCACATCTCCGCTGTTGAGCGCGCGGGCCTGACCGGCCTGGCAGACGACCAGAAA
Source organism: Roseovarius maritimus (assembly GCF_043355895.2). Lineage (NCBI taxonomy): Bacteria > Pseudomonadati > Pseudomonadota > Alphaproteobacteria > Rhodobacterales > Roseobacteraceae > Roseovarius > Roseovarius maritimus. Next base: position 178,441 of record NZ_JBHFPF020000007.1, read on the forward strand.
GTGACGTTCGACATCGAAGCAGGCCGTGACGGTCGCGAGTCGGCATCGAACATCGTTCTGGCCTAAGCCTTTTGCATAAGTGGTAAATCGGGGCCCCGCGGGGCCCCTTTTTGTGTCCTGCTTGGTGCCGGGTGTCCGTCAGTTCTGCACCGGAGCAGACCGATCCTCCAGCACGTCCGAGATCAGCGCCTGAACGCGCGGGCCCATATCGGCCACGACCTTGGCGATGCCTTCTGCATTGGGGTGCGTGCCATCGCTTTGCAGGTATGGCAGCTGATCGGCATTCGCTTCGGGCAACGCGCCAAAGAAATCGAGCTGCAGCGCCGTGCCATATTTCTCGGCCAGATCGGGGTAGATCGCGTTGAACGCCTCACGGTATTCGGGGCCATAATTATCCTTGGCGATCAGGCCGACCAGAAGCACCTCGATATCTTCCGCCGCCGCGCGGGACAGGATCGCCTCAAGATTGGCGCGCGTCTCGGCAGGATCGGTGCCGCGCAAGAGGTCATTGCCGCCCAGTTCGACGATCACCGCATCCGGGTCATCGGCCAGCGCCCAGTCGAGGCGGCGCACGCCGCCCGCCGTGGTGCTGCCCGACACGGACGCGTTGAGGATGCGCACCGGCACCCCCTGCGGCGTTCCGTTTTCCTGCAGCCAAACGCTCATCTGCGCGGCGAAACCGTTCTCGCGGGTCAGGCCGTATCCCGCTGTCAGGCTGTCACCGAAGGTCATCACGCGCACCTCGTCCGGTGCGGCCTCCTCGGCGGCTGCGGCGATGTCACCCAGCCCGCCGCCCAGCCCGCCAACCAGCGCGACGGCCAGCGCAAGCGCTATTGCCTTGCCCCCTGCCCGCGTGGCCCCATATAGCAAGAAACTCCTAGATGTCAGGCGCATATTCATGTCTTCTCCTATCGTGTCGCTCGAAAATGTTGGTCTTACACTTAGATCCGGCACCGGCGACGTCGAGATCCTGCACGGGATATCGCTGGATGTCACCGAGGGCGAGACGCTGGCACTGGTTGGCCCCTCCGGCTCGGGAAAATCGTCGCTGCTGATGCTGATGGGCGGGCTCGAACGGGCCAGCTCGGGCCGCGTGAGGGCGCTTGGCCACGATCTAGGCGCGCTCAGCGAAGATGCGCTGGCGCGGCTGAGGCGCGGGCATATGGGCGTCGTGTTCCAGTCCTTCCACCTGATCCCCACTCTGACCGCGCTGGAAAATGTCGCTGTGCCGCTGGAACTGGCGGGCGCGGCTGACGCCACCGGGCGGGCGGAAGCGCAGTTGAAGGCCGTCGGCCTTGCCCACCGGGCGGGGCACTACCCCTCGCAAATGTCGGGCGGCGAGCAGCAGCGCACCGCGCTTGCCCGCGCCACCGCGACCGAGCCGCGCCTTATCTTGGCGGACGAGCCGACGGGTAATCTGGACAGTGCCAGCGGCGGCGCGATCATGGATCTCTTGTTCGAGCTGCGGGCCAAGCATGGCGCGACGCTCATCATGGTGACGCATGATCCCGATCTGGCCGCGCGCTGTGACCGGACGGTTTCGCTGTCGGACGGGCGTATCGCATGAATTTCCGCGCAGCCGCACGTCTTGCCCGGCGCGAATTGCGCGGGGGCCTCGCCGGATTTCGCATCCTGCTGGGATGTATCATCCTTGGCGTGGCCGCCATCGCCGCCGTGGGCACGATCCGCGCCAGCATCGAGGCGGGTCTTGCCGAAAAGGGCGCCGAGCTGCTTGGCGGCGATGCCGAGATCGGCCTGACCTACCGCTTTGCCAGCGAGGATGAGCGCGCATGGATGCAGGATCGCGCCGCGGCTGTCTCGGGAATCGTCGATTTCCGCTCGCTCGCCGTGGTGGGCGAGGACCGCGCCTTGACCCAAGTAAAGGCGGTCGACGGCGCCTATCCCCTGCTCGGCGATGTGGGCCTCGACCCGATGATGCCGCTGAGCACTGCCCTTGACGGCGCGGGCGGCCTGCCCGGCGCGGTGATGGCGCCTGCGCTGATCGCGCGACTGGCCCTGAAGACGGGCGAGACCTTCCGCCTTGGCACGCAGGATTTCGTGCTGATGGCGGCCCTGGTGGACGAGCCGGACGGCGCTGCCGCAGGGTTCGCCCTTGGGCCGCGCACGCTGGTCCGTACCACGGCGCTGCAATCCTCCGGCCTTCTGCGCGAGGGCACGCTCTTTTCGACGCGCTACCGTCTGGACCTGCCCGAAGGCGCGAATCTGGCCGCGCTCCAGGCCGAGGCAGAGGAGGCTTTGGGCACAAGCGGGATCGAATGGCAGGATGCGCGCGAAGGCGCGCCCGGCATTTCCGAATTCGTGAACCGGCTGGGCGCATTTCTGGTGCTTGTGGGCCTCAGCGGGCTGGCCGTGGGCGGTGTCGGTATCTCATCTGCGGTGCGGGCCTATCTGGCGCGCAAGACCGCCACCATCGCCACGCTGCGCACCCTGGGCGCGGATCGCGGCACGGTTCTGGCCACCTATTTCCTGCAGATCGGCGCCTTGGGCGGCCTTGGACTGGCGCTGGGCATCCTCTTGGGCGCGGGCGTGCCCGTGGTACTGGCCCCCGTGATCGAGGCGCGCCTGCCTGTTCCCGCCAGCTTCGGCTTCTACGCGCGGCCCATGCTGGAGGCGGCTATCTACGGCGCGCTCACCGTCCTGATCTTTACCCTAGCGCCTTTGTCGCGCATCGAGGAAATCCGCGCCGCCAGCCTCTTTCGCGATGGCGGGACAGGTACGCGCAGCCTGCCGCGCTGGCCCATGCTGGCGCTGATTGCAGGGCTGGTGGCGATCCTGCTGGCAATCGCCGCCGCGTTTTCCGGTAACCTGCGCCTGACACTCTGGACGGCGGAAGGCATCATCGGAGCACTGACCCTCTTGTGGCTGGCGGCCTGGGGCGTGCAGGCGCTCGCACGGCTGGCGCGTTCCTTTGCGCGGGGACGGCCCGCGCTCGGGTGGGCACTGGCGGCCATTGGCGGACCGCAGAGCACGGCGGCGCCGACGATGCTGGCGCTGGGCCTTGGCCTCACTGTCCTCGCTGCCGTGGGCCAGATTGACGGCACTTTGCGCAGCGCGATCACCGGCAATCTGCCGGACCGTGCGCCGTCCTTCTTCTTTGTCGATCTGCAGGCCGACCAGATGGACGGCTTTCGCGCGCTGACCGCAGACGACCCCGATGTCACGCGCGTCGACAGCGCGCCCATGCTGCGCGGCATGATCACCGCGATCAACGGGCAGGACCCCAATGAGGTAGCGGGCGAGCATTGGGTGCTGGAAGGGGACCGGGGCGTCAGCTATGCGGCCCGGTCCGATGGCACCGTCACGCAGGGCGACTGGTGGCCCGAGGGTTACGACGGCCCGCCACAGATCAGCTTTGCCGAGGAAGAAGCGCTGGAGATGGGGCTCGGCCTCGGCGACGAGATCACGGTCAACATCCTTGGCCGCGACATCACCGCCACCATCACCAGCCTGCGGGATGTCGATTTCTCGACCGCGGGGATCGGGTTCATCATGGTGATGAACCCCGGCGCCCTGGCGGCCGCGCCCCACAGCGTCATCGCCACCGTCTATGCCGATCCGGGGGCCGAAGCGCGCCTGTTGCGCGCCGTGTCGGACGCCTATCCCAACGTGACGGGCATTCCGGTGAAGGAGGCGATCGACCGCGTGGCGGAGCTGCTCAAGGGGCTGGCGGCGGCCACGTCCTGGGGCGCCTCGGCGACGCTTCTGACCGGCTTTCTGGTGCTGATCGGCGCGGCGGCGGCGGATCAGAACGCGCGCATCTTCGAGGCGGCGGTGCTGAAAACGCTGGGCGCGTCGCGGGCGCGCATTCTGGCCAGCCTTGCGCTCCGCGCCATCCTGCTGGGCAGCGCCGCCGGGGCGGTGGCGCTGTGTGGGGGTGCGCTGGGCGGCTGGGCGGTCAGCCATTACGTGCTGGAGGTCGAATACAGCATCCTCTGGCCCTCGGCGCTGATCATCATCTGCGGGGGGGTGCTGGTGACGCTGATCACCGCACTCGCCTTTGCGCTGAAGCCGCTTAACGCGCGCCCGGCGCAGGTGCTGCGCGCGCGCGAGTAGCACCGCATGAAAAAGCGGGCCACGAGGGCCCGCCTTTCCGTGACTTTCACTGATGGCGCTTACTCTGCCGCCTCGGCATAATCCTCCATCGGCGGGCAGGTGCAGATCAGGTTGCGGTCGCCATAGACATTGTCGACCCGGTTGACCGAGGGCCAGTATTTGTCCACCCGGAACGCCCCCGGAGGGAAGCAGCCCTGCTCGCGGTCATAGGGACGGTCCCACTCGCGCACCAGATCCTCCATCGTATGCGGCGCGTTCTTGAGCGGGTTGTTCTCACCGTCGATCTTGCCGTCTTCGATGTCCTTGATCTCCTGCCGGATCGCCAGCATCGCATCGCAGAAACGGTCCAGCTCGGCCTTGGTCTCGCTCTCGGTCGGCTCGACCATCAGGGTGCCCGCCACCGGGAAGCTCATTGTCGGCGCGTGGAAACCGCAGTCGATAAGGCGCTTGGCGATATCGTCCACCGTCACGCCACTGCTTTTCTCGAACGGGCGGGTGTCGAGGATGCATTCATGCGCCACGCGTCCGTTTTCGCCCCGATAGAGAACGTCGTACGCGCCCTCCAGTCGCTTGGCGATGTAGTTGGCATTGAGGATCGCCACCCGCGTCGCCTGCGCCAGACCTTCGCCGCCCATCATCAGAATGTAAGCCCAGGAAATCGGCAACAGCGAGGGCGATCCGAACGGCGCCGCCGAGACCGGCCCCTCGGTGCCGCCGGTATGGGGATGGCCCGGCAGATGCGGGATCAGGTGTTCCTTGACGCCGATCGGGCCCATGCCGGGCCCGCCGCCGCCATGCGGAATGCAGAACGTCTTGTGCAGGTTGAGGTGGCTGACATCGCCGCCCAGATCGCCGGGGCGCGAGAGACCAACCATGGCGTTCATGTTGGCACCGTCGATATAGACCTGACCGCCATGCTCGTGCGTGATCTTGCACACATCGATCACGGTCTCCTCGAAGACGCCATGCGTGCTGGGATAGGTAATCATGCAGCCTGCCAAGGCATCGCTGTGCTTCTCTGCCTTGGCCCGGAAATCGTCCATGTCGATATCGCCGCGCGCGTTGCATTTGACCGGCACGACCTTCCAGCCGACCATGTTCGCGCTGGCGGGGTTCGTGCCATGTGCATTGGTCGGGATGAGGCATACATTCCGCTCACCCTGCCCGTTTGCACGGTGATATGCCGCAATCGAGAGCAGCCCCGCATATTCCCCCTGCGCGCCCGAGTTGGGCTGCATGGAAATGGCGTCATAGCCGGTAATGTCACACAACCTCGCGCTCAGATCGTCGATCAACTCGTGATAGCCTTCGGCCTGATCGCGCGGCACGAAGGGATGGATGCGAGAGAACTCGCGCCAACTCACCGGCATCATCTCGGCGGCCGAGTTCAACTTCATCGTGCAGGACCCAAGCGGGATCATCGCCCGGTCCAGCGCCAGATCGCGGTCGGCAAGCCGGCGCATATAGCGCATCATTTCGGTCTCGGCCCGGTTCATGTGGAAAACCGGGTGGGTCAGGTAGTCGGACGTGCGGTGCATGTTGTCCGGCACGCGGTATTCGGGCGTGAAATCATCGTCATGGTCGGTAATGCCGAAGGCGCGCCAGACGCTCTCTATATTCTCGGGGCGCGTGCACTCGTCCAGGCTGATGCCAACGCGCGTCTCGCCAACCCGGCGCAGGTTGATGCCCTCATCGACCGCCGATTTCATCACGGCGGATTGCAGCGGACCGACATCGACGGTGATCGTGTCGAAAAACGCCTTGGGATCCACCTGGAATCCGGCGGCCTCCAGCCCCTTGGCCAAACGCACCGTCTTGCGGTGGATACGCTGCGCGATGGCCTTGAGGCCCTTCGGCCCGTGGAATACCGCATACATCGACGCCATGACCGCCAGCAAAGCCTGCGCAGTGCAGACGTTGCTAGTGGCCTTCTCGCGTCGGATATGCTGCTCGCGCGTCTGAAGCGCAAGGCGGTAGGCGCGGTTTCCGTGACTGTCGATGGAAACGCCCACGATGCGCCCCGGCATCGCGCGCTTGTAGTCGTCGCGGCAGGCCATGTAGGCCGCGTGCGGGCCGCCATAGCCCAATGGCACGCCGAAACGCTGGGTGCTGCCGACGGCGATATCGGCGTCCATCGCGCCCGGCTCCTTCAGCAGAGTCAGGGCCAGCGGATCAGCCGAGACGATGCCAATCGCGCCATGCTCGTGCAGCTGAGCGATGTGATCGGTGAAGTCCCGCACATGGCCGTAGGTGCCCGGATACTGGAAGAGCGCGCCAAAGACCTTGTCCGCTTCCATCTTGTCCGGATTGCCGACGATCACCTCGATGCCCAGAGGCGCGGCGCGCGTCTGGACCAGCGCGATGTTCTGCGGGTGGCAGTCACGGTCGACGAAAAATGCCTTGGCCTTGGATTTCGCCACGCGCTGCGCAGTCGTCATCGCCTCGGCGCAGGCGGTCGCCTCGTCCAGCAGGGACGCGTTGGCTATCTCGAGGCCGGTGAGGTCGCTGACCATCGTCTGGAAATTCAGCAGCGCCTCGAGGCGCCCCTGCGAGATCTCGGGCTGATAGGGCGTATATGCCGTGTACCAGGCCGGGTTTTCAAAGATATTCCGCTGGATCGCGGGCGGCGTGACCGTCCCGTGGTAGCCCTGCCCGATCAGGCTAACCAGAACCTTGTTCTTGCCCGCCACGCGCCGCATGTGATGCAGAAGCTCACGCTCGGACTTGGCCTTGCCGAAATCCAGCGGCTCTTTCTGGCGGATCGCCTTCGGCACCGTCTCGTCGATCAGCGCGTCGAGGCTGGAGGCGCCCAGAACCTTCAGCATCCCCTCCATCTCTTCGGGCGACGGGCCGATATGGCGCCGGTTGGCAAAATCATAGGGCAGATAGTCGGTGGGCTCGAACGCCATGTCACACTCCATCAGGTTGCAGGCCGGGGTCAGGCAGGCCGCCGATGCGCCCCGCCCGTCTTCATCTTTGTCCAAATGCTCCGGCGCGGAGCGCGTCCGCTGCCGGCATCAGGCGCCTAGCCTACGAATTTCTTGTAGGCGGCCTCGTCCATCATATCGTCCAGCTGGCTCATGTCCTCGGGCTTGATCTTGAAGAACCAGCCATCGCCGATAGCGTCCTCATTCACCGTGCTGGGCGAATCGGTCAGCGCCTCGTTCACCTCGACGATTTCTCCATCGATGGGGGCCAGGATATCGCTGGCGGCCTTGACGCTCTCGATCACGACGACCTCGTCATCCTTGACCACTTCCTTGCCCACATCGGGCAGTTCGACAAAGACGATGTCGCCCAGTTGCTCGGCGGCGTGCTCGGTGATGCCGACGACGACCACATCATCCTCGACGCGCAGCCACTCGTGTTCTTCCGTATATTTCATCCCTGATATCTCCCTTGGGTGTCAGTGTTTTTGGGTGTCAGCGTTTTTGGGTGTCAGCGTTTGAAGTTTGCAGCTGTAAAGGGCAACGGCGCAACCGCCGCGGCCATGCGTTTGCCCCGAACCTCACCATAAACGGTCGTGCCCGGCGTCGCCAGATCGCGGGGCACATAGCCCATCGACATCGGACCCTCTATGGTCGGCCCGAACGCGCCCGAGGTGACGGTGCCGATGGCGCTGTCGCTCGCCTCGTCGGCAAAGAGCACGGTGCCCTCGCGCATCGGCGCGCGGCCTTCGGGGCGCAGACCCACGCGCCGCCGCTCGGCTCCCGAGGCCATTTGCGGCAGAATCACGTCCGCGCCGGGAAAGCCGCCGGCGCGCTCGCCGCCCATACGGCGCACCTTCTGGATCGCCCAGCCCAGATTGGCCTCGACCGGCGTAGTCCCGGCATCGATGTCATGCCCATAGAGGCACAGCCCCGCCTCCAGCCGCAGACTGTCGCGCGCGCCAAGACCGATGGGCGCGACCGCGTCATGCTCCAGAAGCGCGCGGGCAAACGCCTCGGCGCGGTCCTCCTGAACCGAAATCTCGTAGCCATCCTCGCCGGTATAGCCCGAGCGCGAAAGCCACAGATCGCCCCACTCCGAGGGCAGCACGGCGATGTCCATGAACCGCATGTCGGCGGCGCCGGGGGCCAGCCCCTCAAGCACCGCCTGAGCCTTGGGCCCCTGCAGCGCCAGCAGCGCGCGGTCCGTCACGGGCAGCACGTCGCAGCCCGGCATACCCTCGTTCATGCGCTTGATATCGGCGTCCTTGCAGGCGGCATTGACGACGACGAACAATTCGTCATCGCGATGCGCCAGCATCAGATCGTCTTCGATCCCGCCAACGGCGTTGGTGAACATCGCATAGCGTTGACGCCCCTCGGGCAGCCCCTCCACGTCGACGGGCACCAGGGCCTCCATCGCGGCGGCCACCTCGGCATAGCCACCGGGCGCGCGGATGATGACCTGTCCCATATGGCTCACATCGAAAAGGCCCGCCTCGGCGCGGCAATGCAGATGCTCTTTCATCACGCCCATCGGATACTGCACGGGCATCTCGTAGCCCGCGAACGGCACCATCTTGGCCCCCAAGTCGCGATGCAGCGCGTTCAGCACCGTCACCTTCAAATCGCTCATACCGGCCCTCCCATCATGGCTGCCGGGTCGATCTGGAATCAACTGCGGCATCGTAACGGCGCATTTGCCCTATGCAGGCTGCGCCACGATGCCCCCTCTGTCCTTTTGCCTGAGATCGCTATCCCTTCGGCGCCCCCCGTCCGAGGTGCCCCCGAACGCGGATCTCTCCAGAGTCTGTCGATTGAAAAGGTCCTGTCGCCTGAGAGTTTCCGGGGCGGTTGCTCCTTCGGCACTGGCTGGTGCCAGTTCTCCCGATCCAATCAGGGTGGACGGTAGTATACCGCCCGCGCAGCGGCAAGAGAAATTGCGTCGCCATGTTGCGCAGAATGGCGCCGTGCGGCACAACCCCTGTCACCTGATGAACCCTGAAAGCCCGCTATGACCGCCCCTTCGCACGCTTATTTCTTTGGCTATGGCAGCCTCGTGAACCGTGACACGCACAGTTTCAAGAACGCGCACCCGGCGCGGCTGAAGGGTTGGCGGCGGGCCTGGCGGCCCACCAACCTGCGCGAGGTCGCGTTCCTGTCGGTCGTGCCGGACGAGGAATGCTGGCTCCACGGCCTGATCGCGCCCGTGCCCGATGCGGACTGGCATGCGCTCGATATTCGCGAGGGCGCGTATGACCGCGTGCCCGCCGCGCATATGGTCGAGCATCCCCTGCCCCATGCGCCGCAGATCGCCGTCTACGCGGTGCCGGGCGAGCATGACGCCGAGGGTCCGCAGGGGCATCACGTATTGCTGAGTTACATCGACGTGGTGGTGCAGGGCTACCTTCGCGAATTCGGGTCCGAAGGCGCGCAGCATTTCTTTGACACGACCGGTGGCTGGAATGTGGACGTGCTGGATGACCGCGCCGATCCGCGCTACCCGCGTGCCTGCCGCCTCCGCAAGGCCGAGACAGAAGTGGTTGATGAGGCGCTGGCGCAACTGCCGGTGCGTCTCCGCCGCGCCTAGCCGCGCGCGCGGATCACCTGCAAGAGCGGCAGCACCTGCGCCATTTCCGGCCCATGCGCCTGCCCCGTCAACGCCTTGCGCAGCGGCATGAAGAGGCCCTTGCCCTTGCGCCCGGTCTCTTCCTTGACGGCGGTGGTCCAAGTGCCCCAGCTGCTCTCGTCCAGCGGGCCTTCGGGCAGCAGGGTCATCGCGGTGACGATGAACTCGGCATCCTCATCGTCGATCACAGGCTCGGCCCCGTCGCGGAACATGGCCCACCAGGCATCCAGATCGCCCAGCGTGGTAATGTTGCCGCGCGTGACCTGCCAGAAAAGCGGCGCGATATCACCCGGCACACCCAACTCGGCGATGCGATCCTTGACCGAGGCATAGTCCAGCCCTTGCAGGTAATGCGCCGTCAGCGGGTAGAGATCGTTCACGTCGAATTTCGTCGGCGCCGAGCCGAAGCGCGAAATGTCGAACCCGTCCAGCAGGCTCTGCATATCCGTTCGCAGTTCGACCGGATCGGCGCTGCCCAGACGCGCCATCAGGCTGAGCAGCGCGGCCGGCTGAATGCCCGCCGCCCGCAGATCGCGCAAGGAGAGCGTGCCGAGGCGTTTGGACAGCGATTCGCCCTGCGGGCCGGTCAGCAGCGAGTGATGCGCGAAATTCGGCACATGCCCGCCCAGCGCCTCGATGATCTGAATCTGGGTCGCGGTGTTGGTGACATGGTCCGAGCCGCGCACGATGTCCGTCACACCCATCTCGGTGTCGTCCACGACCGAGGCCAGCGTATAGAGAACCTGCCCATCGCCGCGGATCAGAACCGGGTCACTGACCGAGGCCGCATCGATGCTGATATCGCCGAGGATGCCATCGGCCCACTCGATCCGTTCCTGATTCAGCTTGAAGCGCCAGACGCCGGGGCCGCGCTCGGCGCGCAGGCGGTCCTTTTCGGCATCGTCCAGATTGAGCGCCGCACGATCGTAGACCGGCGGGCGACCCATGTTCAGCTGCTTCTTGCGCTTGAGGTCCAGCTCGGTCGGGGTCTCGAACGCCTCGTAGAAGCGGCCCATCTTTCGCAGCTTATCCGCCGCCTCGTGATAGCGGTCCAGCCGCTCGGACTGGCGCTCGATGCGGTCCCAGGTCAGGCCCAGCCATTCAAGATCGTATTTCAGACCGTCGACATATTCCTCTTTCGAGCGCACGGGATCGGTGTCGTCGATGCGCAGAATAAAGGTGCCGCCCGCCTTGCGTGCGATGAGCCAGTTCATCAGCGCAGTGCGCAGATTGCCGACATGGATATAGCCGGTGGGCGATGGGGCGAAACGGGTGATGGTCATGAACGGCGCTCCTTGGGTGGCGCAGGATGTGTCACAGGGCGCGCCGCTTGTCCAGAATTACGCCCGCCTCAATCCCGGCGGCGCACCATCAGCTGATTGCCTTCGCGGCGCGTCTCCAGCACCTTCATCGCCGCGATGAGATCGCTCAGCTTCTTGTGGCCGTAGCTGCGCGTATCGAAATCGGGGTTTGCGGTCGTGATCTGCTGGCCAAGGCGGCCCAGCGCATACCAGTCGCTGTCCTGATCGATGCTGTCCATCGCCTTGAACAGAAGATCGCGCGCTTCGTTGATATTCTGCCCGGTCGGTTTGCTGGGTGCATCATCAGGCGCACCGCCGAGATTTTCCAGATAGATGAACCGCTTGCACGCCTGGCGAAACGCTTCGGGCGTCTTTTTGGCGCCGATGCCGAAGACATCCAGCCCCTGCTCGCGAATGCGGGATGCCAGCCGGGTGAAATCGCTGTCGGACGAGACGAGGACAAAGCCGTCGAAGCGGCCCGAATGCATCAGGTCCATCGCGTCGATGACCAGCGCGATATCGCTCGCGTTCTTGCCCACCGTATTGGCGGGCTGGTGGTGCGGCACAAGGCCGAACTCGGCCTGCACCTTGTTCCAGCCTGTCATCTGCTGGGACGAGAAATCGCCATAGCAGCGGCGCACAGAGGCCTCGCCTATACCGGCGATCTCGTCAAAAATCGCCTTGGTCCAGCGGGGTGACGTGTTGTCAGCGTCGATGAGGACGGCCAGAAGAGGGGTGCTTTCAGGCATAGGGAAACTCCTTTGCGCCCTTCATGCCCTATTGGCACCCATGGGGAAAGGCGTGTTGCCCCCATTCTGGCAGGCCTTTCCGGCTATCCCCGCAGGGTGGCCAGGATTTCCTGGGCGAGGGCGGCGACTTCGCGCGCTGCCGGCCCCTTGGGCGCCGCGTCCTGCACGCCTTGGCCGCGGCCCAGCGTCTCAGCATAGACGATGCGGTTGGCCAAGGTGCCCTGCGCCAGATCGGCATCGACCTTGGCCGCCTCTTCGGCGATCTCGGCGCCCAGCCGGGTGCCTGCCCGCGTCCTGTTCAGCACCAGCATCGCAGAGGTGCCCGCCCGGCGCGCAAGGTCCAGCACGCTTTCGGTGGCCCAAAGATCAACGTGGCTGGTCGCGACCGGGACCAGTACCAGCGCCGCCTTGCGCAGCGCGGGGCGCAGATCGCTATCGGCCTTGGGCGGCGTATCGACCAGAACGAAATCATAGGCATCCGCCAGCTTGCCCGCCTCGTAATCCACGCCCCAGGCCGAGGAGGTGGAAAACTCCATCCCCGGATCGTCCATCAGCTCGCGGCGCGCCATGAACCATCGCCCGAGGCTGCCTTGCGGATCCGTGTCAATCAGCGCGACCTTGTGGCCGCGCGCCGCCAGATCGACGGCCAGATTGGCCGTCAGGGTGGTCTTGCCGCTGCCGCCCTTTTGCTGGGCCACCGTAATTACCGTGCCGGTCATCGCCGCCTCCACAATCAAGTGCTGCGCCGCAGCGTGACACAGTTACCGGCGAAAAGCACTAGGTCAAATGCCGTAGCATCGGCCCTCGCTGGCAAAGCAGAGCGGGGCTGGAAATGCCAGCGGCGCGCGGTTAGTTTTACCGCGAGACGTCAAGGCGAGGCGATGATGACAACGAGACGGGCAATGATCACAGGGCTGGGCGCGGCCGGACTGCTGGCCGCGTGCAGCACACCCGCCGCGCGGGTCGGCACGCAAAGCGGCGCCGAGGGGTTGACGGAGGCGCTGCTGGCGCTGGGGCCGAATGTGGACCCTGCCGAGGCGGCGCGTGCCGCGCGTCTCGCCTATAGCACGTCGTCCGATCTGGCGCGCGAATACGAGATCGTCGATCCGCCGCTCGTGCATAATGCCAAGGTGAATATCGGCCTGAAAGAGCGCGGCCTCTGCTACCATTGGGCGCGCGACATGCAGACCCGCTTGACCCATGCGCGCTTTGCCACGCTTCAGTTCAACCGGCTGGTCGCTAATGCCGATAATCCCTTCCTGCTGGAGCATTCCACAGCCGTCGTCTATGCGCGCGGCGCCGATTGGCAGACCGGCATCGTGCTGGACCCGTGGCGCACCGGCGGGATCCTGCATTGGGATCATGTGCAGACCGATACCAAGTATAACTGGAAGCTGCGCGCGGACGTGCCGGTGCGCAAGCGCGGCGCGGGCGTCACTCTGACCCGCGCCGACGGCTGAGCCTCATTCCCTGGGGCCGATCTTGTCCTGCGTCTGCGTGTCGAAATCGCTGGCATCGTGGCGCTCGTGCAGCTGCATCTCGGGCTCGCCGAAATTACGGTTGACCTTGCGGCCCCGCTGAACCGCGGCGCGCGCGTCGATCGACTTGGCCCAGCGCTGGACATGCTCATAGCTTTCGACATCCAGGAACGTCGCCGCATCGCCGTAGGTGCGCCCAAGTGCGAGTTGGCCATACCACGGCCAGATCGCCATGTCGGCGATGCTGTAGGTGTCGCCCGCGATATGCTCGCGGTGGGCCAGTTGCCGGTTCAGCACGTCCAGCTGCCGCTTGGTCTCCATCGCGAAGCGGTTGATCGGGTATTCATATTTCTCGGGCGCATAGACGTAGAAATGGCCAAAGCCGCCGCCCAGATAGGGCGCGCTGCCCATCTGCCAGAAGAGCCAGTTCAGTACCTCGGTGCGCTGCGCGCCGGATGCAGGCAGAAAGGCGCCGTATTTCTCGGCCAGGTGCAACAGGATCGAACCCGATTCGAAAACGCGCACCGGCGTCTCGCGCGAGCGGTCGAGCAGCGCGGGGATCTTGGAGTTTGGGTTGATGTCCACGAAGCCACTGCCGAACTGGTCGCCCTCGCCGATATCGATCAGCCAGGCGTCGTATTGCGCATCATGTCCGGCCTCGAGCAGTTCCTCGAACATCACCGTGACCTTGACCCCATTGGGCGTGGCCAGCGAGTAAAGCTGGAAAGGGTGCTTGCCCACCGGCAGCTCCTTGTCATGGGTCGCACCTGCGATGGGACGGTTCGTCGAGGCGAATTTGCCACCGCTCTCGGTGTCCCATGTCCAAACCTTGGGCGGGGTGTAGGTCTCGTCGGCCATCTAGCGGCTCCTTGTCAGATGATGCTTTGGCGGGAAACTATGCCTTTCAGCGCTCGGCACAAGGGATTTGCCGCGCAGAAGGGCTGTGCGGTGCCGCATCGGTGAAACGCAAAAGAGCGGCCTGATCAGGCCGCTCTTTGCATTTTATGCAAAGTTTTCAGCAGATCAGTAAACCACAACGCTGCGGATGCTCTCGCCTGCATGCATCATCTCGAAGCCCTTGTTGATCT